>CAWGXJ010000015.1:0-50184 GCA_963826465.1 uncultured Alphaproteobacteria bacterium
CGGCGATCAGCCTGTTCGGCTTCAACTCGGGCGCGGCGCTGGCGACTGTTGTCGGCGTCCTGATCGAGGTTCCGGTCATGCTGTCCGTGGTCAAGATCGTGAATAGCAGCAAGGGGTGGTACGAGGCCGGCGCCGGCGTCCGGCAGCGCATCGCGCGGGCGAAGGGAAGCGCCTAGCAGCAACTCGACTTCTTCGTCTTCGCCCCTTGTACCGGCGCTGTCGTATCGAAGGGAAGCGACGTCCCGCAGCCGGCGAAGATTCCGTAATGGGTCGAGAAGGTGCCGACGAAATCGAAATACGGCGCAAAACGCGTCTCGGCCAGCATGCGCCACGAGTTGCCGCACACGGGGAACACCTTGCCGCGCTCGATGATGTGATGCCCGTCGAGCGCGAAGGCTTGGGCTTGCTCGGCCACGCCGCCGCGATAGACCACCGCCTGACCGTAATCCTCGCACGCCGCCTCCAGGTCATCGAGCTTGAACAGCCGATAGGTGGCGGAGAAGAACTTCGCCTGGCCGAGCTTCGCCCGCATCGCCTCGTTCTCCACTTCGATCGGCCGGCTGGTGACGAGACGCGGATCGAGGAAGCCGGCTTGCTTCGCCATCGGCAGGAAGTCGTTCCAATAGAGCGCGCCGCCTAAGCACTCGCCGTAGAGAAGCGGATCGGCGCGTATTTCGTCAGGCAGGCGACGGTCGCAATAGACGTCGGCGAAATAGAGCTCGCCGCCTGGTTTAAGGAGCCGGTGCGCCCCGCGCAACACCGCGAGCTTGTCGACGCAGAGATTGATGACGCAGTTCGACACCACCACGTCGAAGGTCGAAGGCTCGAGATCGAGCTCGTCGAGCTTCTCGAGATAGCCTTTGAGGAACCGAACGTTTGACTGCGCGTAACCGAACTGTCGCATGTGCCAATCGACATGACGGTTCGCCGTGGCAAGCTGCTCGTCGGTCATGTCGACGCCGACCACCTCGCCGCGTTCGCCCACGAGCTGGGAGATCAGATAGACGTCGCGGCCCGAGCCCGAGCCGAGATCGAGCACGCGGCAGCCTTGCAGCGCCGCCGGAATGACGATGCCGCAACCGTAATATTTCGAGCGAACCTCCTCGTGCACATTGGCGATCAGCGCCTCGAGATGGCCGGGCACGCCGCCGCCGTCGCAGCACGCCGAGGTCTTCAGGTCCTTCGAGCCCTTGAGGACCTTGCCGTAATACTCCTTCACCACCTCGACATTCATGGACCGCTCCTCGCGCCTAATGAAGACGTCGCCACACTAGCAAGACTCGCGAAAATTGGGCAGCACACGCGCGTGCACAGTCCTGTGAACCGGCCTCACTCGCGGCGCGCCCCGGAACCCGGTCGCCAGCACATAGACCTCGGCGGAATCCTGGCGTGACGCCTTCGGCTTGACGTGGGCCACCTTGGTGAAGCCCTGCTTGAGGCGGCTGACCAGGTCCTGGCCGGCGCCCCCTTGCAGCACCTTGGCGAGGTAGGCCCCGCCGGGCTCAAGCACGTCCTCGGCGATGTCGAGCGCGGCTTCGGCGAGCGCCACCACGCGCAAATGGTCGGTCTGGCGGTGCCCGGTCGAAGAGGCCGCCATGTCGGAGAGCACCACGTCGGCGCGGGCGCCGCCGAGCGCGGCCCGGATCTGATCGCCCGCCTCCGGATCGGTCATGTCGAGGACCATAAAGTCGACGCCGGGGACCGGCTCGATGTCATTCAGGTCGGCGGCGATCACCCTGCCCTTGCCTGCCTCCGCGCCAACGCGCGCCGCGGCCACTTGGCTCCATCCGCCGGGCGCCGCGCCGAGGTCGATCACAATCTTGCCGGGCTTCAGGAAGTGATGCTTGTCGTCGATCTCGAGGAGCTTGAACGCGGCGCGGCTGCGATAGCCTTGGCGCTTCGCCTCCTCCACGTACGGGTCGTTGAGCTGCCGCTGGAGCCAGCGCGTCGAGCCGATCTTCCGCCCTTTGGCGGTCTTGACCCGCACCGCGAGGCTCCGCCGCCCCGGACCGCCGCTTTTTGTCGATTTCACCATAAGTTAATCACGTCCCGAGGTCGCACCGGCTTGACCTGGCAGGCGCGCCCGCCCCATGTGCACCACATCTGCCCTCTAACACCTGCCACATGCCCCGCTATTTCGTCACCCTGATCGTCGCGGTCGCCCTGTTCATGGAGACCATGGACTCCACGGTGATCGCCACCTCGCTGCCGGCGATCGCCGCGGATCTGCATGAGGACCCGATCGCCCTCAAGCTTGCGCTGACGTCATATCTTCTGTCGCTCGCGGTGTTCATCCCCTTAAGCGGCTGGATGGCCGACCGCTTCGGCGCCCGCACCGTATTCCGCGCAGCCATCGTCGTCTTTTCCTTGGGCTCGGCGGCCTGCGGCTTCGCCCAAGGCCTGCCCGACTTCGTGCTGTTCCGCATCATCCAGGGCATGGGCGGCGCCATGATGGTGCCGGTCGGCCGCCTCGTGATCCTGCGTTCGGTGCCCAAGGCGGAGCTGATCTCGGCGCTCGCCTGGCTCACCGTGCCGGCGCTCATGGGCCCGGTCATCGGCCCGCCGCTCGGCGGCTTCATCTCCACCTTCTTCTCCTGGCGCTGGATCTTCTGGATCAACATCCCCATCGGGCTGCTCGGCATCTATCTCGCCACGCGCTACATCGCCAATTTCCGCGAGCGGGAAGTGCCGCCGCTCGACATCAAGGGCTTCATCCTATCCGGCATCGGCCTGACCGGCGTCGCCTTCGGCTTCACCACGGTCGGCCAGAGCCTGTTCCCGGTCTGGGTCGCGCTTTCGCTGATCGGGATTGGCATCGTCGGCATCGTGCTCTACGTCCGCCATGCGCGGCACACGCCGAACGCCCTGCTCGATCTCAAGCTGTTGAAGATCGACACGTTCTTCGCAAGCGTGGTCGGCGGCTTCCTGTTCCGCATCGGCGTCGGCGCCACGCCCTTCCTCCTGCCGCTCTATTTTCAGCTCGGCTTCGGCATGACGCCGCTGCAATCGGGCCTCCTCACCTTCGCCACCGCGGTCGGCGCCATCGCCATGAAGACCACGGCGGCGCCCATCATCCATCGCCTCGGCTTCAAGAACATCTTGGTGTGGAACGCCGTGCTGACGGCCGGCTTCACCGCCGCGTCGGCTCTGTTCACGGCTCTGACGCCGGCGGCGGTGATCCTCACCGTGCTTCTCGTCGGCGGATTCTTCCGGTCGCTCCAGTTCACCGCCATCAACTCGATCGCCTATGCCGACATCCACGAGAAGGAGATGAGCAAGGCGACGAGCTTTGCGAGCGTCGCCCAGCAGCTCTCCATGTCGGCCGGCGTGGCCACCGGCGCGCTGGTGCTCGAGATGGAGCGCATGGGCCGCGACAGCCACCAGGTCTTGGCGAGCGACTTCACCTTGGCCTTCATTCTCGTCGCGGGCCTCGCGGCGAGCTCGTCGCTCATCTTCGCGCGCCTGCCGAAACGCGCGGGCGCCAGCCTCTCGCGGCGCGCGCATGCGGTCGGCGAGGCCGAGGCGCAGGAAACCCTCGAGCAGGTCTGACGTCGCGTTGAAGTTAGCCGCGGCCGGGATGCGGACTGTTCCCGCGCCGCCGCCGATTGGGCCGCTGCTGCGGGTGCCGGTCGTGACCGTCCTCGGCCATCAGCGTGGTCAGGATGCCTTCGCGCAAACCCCGGTCGGCCACGCGCAGGCGTTGGCACGGCCACATCCTGAGCAGCGCCTCGAGAATGGCGCAGCCGGCGAGCACGAGATCGGCGCGCTCGTGTCCGATGCACGGCTGCGCCACGCGCTCCGCATAGCTCATGGCGAGGAGATCGTTGGACACCGTGCGCACGTCGCGCTCGCTGAGCCAACACCCGTCGACCCGGGCGCGCTCGTACGCCGGCAGCTTCAGGTGAATGCCCGAGATCGTCGTCACCGTGCCGGACGTTCCGAGAAAATGCGTACGGTGCTGCGCCAAGCGCTCGCCGAATCTGTGCTGGGACTCGAAGCCGCGCAGCGCCACCATGACGTCTTCCACCATCGCCTCGTAGCTCGCTGGCGTGACCTCGCGGCCGCCGTGCCGCTCGGCGAGATTGACCACGCCGATCGGCAGCGAGGTCCACGCGGCGATGCAGTTCTGCACGCCGAGGCGGTCATGCAGCGTGCGCCGCCACTGGCGCCCGAGCCGCGACAGGTCGAGCCAGATCAGCTCGGAACTGCCGCCGCCGATGTCGAACACGAGCGCCCAATCGCAATTGCGGTCGAGCAGCGAGGCGCAGCCCGACACGGCAAGCTTCGCCTCGGTCTCGCGGCCGACGATCTCGAGCTTGAGCCCGGTCTCGTTCTGCACCCGGTCCATGAACTCGGCGCTGTTGGTGGCGATGCGGCAGGCTTCGGTGGCGATCAGCCGCGACCGCGTCACCCCGCGCCGGCGCATCTTGTCGGCGCACACCCGAAGCGCATCGACCGTGCGCTTCATGGCCTCGTTGGAGAGCCGGCCCGAGCCGCGCAAGCCTTCGCCGAGGCGGATGATGCGGGAGAACGCGTCGATGACGAGGAAGCCGCGCCGCGACGGCTTGGCGATCAGGAGGCGGCAATTATTGGTGCCGAGGTCGAGGGCCCCGTAAACCGAATGGGCCGGAGGTTGCGCGAGCGCACCCGGTTCCTTGACGTCCTCGGCTGCCCCAGCGAGGCCTTCGGCCGGCGCGCCCACGAGAGGCTGCACCCCGGCACGGGCCAAGGCACCTCCCCCGCTGTCGCCGGCCTCGCTCCGCATGGCTTTCGCGTCACGCGGTAGCACGGCAGCCGGGCGGACATTGCCGCTCGGCCCAGTCACGTTGTTCAACCTTTCACGCCGGAAGCCGCCACGCGTTTTCGCCAATGGGGCTACGGCACTGATCCTATGGGGCTAATCTAACAAGCTCCTCCGGCAGGTAAAGCGGGTTTTCGGAAAGGGCCGGCAGGAGGCCCGAAAGCCTTGGTCGGACGCATTCCCGAGGCCGCTTGATGGTACGATGGCGCGCCGCGCCCGTAGCTCAACGGATAGAGCACCAGACTTCGAATCTGGCGGTTGCACGTTCGAGCCGTGCCGGGCGCACCAAAGTCCTAGAGCGTCTCGCCTGGACGCCAATCGGCGACGGCCTTGGTGTCGGCTTCCGCGTCCCACCGCCCGGTCCGCACGGGCTCCTGCGCCAGAACCGACAACCGCCGGAGATACTCAGGCCGCGGCATCTCGCCGAATCCCATCTGCGCCATGGTCGGCGTCAGCCATTTGTTGTCGGCAAGCACGAAACCCCAGCGGGCGAGATGCCAGGCGAGCACCGAGAAGCCGATCTTGGATGCGTTCGACTCGCGGAAGAACTGCAACTCGATGACGAACACGCGGCCGACCGCGACGCCATAGCCGCCGCCGGCAAGCTCGCCCTCTCTGTTCCAGACTTCGAACGAATGCACATGACCCGCGTCGAATGCGTCCGCGTAGGCCCGCATGATGCGCGGCGTGATCCAGGTGAGGTGCAAGCGCCCGTTGCGGCGCCCGGCGCATCCCTTGATCACCGCCTCGAAGTCCCGGTCAAAGCTGACCGCGTAGCGTTCTTGCCGCATCATGCTGCGCAAGCGCGACGAGATGTGGAAGTCGTCGAGCCGAAGCACGGCGCGATCCACCGGCGACCACCATTTGGGCGCCCCGAAATGACCGTGGGGAAAGAGGCCGCGCCGATAGGCTGCAAGCAAGGTCGGCACCGAAAGGTCCCGCGCGATGCCGGCGAGCTCCGACGTTTCAGCGAGTCCATCCGCCTCCGGCAAGGCATTGCCGCCCCGCGCGAGATCGGAGACCCACAGCCGCGCCAAAGGAAGAAGATTGCCGATCCGCCTCGGCCTGAGCGCCCAGGCCGTACCGAGAGCGACGCGCTCGCAGAACTCGAGCGGCGTTTCCCGGAAGAGAGCCGCGCGCCTGTCCGCGTTCGTTTGCTGCGGGGCCTCCCCACGCGATGCAGGCACAGCAGGCATTATGACTCTTTGCTCGGACACGCTTCTCCCTTCGCCGTCTTGAGCCGCCGCTCAACGTTAAAACTAGCAGCGCTTGGCGGCCGCCCGGAGGCTCTATCAGATCGGGGTTAATGGCGCTGCGCGACCCGCGCGAAATCCAAGAAACGAAACGCTGCCTGAAGCGTTTTCCCTAGCAAGCACCAATGAAAAACAAGGAGAGCGACCATGACGGACAGACGCCCGCCGGAAAAAGACGGCTCGCAAGGCAATCTTGGTCAGAAAGTGGCAGAGCAGGAGAAGAAGAGCGACTGTGAGCTCGAGCACATGGGCGAAGATGTGCGGCCACGAGCAGGCCAAGCAGAGGAAAGAGCACGACCGACAAGAAATAGCGTCGTAAGGCTCAGCGTGGCGTCCGGCGCCGGTCCCAGAGCCTCTCGTCGAGAACGCGGGCCACCCGCTCGCCGGGCGGGATAGCCTCGATCTCGCGCGCGAACGCCTTGTATTCCTGTATCGCGTCGTCCGGCCCGAAACCCTGGAGCATGTGGTTGCGCCATTCCAGAAGGCGCCGCCAGCCCCGCGCATCGCCCCCTTGGGTGGGCGGCGGCACGCCGGCAATGACCATCCGGCGCATGACGGCCTGCGCCGCCTCGCTCTCCTCCTGCCCGCTCTTGACCAGGAGATCGATCACCGCCGCGGCGCGAGCAAGCAGGATAGGGCTCGGCGCCAAGCTTCGCCGGCGCTCGCGCTGGGACGGGGTCACGGGTTTCGTCTTCGAATCGCGCACCAGACTGTCGAGGTCGGCGAGCGGCTGCAGGTCTTCAGCCGAGACGCCTTCCGCGGCGAGTTGGGTAATGACCGCATGCAAGCATTTGATCCCAAGCGAGGCTTTGTCCTCGGGATCCTGCCCATGCATCTTCCGCAGCGCGCGAAGCGCCGCGCCGATACGGTCCGCGGATGGCGAAACTGTCTCCATGCGTGAGAGTCTAGCGGAAAGACGTTGCAGATTTGGTTACTACGGGCTCTCGGCTCCCGCGGTTTCATCTTGGCCGCCAGGGTAAAGAAACCGTTAGGCGTGCCCCCGGAGGGCGCCTCGAAGGGCGCGAGCGCCCTGGCCCGGAGCCTTGCCAAGCCCGCATGGCTGCGGCTAGAAGGGGCGGGTCAGGCCAGCCTCGCGGCTTGCAAGGCCGCCACGTAAGGTCCACATGGTGGACCCGGTGGGGGATCGTCTAACGGTAGGACAGCGGACTTTGACTCCGCCAGTCTAGGTTCGAATCCTAGTCCCCCAGCCACCATTTTGCCAATCAATTCAACGCGTGGAGTAAGCACCCCAACCCGGATTCGAACTCAAAGTGGTTTGCTAGGCCGTGTACTCATAAAAGGCGTCGGTTGAACCGGTGGGAGAAATGTCTGCTTTACCCCCAACAACGGACGTGCGGCGAGCCCGCTCAAAGAGTCCGCTTCGTGCCACAAGGAGACTTCAGCTGTTACCCGAGCTCTGCTAGGCTACATCTTTGATTTGCCCCCGCTGGAGGCCGCGCCTGGCGTCAGGGCCATTGGCGCCGGTGACTTGCTGGTAATGAAAGCTAGCAACACCAACGGCAAGCCTGGACGGCACCTCTCCTCTAAATTTTTTTAAAATGATGCACGTTCACCACGTTTGCAGTCTCGCCTCGTGACGCCACAATGAAAAGTCACCCTGACAAGCGGCATGCAAAGCAGTCACAAAAAGGGGGCCTCCAAATGCCGCGTTACTACTTCAACATTGCGTTGCCTACCCGGGTTATCATCGACTCGACTGGTAAGGAGATGACAGGATTGGAAGACGCTCATTGGCACGCCGTGCGAACTCGTCTATCAAGCGCGGGCTCATTTGCCTGACGACGGCGAATCTTGGGTCGTCCAAATTCAAGACGAATCGCGTTTCACGCGGGAGATATATGTGCCCTGCTTTAAGGCCCGCTCCCGAGCAAAAGGTCACGATAAGACATCGTTAACCAGTAGGGCGCATCGTTAGGGTGCAAGTGTTGCGCATAGCGGCTCTCGCCCACTGTCCCCCGCGCAGAGCCGCTTCTTTTTTCGCCCATCGGCAAGTTCTCTCTCATACCTAAGATTAGAAAGATCTTGGCAATCATCTTGGGTGATGCAGGCCGATTCGGCATCCGTCCATAATCAATTTTCAATTTTAGTATTCGAGAGTGGCGCCTATGAGTGGGCGCCAACATACGATGGCCCTGTTCCTTACGGCCATCTTGTTCGCGGTTGTCATTGCCACCGCAGCTAAGACTCAGAGTCCGGGCGTTGCCACGTCGCAAGTTGACGTGTCGATACAGCCTTCCGCGTCCGAAATATTGCTCGCCACTGGTTCAAACGTGACGAGCAGAGCAAAGACACCTTTGCAGCGGACCAGGCCATTCCCTTCGTACGAAATTACTTCCGAAACGGACCAAGGAGCCATTTGGGGACAGGGTCCGGCCTATGATCTCAGCCGCACCGGCCGGGCATCCATCTACATCCTATACTCCCCCTGACACGAAAGTCGCTGAGAGCATCTTCAAATTCCAAGTTCATTGCTGAGTAATTGATACAGACGCTTAGCGACAGCACCTCGCCAGTCGCCGAACGGAACCACGTCAGCAAATGTCCCGTAAGGCGATTCCACGTCCTAGTTTATCAGGCAAAGGCGGTCTTCCTCGTCCGGCCCATCGATCTCCATACCTTGAAATCGCCATTGCGGTCGCCGCCTAAGCTCTAACGAAGCTGAGGCGACCCCTATTTTGCGACAGATCTTCTGCGACCTCCGTGCGCCAGCCGGTCAACGGTCGCCATGGATAAAGTGTTCGAGCTCTTCGATGATGAACTTCTGATCATCAATCATACTTTTCACCATGTCGCCAATCGACACGATGCCGACCACTCGTTTATGCTCGAGCACCGGGAGATGGCGCACGGCTCGCGCAGTCATGACGGCCATGCATTCCTCAACTGACTGATCAGGCCGCGCAAACACGACTCGGGTCGACATAATATCTCGAACCAAGGTTGCCGGAGAGGTCCTGCCCTTTAAGGCAATCTCGCGCGAGTAATGCCGTTCGGTGATGATGCCAACAAGCTCATCACCCTCCAGCACGACCAATGACCCTATGTCGTTTTCGGCCATCCGCTTGAGGGCATCGAACACTGACACATCGGGGTGGATGCTGTGAACATCGCGGCCCTTCTTGTCGAGCACCTGCTTCACTGTCGTCATCGGACGTCAGCCTGTGGGCACGGCTATAAAAATGAAATTTTACCTTATCCCTTCAAAAACCGCCTTGATTTCCCTCAAGACCACGCATGCCGCCATCTTGCGCATCGTAGGGCGTGAACCACTTCACCAGCTTGGATTAGCCCGCGCGGCCAGGCGGGAGTTGAGGACAGCCGAAGCGAGGATATGTGACGGACGATGGCAGGGTCCGCGTGTTACAATTAGTGCAAGCAGCCACTTACCGAGATCGACACTCGCGGCGAACATCTAAACCGGCTGCTTGACGTGTAACCTTTGCGAGCCAAGTAGCCTCAGATGAATGCCGAGATCGCCTGAGGAGCCCATAACTAAGAGGACTCCCGCCGAGGTCTGCGAGAGGAACAGGGAGATGGGGAACCGTCTCGCCGGCGCATATGCGGTCTGGTGACCTAAACGGCCGCTTAAGGCCATAACTCTACCAAATGTGTCGTGCCGAAGCCCGACGCGTAATCAACCAGCGCAATAGCCACGGGCCTGATTTCGTAGACCGCAAGCTCCTTTGGATCTTCTGGAACGAACCGCCTCGATTGCGGGAGCCTGCTAAATAGTCGTAAAGCAAATTCTTCGGCCCTTTGTTTCTCTTGCACCCTTGCCGCCGTGCCCGACATGGATAGACCGCGAAGCTAATAAAAGCCCTGCGCCCGGTCGACGATCGCCACCGAGACTTTGTTGTTGAGCTTAATGTTGCCGGCCTTTTGCGAAGTCGCAGCGGTCGCAAAGTACACGATGATATCGTCGTGGATGTAGTTGACGGTGGTGGCTTGCGGATATCCGTCGGGGCGAATAGTCGCGACCGTCATGATGTGCTGACGCTACAAAACCTCGAGGATTCTCGACCTGAGCGCTTCATCCATCGAAGAGCAGACTCTGAAGTCGAGTACCGATGGTGCTCGGCTCGCCCTCTGGCCTTACTTATGTAAGGTGTACATAGATCTTGCACCAGCCGTTCGCGCTGATCGGACCTTGAACGCTCGTGCAGGAGGACGGCGCGCGAAACAGCTTACAATTCGCGCAGCGTTGGCCGCCGTTTGGAGAGTTCCGGTATCCGACCGACGACTGCGACATCTTTGCTGCCGAGGCCGGATACGTCGTTGCCAAGATGATTGGTGTGGCAGCGACGGCACAGGTGACGCCCCGCAAAACGGAGCGCCGCGAGATGCTCGCTGACCGCATTTTCTGTTTATTTGGCATGTGCGTGACTCCTCTGAACCAAAGATTCTGAACCAAAGATTCCAATTGGCGACTTCGCCTCCCTTGTTGTTTTTTGGCCCGCGATTGTCAATATTCAACAAGCGTCTTGTGTCTCGTTGATCTATGTCAGCAAAGATTGCTAACGCCCTCTGACATTCCCGCGTAAGCTTCCCGCAAGCTTGGCCTAAGCATTCTAAAAATCCGAACCCCCCGGGGGGAGCGGACGTTTGGGGGGAAATGCGAGATGGCGTGCTCAATCTCAAACTATAAAAAAGTCCAACATGATCATGATCATGTTGCCGCACGGGGCAGCGCACGGCAAAGATGTGGCGCTTTTTGCATTTGGCGGCTCTACGGTTTTCGCATTGCTGCTGGCGGGGGCAGCGGTCGTATTGCCCACACAGCCAGCGTCTGCATTGCCGAGCTTTGCCCGCCAGACCGGCCAGCCTTGCTCGTCTTGCCATAACGGTTTCCCGCAGCTGACGCCTTTTGGCCGTCGCTTCAAGCTTGGCGGTTATACGCTTGGTGGCACGCGGGGTTGTGGCGGCAGCCAGACATCGGGTGAGGCTGCCCCGATGAGGGTCGGTAGCGAGAACTCCGCTGCCGCTGGCGATGACCGTGCAACTGAACTGCTAAAGCAGATCCCGATAGCCGCCATGACCGTTCCCAACTTCACCCATCTTAAAAAGGGTCTCGACCCAGCAGATACTCCGAAGGGCTTCAATACAAACGACAACACGTATGTGCAGGAGACAAGCGTATTTTACGGTGGCCAAGTTGTCTGCAACCTCGGGGCCTTCGTACAAAGCACCTACGAGCGCCCTGGCAGCGTTTGGTTTCTGGACAACACCGACATTCGCTATGCCAACGACACCAACTTGGGTGGAACAAACGTGGTTTATGGTGTTACGGAGAACAACAATCCCACCGTTCAAGATCCATGGAACACCACGCCGACTTGGTCATTTCCCTTTATCGGAGCTTCTGACGCGCTCGCTCCAGCTCCCGGCGCCGGCACAATGATTGAAGGCACCTTCGAGGGCCGCGTCTCGGGCACGGGCGCTTATATCTTCGCCAACGACATGTTCTATCTGGAAGCCACGGCTTACGCCACTCTCGACTCGAACACGTTGAAGGCGCTTGGGCTCGATCCGACGGATCCGGCAAGCCGCTTCGATGGTCTGGCGCCTTACTGGCGTGCGGCCGTCGAGAAGGACTGGGGAGATTACGCGCTCATGTTCGGAACCTTCGGCATGGTCGCCAATGTCGAGCCACTTGGTGGCCGGTCCGGTCCGACCGATCGGTTTACCGATATCGGCTTTGATTCCCAGTTCCAGTACATTAGTGGTGTCCACGGCTTGACCACGCGGGTCACCTACATCTTTGAACGTCAGGACCTCAATGGCAGCCAACAGCTGGGGCTCTCCTCAAATCGAAGCAACGATCTGAACAGCTTCAAAGCGTCTGCCTCATACGTATACGACCAAATCTATAGCTTTAGCGCCGGCTACTTCAATTTACAGGGCAGCGCCGACGCATTGTTGTACGCGGACTCACTAGCACCATCGGCTCCAGGTTCGCCGAACTCGAAGGGCTGGATTTTCGACGTGGCTTGGCTTCCCTTTAGCAAGGGTGGGCCGGCCTTTTGGCCTTGGCTCAACGCGCGTATCGGTGTGACGTGGACACTTTACGACCAGTTCGACGGCGCGAGCTCCAACTATAATGGTGCTTTTCGCAATGCCAGCGACAACAACACAACATTTGCCTACGCTTGGATCGCTTTCTAGGCATCGATGTCGCTTCGGGTAGGCTGCCGTCCGAGCAGTAAGGTGCTCGAAAGCGAAGCCGATAGGAAGGTCCAAGCCCGGAATGCAGATGCACTGCTATATGGCTTGACATCGAGGGCTTCACTGCCCCGACTCTGTCCCACACAGTCGGGGCTATTTCTTGGGCGCGGCTGCCTGTGACCACCGGTCCCCCATGGTTCCTCACGTCTGCTAAGGGTCAAAAGCAGACGTTAGGCTCCTCAGCCAGCATGTCCGTTTCGTGCCATGAGCAGACGTCGGCGGCGCGAGTTGCCAATATTCCGGCGCGTGTGTTTAGTCGTCCAACGCCGGTGACACGGGCCCCTCCTCAAAGAAGAATCGCAGCATTTCTTGGGAGGCGTCGGGGCCGTGCGGATCAGTGTAAGTTCCGTCTGTGCTGCCGCCGGACCAGGCATGGCCGCTTCCGTGGACGAGCCATTGCTCAACCACCACGGCGCCGGTCTTGTCCCGGGTCACCGTGCGGGTATGCGCACGGTTCGTAGCGTGCCCGGCTTCCGCGTGCTCGACGCTCTCACCACCTATTTCCGCCTCGACCATGTTTGCGGCATTCGACGGATGGACGATGTTGTCCGCATCGCCGTGGAAGATGACAGTACGAATGCGTGGGCTGTCGTCGCCGGTGCCGCGCGATTTCCTTGACCGCCGGCCTTGTGGTGGTCTCGCATCGCCACGCATGGCCGCGAACGCTGAAGGGAGATCGGCCGCCGACCGGTAAGGCAGCCCGGAATGGACGCCCACGGCGGCGTAAAGATCGGGATAGGTCGCGCCCATCACCGCTGCCATGGCGCCTCCGGCGGAGAGACCGGCCACGAACACGCGGGCAGGATCGACAGCGTATTCGGCGACGATTTTCTTGGTGATCCCGGCAATGATGGCCGGCTCACCGCGTCCGCGCATTTGGTTCTCGGGGCTAAACCAGTTCCAGCACAAAGTTGCATTCGCGGCTTTGGACTGGCTCGGATAGGCGACGATAAATCCATGCTCCTCGGCGAGAGCATTCATCCGGGTACCTGCCGCGAAGTCGTCGGCATCCTGCGTGCCGCCATGCAGCATGACGATCAAGGCGCGTCTGCCTATCTGAGGACGGCGCGGAATATACAGCTTGTAGCTTCGGCTACCGGCCGCGCAGGTAAAGGACCGGCTCAGGAACTGAGCCCCGTCCGGGATCTCGAGTGCCTTGCGCGGCCTGCGGAGTGTCAACCCATCAAGGCTGAAGTGTGGAAGCTCCGCGTGGCGGAGCTTCGCGAGAGCCTTGCCCACCGGTCCGGCATTCCATTCTGCGATCTTTGACGGCTGTGACTGCTCCGATCGAGTGTTCGCCTCAAGCTTAGCGGATGCCATCATCTCGGGCTCTACGACCTCAGCTGTGAGGTCGATGACATGGGATTCGATGGCTGGACTTATGGCCGCCGCTTCGCTTGGGACTCGGATGGGACCGGGCCCGGGCCCGACAAGGCGCGTTGAATGACGCGTGTGGCTTCGACAAGCTTTTGGGCACGTGTTAGGTTCATTGCCGCGCGCATGGCGTCCGCAAAATCTATGTGCATATTTTAGGTCCTTGAGAGTCGGATTTCGTGCAGGGGTCACCCAATGCGATCGGCCAGCGCGTTCTTGATCTCTTTGCTGGCGTGAAGGGCGCCAAGCACCGTGATCAATTCAATGGTCGCCAAAGCAAGCGAGGGCGTCACGTCGGGGGCAATGGTGGCGAGCCCGAGCACCTTGATTTGAAGCTTTTCACCCGCGGCTTTGACGGCCTCCAGATCCGCGCGCGTATAGTGCCTGAGACCAAGCTCTAGCGTATGCCGCACGATAGATTTCCGGACCTCCTCGCCATGGGTCGCAAGCTGGTTGCGGATGGCCGTGCGGATGAAGTCCGTGCGGTTGGAATAAAAACCCTCCTGCACCAGCAAATCGATGTGGCCGAGGTCGACGTAACCCAGGTTGATTGTGATCTTTTCGGTTTCGCTCGCTCGATCGCGGAGCCTATGAATTTCAGACGTCATTGGCCATCACTCCATCTGATTGGATGGTATATGGATGGCAAATGGATGATTACAAGAGGCGTAACAAGCCGTGGGTAGCGTGGGCTTGCCGCTAGAGCCATGGAGCAGGCGTGTATTCAGAGGTGTTCTGTAAGCGGCTCGTCCCCTGGATCAGGTTCCCCGCACTAGAAACGTGACTTGAGGATATCTCGAATGGAAGAAACGACGATCGACCGCGCAGCCATGGGGCGCTTGGTGAAGGCCTTGGTTTTCGTTTGTGGCCCAGATCATCCGACTACCGTGGCCCTGCAGGTGGCCGCGGAGAGTGGGTCTGAGCGAGATCTCAAGAATGCCCGCACGCTGTTTCTTAGATTGAAGCCCGGAGAACGCAGGGCTGCATTGGCCATGCTCGACGATTGATCTCGCTGACTCCGGACTCTCCAGCACAACGTCTGCTTTGGGTCATTGGCGGGCATGCAAGGCTGCATGAAAAAGAGTCCGCTCTATCTCTGAAAGCAGACATTCTGCGAGGCGACTGAAGGCGTCAGCTCAGTGTCGGAATCGAGACACCATCGGGTAATATATTCACGAGTGGATGAAGGACGTTCGAGATGGCTGATTCAGACAAGCCCAAAGAAGGCGCCGCCAAGAAGGGTAATGCGGAGGCATCCCTCTTAATCCGCGGCAATAGATATGACTTGCCGGTGCGTAAGGGGACGTTAGGCCCCGATGCCATCGACATCAGTGGCCTTTATCAGGACACGGGCTGCTTCAGCTATGACCCGGGCTTCACTTCCACGGCAAGTTGCGAGTCGAAGATCACGTTCATCGATTTTGACAAGGGGATAGTCCTCTATCGCGGTTATCCGATCGAGCAACTCGCAGAGCAGAGCACCTTTCTTGAGACATGCTATCTCCTGCTTTACGGCGAACTCCCGACGGTCCAGCAGTACGAGGCGTTTGACAGCCGCATCGTCAAATATGCGAGGGTGCATGAGCAGCTGACCCGGTTTTACTCCGGGTTCCGACGCGACGCTCACCCGATGGCGGTGATGGTCGGCGTGGTCGGGGCGCTCTCAGCGTTCTATCACGACTCCATCGACATCAAAGATCCCGCTCAGCGCGAGATTGCGAACATTCGCATGATCGCGAAGATGCCGACCATCGCCGCCATGGCCTACAAATATTCAATTGGGCAGCCATTCATCTATCCGAGAGACGACCTCAGCTACTCCGCGGACTTTCTGCATATGTGCTTCGCTGTGCCTTGCGAGGAATACGAGGTCGACCCCGCCCTCGCCAGCGCCATGAGACAGATTTTTATCGTTCATGCCGACCACGAGCAGAGCGCGTCCACCGCCACGGTACGCCTTGCCGGATCGTCGGGTGCCAATCCCTACGCCTGCATCTCAGCAGGCATTGCCTCTCTATGGGGACCGGTGCATGGGGGTGCCAATGAGGCAGTGCTAATGATGCTGGAGGAGATCGGCTCGGTCGACCGTGTCCCAGAATACATCAAGCGCGCCAAGGACGAGAAGGATCCGTTCCAACTCATAGGTTTCGGCTATCGCGTCTATACGGCCGAGGACCCAAGAGCAGCGATCATGCAGAAGGCCTGCCATGAGGTGCTCGAAACTATGGGCCAGTCCCACCGAGACGACCCTATCCTAAAGGTAGCACTTGAACTCGAGCGCATCGCTCTCTCCGACGACTACTTCATCGAGAATAGGCTCCGTCCCCACCTCGACTTCTATTCGGCGATCACGCTGAAGGCGCTAGGCTTTCCCACGGAGATGTTCACGGTGGTCTACGCCATTGCCCGTACAGCGGGCTGGATTGCGCAGTGGAAGGAGATGATCGACGATCCCTCTCAGCGGATCGGCAGGCCTCGCCAACTCTACACTGGCGCCACCGAGCGCATCTACGTACCTATGGAACTACGCCGTTGAAGCCCTTGGGGGTTCAGTCCGCTGTGGGTCAAAAGCGGACGTTGGAGCTGATCAGTCGGCACGTCCGCTCAGTGCCACAAGCAGAAGAAGCCCCGCCATGTAGGCGAGGCTTCCCCCGTTCCCCCGAAAATCCGATTGGCCCATCTGCCGGGTCAAAAAGGGCAAATGTCGGGCTGCATTGAACCAATCGGCGGAAAAAGGACGAGCGTTGCCGACAGGTCACACAGAGCGGATCGATCAGCCGCATGCGACAAAACAGACCGGAAGATTGCTGGCTTTTAATCTCCGGCCGCCCGCAGCGGGTGTAGGAGAAGCGGTCCCCCGATGGGGATCTTCCCTCTCCCCATCTCTAAGGTTCCGTTCCACTCTTCGGAACCCGAGAAGCCCCGTCCTCCCCCGTACGGGGCTTCTTCTTTTTCAGATCACGCCCCGGCCTTCGGCGCAGGGGACGCTGACGCTTTCTCTGCTGATTTACGCTTCCCGGCGCGGCGGTATCGGCGTGTCGGCAGACCTCGCTAAACTCCGCGGAGCAAATTGCCGGCGGCGAGCACCAAATAGCCCACAAGCAAGACGACGAAGCCGCTGTGAACATGCGGAATTGCGACGTGAGCATAGTGAATGACCACGGCGATCAAAGCTATAACGACCGATATGACGAACGTGACAACTCTTGGTGCTGAAAGATCGATCATTTGTCCCCCCATGAGAGCCCTGAACGGCGGGCTGAGGGCCAGTCTAGCTTCTCCCGCAAAATATAGCGAATACCCATTGGTCTCGGTGTCATGCTCAACCTCACGAACATCGTGAAGACGCCGCGGTCCCCCTAGCTCCGGAGCCCGAGTAAACGCTGCCGGGACCTAATCGGTCGTCGCGCGTTCTTCAATTGTACCTCATCACAATCGAAGGAGACGCGCCATTCCACTACTCTTTGTTGGACCAGCAAGGTCGAACTGTCCGGGCACCATTCAGGAGGCAGGCGAAGCATGGTCTCGCCCTGGGGGACCCTTATTTGCCGGCGAAGCTGAGGGCAAAGTCTGGTCCCGTATCCGGACGCGTGCTCGTACACCGTCCACGTCTCGTTGACCGGAGCCCCGCGGGGATTGGTGCAGATCGCGTAGCCGGTGACGGGATTGACCACGGCTTCGAGACACTTCGCCGACGCCGTTGCGTCGGCAGCCGGCGGCGTCTGCTCTTCTGCGGACGGCGCGGATTCCTCCGCGGCTTGGGCCACCATCGGCAGCCACAGCGTGACGCTCAACGCGACCACGAGCGTCTTGAGTGCTTTCACGATGTCTTCCTCCGTATTCGTGCGACGTCCTTCGCTCAATCATTACCGAGCCTCGCCGCCGAGCGGTATTAAAGATGTCTCATCGTCACGATGAGCGCTGCTCATGGAGGGATCTGCGACAGTCTCACCCGGGTGAACTCGCGATGAATGCGGCATTCAGCGCCGCTTCAAAGCGACCTCTCTAAAACGGGCTTACTCGAACGAAGCAGCGGAACGCCGTGAGGCCTCCCGCGAAACAGATCGGAGTAAGCATCATGACCCTCAGAACCCTCCTCATCTCGGGCGTGGCGGCCTTCGCCATGACCGCGGCCTTCACGCCGGCGCAAGCGGGCTCGTACATCTCGGTGGAGCAATATGGCGCGGCCAACACGTTCGGCAGCGCGCAGCACGGGCCCCGCAACCGCCTGACCCTCTACCAGAGCGGCTACGCCAACAACGCGATCGGCACGCAGACCGGCGCGCGCAACCACGTGGTCATCGGGCAGCAGGGCCGCTGGAACGGGGCCAACGCGACCCAGTTCGGTGGCGGCAACATCGTCGGCATCGCCCAGTTCGGCAGCGGGCACACTGCCGTCACCAGCCAGGACGGTCACGGCAACGCGATCGGCGTGATCCAGGCCGGACGCGGCAATCACGCCAACGTCACGCAGATCGGCCGGGGCAACGTCTCGGTCATCGTCCAGGACTGACCGAAAGCCGGAGAAAGGAACTGCCATGACCCGCATTGTCTTCATATCGCTCGCCGCGCTGCTGCCCCTGAGCTTCGCTTGGGGTGCAGCGGCGGGCGGGGACTTACCCGCAGGCGCCGATGCCCACGGCCCGTCTTGCGATATTCGCATCGCGCAGGAAGGCGGCAGCCTCGTGCTCGAAGGCCTCGTGTTCGCGCCCGGCCCGGCCTCGGGTTCTTATGAGCTCGAGATTTCCCAAGGCGGCTATGCCGGCAGCTCCAAGATCCGCCAGGGCGGCGACTTCGAGGTCGTCCCCGGCGAGGACGGCTCGCTCGGCATCGTCTCCCTGTCCAATCAAGGCGGCTATGCCGCCACGCTGACCGTCCGCTGGCATGACGGCGCCCCCGACTGCACGCGCCATGTCGGTGCCGGACGGCTCTAGGTCCCACGCATCGAAGGAGACACCACCATGATCACGACCACACTCAAGGCCGGCCTTGTCGCCGCCGTCATCGCCGTCGCCGCGACCGCATCGGCACCGGCGTCCGCCGGCAGCTTCACCTTCACGCTGACGCCGCGCGGCGACAGCGCCGACCTCATCCGCAGCGGGCTCGAAATCTATGGGCTCGTCAACGAGGCGAAAGGAAAGAACCACGCCAAGGTCGATCAGAAAGGGCGCAACAACGCCGCCGCGGTGAGCCAGAAGGGCAAAGGCAATTACGGCCTCGTCTATCAGCGTGGGAAGGGACACGAAGCGACCCTCACCCAGGCAGGCCGCAACAACGCCTACGGCATCTTCCAGTTCGGCAAGGCGACGAACGCCGACGTCGTGCAGACCGGCCGGGGCGATGTCGGCCTCGTCTTCCAGGGCGGCTGGTAGACGCGGCTTACAGCAGCGGCACTTTATAGTTCACGATCGCCCGGAACTGCGTGAGGTCGTCACTTGGGACTTGGTCGAACACCTGCCAGTCGATGTACTCGAGCTCTACGCGCAAGCCCTGAAGACGTCCGCGATAGGGCTCGTACACGAAGCGAAGGTCGAGCTCGTCCTGATCGGCGAAATCGCCATTGGTGAAAAGATCCGCCGTACCATTCCCGTTGCCCCAAGCGGCGTGAAACTTCACGCCTTCGAGACCCAAGCGCGCAAGGTCGTAAGAGAGCGAAAGCATGTAGGCGGCCACGTCGGCCTGGTCGAAGTTGGTGATGATCATGGCCGTGTAGGACGTGCTGAAGCCGAACGGCTTCTGAATGCTCGCTTCGTCACCGACCTTGGATACCGCGCCGGTGAGAACGAAGCCCCGGTAGCTGGCCACGATCCGCGCCGACGCTTGATAGGTGTCGTAGGGCGCGCCCGCGATCAGATCTGCGCCTACCGTTCTCTGGTCGAGATCGTTGATACCGACACGAAAGCTCGGGCCGTCTTCGCCACCACCGAACGGCAGCAGATAGTCGATCTCGCCATAGGCCGTGTTCAACGCGTCCTTGATCCAGTAGTTCGAGAAGCCGAGATTCCATCCCCCGGTGTGGTAGCTTGCGCCGGTGATGAGCATGCCCTCATTCTCATCGATGCCGAGCCCCTCACTGAATGAGATAAAGCCGCTTTCGTTGCGCGGCTTGTAGCGCGTGAGGTAGGACGCGATGTAGTCGAACTTCTGACCCTTGCTCTCGGGCAACAAGACCACGCCTTCGAAGGTCAGCGGAATCATCCGGACATCGTAGGGATTGACGTAGGGCGTCCGCACGAGCTGCCGGCCGGCGGTGATCTCCTGGCCCGCGAATTTGATCCGCCCGTTGATCTGGCCGAGTGTCGTGATCTGATCGCCGTCAGGCGTCAGATTGTCCGTGTCGCCGGCGTCGGCGTTCGCATAGAGCGGCTGGCTCGTATAGAGCACGCCGCGCAGCTGGAAGAAGTCGGCGAGATAACCCGACTGATAGGCGAGCGAGCCGCCGGTCGTGAACGCCTCGGGTTCGTTTTGGCCGAACTGGTCCTCGCCGAGCCAATAGGTCCGGCTATTGGCGGTGAGCTCCGTGTCGCGGAAGAACGCAGGCGCATTCGGCCAGCGTTCCCGACGCTGCGCCTTGAGCCGCTCCTCCCGCGCGTCGATGTGGGGCTTTGGTCCCTTCAAATCGTCGCGCGGCGTGATTGGGCTCTCGAAGCCCTCCGCAATCGGGCTAAAGGCCTCGCCCGCGCTGGACGGGATGGGATAATCGGTTGCCCCTTGCGCGAGCACGCGGGTCGGGGCACCACCGATGCAACATATGATGAGAGCAAGGACGCGGGCTGCCCAAACGGCCCTGCCCTTCGTCAGCCCGGCCATAGCCTCCGCCTCCCCACCGCAATCGAGGCCAGCCCCCTGGAGCAAGGGTGGACAACCCTAGCTGATTCTGGCGCGGTTGCGTATGGCCGCACCCTTCGCCCCTCCCGCTAAGCCTTTCACTTTGCTAGTCTCCCGCCACAAAAAGCCACCAGACAGCCCCATAAGGTCGGTTCATGCTCACACATACGCGCCGCCGCGCGCTTGGCCTCTTTATCGCCGCCGGCGTCGGCGCCCGTTTCATGTCTCCCGTGTCGCGCGCTCTCGCCGCCGACGCCAAGAAGCCCGATTGCTACGCGGCCAAGGACTTCGGACCGTGGAAGGCGCAAGCCACCGATAAGAGCGCAGGCGCGATCATGTCCCAGCTGGCTCTTAAGGGTACGAATTGCGACCTCACCGCCGACGTCAAGATCGCATCGACCTACGATGCCAAACTCGTGGTCTATGGCGACCCCTTCGGGACCAGACTGCCGAAGAAATTTCTCATCAAGCCCGACAACCGCTTCATCGCCAGAGACGCGAACGGCGCGGAGATCGTGAACGTTCAGCTTTGCGGCAACTGCACCGACATCTTCGACGACAAGGTGAGCATCGTCCTGCCGCTCGACACGGCGCCCCTGCTGCGGGACGCGGACGCCGCCACGTTTGCCATCAAGCTCGGCGACACCGAGGAATGCGAACTCAAGCTCGACGGCGCGAACCTGCACAAGGCACTCGAATGGGCCACTACGCAGCGCGATGCGTTGAAGGAGAAGGCCGCCAACAATGAATGTAGCGAGGTTGAGGAGAACTGCTTCATCACCACCGCCTGCTGCGAAGCGCTCGGCCTCGATGACGATTGTTTCGAGCTGCGGACGCTCCGCCGCTACCGCGATCAGGTCCTGGCCAAGCAGCCCGGAGGCGCGCAAGAAATCGCGCACTATTACGCGCTGGCGCCGCAAATTCTCGCGCGGCTGCGCACACATTCGCGCAACGCAACTCTGCTCTCGGTCTATGCCCGCTATGTGCTTCCCGCGGCCCTCGCCGCGAGGCTCGGGCTCAACCGCCTCGCCTATCATCTCTACGTCGCCATGCTGAACGAGCTCGCGGGCGCCGACGTGACAACGGGCGCAGGAATATTCCCGCGCCCGCTGCCGTGAGACTTTGAGTCCTAGCTTTGTGCCGGCGTGCCCTCGAGCTTGAGCGGATCGCCGATGGGCTCGAAGGCCCACACCTTGGCATCGCCCGTGGCGTTGCAGAGATAAAGCGCGCCCGCCTCGTTCTTGACGAACACCACGTAGCCGGGATCGAGGCTGAGCCCGTCCGACCCGCTCGACACCACCGTGCCGCCCTCTTTGAGATAGGCCGCGCAGATCTTCTCGGCGACCTCTTGCGGGTGATCCTCATAGCCGCCATCGGACGCCGGCTGCAGGCCGATCATCTCGGGCCCCGACCCGCTGAGCAGATCCTCGTTCACCAGCGCGTAGGAATAGACGAATCCTTGCGAGTCGGCGTCGCACATCCATAGCCGGCTCTCCGAATCGGTCAGCCAGACCAGGCTGAAGCCGATGCCGCTGCCGTCCGCGGCGGCGCCGACCATTTCGACCGGCTGGAACGGGTTGGCCGTCGAACACGCCTTGATAGCGGCAGCATGGTCCGTTTCGCCGGTCTCCGCGGCCGCCGGCCCGAATGTCAGAGCGGCGAGCGAAAGCGCCGCCACGGCGGCACCAAGCATCACTGATTTCGTTTTCATGTCATCTCTCCTCAAAGAACGTGGCCGGGCGGAATTGCCCTGGCCTTGAGGGATAGATGGCGCGCCCTCCGGCCGCCCTTTGTGAGGGCCGTCACAACATCGGAAGCCGAGGCAAAGCCCAGGCTTCGCCCCATTGGGGCCGGGCTCGCGCCCCACTCCCCGCCTAACCTTCCGACCGGCGAAAAAAGATCAGGAACCCGGAGGGGGGCTCGCGCATTGAGATGTGCCGGCAGGGGCACCTTGGCCGCCGGCGATCGAGATTGAGGGATCTCACCAATGCCCTGTTCAACTCGGTTCCGAAACGCGCCCGCGTCGTGCGCCCATGCGCCCGCGCGGGCCCGACCCTCTCATCATCGGCACGGAAGGAGGAGACGCCGCTAAACCAAGGCCTGGAATGCCGGCGCGCTTAAGGGCACGAGCGCGCATCGCGAAATGGGGACAGTGGGGCGTATGCCGTACGGCGGGGTACCCGTACGGCCAGTGAAGGGAGTAAAACCAATGAACGGTTCCACCATGTCCTTGGAACAGGGCCACGACTGGCATCCGGTCCACCGGGCGAACGCCCTGCTGCGCCAAGCCCTCCTCGAGCCGGCCTCCACGCTGCCGGACCCGGCGGAACTTTGGGACGACAGCATCTTCCGCCTCGATCCCGCGCCGGCCGACCTCACCTGCGGTCCGGTCAGCATCATGGCCCCGGCATCGCTGACGGCGCTTTTCGAGGCGCCCTCCAGCGACGACGTCCACTCTTGTCAGCCCCTTGTCACATACCCGCTCGATGGTAGCGCCGCGCATGCGTCCCTCGCGGAGGCATCAGAGGGGGACGAGATGCTCGACGGGGCGACGCAAGTGCAGCTCCAAGGACTTGTGCAGGCCTTCCACCGGCGGCAGCGCCAGGCGAGCCTGCTTGTGGCGTGCTCGATTGTCCTCGCGGTCGTCCTGACCCTCGGCGGTTTCATCCTGATGTTCAGCATGACCGGCTCGGAGTCGGACGCCAGTGGAAACCCCAAAGCCGGGACGTCCGGCGCGCACACCGAGCGCCATGCGGCCCTGACTTCGCCGCTCCTTGCGCCGATCCGGGTGCGGGCAAACCGGTCCGCCAAGACCGCGTCGCTTCTGATCCCCGCCAAGGCGGAGGCCGGCACGCCGGCCCTTACCAAAGTCGCTTTCGGCTCGGACGTCATCCTCACCACCCCTAAGCGCCCCCTGGCGCTTGCCCCGCTCCTGCCGCTCGGATCGGCACGCTACCTTCTGCTGCAGGGCCTTCCCGCAAACGCGGAGCTTTCCGCCGGGCGCCGCACCGGAACCGGCACATGGATGGTCAAAGACGTGGACGTGCCGAACCTGACGCTCACCCTCGGCGAGGACGCGCGCGGCGATTACCCGGTGGACGTTTACCTGTTAGAGGCGAGCAACGGCCCGCAAGCAAGGCGCCGGCTCATCTTGCGCGTCGACGAGACGCCGCAGGTTTTCAGTGGTGGGCTCAGCCTGGGCTGGTCCATGCCCATGCCGGACGTCTCACAAAAGGCGATTCCGGCGGCCGCCTCCGACCCCATCTCCAAGCTGGACGCCGGCGCTTTGCGCAAGCGCGCGCAGACGTTCTTCGCGAACGGCGACATCGCCGCCGCGCGGCGCCTCCTCACCGATTTAGCGGTGCGTGGAGATGCGGACGCGGCCTACGAACTCGCACTGACCTATGACAGGGAGGTTCTCGCCAAGGCCGGGATCGTGGACGTCGATGCCGACGCGGGCAAAGCGCAGGCTTGGTACAAATACGCCGCGCAAGCCGGCCATGCCGGCGCCGCGCAACGCTTGCAGATGCTCGCCGCTAGACCACGTGCCGGCGCCTGAGCTCGGCCAGCACCTTTTCCGCCAAAGCTTCCGGATTGCTGTTCTTGGTCTTGAGCGACAACTCGGCCTGCTCCGGCGGCTCGTAGCTTGAATCGATGCCCGTGAAGTTGCGGATCAGGCCGGCCCGTGCCTTGCGATAGAGGCCCTTCGGGTCGCGCGCCTCGCACACTTCGAGCGGCGTGTCGACGAAGATCTCGATGAACTCGCTCTCGCCGACGAGCTCGCGCGCCATGCGCCGCTCCGAGCGGAACGGCGAGATGAACGAGACCATGACGATGAGACCGGCATCGACGAACAGCCTGGCAGCCTCCGCGACGCGTCTGATGTTCTCCACGCGGTCAGCGTCGGTGAAGCCAAGATCCTTGTTGAGACCGTGACGGACATTGTCGCCGTCGAGCATGTAGGTGTGGCGCCCCAAGGAATGCAGGCGCTTCTCCAGCGTATTGGCGATGGTCGACTTGCCCGAACCCGAAAGGCCGGTGAACCACAGCACGCACGGCCTCTGTTCCTTGAGGCCGGCCCGAGCCATCTTGTCGATGAAGAGCTCCTGCCACTGGACGTTGGTCGCGCGGCGCAAGCCGAACTCGATCATGCCCGCCGCCACCGTGGCGTTGGTGAAGCGGTCGATCAGAATGAAGCTGCCGGTCTCCGCATTGTCCGCATAGGGGTCGAACACCAGAGGCCTGGTCATGCTGAGATTGCACAAGCCCACCTCGTTCATCTCCAGCGTCTTGCCGGCGACGTGATCGAGATTGTCGACATTGAGCTTATATTTGAGGCCCGACACGGTCGCGGTGGCCGTCTGGCTACCGCACCTTATGGTGTAGGTCCGGCCCGGAAGCATGGCTTCCTCGTCGAACCAGATCACCTTCGCGGCGATCTGATCGGCGACCGACGGTACGGCGTCCGGCGAAGCGACGACATCGCCGCGGCTGGCATCGACTTCCTCGGCGAACGTCAGCGTGATGGCATCGCCCTCATGCGCTTCGTCGAGATCGCCGTCGGCCGTGACAATGCGCGCCACGTGGACCCGCTTGCCTGACGGGTGAATGACGACCTCGTCGCCTGCTTTGATGCTGCCGCTGGCCACCGTCCCCGCGTAGCCGCGGAAATCGAGATGCGGCCGGTTCACCCATTGCACCGGAAACCGGAACGGTTCGCCCGTAGCCTTGCCGCTGACCTCAACTGTTTCCAGGTGCCCGAGCAGCGTGGGCCCGTGGTACCAATGCATATGGGCACTCGGGTTCGTGACGTTGTCGCCTTTGAGCGCCGACACCGGGATCGCGGTAATAGATTCAAATCCGAGCGGCGCCGCGAACGCCGCGAAATCTTGGGCGATGGCTTCGAACTGCGCCTGGTCGAACTCGATCAGGTCCATCTTGTTGACGGCGACCGCGACCTTCTTGATGCCGAGCAACGACAAGATACAGGCGTGACGACGCGTCTGGGTCAGCACGCCCTGCCGCGCATCGACCAGCAGCACGCCGAATTCGCAATTGGAGGCGCCCGTCGCCATGTTGCGCGTGTACTGCACATGGCCCGGCGTATCCGCCACGATGAATTTGCGCTGCGGCGTCGAGAAATAGCGATAGGCCACGTCGATGGTGATGCCCTGCTCCCGCTCGGCCTGAAGACCGTCGACCAGAAGGGAGAGATCGATCTCCCCCGCACTATTGGCGCTGGGACGTTTGGAGTCGCGTTGGACGCTTTGCAGCTGGTCCTCGAACACCAGCGCGGAATCGAAAAGCAGGCGGCCGATCAGCGTGCTCTTGCCGTCGTCGACACTGCCGCAGGTGAGAAAGCGCAACAGCCCCCGGTTCTCCTCGGCGACGATGCGGGCGGCGAGCCTCTCGCTCGCACTATCCTTCTCGCTGCCGACAACTCTCAACTGCGGCATCAGAAGTATCCCTCCTGCTTCTTCTTCTCCATCGACCCCGACTGATCGTGGTCGATCACCCGGCCCTGACGCTCCGAGTGCCGAGAGGTGATCAGTTCCTCGATGATCTCCGGGACCGTTTTGGCCTCGGACTTGATGGCGCCGGTAAGCGGATAGCAGCCGAGAGTCCGGAAGCGCACCTTCATCTTCTTAGGCTTCTCGCCGGGATCGAGCGGCAGCCGGTCGTCATCGACCATGATGAGCGTTCCGTCGCGCTCGACCACCGGACGCTCCGCTGCGAAATAGAGCGGCACCACGGGAATGTCTTCGAGATAGATGTAGGTCCACACATCGAGCTCGGTCCAGTTGGACAGCGGAAACACCCGCATGCTCTCACCGGGCTTCACCTTGGTGTTGGCGAGATGCCAAAGCTCGGGACGCTGACGTTTCGGGTCCCAGTTGTGGGCTGCGTTGCGGAACGAGAACACGCGTTCCTTGGCGCGCGATTTCTCTTCGTCGCGGCGCGCGCCGCCGAACGCCGCGTCATAGCCGTGGGCGGAGAGCGCCTGCTTGAGCGCCTCCGTCTTCATGATGTCGGTATAGAGCGCGCTGCCGTGGGTGATCGGCGAAATACCATCGCGCACGCCCTGCTGGTTGATATGCTCGATGAGCTCGACGCCGAGCCGCTTCGCTTCCCGGTCGCGGAATTCGATCATCTCGCGGAACTTCCACGTGGTGTTCACGTGCAGCAGCGGGAATGGCGGCTTGGCGGGATAGAACGCCTTCATGGCCAGGTGCAGCATCACCGACGAGTCCTTGCCGATGGAATACAGCATCACCGGATTGCGGAACTCGGCCGCGACCTCGCGCATGATGTGGATGCTCTCGGCCTCGAGTTGCCGGAGATAGGTAGAAAGGCGTTGCTTCATGATCTGGTGCTCAAACGCGTAGACTCGGCTCCCTCACTCGCGGGCTTGCTTTTTCCAGAGCCCTTGCCGTTCTGGGCCTTGGCATGCTCCTCGGCCTTACGCTTCGCCGCGAGGTAACGATAGGCGCTGACGGGGATCAAACCGAGGTAAATCACTGACCCGGCAGCAAGAGTGAGGGATGGATAGGTCAAAAGCAGGGCGATGAAAAGCGCGGCGGCCACAAAAACCGGGGGCACGTATTCCCGGGGGATCTTCTGACCGACCATTTTTATTGAGAATGTGGGCACCCTGCTGACCATGAGCAGCGCCACGCCGAGCGTGTAGACCAGGACGAGCGGGGTCAGGCTCGGCAGGTGCAGGCCGAGATCCTGGGCGTAGATCGGCAACAGCAAGATGATGGCGCCCGCCGGCGCCGGCACGCCGACGAAGAACGCGCTCTGCCAGGCCGGCAAATCGGTCCGGTCGAGTGACACATTGAAGCGGGCGAGCCGCAGCGCCGAGCACACCGCGAACACGAGCACGGCGATCCAGCCCAGGCTGCGCAAGTCCTCGAGCGCCCAGTTGAACATGATGATCGCCGGCGCGACGCCGAAATTGACGAAGTCGGCGAGACTGTCGAGCTCGGCGCCGAAGCGAGACGAGGCTTTCAAGAGGCGCGCGACGTGGCCGTCGATGCCGTCGAGAAACGCTGCGAACACGAGCGCCGCGACCGCCAGGTCCCAGCGATGCTCGATCCCCATGCGGATCGCGGTGAGCCCGGCGCACAGACCGAGTAGCGTGAAGATGTTGGGAATGAGCACCCGGATCGGCACTTGGCCACGGGCGAAAACGCGCTGCCGCCGCTTGCGGTCGTCTCGTTCCGGATCGAAGGGAGGAAACATGGCCGCCTACGCCTTACCTGCCGCGGATGCACCAGTGGTCGCGTCTTGTGCGAGCGCCGCAAGCACCGTCTCGCCGCCAATCGCCGTCTGCCCGATCTCGGCGAAGAGATCCACGCTCTCCGGCAAATAGAGGTCGACCCTGCTGCCGAAGCGGATCAGGCCGAGACGCTCGCCACGCTCCACGCTAGCCCCCTCGCTCACGAAAGTCACGATCCGCCGCGCGACGAGCCCGGCGATCAGGACCACGCCGATCTTGACCCCAGACTTTGTCTCGATGACGAGCGCCTGACGTTCGTTCTCCTCGCTCGCCTTGTCGAGCTCTGCATTGAGGAACGCGCCAGGCACATAGGTGCTGCGGACGATCCGGCCGCCCTCGGGCGCGCGAACGATATGCACGTCGAACACGGACAGGAACACGGAGACCCGGGTCAGCGGCTCGTTTCCAAGCCCAAGCTCCCGCGGCGAGGTCACGCTCTCGACCACGGCCGCGACTTTGCCGTCGGCGGCGCTCACGACGAGCCCCGGCCGGTCGGGCGTCACCCGTTCCGGATCGCGGAAGAAATAGGCGCAAAACGCCGTGGCCAGCGCCGCGAGCCAGCCGAGCGGCGGCGCCAACAAAAAGAGGAACAGCGTGGCGACCGCGGCGGCGGCCACGAATTTGTAGCCGTCCCGGTGAATGGGCACGAAGGCATTGGCAATAGTGTCGAGCAGGTTGTGCCGGTCGTTCATGATGTCCTTTTAAGTCAGAGAGGTCAGGTTGAGGCGAGCGCCTCGTCCTCCAAGCGCTCGGCCGCGCGCGAGTCGGGAAGCTCGTCCTCTTCGAGCGCATGCGCCAACCGCTCCCGGGCCTCGTCCGCCTCGCGCTGGCGTTCCCACAGGCTGGCATAGAGGCCGCCCTTGGCGAGCAACTCAGGATGCGTGCCCTGCTCGACGATCTCGCCGCGGTCGAGCACGATGATGTTGTCGGCGTGGATGACCGTGGACAGCCGGTGAGCGATCACGAGGCTCGTGCGCTCGCGCGCCACGCGCTCCAGCGCATCCTGGATATCCTTCTCGGTATGGCTGTCGAGCGCCGAGGTCGCCTCGTCGAGCATGAGGATCGGCGGCGACTTGAGGATGGTGCGGGCGATGGCCACGCGCTGCTTCTCGCCGCCGGAGAGCTTCAAGCCCCGCTCGCCGACGAGCGAATCGTAGCCTTGCGGCAAGGTCATGATGAACTCGTGGATCTGCGCGAGCCGCGCCGCCTCGCGCACTTCCGCCGAGGTCGCCTCGGGGCGGCCGTAGCGGATATTGTACTCGATCGTGTCGTTGAACAGCACCGTGTCCTGCGGAACCATGCCAATGGCCGCGCGGAGCGAGGTCTGCGTCACGTCCTTGATGTTCTGGCCGTCGATGGTGACGGTGCCGCGCGCAAGGTCGTAGAAGCGGAACAGGATGCGCGAGATCGTGGACTTGCCGGCGCCCGACGGGCCGACAATGGCGACCATTTTTCCGGCCGGCACCTCGAAGCTCACATCTTTGAGGATCGGGCGTCCGGGCTCGTAGGCGAAGAAGACATGATCGAACTTGATCGCGCCGTTCTCGACGTGAAGCGGCTTCGCGCCCGGACGGTCGACGATCTCCGCCGGCTCCTGCAGCAACGCGAACATGGTCTCGATGTCGACGAGCCCCTGCTTGATCTCGCGATAGACCATGCCCATGAAGTTCAACGGCATGTAGAGCTGGATCATGATCGCGTTGATCATGACGAAGTCGCCGATGGTCAGCACGCCTCGCGTGACGTCACGGGCGGCGAGCAGCATCGCCACCACCATGCCGACGCTGAAAATCACCGCCTGGCCGGAGTTGAGCACGCCGAGCGAGGTGTAGGTGCGGATGGCGGCCTTCTCGTAGCGCGCCATGGAGGAATCGAAGCGCCGGGCCTCGAGTTCCTCATTGCCGAAATATTTCACCGTCTCGAAATTGAGCAGGCTGTCGACGGCCTTGGAGTGCGCCTCGGTATCGCTATCGTTCATGTCGCGGCGAATGGCGATGCGCTTCTCGGACGCGAAGAAGGTGAACCAGACATAGGCCGTCACGGTGGCAAAGACGACGACGACGTAGATCCACCCGAAATACCACGCGACTAGGCCCGCGATCATGATGAGCTCGACCGCGGTCGGAATCGAGTTCAGGACCGCCATGCGCAAGATGGTATCGATGCCCGACACGCCACGCTCGATGACGCGGTTCAGCCCGCCGGTGCGCCGTTCCAGATGAAAGCGCAAGGAGAGCGCATGCAGATGGCGGAAGGTACGCTTGGCCAGCCTGCGCACCGCGTTCTGCGAAACGACCGTGAACACTACATCGCGAACTTGCGCGAACAGAACCATCAGGATCCGGCCGACGCCATAGGCGACGATGAGCATGGCGGGCACCGCCGCAAGGCCGACAAAGGTGACGCCCGGCGCGGCGCCGGTAGTCGCCTCGCCCGTGAGCCAATCCACGGCATTCTTATAGGCGATCGGCACCGCCAGGGTGACGACCTTGGCGAGCACCAGAGCGGCGAAGGCGAAGATCACCCGCAAATGCAAGTCCCGCCGGCCCTTGGGCCAGATATACGGGACCAGCTCGCGCAACACGGCGAGCTCGCCCGTCCGTGCCTGGAGCACGGCGTCGCTTCTCGTTTGCGGCAGCCGGTCTTGCATGAAAGGTCTTTTCTATCAGCGCGCTAGCGCGCGGCAAAAGGGGCAGCGTCAAACGCTGCCCCTCAAATCCTCTCAAGGATATAGTCTTCCGGCGCCCCCACGCCAAGCGGGCGCGAACGCCTGCGGAACAGCGCTCTCTAGTGAGGCGGGATGGCCGGATGCACGTCCTCCGGCTTCGGCTTCGTCAGCGAGATGTTGAACATCGCCCGGCCGGCGAGAATCTTCGTCGTCTTGTCGAACTGCTCGATACGAACCTGGTGAATCCCGTCGTCGAGAGCCGCCTTGTCCTCGACGCTCCATTTGCCGTCGCCGCCGGCCTCCACCTGAGCGAAGGCCTTGCCGTCGACATAGGTATAGACCGTGTTGTCGGGAATGGCCGTGCCGGACATCTTCAAGGTCCCGGGCCCCTCGTCCGCCTTTTCATAGTCGACCACGCTCACCCGGATCGGCGACCGCGGTGACGGCGAGGACGCTTCGCCGTTCACGTCCGCGGGTTCATTGTCTGCGGCCATCGCCGGCGCGAGATGAGACACGCCGCAAATCATTGCCAATGCGGCCGTCCAGGCCAGGAGTTTGCTGCCCATCATTTGTCGTTCCTCTACTGAACTTCGGGTCTTCGATGTCACGCGGAAGCTGGGCTTCGCGAGTTGCCGGGACCCTATCGGATCGTTTCCGCCTCTGCCAGAGGCTTGAGGAAATAGGGTTGCTTGACGCCCGCGGAAGCCCGGTGGCAGATGAGGCCATGAACGACACGCACAACCGCCCGGCGCTCAAAACCGTCTGCGTCTATTGCGGTTCCGGCGCGGGCCAGAACCCCGCCTTCGTTGAAGCGGCCCATAAATTGGGGGAGATACTCGCCGCCGCGCGGATCGGCCTCGTCTATGGCGGCGGCGATCTCGGCCTCATGGGCACGGTCGCCCGTACGGTCTTGGAGAACGGGGGTCACGTCACCGGCATCATCCCGGGCTTCTTGAGAGAGCGCGAAGGCATGTTCATCGACGTCCAGGAGTTGATCGTGGTCGACGACATGCATCAGCGCAAACATCTGATGTTCGAGAAATCCGATGCCTTCGTGGCGCTCCCTGGCGGGCTCGGCACGCTGGAGGAGTTCGTCGAGCAGCTGACCTGGACTCAGCTCGGCCGCCACATGAAGCCGATCGTGCTCGCCAATATCGAAGGATTTTGGAATCCGCTGCTCGACCTGTTCGACCGGATGAAAGATGAGAGGTTCGTCCGGCCCGGGCTCGAACTCAAGATGACCGTGGCCGACCGCGTCGAGGACATCCTCCCCGCGATCGAGAGCAGGTTGAAGCCCTACCCCGAGGAACTCGAGAGCGAGGCGGAAGCCGAGATCGCCGAGAAGTTCTAGCGTTACTGCGTCTCGATCAGCACGATGTCATCGGGAAGATCGAGCCAGTGATGGCGCCGCGACGCCCAGAACATCTTAGACGGCTTGGCGAAGCTCGGGTCGGCGAAGCAGCCGACCGGCACGCCGACCACGCCCGGCAGACCTTCCGCACGGAATGCCACCGCCGTCCCGCAGGTCGGACAGAAAGAACTGTCGATCGCGCGCCCGGAATTGCCGTACTGCTTGTACTCCCGCGTTTCGCCCGCCATCGCGACCGCGGACTCGGGGAACAGCGCGGCATAGGAGAACGCGCTGCCGGTCCCGCGCTGGCAGGCGGTGCAGCTGCACAGATAGACGTCGACCGGCTCACCGCGCGTCGTGACCGTCAGATTGCCGCAAGCGCAGCGCGCGGTTCGCTCAGGCCCTTCGCTCGCCATGACCTCGTCTCCCGGATCAGGGCGCAGGCGCGCCGTCGCGGATCAGCTTGTAGTTGATGGAATCGAGCAGCGCCTCGAACGACGCATCGACGATATTGGGCGACACGCCGACGGTGAACCAGCGCCTCCCCTCCCCGTCGCGGCTCTCGATCAGGACGCGCGTCACAGCGTCAGTTCCGCCCGTGAGGATACGCACCTTGTAGTCCACCAGCTCGAGGTCATCGATATAGCCCTGGTACGGACCGAGATCCTTGCGCAGCGCCATGTCCAGCGCGTTGACCGGGCCGTTGCCCTCGCCCACGGACATCATCGTCTGCCCGTCGATGCGCACTTTGACCGTGGCTTCCGAGATGGTGACGAGATGGCCGAGCGCGTTATGCCGCCGCTCGACCATGACGCGGAACGAATCCACATCGAAGAATTGCGGCACGTTGCCGAGCATGCGGCGCGCCAACAGCTCGAACGACGCTTCCGCCGCCTCATAGGCATAGCCTACCGCCTCGCGCTCCTTCACCACTTCGAGGAGGCGCGCGACGCGCGGATCGTCCTTGGGCACGGCGATGCCGATCCGGTCGAGCTGCGCCATGATGTTGGACCGGCCGCCCTGGTCCGAGACGAGCAGCCTGCGCACGTTGCCGACGGATTCCGGCGGCACGTGCTCGTATGTACGCGGATCTTTCTGCACGGCCGAGACATGGATGCCGCCTTTATGAGCGAAGGCGGACTCGCCGACATAGGGCGCGTGCCGGTTCGGCGCGCGGTTCAGCACCTCGTCGAGAATGCGCGAGGCGTGGGTCAGCATCCTGAGCTTCTCCGGCGTGACACGCGTTTCATAGCGCTCCGCGTAGTCGCTCTTCAGCATCAGCGTCGGAATGATCGACGTCAGGTTGGCGTTGCCGCAGCGCTCGCCGAGCCCGTTCAGCGTGCCCTGGATCTGCCGCGCGCCGGCGCGCACCGCGGCAAGCGAGTTGGCCACGCCGTTATCGGTGTCGTTGTGCACGTGGATGCCGACATGGTCGCCGGGCACGTGCTTCACCACCTCGGTAACAATCGCCTCCACCTCCTCGGGCAGCGTGCCGCCATTGGTGTCGCACAGCACGACCCAGCGGGCGCCCGCCTCGTGAGCCGCCTTGGCGCACGCCAGCGCATAGTCGGGGTTCGACTTGTAGCCGTCGAAGAAGTGCTCGCAATCGAGCAGGACCTCCCGGCCCGATTTCACGACCGCGGCGACGGATTCCTTGATGGCTTCGAGGTTCTCTTCGAGCGTGGTGCCGAGCGCGACGTCCACATGGAAGTCCCAGGTCTTGCCGACCAGGCAGATGGCATCCGCCTTGGCGGCGAGCAGCGCCTGGAAGCCGGGATCGTTGGACAGCGACCGGCCCGGCCGCTTGGTCATGCCGAAGGCGGTGAACTTTGTCCCCATCGGGCGCGGTTCATCGAACAGCCGCGTGTCCGTCGGGTTCGCGCCGGGATAGCCAGCTTCTACATAGTCGATGCCGAGCTCGTCGAGCTGCTCGGCGATGAGCAGCTTGTCCTCGAGCGAGAAGTCGACGCCCTGGGTCTGAGCGCCGTCACGCAGCGTCGTGTCGTAGAGGGAGATGTGTTCGCGAGCCATGACCTACACCACGCCGAAAAAGAAGTGCAACGCAAGCAGCACGGCCAGCACCAGCACAAGGAGCTTAATCGCCAGATAGACGCGCCGCGAGCCCTTGAACGGCACATCCTGCAGAAACGGTTTCATTGCGCGACCTCGTGTTCGGCCAAAGGCTTGCGCATGGTCGTATTGGCGAGCCACTCGTCGCCGCGGCGGACGGTGTTGCGCTGCTGCGGAACGTAACCCCGCTTGGAGAAGAATTCGTAAGCGGTCTCGCTGGCATCGACATTGAGCGCTTCCGCGCCCCGCGCGCCAGCGAGCTTCTCCAAGGCGTCGGCGAGCATTGCGCCGACCCCGCGCTCGACCGCCGCGGGATGCACGTAGAAAAATCCGATTCTGTCGTTCGTTTCGAGTGTGGCGAAGCCGACCGGCGCCCCGCCCATCGTCGCGACGATGGTCACCTCATCGCCCAGGCGCTCGGCGAACGCGGCCTCGTCGTCGGCCGTCGACGCCCACGCCGCCTGCTGCTGCTCCGTATAGTCGTCGCCGGTCAGCTCCAGGATGCTCGCGCGGAAGATCTCGGCGAGCAGCGGTGCCTCGTTCGGCAGCATCGGCCGCAGCGCGAGCTGAGGATTGGCTTGCGCGTTCATCGGGCGACCTCCCAGGTCGTCACGAGCTCGCCCGTCTTCGGGTCCTTGGCGTCTTTGAGGATGATGCCCATGGCGACGAAGCTCGTCGCGGATGCGGTCCGCCTCTTTGAAGTCCTTCGCTTGACGCGCGGCGTTGCGGGCGGCGATGAGCGCATCGACTTCGCCCGTATCGGCGGCGCCTGCCGTGCCTCCCGCGCCATCCTGTCTGACCCGCTCGATGTTGCACGCTCGCCTGAGAAACCGAGAAACTGAAGCGCTGCGCGCAATTCCTCGAAATGGCCTGCGCCGTGCAGCTTGTGCAACTCGGCGATGACCTTGGGCGTGTTCAGATCGTCCGACAGCGCATCGAGCACGGCGTCAGGCACGCTCGGCGCCGACGCGCTCCGCTCGACATCGCCGTACCACTCCCACAGCGCCTTGTGGGCCTCGTCGAGACTGACGAAGGTCCAATCGAGCGGCTGGCGGTACTGCGTTCGGAGCATGTTCAGACGGAGCGCCTCGCCGGGCCAAGCGTAGCCCTGCCAGCCGGTGAGCAGCTCGTGCACGGTGACGAAGTTGCCGAGGGACTTCGACATCTTCTCTCCCTCCACCTGGAGGAAGCCATTGTGCATCCAAACCCGCGCCATGACTTGCGTCCCGTGCGCGCAGCGCGATTGCGCGATCTCGTTCTCATGGTGCGGGAACACGAGGTCGATGCCGCCGCCGTGGATGTCGAACACGTCGCCGAGATGCGCCGCCGACATGGCCGAGCACTCGATATGCCAGCCGGGGCGCCCTTGCGTCTCGATGCCGCCGGGCGACGGCCAGGACGGCTCGCCGGGCTTGGACGGCTTCCACAACACGAAGTCCATGGGATCGCGCTTGAAGGGCGCCACCTCGACGCGGGCGCCGGCGATCATCTCGTCGAGCGACCGCCCCGACAGCTTGCCGTAGTCGGGCATGGACGCGACATGGAACAGCACGTGGTCCTCGGCCACGTAAGCGCAGCCATTGGCGATGAGGCGGTCGATCATCGTCCGCATCTCGCCGATATACTCGGTCGCCCGCGGCTCCACGGTGGGATCGAGCGCCCCAAGCGCACCCATGTCCTCGTGGAACTGCGCCTCGGTCTTCTCGGTGACCTTGCGGATCGCCTCGTTCAGCGGCAGACCCGGATAGTCCTGCGCCGCCCGCGCGTTGATCTTGTCGTCCACGTCCGTGATGTTGCGGACATAGGTGACGTGCTCAGGACCATAGAGGTGCCGCAGCAGGCGGAAAAGCACGTCGAAGACGATGACGGGCCGCGCATTGCCGATATGGGCGTAGTCGTAGACCGTCGGCCCGCACACATACATGCGCACCTGGGCCGGATCGAGAGGCTGCAAAGCCTCCTTCTTACGGGTGAGCGTATTGTAAAGCGTAAGCGCCACTGACAAGCCCCTTCGGCTTGAGGCCCGCCGGATGTTCAAAGATGAGATGGTGATAGTTAAAGGAAGAACGACCCGCGCGAGCTATTTTGCTAGCCGGTAATAATGCCGCCGGAAATGATAAGGTTCGGTTGCGGGTGCGTCATCTCGGGCCCGCTTATGGCGGGAAACGGCCAAATCGTCAAGCAATCCATCTTATTGATGCCTCATTGACCCCGGATTTTAGGGGCGCATAATGGCTTAGAGGCTCTCCCGGGGATCGGAAACCAATCGTGACTATCCATCGCCATCTTCGGCGCGTCCGCGCGCCGTCTGCGCGGTCGATTGGCCGTCTAGGGGCGCTTGCGCTGTTCAGCCTGACCTTATCGGGCGCGGCCATGGCCCAGAGCGAGCAGGATATCCGCTGCATGCAGCTCCAGCAGGAGCTCGCCGCGGCCCGGGGCGGCGGCGCGAACGCGCCCCAGCTCGCGGACCTCGATCAGCAGATTTCCCAGCAGGATCGCATCTACCAGGGCACCCAGGCGGCCATGGACGATGCCGGCTGCTACGAGCGGCTGTTCATCTTCGGCCGCGCCCTGAAGCGGACTTCCCAATGCCTCGGCATGAACAACCGCGTCGAGGACGCGCGCCGGCAACTCGCCCGGCTGCAGCAGCAACGCCAGTCGCTCCAGCGCGGCGGCGGCAACAAGCGGCGTCAGGCCGAGCTGCAGCAAGCCTTGCAGCGCAACGGCTGTAGCGGCGCCCCGCGCGGCGGCGGGCGGCGGCGGCGGCCTGTTCGATTTCTTCGGCGGCCCGCGCGAACCGATCGACCAGTCGCCGATCTATCGCAGCGTGAATCCGAATGGCCGTTACCGGACCGTCTGCGTGCGGCTATGCGACGGCTTCTATTACCCCATCCACTATTCGATCTATGGCAGCATGGTCGCGCAGGACGCCGAGCAGTGCCAGCAGAACTGCGCCGCGCCGGCCGAGCTCTACGTCTACCGCAATCCCGGCCAGGAGATCGAACAGGCGATCTCGCTGAACGGATCCCCCTATATGGATCTGCCGGTGGCCCTGGAATACCGCAAGAAGTACGTCCAAGGGCTGCTCCTGCAAGCAGTCGGAGTACAACCCGACTGAGATCGAGGCGGCGAATAAGAAAGAGGCGTCAGCCGGGCCGGCGGGCAAGGGCGCCCAGGCCAACGCCGCCGCCGCGCCTGCGGCGCCGGCCGCGCAAGACCAGGGCGAGATGCCGCAACTCAATCTCGATGTGACCGGCACCACCACGACCGATCCGGACGAGGATCCGGTCGAGCCGTCCGATGAGGTGGAGGCCGACGTCACCCCGGCGCCTCCGCCCCCGGCACCGGCCGCTGCGGCGCCTGCGGCCCCGGTTCAGGCCCAGTCGTCGACCATCACGAAGTCGAAGCCGGCCGCAAACTAACGGCCTATATCGTCCTCACGCCGTCTTGCCTTCGAGCCGCGCCCGCGCGCGGTCGCGGCCGATCAGCGGCAAGAGATGCTTGAGCTCGGGGCCGTGGGCTTCGCCGGTCAGCGCCAAGCGCAGCGGCTGAAACAAGGCCTTGCCCTTGGCGCCGGTCGCTTCCTTCACGGCGGACGACCACAGGGGCCAAGTTTCCTCGTTCCAAGGCTCGGGCGGCAGGAGCTCCGCCGCCGCACGGCAGAGCGCGCCGTCCTCGATGACGGGCTCGAGCGGCCCGTTCACCACGCGCCACCAAGTCTCTGCATCCGCCAGCACCGCGAGATTGCCGCGCACGGCCTCCCAGAACGCTTCCCCGCCGGAGATGCCCATGCTTTCCAGACGCGGCGCCACCGCCCCGAAGGGCAGCATATGCAGGAGCTTTGCGTTCAAGAGGCGAAGGTCGTGCGGGTCGAACCGCGCCGGCGCGCGCGACAGCTTGGCGAACGCGAAGATTTCCACCAGCTCGTCGAGGCTTATGTGCGGGGCGACCGGGTCTGACGTCCCGATGGTCGCTGCATAGCTCGTCACCGCAAGCGGCTCGAGCCCTTCCGTCCGCATGCCTTCGATGGCAAGCGAGCGGTCCCGCTTCGACAAGGCCTGACCGTCGGGGCCCACCAGGAGATTGTGGTGGCCGAAGGCGGGCGGCGTACCCAGCGCCTCGAACAGCTGGATCTGCGGCGCCGTGTTGGCCACATGGTCCTCGCCGCGAATGACGTGGGTGACGCCGAGGTCGATGTCGTCCACCACGCTCGGCAGCGTGTAGAGATAGGTGCCGTCGGCACGGATCAGCACGGGGTCCGACAGCGAGGCGGCATCCACGTGCTGACGGCCGCGCACCAGGTCGTCCCAAACCACGTCGCGCTGCTCGAGCAGAAATCGCCAATGGGGCGTCCGCCCCTCCCCCTCGAGTTTCGCCTTGTCCTCCGCGGAGAGCGTCAGCGCCGCACGGTCGTAGACCGGCGGCTTGCCGCGGGCGAGCTGGCGCTTGCGCTTCAACGCGAGCTCCTCCGGCGTCTCGTAGGCCGGGTAGAGACGGCCGGCCTCTTTCAGCTTCTCGACCGCCGCGGCGTAGAGCGCGAAGCGGTTCGACTGATGCACGAGCTTGGTCCACTCGAGGCCGAGCCAGGCGAGGTCCATCTCGATGCCACGCGCGAATTCCACCGTCGACCGCGCCGTATCGGTGTCGTCGAGGCGCAGGATGAGATCCCCGCCGTGCTTGCGCGCGAACAGATAGTTGAGGAGCGCCGTGCGGATGTTCCCCGCATGGAGCCGCCCCGTCGGGCTCGGCGCAAAACGGACGGTGACGGGCATCTAGAGCCGCTCGCGAAATTTGTTGGTGATGGGATAGCGGCGGTCGCGGCCGAAATTCTTGGCGGTGATCTTCACCCCCGGCGCCGCCTGCCGCCGCTTGTACTCGGCGAGATAGAGCATGCGCTCGACCTTCTTCACGGTTTCCGGCGCATGGCCGCGCGCGACGATCTCCGGCACCGGCATCTCGAGCTCGACCAGGCAGTTGAGGATGTCGTCCAATACGGGATAGGGCGGCAGCGAGTCCACGTCGCGCTGGCCGGGCTTCAGCTCGGCGGACGGATCCTTGGTCAGCACGCTCTCCGGGATGATGAGCCCTTCAGGCCCGCGGCAATCCTTGGGGCGATGGGCGTTGCGATAGCGCGACAGCGCATAAACCTGGCCCTTGTACAAATCCTTGATGGGATTGAACCCGCCATTCATGTCGCCATAAAGCGTGGCATAGCCCACCGACACTTCCGACTTGTTCCCGGTGGTGAGCACCAGCGGCCCGAGCTTGTTGGAGATCGCCATGAGAAGGGTACCGCGCGTGCGCGACTGCAAGTTCTCGGCGGTGAAATCCTGAGGCGGGCCCTTCAGCACCTCCTCCAGGCATTTGCTCAAAGCCTCGACGCCGCCATGAATCGGCACGATGTCGTAGCGCACGCCGAGCGCCTCGGCGATCGCCTTGGCGTCTCGCAGGCTCTCTTCGCTCGTGTAGGTATAAGGCAGCATCACGCAGTGCACGCGGTCCGGCCCGAGCGCATCGACCGCCATCACGGCGCACAGTGCCGAGTCGATGCCGCCGGAAAGCCCGAGCACCACGCCTGGGAAACCGTTCTTCTCGATGTAGTCGCGCAAGCCCGTGACGCAGGCGAGGTAGTTGGCGGCGTCACCCTCGTCCACCGCCGCGAGCGGGCCCGGCAGACAATGCCAGCGGCCGTTCTCGCGGCGCCATTCGGTGACGGCGAGCGCGATCTCCCATGCGGGAAGCTGCACGGCGATCTCCTCGTCGGCATTGAGCACGAACGATGCCCCGTCGAACACGAGCTCGTCCTGACCGCCGACCTGATTGATATAGACGAGCGGCCGCCGCGTCTCGGCGACCCGCGTCTCCGCGACGCCGTAGCGGGTCTCCAGCTTGCCCATCCAGTAAGGCGAGCCGTTGGGGACGATCAGAATCTCGGCGCCGGCTTGCACCAAGAGCCTCGCAGATTTCCTCGGTCCAGATGTCCTCGCAGATCGGCACGCCAAGCGACACGCCGCGAAATGGAATGGGCGTGGGGAGTGGGCCCGGCGCGAACACGCGCTTTTCGTCGAAGACGCCGTAATTCGGCAGATTGTTCTTGTACCGCACCGCCTCGATGCGGCCGTGATCGAGCAGCGCCACGGCGTTATAGACGAAGGGCGCCTCGCCCCACGGAAGGCCCATGAGGATGGCGGGCCCGCCATCGGCCGTGTCGCGGGCAAGCGCCTCGCACGCCTCCCGCGCCGCCTTCTGCAGCGCCGGCTTCAGCACCAAGTCCTCGAGCGGATAGCCGGTGAGAAAAAGCTCGGTGAAGACGATCAGCTCGGCGCCGGACTTTGCCCAACGGCCCGCGCACCTTGCGGACCTTCTCGAGGTTCCCCTCGATGTCGCCCACGACCGGATTGAGCTGCGCAAGCGCAAGCTTGAGAGAGTGCTTCGTGTCGTCCGCCATGACAGGAACCTAGTACGAAAGCCTCCAGAATTGACTGGTCATGCCCGGCCTTGTGCCGGGCATCCACGCTTTTTTGTCCGTGATCAAAGACGCAGATGGCCGGGGCGAGCCCGGCCGTGACGCATCAAGCCGGGATTACTCGCCGGCGGCGATGGAGATCTCGGGCTCCGGCCGCCCCTCCCGATCCCGCCTCAGCCGCTCGGCCACGATGAAGGCGAGCTCGATCGACTGATCGGCGTTCAGCCGGGGATCGCAATGGGTGTGGTACCGGTCCGACAAATCCGTCTCGGTGACGGCCTTGGCGCCGCCCACGCATTCGGTCACGTTGCGGCCGGTCATCTCCACGTGGATGCCGCCGGCATGCGTGCCTTCGCTCCGGTGGATGTCGAAGAAGGCCTCGACCTCCTTGAGGATCAGGTCGAAGGGCCGCGTCTTGTAGCCGCTGCCCGCCTTGATGGTGTTGCCGTGCATGGGATCGCACGTCCACACCACCGACTTGCCCTCGCGCTCGACCGCCCGGATGAGCGCCGGCAGGTGGCTGCCGACCTTGTCGGCGCCGAACCGGCAGATCAACGTGAGCCGTCCCGGCTCGTTCTGCGGGCTCAAGAAATCGATCAGCCTGATGAGCTCGTCCGGCGTGATGCTCGGCCCGCATTTCACGCCGATCGGGTTCTTGATGCCGCGCAGGTAATCCAGATGCGCATGGTCGAGCTGGCGGGTGCGATCGCCGGCCCACAGGAAATGGCCCGAGGTCGCGTACCAGTCGCCGGAAGTGGAATCGATGCGGGTCAGCGCCTGCTCGTAGCCGAGCAGCAGCGCCTCGTGGCTCGTATAGAGACTCGTGGTCCGAAGCTGCGGGGCGTTGTCCGGCGTGAGTCCGATGGCGCGCATGAAGCGCAGCGTCTCGGCGATATGATCCGAAAGCTCCTGATAGCGGTGCCCGGCCGGGCTATCCTTGACGAAGCCCAGATTCCACTGATGCACATGCTCCAGATTGGCGTAGCCGCCTTGCGCGAACGCGCGCAGCAGGTTGAGCGTCGCCGCCGCCTGGCGATAGGCCATATGCATGCGCTGCGGGTCCGGGGTCCGCGACGCCGCGTTGAAGTCGATGCCGTTGATGATGTCGCCGCGATAGCTCGGCAGCTCCACGCCGTCTTGCGTCTCGGTGGCCGAGGAGCGCGGCTTGGCGAATTGACCGGCGATGCGGCCGAGCTTCACCACGGGCGAGCCGCCGGCATAGGTGAGCACCACGGCCATCTGCAGAAACACGCGGAAGAAGTCGCGGATCGTGTCGGCGCCGTGCTCGGCGAAGCTCTCCGCGCAATCGCCGCCTTGGAGCAGAAAGGCCTCCCCTTGCGCGACGCGGGCGAGCTTGGCCTTCAGCTCCCGCGCCTCGCCTGCAAAAACGAGCGGCGGGAACGTGGCAAGCTGCTGCTCGACCTCGGCAAGCTGGGCCGGGTCCGGATAGACCGGGACCTGGTCGATCGGCTTCGTGCGCCAGTGATCAGGGCTCCAACGCGGTGCCATTCTTTGAACTCTCCACTTAAGTCCCCGCTATATAAGCGATTGAAATGACTGTGGCTAGGCAAGCTTGCGCGAATTGCCGTCTCCCGCCAAGCATGCCACATAATCCTTAAGGCCATGGGAAGGAACGAAAGTTTTGCCTCCTCGTCTCGAGCATAGCCACACGCCAAGCGAGATCGCCAAGCGCCTCCGACACGGCCCCCACGTGAGCTATCTGCGCGACTTGGTGTATGGGGGCATCGACGGCACCGTCACCACCTTCGCCGTCATGGCGGGCGTCGTGGGCGCCAATCTGTCGTCCGGCATCGTGATCATTCTCGGACTCGCCAACCTCTTGGCCGACGGGTTCTCCATGGCGGCCGCCAACTTCACCGGCACGAAGGCCGAGCGTGACGAATACGAACAGCTCCGCAACATGGAGGAGCGGCACGTGGCGCTGGTGCCGGACGGCGAGCGCGAAGAGATCCGGCAGATCTTCCGGGCCAAGGGCTTCGAGGGCGAGGCTCTGGAAGGCGCCGTGAAGGCCATTACAAGCCGGCGCAAGCGCTGGATCGACACCATGATGGCCGAGGAGCACGGCATGCCGGCGGTGATCCGCTCGCCGCTGAAGGCCGCGCTCATGACGTTCATCGCTTTCGTCTTGTGCGGCTCCCTGCCCATACTCCCCTACGCTCTGGAGCTGCAACGCGCCGAGATCCTTTCCGTCGTCATGGCCGGCGCAACCTTCTTCGCGATCGGCTCGCTCCGGAGCCATTGGTCGCCTGCGCCCTGGTGGCGCGCCGGTATCGAGACCTTCGTCATCGGCATGCTTGCCGCGGGCGTCGCCTATCTCGTCGGCTATTTACTCAAAGGATTCATCTAGGCGGCATAAGCTCTCCCTCGATATTCATGCCAGAGATCACGCCATGGCCATTTCCGAACCAAGTTTCAGCATCGGCATCGAGGAAGAGTATCTCCTCGTCGACAAGGAGACCCGCGATCTCGCGCCCGAGCCGCCGCCTGCTCTGCTCGCCAAATGCGAGGAGGCGCTGCGCGGCCAGGTGAGCCCCGAATTCCTGCGCTCGCAGATCGAGGTCGGCACCCGCGTCTGCCGCTCGGTGCAAGAGGCGCGCGACGAACTGGTGCATCTCCGCTCCACCCTGGGACGCATCGCCGGCGAGTTCGGGCTCGCGCCCATCGCCTCGTCCACCCACCCCTTCGCCCAGTGGCAGAGCCAGCACCACACCGACAAGGAGCGCTACAACGTGCTGGCCAAGGACCTCCAGCACGTGGCGCGGCGGCTCGTCATCTGCGGCATGCATGTGCATGTCGGCATCGAGGACGACGACTTGCGCATCGACCTGCTCGGCCAAGCCCCCTACTTCCTGCCCCATCTGCTTGCGCTGTCGACCTCATCGCCGTTCTGGCAAGGCACTCAGACGGGCCTGAAGTCGTATCGCCTGTCGGTATTCGATGAGCTGCCCCGCACCGGCCTCCCCCACAATTTCTCGAGCTACAGCGAGTACGCGCGCACCATCGAGCTTCTGGTCAGCGCCGGCCTCATCGAGGACGCGACAAAGATCTGGTGGGACATGCGGCCCTCCGCGCGCTTCCCGACGCTGGAGATGCGCATCACCGATGTGTGCCCTTTGATCGAGGACGCGATCGCTATCGCCGCGCTCTATCAGTGCATCTTGCGGCTGCTCTATCGCCTGCGCCGCCAGAACCAGCGCTGGCGCCACTACCCACCCTTCCTCATCCGCGAGAACCGGTGGCGCGCGCAGCGCTACGGCGTCGAACAAGGCATGGTGGACTTCGGCAAGGGCGCCATCGTGCCGTTCTCGCATCTGCTCGAGGAGCTGTTCGATCTCGTCGCCGAGGATGCCGCCTATTTCGGCTGCTCTGCCGAGGTGGCGCATGCGCGCACGATCCTCCAGCGCGGCACGAGCGCCGACCGCCAGCTTGCCCGCTACGAGGCGGTGAAGGCGCTCGGCGGGACCGAGGAAGCGGCGCTGATCGCGGTGGTCGATGAGATCGTCGAGGAAACGCAGACGCTGCCCGAAACGAAGAAGCCGAAAGAGCGCGCCAAGGCCGGCACCTGAGGGCGGCTAAAGCGTCGTCTGCATGCCGCCGTCCACATTGAGCGCGGCGCCGGTGATGTAGGCCGCCTCGTCTGAGGCGAGGAACAGCGCGGCGTTGGCGATGTCCTCGGGCGTGCCGAAGCGCCGAAGCGGCGTCTGGGCAAGCAGCGCCTTGGCGATCATCGGGTTCTGCAGAGTAACGCCCGATCAGCGCCGTCTCCACATAGCCCGGCAGCACCGTGTTCACGCGGATGCCGTAAGGCGCATACTCCACGGCGAGGCTCCGCGACAAGGCAGAGACCGCGCCCTTGGTCGCCGAGTAGACCGCCATCTGCCGCGTATGCTTGGCCGCCATCACCGACGACAGATTGATGATCGACGCTCTTGCCGGAGGCGCGCATCAGATCGAACGCCTCGCGCGCGCAGCGCACCGTGCCGTCGAGATTGACGGCCCACACTCTGTCCCAGTCCTCGTCGGAGATATGCCGGAAGTCGGCGCGCGCACCGACGCCCGCATTGTTGACCAGCACGTCGAGCCGGCCATGCTCGCGGTTGATGGCCTCCATCAGCGCCTTCACCTGAGCGGTGTCGGTGACGTCGACCGTTTGCGCGGACGCGGCGCCGTTCGCCTTGACGATGGCGTCCGCCACTTGCTTGGCGGCCTCGCCGTCAATGTCGGCGACGATGACATGCGCGCCTTCGCGGGCGAACGTCTCGGCGATGGCGCGGCCGATGCCGGCACCCGCTCCCGTGACGAGCGCGATCTTGTCCTCAAGCCGCCGCATCGGACCCCTTTATGGGCGCCGGATGCTCCCATTTGTGCCGCATGGTCACGAGCTCTTCCGCCACGCTCGGATGAAGCGCCATGGTGGCGTCGAGCTGCGCCTTGGTGACGCCGAGCTTGAGCGCAATCGCCGCCATCTGCACGATCTCCGCGGCGTCAGGCCCGAGAATATGGCAGCCGAGGACCTTGTCCGTCTCAGCATCGATAACGAGCTTCATCAGCATCTTCTCGTCACGCCCGCTGATCGTCGCCCGCATCGGCCGGAAGCTCGCCTTGTAGATGTCGATCACGCGGCACATCTCGCGCGCCTGCTCCTCGGAGTAGCCGACCGTGCCGATTTCGGGCTCCGAAAACACGGCCGTGGGAACGAATGTGTAGTCGACAGCCGTGGGCTTGTCCTCGAACACGGTCTCCACAAAGGCCGTCGCCTCGCGAATGGCGACCGGCGTCAGGTTCATGCGATCGGTGACGTCGCCGACCGCATAGATGTTGTCGACGGAGGACTTCGAATACTCGTCCACCACCACGTGCCCGTTCCAGCCGAGCGCGACGCCTGCGTGTTGCAGCCCGAGGCCCGTGGTGTTCGGCAATCGCCCGGTCGCCGCCATCACTAGGGATGCAGAGATCGACCCGCCTTCTTTCAGCGTGACGCGATAGCCGCCGCCGTCCTTCTCGATGGAAGCCGCGTTGCAGTCCATACGGAGATCGACACCACGGTCACGCATGGCGTCGGCCACGCCGTCGCGAAGGTCCATATCGAACCCCCTCAGCACCTGGTCCCCGCGATAAAGCACGGTGACGGCGACGCCGAGGCCGGCGAAGATCGAGGCGAACTCCATGCCGATATAGCCGGCGCCGATAATGACGATGCTGTCGGGGAGCGCCTCGAGCTGGAAGCATTCGTTGGAGCTGATGAGATGCTCCTTGCCGGGAACGTCCGGGATGACCGGATGCGATCCGGTCGCTACCAGAATGTACTTGGCCGAGACAGGCTGATCGCGGTCGGCGAGCTTGACCGTGTGCGGATCCGCGACGGTCGCGCGGGTCAGGAACCTATCGACGCCGGCATTCTCCAGCGTGCGCGTGTAGGCGCCGTTCAGCCGGTCGACTTCGCGGTGCACGTTGTGGATCAGCGTCGGCCAATCGAAGCGCAAAGCCTCGCACGTCCAGCCGAAGCCGCGCGCGTCCTCGATCTCGGCACCATAGCGGCTGCCATAAACCAGAAGCTTCTTCGGCACGCAGCCGCGGATCACGCACGTTCCGCCGATGCGATATTCCTCGGCGAGGCCGACGCGCCGGCCGAGCTCGGACGCAAGCCGCGCGGCCCGGACGCCGCCCGAACCCCCGCCAATGACGAACAGATCGTAGTCGTACGCTGTCACGTGGCTTCAGGCTCCCGCGGGGTGCAGCACTTGGACCCCGCTCTCGCCGGCGACGATAGCCAAATCGGCAAGCCCGAGAAACAGCCCGTGCTCGACCACGCCCGGCACGCGTTTCAAGGCAAAGGCGAGCACTTCCGGCTCGGGGATCTTGTGGAAGGCGCAATCGACGATGAGATTGCCTTGATCGGTAATGAACGGCAGGTCCCCCTGCCCGGGCCTGAGCCTGATGTCGCCCTCGCATCCCGCTTCCGCCGAAAGCGCCTCGATGAGGCGCATGGTGGCCCGCAGACCGAAGCGCACCACCTCGACGGGGAGCGGATGCGAGCCGAGCATCTCGGAAACCTTGCTGTCGTCGGCGATGACCACCATGCGGTCGGACGCGGTCGCCACGATCTTCTCGCGCAGCAGCGCCCCGCCGCCGCCTTTGATCAGGCGCAGCTGATCGTCGAGCTCGTCGGCGCCGTCGACGGTCAGGTCGAGTTGCGGGGTCTCGTCGAGCGACGACAACGGAATCCGGAGCTTCTCGGCATGCGCCCGCGTGGCCTCCGACGTCGGCACGCAAATGACCTCGAGACCATTCCGCACCAAGCTCGCCGACCAGCTCGACGAAGTGATAGGCGGTCGATCCCGTGCCGAGACCGAGGCGCATGCCCGGCTTGACGAGATCGATCGCGGCACGCGCGGCTTGCGCCTTGAGGTCGTCGACCTTCGTCGCGCTGTCTGCCATCAGCCTTCGAGCCCCCCCATCATGACGTATTTCAACTCCACGAACTCTTCGATCCCATGATGGGAGCCGCTGATGCCGATCATGCCATATTCGGGCGTCTCGGCCACCCGCCACGCAGGCGAAAGGCTTCCCGATGCGACCGCTAAGTTCTCGTCGTGGGGGGCTTTCAGCTGCATGGCCCGCTCTCTACGCCGCCGCTTGCCAGGCCGCAAGAGCGGCTTCCAGCCAACAAGAGCGGCTTGCCAGCCACCAAGTCACGTGTGAGAGAGGCGCCATGCTCAAGGGCGCGACGATCGTCTTCGACATCGACGGCACGCTTATCGATACCGCGCCGGATCTCACCAATGCGCTGAACCACGTGCTCACCGCCCGCGGCCACTATCCCGTGGCGCCCGACGTCGTGCGTGCGGCAGCCGGGCGCGGCGCGCGGGCCATGATCGAGGAGGCGCTTCGCCTGGCCCGTGTTGAGGACGACATCGACCGGATGCTGGCCGGCTTCCTCGCCCATTACGAAGCCAATATCGCCACCGAGAGCCGCCCCTTCCCGGGCGCCCTGGAGGCTCTAGACCGGCTGGCGGCGGCCGGCGCGCGGCTTGCGGTGTGCACCAACAAGCGCGAGCGGCTCACCCGCATGCTGCTGCAAGCGCTTGAGATCGAAGATTATTTCGTCGCGCTGGCAGGCCGCGACACCTTCCCCGTCTCCAAGCCGGACCCAGGCCACCTCTTGGGCGTGATCGCGGCGGCCGGCGGCGATCCCTCGCGGGCGCTTATGGTCGGCGACAGCGCCGTCGACATCCGCACGGCCCAAGGAGCGCATGTGCCCTCGATCCTGGTGAGCTTCGGCTACGCCCCGCCGCCGCCGGAGGGCCCACGGCCCGACGCCGTCATCGGCCATTTCGACGAGCTTCAAGGACGCGTGCTCAGCCTCTTCGGAGGCTTGACAACACGGAGCGGCGCATCCTCCTAATTGCGCCCAAATTCAGCCGGAGAGCGCCCCTAGAGCATCCACCGTCGGCAAAGAGGAGATAGGCGCGTGAGACCTCGGGGATCGGCGTCCACAGGCAAGGAGAGATGGCGATGCGCAAAAGCAATCGTCGCCGCCGCTTGCTTGGTGTTGCTCATGGGCGGCGCGGCTTACGCCCAAGACACCCAACCCAAAGACGCCCAGCCTGGAGACGCCCAACCTGGAGACGCCCAGCCTAAAGAAGCCCAGCCGAAAGAGGCCCAGCATAAGGTCGACCAGCACAAAGCCGACCACCCCGATACCGAACAGTATGTTGCGTGCGAGGCAAAGCTCAGCGCGGCCGAGAAGCGCGTCAACGACAAGATCGAGGCGAAGCTCCTGAGCGAAGGCGACGCCGATCAGGTCAACAAGCTTCTCGACGAGGCCGATGCGGCGTGCACCGATGGGAAGGACCCCGACGCGCGCAAGACGCTCGCGGATGTCGACAAGCTGGTCGCCGGCGCCGCTCAGCCGAGCCAACCGAGCGAGTAAGACCTCAAACCGGGTGTGAGCCCCGGATCGGGCCTTGGGCGCGCCTTTCTTGACTTACCCCGGGCCCAATCGCTAAATCCCCAGTTCCAGCAGCATTACGCCGGGCGTTCCGGGACGATGATGCACCAAAGTCCACGCGAAATAAGGGCGGTTAGCTCAGCTGGTAGAGCACTGTGTTCACATCGCAGGGGTCACTGGTTCGAAGTCCAGTACCGCCCACCACTAAGTCACTCCAACTCAAGAGGAAACGCTAGAAGGCTTGGAGCGCCTTCTCCTGCGGTGCGCGCCTGTCACCCATCCGGCGTAACTCTTTGGGCGTAGTTTCAGTACACGCCACTTACTTTATCGTCTGCAGATGCGACAAAGTGAGTAGCTGAGGACCAATGGCCATCAAAGATCTGCTCGTAACCGTCGATCTCTCCAAGAGCGGCCAGGCGCGTCATCGACTATGCGTTCGGGCTGGCGGAAGCGCACGGAGCACATCTGATCGGCGTGGCGTACGCGCAGGAGGCGAGAACGGCGCTTGACGGTTTCGCCAAGGCGAGCGAGCGGCGCGGACTGTCGGCGGAGACGCGCCTCATCACCTGCAAGGCTGCGGACCTGCCCGACGAGATGGCGCTGCACGCCCGCCACGTCGATATCGCCGTGATCGGCCAGCCTGAAGGCGAGGACGGTGCCGGGCCGCAGCACGCTCTCTTGAATGAGCTCCTTTTTTCTGCCGGGCGCCCGCTCCTCCTGGTCCCCTGGGCGGGCAAGGCCAACCCTGAGCCCAAGACGGTTATGGTCGGGTGGGATGCCAGCGGCACGGCGGCTCGCGCGCTCGCCGATGCGTTGCCCATCTTGAGGCGGGCCGAGAAGGTGGTCGTTGTCGTCGCCATCGGCGACCGACGAGGCGATCACGGCGAGGAGCCCGGCGCCGACATCACGCTGCATCTTGCGCGTCACGGCATCGTGTCGGAAGCGTGCCGCATTCCCCTCGGGTCGGACGTCGGCGTGGCCGACCTCTTATTGTCGCAAGCAGCCGATCTCGGCGCCGAAATGATCGTCATGGGTGGCTATCACCATAGCCGCCTCCGCGAGTCGGTTCTGGGTGGCGTGACCCGCACGGTCTTGAAGACGATGACCGTGCCGGTGCTCATGTCGCATTGAGCTGCGGCGGCCGGATTACCGGCGGCCGTCACCGTCGCGACCGGCCTCGATCATGATCGAGAGAAACCGGATCGGCAGCTTGACCAGCTTGGCGGGGCCATGCGCCGTGCTCCCCTCGAAGAAGAGGGAGTCGCCCGGCGAGAGATGATGCTGCCTGCCGCCGTGCTGATAGACGACCTCGCCTTCCAGCATGTGGATGAATTCCACACCTGGATGTTGGAAGAGCGGAAACACCTCGGAGGTGTCGTTGAGCTCGATCATATAAGGCGCGACCGACACGTCACTTCCGACGCCCTGCCCCAACAGCTGATATTGATGGCCGACCTTTGAGCCGCGGCTTTCGATAAACAGCCCGCCGTTCTTCTTCACATAGCAGCACCCTTGCGCCTCTTCGTGGGTCTCGAAGAAGTAGGTCATCGGCACCTTGAAGACCCGCGACAGAGCATGGAGCGTTGTCAGGGACGGGAGCGCATTGCCATTCTCGATCTTCGACAACATACCGGGAGACAAACCTGTCAGCTGCGCAACCCTGGCCACCGTCATGCCGTGCCTGTTGCGGGCGATACGCACTTGGTAGCCGATCGCTTGGGCGACGCCGTGGCCCGTGTCGTCCTGATCAAGACCTCCCGTATCCGCCACTGGGACCGGGGGCGCCGGTTTTTCCAAGTCCATCTCCCTCCCCATCAGCCACACGTCTGGCGCGTTGCGCGCCTAGCGCCGCATTTCAACCATAGGCCAATCCCAT
>CAWGXJ010000016.1:0-217114 GCA_963826465.1 uncultured Alphaproteobacteria bacterium
CGGACCTTATCCTCGATGCCGGCCAGTCCGGAGAGGATCAGGATCGGGGTCTGGACCTTGCTCACGCGCAAAGTCTTCAAGACCTCGTATCCACTCATATCCGGAAGGTTTAGATCGAGAAGAATGATGTCGTAGTCGTAGATCTTGCCGAGATCGACACCTTCTTCACCAAGATCGGTCTTGTAGACGTTAAAGCCTTCCGACTGCAGCATTAGCTCGATGCTCTGAGCGGTGGCGCTATCGTCCTCGATCAGAAGAACCCGCATTTCAAATCCCCCGTATTCTCAAAGTCCTGGTTATCCCCTGACCCATTACGTCGGACGCAGATTGGTTAATTCGAATCAACAAATTAATGGCCAATAGTTAACAAAAGCTAAGCTCCTGGCGAGCGCTAACCACGCCCGCTAACCATCCCTACACCAAGGGGGTCGGCTCATCCTTTAAATGCAACCCATATGGTTTACCGGGCCTTAAGCCCTGTCGCCCATGATCTCAGTCCGAGGGGCAGGGGGTCCGGTCCTGAAAAAAGGCCTTGGTTCGCTTCGGGGGGCGTATTGCTTTTTTCGGCAATGGCTCGGCTGGAGTGCGCCACTGGCATGGTCCTTGAATTCTCCGTTAGCGGGGTCCGAGCAGGCTCGAGGGTATCTAGTCATGAAGTCACGCGACGCAGTCATCCGCCTCAAGCGCTTCGAAGTCGAAGAGAAGCAGCGCAAGGTTGCCGAAATCGAAGCAATGATCGCCGAGTTCAATCATATGGCCACCGATCTCGACCGGCAGATCGCCATCGAGCAGGAGCGGGCCGGCGTCTCAGACGTCAACCATTACGCCTATCCGACCTTTGCCAAGGCCGCCATCCAAAGGCGGGACAACCTGGCGACGTCGGTGGCAGGCCTCGAGGCCAAGCTTGCAGCCGCGCGCGCGGAGCTGGACGAGGCGGGCGAGGATCTGAAGAAGATCGAGCTCCTGCAAGAGCGCGACGCCGAGCGGCTGCGGGTCGAGCCTGCGGCGGCAGAACTTGTCGCCGTCGGGGCGCACCGCGCAGCCAGCTAGGCGCAGCAACGGGGTCTGGCGGCGGACGGCTCTGACGGGCCGTCCTGTCCCGAGCCAAGGGCGAGACCTGCGCCCAGGCTCGGTGCTAGTATCCCGGACCCTGCTGAGTGCGTGGGAAGGGGCCATGCCGTCTTTCGATATCGTCTCCAAGACCGATCTCGCGGAGGTCGACAACGCGCTCGCCAACATGGTGCGCGAGATGGGCCAGCGCTACGACTTCAAGAACTCGCAAGCCAAGATCGAGCGGAAAGAGTCGGAGATCACCATCAACGCCGACGACGATCTAAAGCTCAAGCAGATGCACGAGCTTCTGCAGGGTCATCTGGCGCGCCGCAAGATCGACGCCGGGGTCATCGACTACAAGCCGGTGGAAAAGGCGGCCGGCCAAGCCGTGCGGCAGAAGGCGGTGATCCGCCAGGGCATCGACAAGGAGTTGGCCAAGCGCGTCGTGAAAGAGGTCAAGGACGGCAAGTTCAAGGTGCAAGTCGCCATCCAAGGCGATGAGCTCCGGGTCACCGGCAAGAAGCGCGACGACTTGCAGGCGGTGATCCAGCACATCAAGGGGCTCTCGCTCGAGCAGCCGCTCCAATACGTCAACTTTCGCGACTGACCGCGATGGTGTTACGGGGACATCTCTTGCCGAGGCGGACAGCATTCACGATCGCGCTCGCGGTGACGGCGCTCTGGCTTGCGGGTTGCGGCGGCGGCCGGTCCACGGGAAGCGCGAGCGTGGCTGCGGACGAGACGGCGACCGGAACGCTGCCGGCCTATCGCGAGCTCAACATGTCGATCGCCACCGCGAAGCCGGTCGACGCTTACGTGCTGCTCGGCGGACGCATCAAGACCTGCTGGTTCAATCCGAGCGATCCGCTCTTCCCCGACCACGTCTACCGGGCCGATGTCGCCCCCGACGGCGGCAAGGTGAAGATCACCATTCACGACAAGCGGAATCTCGGCCGGGCCGGCAAGCTCGCCTACACCATCGATTTCCATCAGCAGGGCAATTACACGGTGGTCACGACGCAGAACACGTCGATGACGCCGGAGCAGGCGGCCAAGATGCAGTTCGACATCAACCGCTGGAAGAGCGGCCAGACGAATTGCAGCAAGGAAATGCCGAAGGTCGTCGCCCAGCCCGCGAGCCAATAGCGGACCGCAGAAACGCAAATGGCCGGGACACGCCCGGCCATGAGGTTCGATCCGGCTTTTCGAGGAACAGCTAGCCGCGATAATCCTGAATGCGGGTCGCCCGCAGGCCCGGGAGGCCATGCTTGTCGATCGACCGCTGCCAGCTCAGGAACTCGTCCACGGTCAGCGTATAGCGCTCGCAAGCCTCTTCGAGGCTGATCAAGCCGCCACGCACCGCGGCCACGACCTCGGCCTTGCGGCGGATGACCCACCGCTTGGTGTCCTTCGGGGGAAGGTCGGCGACGGTCAGGGGGCTGCCGTCGGGTCCGATCACATATCTGACACGCGGCCTGTAATGTTCGGTCATCGTACTCAACACTCACAACTTTCGATGAGCCACAATCTAGCGGAAGCTAGCAGAGCCCCATTTAAGATTTGCCTAAGCTGTCAGGTAAAATAACCCGCAAGGAAATAGCCAAAACTTGCTGAAATCACTGGATTATCGGCCACTTTTCAAGAAGGCCGGGCGGGGCTTTGCGGCCTTCGCCTAACCTTGCCTCGGAACGACCCGGTCCTTATGTTCAGCCCGGGCCGAGGATGCCTAAGAAATTGGCGCGGGCTGGTCGCGGACCGTCTATACTTCGCGGCACCCAGGGCCATAAGCGGCAATCCTTTCACCTGAATTCGAGCCACTGACTTCGCATCATTGAAGCCGAGAATGCTTAACAGTCTGCACTTGCCGGGCCGCCCGGCCGATACCAGGGTGGTCGTCGCCATGTCGGGCGGCGTCGATTCCTCCGTGGTCGCTGGCCTGCTCAAGAGGCAAGGCTACGACGTGGTCGGCATCACGCTGCAGCTCTACGACCACGGCCAGGCGATGGCGCGGAAGGGCGCCTGCTGCGCCGGCCAGGACATCCAGGATGCGCGCCGCGTGGCCGAGGCGCTCCAGATCCCCCATTACGTGCTCGACTACGAGGCGCGGTTCAAGCAGGCGGTGATGGGCGAATTCGCCGACAGCTATGTCGCCGGCGAGACGCCGGTGCCGTGCGTCGCCTGCAACCAGAAGATCAAGTTCCGCGATCTGCTGGAGACGGCCGAAGGGCTCGGCGCCCAGGCGCTCGCCACGGGCCATTACGTCAAGAGCATGCCCGGCGAGAACGGCTTCGAGCTGCACCGCGCCGAGGACAAGGAGCGCGACCAGAGCTATTTCCTGTTCGCGACCACGAAGAAGCAACTCGCGTTCCTGCGCTTCCCGCTCGGCGACCGGCCGAAGGAGGAGACGCGGGCGCTCGCGCGCGAATTCGGGCTCGCCGTCGCCGAGAAGTCGGACAGTCAGGACATCTGCTTCGTGCCGACCGGGCGCTACACGCAAGTGATCGAGCGCTTAAGGCCAGGGGCGGCGGAGCCCGGCAACATCGTGCATGTGGACGGCCGCGTGCTCGGCCGGCATGGCGGCATCATCAATTACACGATCGGCCAGCGGAAGGGCCTCGGCATCGCGGCGCCGGAGCCGCTCTACGTGGTGAAGCTCGATGCGGGCCGCCGCGAGGTGGTGGTCGGCCCGCGGGAGGCGTTGCGCGCCCGCACGCTGGTCTTGCGCGACGTCAACTGGCTCGGCGATGAGCCGTTCGCGGACGTGGGCGCAAGCGGCATCGAGGTGCTGGCGCGGATCCGGTCGACCGGTCCGTTGCAGCCGGCGACCGTAAGTCTCGACAAAGACAGCGTGACAGTAGACCTTGCCGATGGCGAGGAGGGCGTGTCCCCGGGACAGGCTTGCGTGTTTTATGCCGCGACAGGCGGCGGGGAGCGGCTTCTCGGCGGCGGATGGATCAAATCCGCCGAAGGAGGAGCCTGGTTGGCCGGAAACGGTTTTGCGGCGCCCGCATCGCGCGGCCCGCGGAAGCGTTGGCGGCCGGGTCGCGTTAGGCCGCAAGCGGAACAAGCGGTCGCAAAAAGCCGGGGAGGTAGCGTTGCCTTCAAAAGCACCCGTGATGGACACGGCATCAGTGCGCCATGCGTATCGCCGCTGGGCGCCGGTCTATGACTACACCTTCGGCAAGGTCGCCGAGGCGGGCCGCAAGCATGCGGTCGAGATCATCAACAAGCGCAAGGGCCGCGTGCTCGAGGTCGGCGTCGGCACCGGGCTGTCGCTCCCGTGCTACGGCCCGCATCTCACCGTCACCGGCATCGACCTCTCGCCGGAGATGCTGGAGAAGGCGCAAGAGAAGGTGACGCGCCAGAAGCTCGCCCATGTCGACGGCTTGCACGAGATGGATGCGAGCGCGCTCGCCTTTCCGGACGAGAGCTTCGACACGGTGGTCGCCATGTATGTGATGACCGTGGTGCCGGACCCGGACAAGGTGATGCGCGAGCTGGAGCGGGTGTGCGCCCCGGGCGGCGAGGTGATTTTGGTGAATCATTTCAGCCAGGAAGAGGGCGTCCGCGGGTTCTTCGAGCGGAAGCTCGCGCCGTTCGCCGACCTCATCGGCTGGCACGCCGTGTTCGAGGTCGACCGGGTGCTGGTCTGCGATGATTTGCGCCTCGTGGACCGCCGGGCGCTTCGTCCCTTCGGCCTCTTCACCATGCTCCGCTTCGTCAAGGAGCCGGGCTTCGGCGTGGCGCCGCAGGCGGCGCGCGAGATGATCGCCAGGGGCCGGGTGCCGGTCAGGGCGCGTTTGGCCCAGCCGGTCAGGGTCCGCGTCAAGTGGTCGGTGGGCCGCGGCCTCGTCCATGCCCGGCGTTTGCTTGACAGTAATTATTGGCGGTCCCTATATCGCCGGCTCCAGAGCCAATTGGCGGAATAGCGCCGCAGGCGCCCGCGCTCCTATATAAAGAGCAGGGGGCCCTCAGGCTTGGGGCGGAGTAGCTCAGCTGGTTAGAGCAGCGGAATCATAATCCGCGTGTCGGGGGTTCGAGTCCCTCCTCCGCTACCACCGTTATTTCAACGAGACGTATCGAGCGAGAGCCCCTTCGGCGTTGCGCAGGATTTCGGGGTGCTCTCGACCGTCACCGTGTTTTGCTCCAAGGCAAAATTCACCGGCAATTCGTCGAAGAAGATGTCCATGCCCCGGCGCACGGCCTTCGGCTCGGTCGGATGCGCCGGGTTGCGCCGCGGCAGCACACGGATCAGGCCGTTCTCGCCGTCAAAGGCGAGATCGCCATGGGCCGGATCGAAATCGAAAATGCTGCGGACCCCCACCCCGACATTGAGCTGAAAGATCTTGTCCCAGCTCGATGTCGACCACATGGAGATGTATCGGGCATCGCTGCCGAAGGCGAGGATCGTCCCGTCCTTGTTGAACCCCAATCGATTTGAGCCGCCAACGGCAGGCAATTCCTCGATCAGCTCCTTGCCCTTTGGTCGCGTGATATCCCAGACTTGGATTTTATCGTCGGTACCGCCGGCGGCAACCAATCGTCCGCCAGCGCCGAAGCGAGTCGTAAAAATCGCCGGGCCGCTGTCACGGAGCGTCCGGACGAGTGTCCCATTTGCCGCGTCCCACACCAGCACTTTGCCATCCTTGCCGCCCGACACCAGGAGTGTGCCGTCGTCATTGAAATTAATTTCGCGTAACTCCTTGGTGTGAACGCCAGAGAGCTTCGTCGGAGCGGCATCGCTATCAAGGCGCATGAGCCAGATGTCGCCTGCGCTGCCCGACCACGCAATCTGATCGCCGGCCGGACTGAAGGCCACTGCGCGGAAGTCGGTTTCCTCCGCCGGGACCGAAGGCCCAACCTCTTGGCACGTGTCCGTATTCCAGAGCTTGACGCCGTTCTTGCCGCGGTCACCGCTCAGAGCGAGGCTGCCGTCAGGCGAAAAGGCGACACTGGTGACCCATTTCTCGTGTTTCACGGGGTGGGCACAGACAGGTTGCAGCGAACCGTTCTCGGCGACGCGATAGGGGGTCGCAAAGCCATCTTTCCCGCCTGCTGCAAATTTCGTCCCGTCGCTGCTATAGCGGCCGATGAGAGTCTCCCGACGGTCATTGGCTGCGTCGGTGAAGATTGGCCTGACGGTCGCGAGATCCCAGAATCGCACCACGCCGCTCTCGGTGGCCGTGAGCAGCCGGCGCTTATCGTCAACGAAGGCGAATGCGATGTCGTTCACCCGCTCGTCGTTGCCGTCGATAGTGCCGCGATATTGCAGCGTCTCCGCATCCCAGAAGCCGACGGTGCCGTCCCATGACGCAACCGCGAGGGTCGAGCCGTCGGGAGAATATCTGACCTTCCAGCGCTTTTCCGTGCGCGCCGGCACGCGGGCCACGGGATCGGCATCCGGCCCCGCCCCGAGGGCCCAGATCCCAACCGGTCCGGCCAAGCTGGCCGCGGCAATCTTCTTGCCGGTTCCATCGAAGGCGATGCTGATGACGTCTATGTCGCCGGTCTCGATCGTCTCTTGCTCGCCCCAGTCGTCCGTTCTTCGCACCACGATGCGGCCTTCGTCGCCCGACGACGCGAATAGCGTGCCGTCACCGCTAAAGGCGATCGTCCAGACGGCGTCAGGCTGGGCCTGGAACGACTGGGCTTTCGACGTCTGCAAATTCTGCACGGTGACGCGTCCGTCCCGCGATGACCAGGCGAGGTATTTGCCGCGCGGATCGAAGGCCACGTCGGTGAAGGGAGGCGCGCCGCCGCAAAGCTCTTGTGCTTCGCCGCGATCGACGTCCCAAAGCAAGACTTCGTGGCTTGTGACGGAGGCAAGCTGTTTGCCATCGGGGCTGAACGCCACCGTCCAAATCCTGTCCTTGTGGCCCGTGAGCTTTGTGTCCTTGCCGCTGCGATCGGTCGGGCCGATCATGAGCGTGCCGTCCTCATAGCCAACCGCAAACTTGCTCCCGTCCGGGCTGAAGGCGGCTGCGTTCGCAGGACTGGTGCGGACCAAGGTGAGCAAAGGAATGCTGCTCGCGGATTCGGTGATCCCCTTGATCGTGCTCACACGCACGGCTTCCTCGCTCTTCGTATCCGGCCGGGTAACAAGAGACATCGCCTGATCCACCAGGTTCGACCGGGTCAAGCTGCTCGCCATGGCCAGCGCATGCGATGGTTTTCCGTCGATGAGGTACTGGTCGGTCCGCGTCAGCAACGCGAGAAGAAAGCTATGGCGTGCATCGTCGTAGAGCCAAAAGATCGCCGCCGAGAATCCGGCGAGCAGTACGGCGATGCCGGCGACGGCGTAGGTTCGCTGACGTGCCCTGCGGGCGTCCTGCCGTGCACGCATCTCCTCGGCGCGGAGGCGCGCTTCGGCGGCTTTAACCGAGCGCTCGATGTAATCCGTCAGCTCGAGCCGGAATGCACCGGGATGCCGCTTGATGATGTCTTCGGCGGTGGCGAGGGTAGTGCCTTGCTGTAAGAGGTCGGCGTCAAGCTGCGTTTCGCGCCAGATCCGGTAATTCGGTTCAATCTGGCGGCGCAAGCGGATCGCCTCCGGCTGCAAGGCGGGGCTCGACTCGGCGCGCTGCCAGCGGCGCAGCAGCGCCTCATGCGCGATGCGGACCGTGCCCTCCGCGTTCACGAGAAGCCTGGCCTCAGTCATCTTGTCGATGAGCTCGGCCGCTGCGCCGCCCTCGATGAGGGTGGCGCGATCGGGCGTGCGAATCGTGAGGCGGCCATCCGGGTCGATGTCCGCGACAAGCATGCGTAAGAGCGAGTCGAGCGTCTCTTGAGCGGCTGGCGAGACCGTCGCGAACACCGTCTCCGCATGGGCGGCGATGGCGCCTTCAAGACCGCCGATGGCTTTGTACGCGGCGTAAGTCAGGGTCTTCTGCTCGCGCGCGGCGAAGAGTTGCGCCAGAGTCATCTGCAAGAGGGGGAGGGCGTCGCCACCGCTGACCTCGCCGCTGATAACCTTGGCGAGCGAAACGCCGTCGCGCTCCTCGAAGACAAGGCCGGCGCAGCGCGCGGGTCCTTTCACGATATCCGCGATTTCGCTGGCGCCTGGCGGCGGTAAGTCGAAGAGCGCGCTGCGCTTCCTCAATTCCACGAAATCGGGATCGCGCTGGAAGTCTTCGTAGCGATCGCTGCGCAGCGTGGCGATGACCCAGGCGACCTCGTTTTCGACGAGCGCACGGACGAGCTGAGCGACGGCGCTTCGGTGCGGGCTGGTGAGCAGGATTTCCAGTTGATCGAGGACGATCAGCAGGCGGCCGACCGGTAACCTGCCGGCGCCGATTTGCCGCTGTTCCTCTTCTGCGGCGCGGTCGAGCCCCCACTTGATCGCTTGGGCGGCGGCGTCCGCCGACTGGTTTGCCAGTGCGGCAAAAGCTTGGGGTGTGCGTTGCGGGCTTTGCGCCAATTCCGGGAGACAATCGGCCGCGTACAGATGTTGCGCAAAGGCGAGAATAGGATCGACGGCGGGGTCTAAGAGGATTTGTCGCCAGAAATCGATGCCGGCAATCTGGGAGCGCCCGAATTGCGGCATGAGCCCTGCGCGGGCCAGCGAGGACTTGCCCGAGCCGCTCGGTCCGACAATGAGGAGCACGGGCGCGCTGCGGTCTGCCGCAGCCTTGAGCTCGTCAATGGCGTTGGCGGTCGCGAGGGCGCGCCCGAAGAACACAGTCTTGTAGGCCTGGTCGTAAGGTACCAGACCGGGAAACGGCGAGCCCTTCGTCTCGATATCCCATGCCGCTCCTGACGGAATGAGACCCGCCTCGCGCAAATGCTCTTCGAGCAACGTTTCGAGGTTGTGCTCGAAATCTTCAGGGCCCGCGAATTCCTGATAGCCACGCCGGAAATAGCCTTGCGCATCGCGTACGGTCCGCGCCCACCACCCCAAAAGCGTATCGTACTGGCGGCGATCCTCGTCGACGGTAGCGGCGGAGAACTGGACGGACGCCGACTTGCGGAAGAGGTAGACCAGGGGCTTCCCGCTTTGTTCGCTCGAGGCGATCGCCGACTCGAGCTCGAAGACAGTGCCGCTCTCGTAGGTGGAGCCGTCAGGACGGAGAAACTGGTCGGGCGGCAAAGGGCTGCCGACCCGTTTCCACAGAATGCCGACGACGAGGTCGTAATCGGCCATGTTGCCGATTGCTTGCTGGAAGCTCTTCGCGGCTTGGTAGTGGCGGCGCTCCCAACGTTCTGCGTGCAGCCGAATATGCACGCCCCACATCCCGTCGAGCCTGGCGATGACGCGCTCGGCGATCTCACGCTCTCCGAGTACGTCATGTGGAGAGGAGATAAAGATTTTTACAGAAGGAATGGCAGAGCTATTTGGATCTGAACGGGCCACGGGAACACTTGCTGCCTAAAGTGCCGAAAGGCAACGGTCGCGAAAAATCGAAAAACTCAAGTTAGACAATAAAGCAAACCAGTTGCTGGCGACAATAAGACGGCCTAGACTACTTCCGCAGCGCGATGGGGGGATACTATGGAGAAATCCCGGAAACTTGGTGCGCTTCTTGGTTTTTCAGCTCTCGCGGTCGCCCTACTTGGGATCACATTGCTCCTCGGGGGGCCCGCTTCAGCTGATCCCGTTGATTGTGACGGCAATCAAGGGCTGACGACGGCCAATCTGGGCATCTGAGACTCCGTCTTATAACGAGGGAAGTTATGGATAAATCCCGGAAACTTGGTGCGCTTCTTGGCCTTTCAGCTCTCGCGGTCGCCCTCCTTGGAGTTGCATTGCTCCTCGGGCAGCCCGCGTCCGCCGGTGACGACCCCAATACCAGCAACGACCCGGGCAAGGACGCTCAAGGCTTGATGTCGTCCAGCCTTGGCATCTGAGCTCGGCTGAGCTGACGACGGTTTATGATGTGCGCCGCGCGCGCGGATGGTTTGGCACATCCTCGTCGGCTTTTGCGGAACACTCATGACGACGGAAAACGAAGTGGCGCGCGGGTGCGGATGTGTTTGCCGTGCACGTTGTTTCGTGCGGCATGGCCTGATCCTGGCCTCTCTCCTTTGCGTGCTCGCATTTTGCGCAGGAGAGCCAGCGGCGAAGGACGCTCGCCATCCGCTTCTCGTCTACTACGGTGACGAGACAAGCGCCCGAGCGTCGCAGTCGGAGAACTACGCAAGCTTGTTCGAGGTCCTCCGCAGCAGCGAGGGCCCGCGCGCGGGCGTTGTAGCCGAGAGGATCGTCAAGGACGCGGAGCAATTCCCGCGTCTCGTCGAGCGCGATATCGAGGCTCTCAAGGTCCAGGCGAAGCGCCTCGGTTTTGATCTCGCGATCTTCACCAATGCGTTGGCGTTCGACGGGAACTATCTGCTGTTTCGCGCCGATGCAGGCACGACCGAAACGCACAAGCTACCGGAAATTCCACCCACATCGAGCACGATTCTCGCCACCTCGCCGCTCTCCCGGCCAGAGTATTTGCGTGCGGGCCTACTCGCCGTCAGCGCGCTTTATCCGGCGGGCACGCTCGACATGGTGCTGATCACCAACGGTCATGGCGGCCGGGACGTGACGCTCATGCCGCGCGTCAATGCGGACCTGTCGCAAGCGGGTGCCGCGCTCGCCCTGCGGGAGATGCTCGAGTCCGACGACAACGGCGTGCCGCCGGCTTGGGCGCGCATACAAGGCACGAGCAAGCTCGCCTACTGGAAGATCCTCACGGACGTGAGCACGGAACACGATGTCCGCTTTCCACTTGTCTTCCGTGAAGCCTGCGTGAGTGGGATCCGAAGCTTTTCGGAGCTCTTCACCGTCCCAGACAGTGTCGGCTTGATCGCCCATAGTGGAACGGAGAAACTCGACGGCTGGGATCTCGACTACGCGCAAATGCTCGGGACCGTGGCCCCCGGTTCCGATTGGATCGAGTCGCTAGCGGCGGCCCTGAAGGACCGTGACGTTCATGTCGATACACGGACGACGGCGTGGTTTGGCGTACTGTTCATTGCATTGCGCAGCATTCCGGTCGTCGTGTTCTTCATTCCGCTCGGGCTGTGGGTTGCGTGGTATGCCTCCCGCCGGTTTCGACGCAGTACCCAATCGTCTTGGGCCAAGCATGGCAACACACGTCCTAGGGCTCGCTCTGCCCGTTGATCCGAGATGTCCGCTTTTTGGCGCATAGCGGACTTGTCGAAGGGCCAGCCTCAGGTCAGCTTCTGACCCACAGCAGACTGAACCCCCAAGGGCTTCAACGGCGTACCTCCATAGGTACGTAGATGCGCTCGGTGGCGCCGGTATAGAGCTGGCGAGGCCTACCGATCCGCTGAGAGGGATCGTCGATCATCTCCTTCCACTGCGCAATCCAGCCCGCTGTACGGGCAATGGCGTAGACCACCGTGAACATCTCCGTGGGAAAGCCTAGCGCCTTCAGCGTGATCGCCGAATAGAAGTCGAGGTGGGGACGGAGCCTATTCTCGATGAAGTAGTCGTCGGAGAGAGCGATACGCTCGAGTTCAAGTGCTACCTTTAGGATAGGGTCGTCTCGGTGGCATTGGCTCATAGTTTCGAGCACCTCATGGCAGGCCTTCTGCATGATCGCTGCTCTTGGGTCCTCGGCCTTGTAGACGCGATAGCCGAAACCTATGAGTTGGAACGGATCCTTCTCGTCCTTGGCGCGCTTAATGTATTCTGGGACACGGTCGACTGAGCCGATCTCCTCCAGCATCATTAGCACTGCCTCATTGGCACCCCCATGCACCGGTCCCCACAGAGAGGCAATGCCTGCTGAGATGCAGGCGTAAGGATTGGCACCCGACGATCCGGCAAGGCGTACCGTGGCGGTGGACGCGCTCTGCTCGTGGTCGGCATGAACGATAAAAATCTGTCTCATGGCGCTGGCGAGGGCGGGGTCGACCTCGTATTCCTCACAAGGCACGGCGAAGCACATATGCAGAAAGTCCGCCGAGTAGCTGAGGTCGTCTCTCGGATAGATGAATGGCTGCCCCATTGAATATTTGTAGGCCATGGCGGCTATGGTCGGCATCTTCGCGATCATGCGAATGTTCGCAATCTCGCGCTGAGCGGGATCTTTGATGTCGATGGAGTCGTGATAGAACGCTGAGAGCGCCCCGACCACGCCGACCATCACCGCCATCGGGTGAGCGTCGCGTCGGAACCCGGAGTAAAACCGGGTCAACTGCTCATGCACCCTCGCATATTTGACGATGCGGCTGTCAAACGCCTCGTACTGCTGGACCGTCGGGAGTTCACCGTAAAGCAGGAGATAGCATGTCTCAAGAAAGGTGCTCTGCTCTGCGAGTTGCTCGATCGGATAACCGCGATAGAGGACTATCCCCTTGTCAAAATCGATGAACGTGATCTTCAACTCGCAACTTGCCGTGGAAGTGAAGCCCGGGTCATAGCTGAAGCAGCCCGCGTCCTGATAAAGGCCACTGATGTCGATGGCATCGGGGCCTAACGTCCCCGTACGCACCGGCAAGTCATATCTATTGCCGCCGAGTAAGAGGGATGCCTCCGCATCACCCTTCTTGGCGGCGCCTTCTTTGGGCTTGTCTGAGTCAGCCATCTCGAGCGTCCTTCGTCCACTGGTGAATATATTACCCGATGGTGTCTCGATTCTGGCACTCAGCTGAGGCTTTCAGTCGCCTCGCAGAACGTCCGCTCTGAGAGATAGAGCGGACTCTTTTTCATTGCAGCCCCGCATGTCCGCCAATTACCCAAACAGAAGTTGAGCGAAATGTGCCGAGCCACCGATCAATGTATTATGCTGTGCTTGTCTGAGGGAGAAGACGAACATGTTAGTCAAGCTATTTTGGGCTGCAGTTTTTGCGGTCACATTATCTGCTGCTGCATTCGGACAGGAGCACGGTACCGCAGAGGAAGCCAGAGCCATGCTGGAAAGAGCGGTGGCGGCCGTAAAGCAAGACAAGGCAAAAGCGCTCGAGATGTTCAACGAAGCGAATGGACCATTTCGAGACCGCGACCTGTATGTATTCTGTGCCAATGAATCCGATGGCATTGAGACGGCCCATCCAACGCACAAGGGATTTAAGCTTTCGGAGGCGAAGGACGCCAACGGGTTTGCGTTTGGAAAGGAGATCATGAGGACGGCGGAGGCGGGAAAGATCAGCGAGGTAGCCTATATGTGGCCCCGACCTGGGTCCGATACTCCTGTACAAAAAATCACCTATGTGACGAAGGTGACCGATCAAATTTGTGGGGTTGGCTATTACAAGTGAGTGACGCTTGAGATCGACGACAGACCTCGACCTGCCCAGTAATGTCTGCTTTTGGCACTTAGCGGACATGCGAGGCTTGCGAGCGCTACGTCAGCTTTTGACCCTAACCGGACATTGGAGGCTTCCGCTCCCTGGCATATCGGGCGCCAATCACCCCAAACGCGCTTGGCTTCCGTGCGGTTCGCAATCGCTAGAAGAGCAGGAATGCCACTCCGAACAAAATCACAATGAGCCCAAAATAGGAGAGCGGAAAAATCCATCGGCAAAGGTGATCGACACGATGCGAGATGTCGTGCCTTCCATGCTTATCAAGCCCACCCACCACAAGGTTGACGATGACAGTTCCGACCATCAGTAGGAAGCTGACATTCAAAAAGCCGTTTATCCACGTCGGGTAGGCAATCCGGGGCAATATATCGTTCATCACGACTTGGTACGCCACGGCGGTCAGAATCCCAATGAATGAGACGCTGATACGATCGCCCAGCGAGGCCCGGTCCATCCAAAACACCGAGAAAGAGAGCAATACGATTACGACGAGGGGGATAATGACCAAGCGGCTGACGTAAAAAGACTTTCGTTGCACGTCGATGCTCGCGACAAATGCGGACTCAACATCCCGACCGCCGGCAAAGGATGCGGCGTGATTCCGAGTAGACATGCTGATTCCGGTGATGGTCCATTGAGGTACCCACACTCTTCCCGCCGACACAGGGGCCTGTGAGTCCACCTCCAGCACGACCTCGCTATCGTCGAAACCAAGCACTTCGAAAACGGCCTCCAACCGTTGTTTGTCGAAGGGGTAACGCCTCAAGTTGAATTCCGTCTTGGCAACGGCGGTTAGCTTCATCATCAGGGTCTGGGTACCGTCCGGCTGCACTCGGAGCACGACCCCTTGTTGTTCGATTGAATCGGAACTGTTGACGAGAACAACTTGAGGAAACCAGCTCGGAGAGAGCTCGTTGAACTGATAGTCGCCCTGGTAAATTTTTTCGCGTACCCCAACCGCCGCAGGATCGAAGGCTTGTCTTTTGTCATGCCACCTGAGCGTAAGAACGCCTGTGAACTCGAAAGTCTCGTTCTCTTCGCTGATTTCGTCGATGTCGTGAAACTCGAAGTTGGCCCGAACCACTACGGGGCCGTCCTCCTTCGGAGGACCAAGGACAAAGCCCGCGCTCGGTGCCGCTTGAGGGAGGACGTTCGTAGGCGCGGCGACGGGCTGCGCCACAGCGATCCCTAGGCCACATATAGAAACCACCGTTAGGGCCGTGGCGAGTGAAACGAGATCATTCATTCTTCGTCACTTCTTTCTTGGACGGCGGGGAGATTCCTGAGACGAGCAAGTCGGAGCGACATCGCACGCGGACTGCCGCCAATCGCCTAAAGTAACTCCAAATGTGCGCGAAAGGATCTTGCACGGGGGCAAGGTCACCCAGCGTCGACAAAGTTCTTTTGGCGCCAAATGGCAAGTTTTTTGCAGCTTTGCAGCCCAAATATGTGCAATTGTGCAATTAGCCATACGGGTTGAGCCAAGCCGAATCTACGGGGATAAAGAGATGAGTAAATGTGTTTTTGCGGTCGCAGTTCTGGCCGGGACGCTTTCCACAGCTGCTTTCGCCGGCCCTGTCACCCAGGAGGAAAGCCAGTACTGCGCTTATGATTATCGGCAATATTGCAATCAGGACGGACTCGGAAGTCAGCTACTGGCCCTTTGCATGAAGGATCACGGCAAAGAGCTCTCGCCGGAATGCATCAAAGCGCTGGAAGACGCAGGCGAGGTTACTCCGGAAGAAAAAGCCGATCTCAAGAAGATCGGCGAGTGATCGACGCTATCAGCAAAAATCGAGTGGCCTAGATCCAACGGTAGATCAGTTGGCATGCTCATCTTCGCATGGTGGCTCCTTGCAGCCTGCAATAGGCCTAGCGTGCTCGCGCTGGCCGATCACCTCTGACGTGCCCGGGTCGGTGATCTGGAGGTTTGCAATTGGCGGTGCTTGGTGCCTGTAACGGGCCGCTGAAACGTCCGGATGAAATGCCGTTGGATGGCATGCGCCGGCATCTGCTGCTGCCTCAGCAAGGAGAGCCTAAATGATTGCGCTCAGGTATTTGTGGAGGTTGGCAGCAACCGGGGCCTTTGCCATGTTTCTCAGCTTCGGCGGTGATCGCGCTGAAGCACTTTACGACGTTGAGCCGGGTGAGATTTCAGGAAAGCCGGGAACACTCATTCGAGTGTGGCCGCTCGAAAGTGGCGGCCCAGGGAATAGCGACGCATTCCGTTTTCTCTACCGCTCCACCGGACCGAAGGGCGAGGTGATCCCGGTCTCGGGCGCGATCTTCATCCCCTCGGGTCCTGCGCCTTCCGGTGGCCGCAACATCATCGCTTGGGCGCATCCGACTTCGGGTGTCGCACCGGACTGCGCGCCGTCGCTATATCCGGATAGGGCGGGATTGATTTGGAACTTGAAGGACATGCTGAGCCAGGACTACATCGTCGTCGCCACCGACTATCCTGGCCTCGGCACGGACGGCGTGCACCCCTATCTGATCGGCGAGAGCGCTGGGCGAGCGGTGCTGGACTCTGTGCGCGCCGCGCGGCATTTCGACAATAGCGGCGCTTCCAACCGTTTCGCCGTATGGGGTCACAGCGAAGGCGGCCACGCCGCCCTCTTTACTGGCGAGCTTGCCACCCGCTATGCCCCGGAACTCAAGCTTGTTGGCGTCGCTGCGGCGGCGCCTGCGACCTACTTGGTCGACCTGTTCGAAGACGACGCGGCGACCGAACAGGACTTGATTGCGATGGCATTACTCTCATGGACGAGGCTCCTGAACGTTGCCCCCGCGACGATCGTCGAGCCGGCAGCGATGCCGGCCTTCAAAGAGACCGCGTTGGGCTGCCTCACATCGATCGCTCAGTTCGAAGCCCTCGAGAAGGACGAAAAGCGCCTGCAGGCCCAAAGGTTCCTGAAAATCGATCCATCTAAGATCGAGCCATGGAAAGGAATCATGGTGCGGAACTCACCGGGACAGGCTCCGGCCGGCGCGCCGGTGTTCATTGCTCAGGGAACCGCCGATACGACAGTGGACCCCCAGGTCACAAAGCGTTTCGCCAAAGCGCTGTGCGCCAACGGGGAGCGGGTGATGTTTGTCGAGCTTCCCGGCGTGTCGCACATTTTCGTCGCACGCGACAGCGCCCCCACCGCTATCAAGTGGATGAATGACCGCTTCAAGGGCGTGCCCGCGCCGTCAGTTTGCGAACGATAGCTGCACACCTAAGAATCCGACAACCAGGAGAATCGAAATGACGAAGTTTGTTCCAGGACTTTTCGCTGCCGTGCTTGTGATTGGTCTGGGTTCTGTCTCGATGCTTGCGTATGCCGAGGAAGATGCCACCGAAGGCGGGGGTGCTGCGAGTTCAGGCGAGGACTCCGCGAAGGAGGAGCCCATGATGGAGAAGCTGGAGGAGGACTTTAAGGAGGAGCCTACGGACGAGGCGACGAGCCCGATCGAGGATGCCGAAGATCCGGAGTATGTCGACAAACCAGACAGCGACTAACGGTAAGGTGGTCTCTCTGTGGCGTGCGCCGCCACTTCGTCACACCATAAGAATCCGTAAGCTAATCGAACTGCTGTCTTCTCAGTCCTGCGTCTGAATTTCCGCTTTGGCACGAAGCGGACGATGGCGATTAGTCGGACTGAGCAATGTCGGCTTTTGGCACTAAGCAGACATTGGTGTCGGCGCTGAGAATGTCTGCTCTTAGGGGTTGAGCGGACATTCCCGATCTGCGCGGTCGTGTCTGCTAATGACCCAAAGCGGATATGTGCCCCCCGAGAGGGTAACCGAGTCCCAGGGACTACGAGCGGTTGGACTTGCAACTGAATTGTCGTTCGAGTGCTTTACGCGATCCACTTTTCGTGCCGGCTTTTGCGAGCTCGCTTCAAGCCATACATTCGCGAGTCCGCAGACCGCAGCAGATCTACGAGCGTTTCGCCGTCGCTGGGATAGAGAGCTGTTCCAATGCTTGCTGCGAGGTATATCGTTGCGCCATTTACAGTGAAGGGCTCTTTGAACGCGAGCTGTAGATCCCGCGACAAGCGGCCAAGGACCATTTCGTTGCAGCCAAGCCAAGTAACGACCCCAAACTCATCTCCCCCTAGACGCGCGACCAACTCATGATCTTTGGCAGCAAAGGTCAGCCGCTGCGCTATTGCAACCAGCACTTCGTCTCCGGCTCCATGGCCGAACTGGTCATTGATGGGCTTAAACCCGTCAAGATCAATGAGAACCAACCCGACAGCAGATGCGTTCTGGCGCGCCATGTCCAACGCATATTGCGCTTGGGATTCGAACAGGGCGCGGTTCGCAAGGCCGGTGAGATGATCGTGCTGCAACGCTGTAACGTCGGTGTGCATGACAATGGCACCAACTCCCTCGTCCGCCTCACGCGGCTGGCGAACCGAAATTTGAAACCAGTGATGCTGACGATCGAACGGGCAGGAATAGGTCGCAACGAACTGCCGAAGCCCGCGGTTAAGAATACTGGCTATACCGGCACCTACAGTCCGACCATCAGGACATCCACGATCAGCTGCAGCGTGACATTCTTCTAGATAGTTCCATCTGCGACTGGCCAATCGCCCTTCAGCCGTCTCGTCCCACGCTTGATTGGTGAAAAGGATGTCACCCCGCGGATCAAGCACGGCGATCTGGGCAGGCAGCAGGTCAAGCGCCTCAAGGCCGGTCGTCTCGGCGCGATGATCCCTCTCGTTGCATGGAGGCTGTGCTAGGCCATGGCTTGCGCGGTTCAGCGTATTACTTCCAACGGACTGTCGGAGATAGCGCAAGAAGCCCCGGTTCGGCTTGGCTCTTGAGAAGAGGTAACCCTGCCCAAAGTCACAGCCGAGTTTTATCATTTGATTTAGAGTCGCCGTGTCCTCGATGCCTTCCGCCGTAACTGACAATCCGAGGCTATGGCAGAATCTAACCATAGCCTCGACGAGATCTCGCGTGTGGGGGTCGGTCAATATCTCGCGTAAGAACGAGCGATCAATCTTGACGCCGTCGAGTTCGAACTGGCGTAGATACGATAGGCCCGAATATCCGACTCCAAAATCATCGAGCTGCACGCGTACGCCAAGAGCGCGCAGGGACTGCAGCGCGACCCTCGCCTCATGGGGGCGCTCGATGAGCGTTTTTTCCGTTATCTCCAACACGAGGCGACGGCTAGGTAACCCGGTTTCCCCCAGCACCTGCATGATCTTCGCTGGGAGATGCTTATCCACCATGCGGGCTGACAAGTTGAGGGATATGGAGAGAGTATCAGGCCAAGATTGAGCGGTTGCAGCCGCTTGGCGAAACAGCGTGTATGTCAGCCTGATTATGTCGCCCGTAGCCCTGGCGACCGGGATGAACTCGGACGGTAGCAACAATCCACGCGTCGGGTGTTTCCACCGCGCGAGCGCCTCACATCCAACCACTATCCCCGTGCGCAAGTCCACTAGCGGCTGGTAGTAGGGACGGATTTGACCAGAATCGATTGCGGCGGCAACCTCGCCTTCCAACTCAGTCCAATGGCGGAGCTGCTCAGCTGTCTGAGTAGAGCGTTTCGTCGCGTCTATTACGTTCTCGGCCCCCGAACTATTGACTGCTCGGTTCATCGCAACTCACTTCCGCTTATCCAGGCTCCAGCACTCCCTAGTACTTGAGATTTGCTCCAGCCTTGGCGTGGCCGGGCGAGACAGTTAGTGTAGCAAGCGGTTCTTTAAGGCGAGGGGTGAAGCTAGGTGTCATCCCAATCACTCTCAGGGTCATGGCATACCAAGCCCTAAGAGACGTGCCAAAACCTGACGATTAGAGGTCAGGTTATGTGCGCCATTGTCTGTTCGTGACACTTAGCGGATATGCCGCCCGTTAAAAAAGGGTTGCTTGGGCTTTGAAGCGGACTTTTGAAATGCAAGCTAGCGCGTGACCATGCCGACGCATACTGCGATTTTTTGCTAATATGGCGTGCTCGATTTGTTCCACGAAGTTGGCGGCTTAGCCCCTAAGGCGCCGGCGCAAAGGACTGTGCGATGCGCGGCTCTATTGTCGGTCTTGTAGTCGTAACGATCATCGCGCTAATGCTCATTTACACTTATAGGCCCGACCTACTCGAGGCGTGGACGCACTGGCTGCTCTTCACCCGGTGACCGGCGGCCTCCGCCAAACCCGTAACTAGCGCCTGGGCATCGTCCTACCATAGATATGCACCGCTCAGTGGAACATGACGTCGTGGGAGGACAGAGTTCTGATTTTGGCACTTACCAGACATCGGTTTCGACGCCGAGGATGTCTGCTGTTGCGGGTAAAGCGGACATCACTGATCCGCGCCCTAGTGTCTGCTAATGACCCGAAGCGGACATCCCCGGGTGTTGTGATGAGCCGCACAAGTACGACCTGACAGAGTTGGCCGCTGGCCTCTAAATCCACGGACTATGATAATCTCAGCATCAGGTCGCATAACCAGAGGGGCACCAGATGCTCCGCGTTCTTATGCTTTGTTCAGGGCTACTTGGCACCATCCTTTTTGTGGGTCACGCCCAAACCGTTGATGCTGGTTGGTCTCCCGTCAGATCCGGTCTGGACATCCTAAAGGTCAAAGAAGACAATAACGATGACCACAACCATAAGAAAAAGAACTGCACCAAGCTCGTGGTGTGTGACTACTTCGCACCCGCCACATGGTGCTCCGCTGCTCCTTGCTGCAAAAAATGGCACTACGAAAATCATTGCCAATAGCCAATGAAAAGGGCGACCTCTGTCCTTCAAAATTTGGCCGCGTTTGTCTGCCACTTGTTTGGGCAAACGAGGGGTCCACATATCCATGATTCGACTTACCGCTCAGACCGCTATGGTCTGCCTCTTGGCTCTGTCGGCGGCCGGATGCGCCGTCGAGATGCCCATGTCGGCCTTCCAGCTCGGCCCCATGCCGAAAGACGGCGGGACGGCCGACGCGCATAGCCAGCGCCACCAGGACGTGAAGCACATCTCCGTTCCTTGAGTGAGGCTGCGTCGCCCCCGGCCGTCTTACGGCCCGGGCTCGGCTGCGGGGAGCGCGATGAGCCGCTCCGCGACTTTCGCGAGATCCGGCTCGGCAATTTCCGGCTCGGGCGCCAACGGATAGAGTTGCGCGCCTTGCCTTGCCACGAACGCGGCGCGGCAGCCGGCCCACAACGCGCCGGCGACATCCCAGCCATGGGCGGCGACGAGCATGCAGTCCTCCGCTTCGACCCCCATCTCGCGGACCGCCCACCGGTAGACCTCGGTCTGCGGTTTGAACTTCCGGACGCTCTCGACGCTTAAGAGCGTCTCGAAGAATTCCGACAAGCCCGCATGGTCGATCTGCGACTTCACCGCGGCCTTGGAGGAGTTGGTCAGCGCCGCCATGCGGAAGCCGGCATCGCGCAGGTTTGCGAGCGCCGGCGCCACATCGGCATGGGGCGGCAGTGTGCGCATCGGCGCGATGGCGGCGCGCGCCTCGCCCTCGGAGAGCAGGATGCCGTAATTGCGGGCGAGCATCCGGAGGGCCGCGGCACCGACCACGTCGAAATTGTGGTACTGGCCGGCCGTGGTCTCGACCAGCGAGTAGTGCAGGAGCGTCGTGAACCACAGGGCCAAGAGGTCGTCGCGGCCGCCGAGCGCGGAAGCCACGCTTTCCTTCATCGCCGTGAGATCGAGCAGGGTCTCGTTCACGTCGAAGAACAGAACTTTGGGGCGCGGCTTCATGTGATCCGCAGGCACCCCTTAGCGGTCGATGCGGCTGATCTTGGAACCTTCGAGGGTGAGATTATACATCAGGCCCTTCTGGTCGAGAATGAAGCCGATCACAGGTTCCGTGACCTTGTCGGTGTCGATGGAGCCGCCGACGCCGACGGTGATGATGGCCACGGAGCCGTCGACGCCGACCTTCCAGCCGGCCCGGCGGTAGAAGGCGTCGAGCGCGCTTTTGGTCATGAACATGATGATCACGGACCGCTCTTGCGCGCCGAGCTGGAAGCCGAACGAGGCCGAGACCAGATTGTAATAGCCGGCCGGCCGCTTATCGACGATCAGCATGCCCTCGCCATATTCGCCACCGATGCCGAAGCCCGCCTTGATGACGGACGGGAACACGAGAACCCCGACCGCCTTGTTGGCGAGTTCGCGCGCGCCGCCGATCTGACGGACGAAGCTGTGAAGCGTGTCGTCGGCGTCGTGTTGAATCTCGTCAGCCGAGGCGGCGCGCGCGCCCGACGGCGCGGCGATGGCCAAACCAAGGCCCAAGGCGGCGACAAAAATGTTTGCTATCAGAGACTTCATGGGTGCGGGCTCCCTCCCGTTCCGGACAGCTTAGGGTTGCTTTGTGGCGGCGGCGGGGCTCGTTGTTTCGCGCAGGATATCGCTCCCGGCGCGGAATGTGGCGCACGATATGGCGCGCGTTGCGCGGGATTCAGCGCGCGATGCCGGTCAGAAAGACAAAGCCGGAATAGCCGCTGCGGATCTCCCGTTCGACGATGCCGATCCGCTCGGCGCGGACGTCGTGCGCGTGCGCGGCAAAGACGGTTTCGATCAATTCCTCCGATAGGCTGAGCACCGGAAAGGGCCGGTCGGCAACGACATAGCCGGCCGAGCGTACGAGGAAGGCCCCGATCAGGGCGCCGCCGGGCTTCACGCAGCGGGCAAAGGCGGCGCAGGCCGCCTCGAACTCATCCTGGCGCTCGGTGATCAATTCGGCGCAGAAGAACATGGTGGCGGCATCCCACCCCCGCTCCGGAAGGTCGAAGACGGAGCCCTGCTCGATCCTAGCCTTCTTGCGAAGCAGCGGGATGGGATCGTCGGGCAAATCGAAATCGGGTCCATAGGCCTCGCGCGCCACGCCCCAGAAGTGCTGCCACTGCGGGCGCATCTCCTCCCGCTTCAGCTCGGCCTCGAGCCAGTCGACATTGCTCTCGGCGTACTCCCACGCCGTCAAGCGCGCGGCGCGGGGCAGGGCGCAGAAAAATGGAATGAGATTGGGGCCGGTGCCGATATCGACGATGTCGAGCGCGGCGTCCCGCGGCGGGGCACGCTTGATGGCCTCTACGGCGCAGCGGATGACGCGGTCATCGTCCGGGTGCGGCTCGCCGTAATAGTGCTGGAAGTACGCCTCCGAATCGAACGCCGCCCATTGGTAGTCGGCATTGCCTGCGGGCGCCGTGCTTGGCGAAGGCTCTCTAGTCTTGTCTGTGGGCACGGACGCCACCTTGCGCGTTGGTTGCCAGAGATGTCGCGGAGGCGGACGTGAAAGGCAAGAGTGGATTCGGGCGCGTGAGGGTCGGCGCTAGCCCGCCGCGGGCAACTGCGTCGGCTCAACGTCGGAATGGAGCGGCTTCGGCTCATAGGTCTTGAGGAATTCGACCATTTGCGCCACCGGCAGCGGCCTCGAGAAGTAGAACCCTTGGAACTCGGTGCAGCCGAACCGGGTCATCATTGCGGCCTCGAACTCGGTCTCGACGCCTTCGGCGACGATGTCCATGCCCAGAGCACGGCCCAGCGTCACCACCGATTTGACGATGGTTTTGGTGGAGTCGATCCTCGAGATATTGCTGATGAACGAGCGGTCGATCTTGATCTTGTCGAACTGGAAATTGCAGAGATAGGACAGGCTCGAATAGCCGGTGCCGAAGTCGTCGAGTGCGGTTTTGAAGCCCATGTCGCGGATGGCGGCGAGGACGGCGCTGACGCGGTCGGACACCTCCAAGAGCACGCCTTCGGTGATCTCGAGCACGAAGAGGCTCGGATCTATAGCGTGCTTGACAATCAGCTGGCGCAGCATCGTCTCGAGGTCGACGTGGCGAAACTGGACCGGCGAGAGATTCACGGCGACTTCCAGATTTGGCCAGAGCTTCGAGTCGGTCATGGCCCGGTTCAGGACCCATTCGCCGATCGCCGGGAGCAGGCCTGCATTCTCCGCGATGGGGATGAACTCGGCGGGCGGCATGCTGCCGTAGAGCGGGTGATGCCAGCGCAGCAAGGCCTCGACGCCGATGATGCTTCCCGTGCCGGCTGAGATAATCGGCTGATAGTTCAGATCGAGCTCTTCGTTCTCCAGGGCGGAGCGAAGATCAAGCTCGATAGACCGCCGATGCTCAACCTCCTCGGCCATTTTCGTGGTGAAGAACACCGCGCGGTCGCGGCCGAGGCTCTTGGCCTCGTAGAGCGCGATGTCGGCGTGACGCATCAGCTCGTCGGCCGTGGCACCGTTGTCCGGCGCAATGGCGAGCCCGATCGAGGCGGTGACGCGAATCGATTGACCCTTGATAGCGAAGGGCGAGCCAAAGCTCTGCGAGATGCGCTCGACAAGGCCGGGGGCGGCCTCGGATCCAGCGGGGGCGCACAGAATCACGAACTCGTCGCCGCCAAAGCGCGCGAGGAAGTCGTGAGGCCTGAGACGCGTGCCGAGGCGCTGGGCAACCGCCTTGATCAGTTCATCGCCCGCTTCATGACCCAGCGTGTCGTTGATGTCCTTGAAGCGGTCGATGTCGATATAGGCCGCAATCGCGCGCTGACCGTTGCGCCGGGCGATAAAGCTGTTGAGGAACTTGTCGATCTTCTCGACCATGTTGACGCGGTTCGGCAGGCCGGACAGCGCGTCGTGCTTGGCTTCGTGCCGGGCCTCGAATTCGCGTTGGGCAAGCGCGGCCGAGGCTCGCCTGAGCCGTCCGAACATGATCCTGGACAGAAGCCCCGTGGCAAGGATGCCGAGCGCCACCAGCGGCAAGATGACCGTCAAAAGCACACGACCCGGTTGGCGCGTCGTCCAGGTCATGTAACCGCTCAGGACGCCGTCATCGGTGACGAAGGGTTCGGAAACCACGGCCGCACCCGCTTCCGGCTGCTTCTTCAGGGCGAGGTCGGGAAGCAGCAGCGTGCGGCCAATCTCGGAGACGAAGTCCTTGTCGATAAAGCGAATGCTCACGAGGAGGTTGGGGGTTCCCTTGAGCAGATCCATCTGCACGTTGGGCACGATGGTCAGGGCAGCGACCACGGCGGGGCGCCCTTCGACCGTCATGATATGTCCGGCCCAGTGGGCGACCCCGAGAACGCCGGCCAGCAGCCGGTAGCTGCTTTGAGACTCGCTGAACAAATCGGGGCGGGCCGCTAACTTCGGCGACGGTTTTCCGTTCCGGGCCTCGTCGATCACGGCCTCGATGGCGGGGCGGATCTTCTCGAATGAGGACGGCGCGGCGCGGGCTTCATTGGACCAGGCGTAAAGGGGCTTGTCCTTGGCGTTGAGGATATAAACCTCGTCCTGGGCATAGGTTTCGGTAAGGAAGATGCCGAAATTGGCATCGACGAAATCAAGGTCGATGGCGTCGTCGGTGATGTTCACGACCGCGTCGTCCCACCAGGCCACGCTCTTCTGCTCGTTGAGCACGCGCGCAATGCTCTGATTCAAGGCGTTGTCGAGGAGCGTGCGCTCTCTCTCGACCGCGCTTTGGTTCGCCGACCAGCCGGCATAGGCGATGATGGCGAGGAGAACCAAGCCAAAGAACGTGATCGCCGCCGCAATCAGGGTGATCAGGCGGCGAAGGTCGCCGCGAAGGTGGGGTTCTCGAGATAAGGGCACAAGGTCACTGCAAAGTGTTGCCTGGATCGAAGTGCAATAGTTCTAGCTGTGACGAGTTAAATCCTCGTTGCTGTGGCCCGCGAATATCTTGCATCTCCATCGTTTTTCGCGCCCTGCGTGTGGGCGAACCGCCAATCCAGAGCAGATCGTCAGGCTACGGATAATTCATACCGTAAACTGATTAACGATTTGCAGCACGCCTGTTTACCGTTTATTAACTACGGGGCCAGGGGGTGCTCCTTTTGGAGGCCGTGCCGCCTGGTGAGGTGCGGACGACTCGACTTTTGTCAGGATTTTCGAGCCAGACATGGCGGCGAGCCTCGCCATACGGTCCCGGGCGGAGAGCCCAGAGCTGAGGAAAGCTGCAAGCTCAATCGAGCAGGCGGCTTGGAATGAGCTCGGCTATCTCAATTACACTAGGGCTCATTATGAGCATTACCAGGATCTGCTCGACGCATATCCTGAGTACCAGCTGTGCCTGGTCGATGAGGAAACGGGCTATCCGGTGGCGGTCGCCAACAGCGTCCCGTTCGGGTGCTTTGGCCCCGACGATCTACCACCCGAGGGCTGGGATTGGGTGGTGGAGACGGCCGCGCAGTCCAAAGGTACGAAGCTCACCATGCTTGGTGCGCTCGCGATTTCGGTGCCAGCGGTGCATCGCTCAAAGGGTTATGCCAAGCGGATGATCCGAGCCCTGGTCGATCTCACCGAGAAAAAGGGGTTGCGCGGCCTCGTGGCGCCGGTGCGGCCCTCGGCCAAGGTGAAGCACCCCTGGGTGCCCATCTCCGAATATCTGTCCTGGACCGACCCGAAGGGCCGGGTCTACGACCCCTGGCTCAGGAGTCATCTGGCGTCGGGAGGCAAGCTCATTGGACCGTGCGAGCGGTCGATGGTGGTCCATGAACCGTTGGGCTTCTGGGAGAATTGGTCCAAGCAGCGGTTCAAGGAGACCGGGCCTTACGCGCTCGAGGGCGCCATTGCACCGGTGAAAATCGATCTCGACCGGCAGACGGGCACCTATGAAGAGCCCAATGTCTGGGTGACATATTCCTGAGCATCCAAAGGATGGTCCGACCGCTCCCAGCCGTCTTCCAGGCTTGAGGACGGCGGTGACGCCGGCGCATCCCTAGTCTTACAGTTCACCTATGGAACCTGACGAGAATGTCGTCGGAATCGTGCTCGCCGGCGGACGGTCGAGCCGCATGGGCGGCCGCGACAAGTGCCTCGAGCCGCTCGTGGGTAAGCCGATGGTGGCGCATGTCATCGCGCGGTTGCGCCCGCAAGTCTCCGACATCGTGATCAGCGCGAATACCGACGGCTATGCCGGATTCGGGTTCCCAGTCATTGCCGACAGTCTGCCAGCTTTCCCGGGCCCGCTCGCCGGCGTCGTGGCGGGTCTTGAATGGGTTGCCGCGAACCGGCCCGGTGTTGCTTGGGCCGTGACTGTCCCGGGCGACACGCCGTTCATTCCCGGCGATCTTGTGCGCCGGCTCGCCGAGGCGGGCCGTGCTGCCGGGGCGATGGCGGTGGCGCGTTCGGAAACGGGCGTGCACCCGGTGGTGGGGCTCTGGCCGGTGACGATGGCGGGCGATCTCAAGGCTGCGTTGGCAAGCGGGATGCGCAAAGTGAGCCGCTGGGCCGAGATGCAAGGTGCGGCGCAGGAGTTTTTTGCGCCAAGCGAGATCGCCGGGCGGGAGGTCGATCCCTTCTTCAACGTCAATCGGAAGGACGATCTCGCCGAGGCCGAAAGCCTCCTCAAGCGCGAGCCGGAGCCGTCTTAAGCCACGTGGCTTTCGAGCTTGCCCTTGATGCGATGCGGGTGGGTGAAGACCTCGAAGCCGTCTTTGCGCGCGATGGCCACCAGGGTCATGCCGCAGGCGTCCGCCATGCGGACGGCGAGCGCCGTCGGCGCCGACACGGCGGCGATGATCGGGGCGCCGATGGCGGCCGATTTCTGCACCATCTCGACCGAGACGCGGCTGGTCAGGACGACGAGCCCTTGGTCGGCGGTCGCGCCGTCGCGGGCGAGGGCGCCTGCGAGCTTGTCGAGCGCGTTATGGCGGCCGACGTCCTCGCGCAGCGCGACGAGCTTGCGCTCCGGGTCCCAGAAGCCGGCGGCATGCACGGCGCGGGTCTCCCGATTGATCTCTTGCCGGGGGAAGAGAAATTCGACTGCCGTCATGATCTGGTTCGGGCTCAGCACGCGGCCCTTGCCGACGTTGGGCGGCGGGCGCATCGCCTCGGTGAGGCTCTCTATACCGCACAGGCCGCAACCCGTGGGACCGGCGAGCTTGCGCCGCCGGCCGAGAAATTCGGCGGCGTCGGGCGCTTTCAGCCAGATGCGCAATTCGATGCCGATCTCTTCCTCGACCACTTCGATGGCGTCGATGGCATCGATGGACGAGACGACCCCCTCGGTGAGGGCGAAGCCAACAGCGAAATCCTCCAGATCTTGCGGTGTCGCCATCATCACCGCGTAGGAGGCGGTGTTGAAGGTGAAGGCGACCGCAGTCTCTTCGGGAATCGCGCGCTCGCCTTCGGCGGCGCCGGTGGCGCGCCATATGGAACACGGAACGCGAACGATGGGTCGCGGCATGGTCTTACTCCGCCCCCTTCCAAAGCCGGCTCTTGGCCCGAGCCGAGAATCACCCTGTAGATAGGCCACCGGAGCGGCCTCTGCTACCGACGATTTCCCCAGCGAAAAACCCGCGAAAAGCAAGGCCGGGGAGTGCCGGGCAGCATCACTGTAACAAGAAGAGTATACTTCGGTCTTACGTAAGCGCGTTGCTGGCTGGGTCGGCTGCCCGCTCGCCGGCTCCCCAAACAGTGGCGGCAAAGGGAGGTCCTCTCATGGCTGCAGTCACAGCAGAACAATCCGAGGTCTGGTGGGTATTCCTGCTCGAAGGGATCGCGGCGATCATTTTCGGCATCCTGCTTGTTACCTCGCCGGCGGCGACCTTGGTCGCGTTTGTCATCTTCCTCGGGTTCTATTGGTTATTCGTCGGCGTGCTGGAACTGGTGCGCGTCTTCGTCGACCGGTCCGTGCCGTGGTACTGGTCGCTGCTGATCGGCGTCGTGGGCATCATCGCCGGGCTCATCGTGCTGAGGCACCCGCTGTTCGCGGCAATCGTCCTGCCGACGGCCATCGTGGTCTGGCTCGGCATTCTCGGTCTCGTCATCGGCGTGTTCGCGATTATCGGCGGATTCACCGGCGGCGGCATCGGCTCCTTCATCTTCGGCGTCATCAATTTCATCATCGGCCTCATCCTGCTCGGCTCGCCGATGGTGGCGGCGCTCGCGGTGCCGCTCGTGTTCGGCATCCTCCTGCTCATCGAGGGTGTGGCACTCCTCTTCTGGGCGTTCCGGGTCAAGAGCTGAGGCGGAGAGACGCAAGGCGAGCCTAGTCGTTAGGGTCGCCGTCCACGACGATGCGCTCGGGGGGCAGGAGTTCGAGTTGTCCCCCGGCGCCGATCGCCAGGGTGTGAATATAGAAGGCGGTCGGCTTCTCGTTGGTCACCTCCATCACCGGTGAGGGGGCGGAGACGATCGGCAGCCCCGCGCACGCGCCGATCCAATCGATGTGCCGGTGGCCGTGCATCAGGATCGCACGGCCCACGAGCGGCTTCAGGCTGCGCAGGAACCAGTTGCCGTTGATCAGAGCGGTGCCGATGCGCTCAGACAGCGCCTTCGCCGCCCACGGATACTCTATGACATGGTGATGCAGCGCGATGATCCAGCAGGCCTTGGGATAGGTCTCGCGGGCGATCTCGATGCCGCGCACTTGCCCCGCCGAGACCATGCCGAGCGCGTTGGTGAAGGAGAAATGCGTGTCGGCGTTGGAGTTGAGGAGGATGATGCCGAGCCCGTCGGCGCGGTCGGGCGGCACGACCATGGGGAAGGACTTGGTCCAGACGAGCGAGAGGGCGGTCGAGAATTGCGGCCGCGCCACGTCGGCGAAGCGCTTGATCTCGGCGATGTGGGACGCAAGCGACTCATCGAGGGTCGCGCCCAGGCGGCCGCTTTCGGGATCGATGATCCGAACGCGCCGGCCTTGCACGGTATTCATGGCGGACAAAGTCCTGATCTGGCGCAGGCGCCGGTCGGGGCTCGTCGGCAAATCCATGCGCGCGGGGTTGGCGCGGTCGATGATGTTGAGGTCGTGATTGCCCGGAATGATCAGCACCCGCTCGGCAAGACCTGGATGGCTTCCCAAGATCTCGAAAAACTGCACCCACTCGGTGGAAATGCCGGCGTCCGTCATGTCGCCGGTGATCAGGACGGTGTCGAGCCGGTCCTTAGCGTCGATCGCTTCGAGCTGGGCAAATAGTCTCTTCACGCGCTCGTTGCCACGCGGGCCGGACCTGCCGCTCTCGACACGAAAGCCGTATCTCTCGCCCACGAGATGAATGTCCGACAGATGGACGACACGCCATTTGCGTCCCTTGGTCTTGCCCGTGTGAAAGCCCTTCAGGCTGCGCGGCTGGGACATGGCGGCGTCGGCGAAGCCCCAAATGAGCGCGGCCACCGCGAAATAGCCCGTGACCAGCACGATGCTATTGGCGAGCGCGACCGGGACGAGGTCCCGCCAGCTCCCCAGTTCCGAGATATGGCCGATGAGATGGGCGGCCGGCCAGACGAGCCACAGCACGAGGACGGCGAGGCTCGACGCGATGACGCCGGCCACCGCGGCCAAGGCCGCGCGCATTTTGGCTCTCGCCTCCTCGGTGGCGCCCTTGGCAAACAGCTTCTCGGCGAAATGGCGCAGGATCTCGCGGATTGCGGCGTAGCCGGGTTCGACCACGATGGAGTTCAGAGCCCAGAAGTTCTTCTCAATCATGCGGAACAGGGTGCGCCACCCGAACCAGCCCAGCGCGACCACAGCCAAAAACAGGATTGCCGACCAGATGCCGATAAAGGCCGAGGCGACCTTGTCGACGACGATGCCGAGCCACTCTGTCAGGACGAGCGGCGCGAGCCCGAGCAGGAGGCCCGGCACGACGAGGAGAAGGATCCAGGCCAGGATCAGCTTCGGCAGGCTGATCTCGACGAGAAGGCTGCCGAACAGCGACAGCATGGAGCGGCGCTTGGTGCTCGAGGCGTCGTCCTCGATGTCGCCTTGCCGCGGATCGAGGATCGGCGTGAGCGTCGCTTGCTTCACCTGTCGTTTGCGGGTCATAGGCGGCGGGGCTCGATTTGGTGTGACGCGCGGAGCGCCCAAGCTTGGCCGATGGGGCCCGCCCGCGCCAGGGGTTTCAGCCGTAGGAGGCTCTGACGATCGCCTCCCCGCAGACGGCGTGTTTGGGTTAGAGTTGGGCCATGCACATCTTCCCACCCCTGCGACCCGCCGTCTTGATCCTGGCGCTATTGCTGCTCGCGGCTCCGTTCGCCGCGCATGCAGAGGATCAGGAACGCAACCCCTGCACCGAGGACGCCATGATCGTGTTCGATGCGTCCGGGTCCATGGCCGGCAACGTCGACTCCGGCATTGCCACGACCATTCCGCGCATCGACGAAGTGCGCAAGGCGCTCGGCCAGGTGCTGGCGACGATAACGCACAATCGGCGGGTCGGGCTCATCACCTATGGGCCGGGGCCGTACCAGCAATGCAATGTCGAGCTCAATCTGCGGCCCACGCCGGACGCCGCCAAACGCATCATGCATGACGTGAATGAACTGAACCCCGCGGGCAAGACGCCGCTGACGGAGGCGGTCGGACAGGCCGCGGAGGTGCTCGACTATCGGGAGAAGCCCGGCGTGGTCGTGCTCCTGACCGACGGCGAGGAGACCTGCGGCGGCGCGCCATGCGAGATGGGACGGAAACTTCACGCCGACGCGTTCAATCTCACCGTGCATGTCATCACTTTCCGATTCAAAAATATTTACTGGGCCGGTCAGCAAACCGTTCTCGATACGAAATGTCTCGCCGAAGAAAATGGCGGCCTCTATATCACCGCGGACACCGAGCAGGATCTCGTCAAGGCGTTCGAGAAGACGCTCGGATGCCCGATGATGTCGGAGTGGTCAGGCGCCAGCCGCAATCGGCCAAGGCCCAACTAGCCTAGCCCCAGGGTCCGCGGCGGCGCTCGATCTGGAAGGGCCGGTAGCGGGACGGCTGGAACAGGACAACGCCGCGCTTCTTGAACAGCGGCACGAGCGCCATGCCGGCGATGAACCCGCCCACATGGGCCCAGAAGGCCACGCCCGGCGCCCCTGACGTGGACAGAGCCGCATTCGCGAGCTGCATGAGGAACCACAGTCCCAGCACGACCAGCGCGGGCAAGTGCATCATCGTGACGAAGACGCCGAGAAAGACGACCGTGCGCACGGTGGCGTTGGGGTGCAGCAGGAGATAGGCGCCGAGCACGCCGGAGATGGCGCCGCTCGCGCCCACCATGGGAACGGTGGAGTCAGGATTGACCAGCGCTTGTGCGAGCGCCGCGGCGGTGCCGCACAGGAGATAGAAGACGAGATAACGGCCGTGCCCCATGGAGTCCTCGACATTGTCGCCGAAGATCCAGAGGAACAGCATGTTGAAGCCGAGATGCAGCCACCCGCCATGCATGAACATGGAGGTGAATACCGTCGACCACGCAGGCACGACGGCAAGCTCGCGCTGAAGGTCCGCCGCGCCGAACAGGCGCGCCGGGATCATGCCGTATTCATAAATCGCGATCTCGCCGCCATTGGTGCCGAGCGACAACTGCCAGAAAAACACCAGCACGCACACGGCGATGATCGACCATGTGACGACAGGCGTCTCGAGGCGTGGATTGTCGTCTGAAATGGGAAACATGCGCCCTCGTATTGGCCCGGCTTTCGCCGGACTTAATAGAGCAGGTAGGGCTTCCGCAGGTTCTCGAAGTCCTTCACGTCTTGGCGCCAGCTCGCGGCAATGTCCTCGACGGGCATGAGCTGCTCGATCTGTTCCCTGAGCGCGGGCGAGCCGGCGAGAATGTCGATCGGCATTTTGTCGTGCTCATATTCGTACGGCGGGTCGCGCCATTTGAACTGATCGGGACCGAGCGCGTAGCACTCGCGCATCACCGCCACGCCAACCTTGACCGGCTCGAAATCCCAACGGGACAGCATATGAATCTGGCAGCCGCCACAGGGCACTTTCGCGTGCTTCTGGAAGGTCGGCTCGAACATCACCTCACGGAAGTGAACGCCGGCGAGACCCGATCGGTTCAGCCGGGCGGTGAGCGCGGCGCCGTCGAGCCAGGGGGCGCCGATCAGCTCGAAGGGGCGCGTCGTGCCCCGGCCTTCCGACACCATGGTGCCTTCGAACAGCACCGTGCCGGGATAGACGATGGCCGTGTCCAGCGTCGGCATGTTGGGGGAGGGCAGGATCCACGGGATTTCGGTCGCGTCGAAATAGAGCTCCCGGGACCAGCCTTCCATGGGCACGATCTCGAGCGGCGCGCCGATGCCGTGATGCTCGTTGAACAGGCGCGCGAGCTCGGCCACGGTCATGCCGTGGCGCATGGGAATCGGAAACTGCCCGACGAAGGATTCGTAGCCCGGCTCGAGCATAGGCCCTTCGACCTGCACGCCGCCGATCGGGTTGGGGCGGTCGCAGACGATGACCGGGAGCCCGGCGCGGGCCGCGGCGCGCAGGCAGTTGGCCATGGTGTAGATGAAGGTGTAGATGCGCGCGCCCACGTCCTGGAGATCGACGACGAGCACGTCGATCAGATCGAGCATCTCCGGCGTCGGCTCGCGCGTCTCGCTGTAGAGGGAGAAGACCGGCACGTCGCGGCGCGGGTCCGTCGCGTGCGGCGTCTCGATCATGTTGTCCTGGAGATCCGAGCGGAAACCGTGCTGCGGGCCGAAAATCGCGGCCAACTTGACGTCCGGCGCCTGGCCAAGCAGGTCGACGATATGGCGGAACGCGTGGTCGACGGAGGCCGGGTTGGCCAGGATGCCGACCCGAAGCCCGTTCAGACGGGAGGACGCGATCAGCCGTTCAGAGCCAAGCAGCATGGCGAAAGCGCGCGGGGGTGGATGGGACGCGGGAGGGCCCCTGAGGCGATGGCACTTGCGGCATTAGGTCTCTCCCTCGGCCTGGAATGGCAAGGGCTTAGCCGGAGTCGCGGCTTGTTTCACGTATGAATTTCGCGATGCGACAGCCCTTCGCGGCCGGGGGGCTGGCGGAAGCCGGGATTTTGCGACAAAAGACCGGCAAGAAGCTTGAAACGGTAAGGGTAAATGGCAGAGCAAATTCGCACCGCTGTCGTGGGGACCGGGTATTTCGGGCGCTTTCACGCCAATCATTATTCCAAGAATCCCCGGGCGAAGCTCGTCGCCGTCGTCGACGCAGACGAAGCGCGGGCGCGGACCGTCGCCGACGAGTTCGGCGCCGAGGCGGTCACCGACTATCACGATATTCTGGGCCGGGTCGATGCGGTGAGCATTGCCGTGCCGACGCCGCTCCACTTCGACATCGCGCGCAATCTGATCGACCAGGGCCTGCATGTCCTTATCGAGAAGCCGATCACCGACAGTGTGGAGAGCGCGGCGACCATCACCGCTCTTGCCGAGAAGCGCGGCACCGTGCTCCAGGTCGGACATATCGAGCGCTACTCCGCCGCCTACCGCGTCATCTCGAACATGATCGGCGCGCCGCTCTATCTGGAGAGCTACCGCATCGCGCCGTGGAAAAACCGCGGCATCGAGGTGGATGTGATCCTCGACTTGATGATCCATGACATCGACATGATCATCGGGCTCGTCGGCTCGCCGGTGACCAGCGTGGACGCCGTCGGTACCCCGTTGCTGGGCCCCAAGATCGATATCGCCAACGCGCGCATCCACTTCGAGTCCGGATGCGTCGCCAACGTCACGGCAAGCCGCGTGAGCTATAAGACCGAACGCCGCCTCAGGGTCTTTGCCCACAATCACTATCTCAATTGCGATCTCGGCGAGCGCAAGATCTTCGGCTATAGCCTGCGCGGCGATCCGATGACGCAAGGGCTGGCGGCGATCGCCACCGAGACGCACGAAATTCCGCAAGAGGACAGTCTCGGCAACGAGATCGACGCGTTCCTCACCTGCATCGAGACCGGGAGCAAGCCGTTCGTCGACGGACACGCAGGTGCCGAGGCCTTGCGCGTCGCGATGATGATCAACGAAAGCATCGACGCGCAGCTTAAGAGGATTCAGGGCTTCAATCCTTCGGACGCAGGGCCCAAGGTCGCGAAGGGCTAGCGCCCTCAAGGTTTTTCAGGAAGCGGACCGGGCGCGGACAATATCGAGAACGACCTTGGCGGCGTGCTCGCTCGGCGGCGGCGTGGCCTTGCCCATGATCTTGATGATTTGGCGGAAGCCTTCGCGCTGCGCCTTGCGCGTTTCCTCGGAGGCAAACAGCTCGTCCATCGCCGTTGCAAGCTTCTGCGGCGTGCAGTCCTCCTGGATCAACTCCGGCACCAACCCGTGGCCGACCAGCAGGTTCACCAGCGCGGCGTGCTCGACGCTCACGCCCATGCGGCGGACCAGAAATGCCGTGGCCGGGCTCACCCGGTAGGCGACGACCATGGGGACTTGGGCGAGCGCGAGCTCGAGCGTCACGGTGCCGGATTTGGTCATGGCCGCGTCGCAGGCGGCAAATGCGTCGAAGCGCTCATCCGGGTTGGTCACGCGCACGACGGGAAACGGCCAATCCTTGGTGCGCGCCTCGACCTCCTGTGCGACAGCGGCCGCCACGGGAATGACAATGTGAAGATTGGGGTAGCGCGCCTTCAACATGCCCAGCGCTTCGGCAAAGACCGGCAGGATGCGCCGCACCTCGCCGACGCGGCTCCCCGGCACGACGCAGAGCACGGGCGCATCGGACGGCAGGCCGTGCCGTTTGCGGAACGCCTCGCCGTCGCCGTTGCCCGCGCCAGCCTCGATGGCCGGGTGACCGACATACGTGCAGGGGATCCCATAATTGGCGAAGAAGGGGACCTCGAACGGCAAGAGCGCCATGATGTGGTCGACGCGCTTGGCGAGGGACTTGGCCCGGCCCGGGCGCCAAGCCCAAAGCTGGGGGGCGACGTAATGGACGACGGGAATGCCTGTGCCGCGCAGCTTCTGCGCCACCCTGAGGGTGAAGCTCGGTGAATCGATGGTCACGACGACATCGGGCTCGAGTTCGCGTGCGGCAGCGGCGGTTTGGTTGATCCGCTTGATGAGGCGGGGCAGATGCGGCACGACCTCGGCGAGGCCCACGAGCGAGAGTTCGTGCATGGGAAACAGGCTCTCGAGGCCCTGCGCGGCGCTTTGCGGGCCGCCCACGCCGGCGAAGCGAACCTGCCCGCCGGTCTCGGCCTTGAGCGCGCCCATGAACCGGCCTGCGAGGTTGTCGCCGGACGGCTCGCCTGAGACGACAAAGATCAGCGGCTCTTGCCGGCTCATGCAGCACTCCACGCCATCGATACCCCGCGATTTTTCCAGGGGCACGACTTAGGCCGATCAGCCCCTGTTGTGCCAGGAAAAATCGCGCCGCGTTGCCACGAGATAGCGCCTTGAGGAGTAGGTACCCTCACGCGACGCGGAAGCGGAATTTCGCGCTGAAGGTGTCGTCCGGCTGAACGATGCGCAAGCCCGTCCCGCTGATCAGGGCGTTGGCGGGCGCCGTCATCGGCTCGAAGGCGAGGTAGTCGTGGCCGAGCGGCGCGTAGACCTGCGTGTAGGGATAGCCTTCCAGCAGGTCGACGGAGATGCGCTTGCCGCCGGCCGCAACGGACAGCGTCGCCTGGTCGCCGAGCAACGCGAAGCCATCGTCGAAGGCGCGCGTGCCCAGCACCTCATCGAGACCGCCAAACGGTTCCGCCTGGCCTGTGGGGATTTTGCGCGCATCGAGCACGAGATGGCGCATCGGCGGCAGGTGCACGCGCCACTGCTCGCGCGGCACATCGGGGAGCCCGATATACGGATGAAAGCCAAAGCTCACCGGCACGCCGATATCGCTCGTCGGCGTGAGCGTCGTCTCGATGGTGAGGCTGGCGGGCTCGGCGATCGCCGTCATGGTCAGCCGGCAGGGATAGGGGAAGACGACGAGGCCTTGCGGCTTTGACCAGTCGAAGCTTGCAGTGAGCCGGTCCGGTGCGGCCTCGTCAAGGCTCCAGGCAAGATGGGGCCACATCATGCCGTGCATGGGGAGCCCGTTCTCGTCGTAGCGGAGCGCGCCTGAGTGAGCGCCGAGCGTCACGCCGCGGTCCTCGACCTCGTACTGAAAGCCGGCCAAGCGGTTGGCCCAGGGAAAGAGGAGCGGGATGCCCGCCGTCCGGTTCTTCGCGGCATAGAGCTTGAGGTCGTCGATGCGGCGGAGGACCTCGACGCCCTGATGGCGCAGCGAGATGCCGAGCATGCCGTGTCCCGGCACGAAGGTCGCCTCGAGGTCGCCGGCGGTGATCTGCGTCGCGGTCGGATCGTCGAGAGCGTTGGGAACAGGCGTGGTCACAACAGATGCTTCCCGTAGAGGTCGGTGCGGCGGTCGCGGAAGAAGCCCCACTCGGCGCGATAGGCGGCGATCTCATCCAGATCGAAGCGCGCCACGATCACGCCTTCCTCGGTCTCGCCGAGCTCGGCCGTGATCTCGCCGGTATGGTCGGCAATGAAGGAGTGCCCGTAATATTTCTGGCTCACGCCGTCATTGTCCTCAAGGCCGATGCGGTTCGCGGCGATGATCGGCACGGCGTTCGCCACCGCGTGGCCCTGCATGGCGCGCTGCCAGCGTTCGCTTGTGTCGAGGCTCTCGTCGTAGGGCTCAGAGCCGATGGCCGTGGGGTAGAGCAGCACCTCGGCGCCTTCGAGCACCATGGCGCGGGCGGCCTCCGGGTACCACTGGTCCCAACAAATGCCGACGCCGATCACCCCGTACCGGGTCTTCCACGCCTTGAACCCGGTATCGCCGGGGCGGAAATAGTATTTCTCCTGATAGCCGGGCCCATCGGGGATGTGGCTCTTGCGGTAGACGCCGAGCACCTCTCCGTCCGCATCGACGATGGCGACGCTGTTGTAATAGCGCGGGCCGTCCTTCTCGAAGAACGAGACGGGGATGACGACGCGCAGGCTCTTGGCGAGGGTCTGAAGCGCGCGCACGCAAGGATGCTCTGCGGCCGGGTAAGCGGTCTCGAACCATTTCGGATCCTGGGTCGTCGGGAAGTAGATGCCCTGGAACAGTTCGGGCGGCAGGATGACTTGCGCGTTCTGCTCCGCCGCGTCGCAGACGAGGCTCTCGACCTTGTCGAGGTTCGCCTTCATGTCGGGACCGAACGCGGCCTGGATGGCGGCCACGGCGAGGGTGCGCTTGCTCATCAGGCGGGTTCCTCGCGGGTGATGCAGTGGAACGACCCGCCGCCGGCGATGCCGGCACCGAGCAGGCTTGAGGAGGTGAGGCCGATCACCTTGCGGCCGGGAAACACGGCTTGCAAGGTATCGAGCGCTGCCGCTTCCGTCGCCGTGCCATAGACGGGCACGACGACGACGCCGTTGGCGATGACGAAATTCACGTGGGATGCCGGCGCCACCTCGCCATGCGCATTCAACACGCGGCCGGGGCTCGGGACGCGGACGATCTCGAGCTTTCGGCCCTTCGCGTCGGTCGCGGCCTCGAGGCGCGTTGCGATCGCGTCGAGCACGGCGGCGTTCGGATCGTCGGGGCCTGCGGGCGATTGGCAGACCACGCGGGCAGGCCCGACGAAGCGGGCGATGTTGTCCACATGGCCGTCCGTATGGTCGCCCGCGAGCCCTTCGTCGATCCAGACGATCTTCCTGGCGCCGAACGCCGTGCGGAGCGCCGCTTCCGCTTCTTCCTTGTTCCAAGCGTTGCGGTTCGCGTTGAGGAGCGTTTGGCGCGTGGTGAGGATGGTGCCTTCGCCGTCGTGGTCGATGGCGCCGCCTTCGAGCACGAAGTCGAAGTTGATGATCGGCGTGGCTGAAAGCCGGGCAATGTCATCACCGATCGTGTCGTCGCCTGCGAGATCGAACTTGCCACCCCAGCCATTGGTCTTGAAGCGGAGCGCGATCGCGCCGCGGGGCCCGCGCGCGAAGATGGGACCGGTATCGCGCAGCCAGATGTCCCCGTACGTGGCGGGGACGATCTCGGCGGCGTCGCCGACCGCGGTGCGGGCGGACGTTTCCGCCTCCGCGCCGTTGACGAGGAGCCGGACCGTGTTGCTTTCGGCAAGCGCGCGCACCATCGCCGCCACGTCGCGGCGCGGGCTGTCGAGGTCGTCGTTCCACTCGGCCCGGTCGGCCGGCCACGCCGTCCAGATCGCCTTTTGCGGCGCCCATTCGGGAAACACGGTGATGGTCTGCTCGGTCAGGGAAATCGTCATGGAAGCACGGCGCGAAGTGCCGAGGAGGCGGTTGGAGCGTGGCGGCGTGCTTCGGGACAAAGCAGGCCTTTCAGGTCGGTGTTATGGGGGAGGCTTGGGCGGGCGGCAAGGGACGCCGGCGAAGTGAATTCAGTTCAAGGCGCGCGCGCTCTGGCGCGGCGGAAATCTCACGGGCGCTCGGCAACGTTCGATGCGGGGAGCGCCCGTCAATGATATCGATCGGTCCTTAGGCTCTAGGCTGACGCAACCCACTCACCGGCGATGTAGCCGAAGGCAACCGCATCGGGGTTCCGCTTGGCGGCACGCAAGAGTTTGTGCTTCGCATCGACGATCACGCCGTCGCGCTTCTCGCCCGTGCCCTTGTCGTCGTCCTTGTAGCCGCTCAGAAGAATGACCTTCTTGCCGCGCACGACAATCTTGGGGAGTGCCATACTAGCCTCCATCAGCGCCACCCCAAGAGATCCGCTCTGATAGTTTCGCTTCAGAGACTGAGACCTCGAGATGACGGTCTTCTCGGCGACCCCCACGTCAGCCATGACATTTTATAGCAGCTGATTGCGACGAACGTAAGACGAGACGCTTGAAAGCTCTTAAAAATCGAGACGTTGCGCAGTGCAGCATCAATGCTCGGAACGTTGCGCAAGCGCGGCGAGTCCTTGCTGCGTTGCAACAGGGGGCGCCCAATCGAGAGTCTTCAGCGCCGAAGGATCGGCGACGAGCGACCCGAACAGCGGTTCTGCGCCCGCGGCTTGGCCGGCCGCGCGCAACGCGGCTTTGAGCATGGACCGGGGCACGTAGAAGAGCCCGGCGCGGCGTCCCAATCCTTGCCGCAACGCAGCGACGATCTCGCCGACGGTGAGGGGCGTTGGATCGGCCACGATGTAAGGCCGGCGTAAGGGAGCTGGCGCGGCGAGGATCCGGTCGACGGCCTCGACCAGATTGTCGAGGGCGAGCAGCGAGTGGCGCGCTTTGAGGCCGGCAAGGGGAAGCGGGTAGGGCGAGCGGGCGAGCTTGATCAGTCGCGCGACATTGCCTTGGGCGCCGGGACCGTAGACCAGCGCGAGCCGCAGCGCGGCCCAATCGAGCCCAGTCTCGGCCAGACCCTTCTCGGCTTCGAGCTTCGATCGGCCATAGGCGTCGGTGGGTTGAGGCGCCCGTTCCTCGGTCAGCACGCCTTCGGCGGTCGGACCGGCTTGCGCCCTCACCGAGGACAAGAAGACGAAGCGCTTCACGCGCGCCCGTTCGGCGGCGCGGGCGAAGCGAAGCGTGGCCTCGGTATTGAACAGGCGATAATCGTCCTCGGGCAGGCCTGACATGGCGTGGTGGATGCCCGCGGAGTGGATCACCGCGTCCACGTCCGCCAAGGCTTCGGACATATTGTAAGGCTTGGTAAGGTCGCCGATGAGGACGCTGGCGCAGCCCTCGGGCAGTATGGTCGGGCGGCGCAAGAGCACGCGCAGGCGATAGCCGCGGGCCGAGAGCCCTTTGAGAAGGTGCTGGCCGATAAAGCCCGTGGCGCCGGTGAGCGCCACGAGCGGTTTTCGGGCCGGGTCCTGTGGTCCTGATCCCGTCATGCCGCTCCGCTGCGCCGGAAGCCTAAAGACAGGCCCGGCGCTCGTTACGCCATGAGTTCACATCCACATTTTGGCCAGAGCAAGCCCCCCGGCTGGGGCGGCTTGCCGCTGGCGAAACGCCCTAATAGGCCGGGCAGGGCGGATAGGGGTAATAGCCGCAAGGCGGCGCGCCGTAATAATAGGGGTGGGCGACAGCCGCGCCGACGGCCCCGGCCGCAACGCCTGCGCCGAAGGCGACGCCGGGACGCGCATACCAGGCGCCATGCCAGGCCGGCCGGCCGCCATAGATATTCGCGTGGCCGCCATGGGGACCGTTGATATGGGCCGCGAAGCGGTCGATGAAGAGCGCCGCGGCGCCATCCGCGGTCTTCAAGCCGCCTTCGAGCACGGAGACGTCGAAGGTCAGCTTGTCGCCGTCGAGCTTCGGCGATTTGAGCTCAACCACGGCATCCTCCACCTTGTCGCCTTCCTTGCTCAGAACCGAGATGGTGGCGTTCGGCGGATTCTTGGCGAAGCTGTCGGCGCCCTCGTCCCACTCCCGGAGGAAATGCGACGTCAGCACGTGACCCGCGGCGTGCACGGGACGGTCGGCGAAGACGATGGTGTTGGGCGACACGCCAGTGAGCGTCAGGGTATTGCCGTCGAGGGTCGCGCCGTCGGCGTTGAGCACGGCAAGCGATGCGACCATGTCGTTCTGGGTCAGGCCTGAGGGGCCGATCGGCTTCGCGGCCGGTTGGCTGATGGCATCCGCGGCGCGCGCGAGGCCCGGCGCGAGCAGCAGGGCAGTACATGCCGCAAGCATGCAAAACGTACGGTTGAGTTTCATGGAAACCTCCTCCTGAGACGATTGGGGGGAACGTTGAGTCGCTCCACGGAAGGGCGGACGATAGACGCAGATTCGTAACGAACGATGACTCACACCCTTAAGTCTGGTGTGCCGTTCGTAACTCTATATTGGAGGCGATCGCTAGAATTTGAAGCTCACGGCGGCGTCGAACACGTCGCCCTCGAACGTGTTCTTGGCATCGAACTCGTGATAGCCCTTCACGATCACGGTCAGTGCCTTGGTGGGATCGGCGCTGGTGGTGAAGGTCAGGATCGGGCCGACGCTATAGACGCGCGATTCGAACGACCCGAGACGCGCCCCGGCGCCGCTGTCGCCGGTGGTCTGAATCATGGCGTAGCTGACGACGCCCAGGCCGAGCGGACCGAAGTTCTTGGTGATCGAGCCCTCGAGATTGAGAATGTTGCCCGTCTCGTAATTGGTATCCGGGTTCTCCCAGTTGACTGAGTAGATGGCGGCACCAGTCGCCTGCCAGCCGGTCTGCGGATCGAAATAAGTCCCGGCGAGCCGCGTCATCACGGCCCAATGGTTGAGGCTCGTATTGGCGAGCTGCCTCGTGCTGTAGTTGCCGGTCGGGGCAAAGCCGAACACGCCGACGTTCCAATGGAACTTCCCTGCATCCCAACCAAGCACGAACGGAGAGAAGGCGGTGTCGCCGAGCGCGAGATTGCTGTCGCCCGTGTTGAACGTGAACGGTCCGAAGCGGTTGCCACGCGGACCCGTGAAGGCTGGGATCTGGAGACCGACATCGACATTCATGGCGATCATGCTCGGCACCGCGGCCATGGCCCAGGTCCCGCCGAATATCTTCCAGGGGGTGACGACATTGAGCGCCGGGAGCGTCGCCGTGTAATCCTGATCCACAGCGACCCCAATGCGGCCGTCGAAGATCGTGGCATCGACACTGCCGCTATAGTGATAGGCGTCGGTGCGGAAATAGATGCCGGGAACCGACGGAAGGACGCCGCCGAAAATGTCGGTGTAGCCTTTGACCCAAGGCCCGGTGCCGAACTCCGCCGCATGCCCTGGACATGCACTAAGCGCGGCAAGGACCATCGCCACCGCGGCGGCCTTTGCTCTATCCCATGGCATCGGCGATCCCTCCCCAAGATGCGTGCCCATTCGCTTCCGGCAAGTCTAAGCTGGGGCCCTAGCCGTTCGCCATTGGCGGGACCGTGCGCGTTGCGAAATCCCCACGGAGGGATGCGGATTTGCAACAGGCCCAAGGGACGCTCAAAATCCGTCCGGCCTATTCTGTTGGTAACTCACGGACCGCCGCGTCGCCGTGCCAAGCTCGGGTCATGGTAGGTGCCATGCATCGCCTTCTAATCCTGGTTGTTGCGATCCTTGCCGCCGTCACGGGCGCCCTCCTCGTCAACGCCCTTCTGGTCGACGCCAAGACGCGACCCGCCATGGCGCGCAATGGCGGCCAACTGATGGAGACCGACGTCGTCACCGCCAATGTCCGGGTCGATGGCGCGGGGCCGCCTATCGTGCTCATTCACGGGTTCGGCGCGGCGCTCGATTGGTGGGATGCGATCACGCCGGGGCTGGCCCGCGACCACAAGGTGATCCGCCTCGACCTGATCGGTCATGGCGGCACCGAAGCGCCGGCATCCGGCTACTCGATCGAACGGCAGGCGGCTCTCGTCAAAGCTGTGCTCGACAAGCTCGGCGTCGGGCGTCTCGCCGTGGTCGGCCATTCCATGGGCGGCGAGGTGGCGACAGAATTCACGGCGCTCGACCCGTCGCGGGTGGAGCGCCTGGTGCTGATCGATTCGCCGCCTAAGCCCGAGACAACGTTCGATCTCATGACGCGGCTCGGGCTCATGCCTGGTATAGGCCAGACCTTATGGCGTTTGCGGACCGACACGATGCTGCGGCGGGCGCTGGCTCAAGGATTCGCGCCGGGCTTTCCGGTGCCGGAGGCTTTCGTCGCCGATCTCTGGCAGCTCACCTACACGGCCTTTCACAACGCCCACGATGGCAGTCTCGCCTATGTCACCGATCAGGGGACGCCCGAGCGGCTTAGCGCGCTTGATCCCGTGCCGCCGCTCCTCGTCATTTTCGGCACGCGCGATCAGCTTATTTCGCCGGCAAGCGCCAAGCTCTTCGACAAAGTGCCCGGCGCGAGCGTTGTCATGATCGACGGGGCAGGGCACTCTCCCATGGTCGAGGCGCCGGAAAAGACCTTGGCGCTGATCAAGGACTTCCTCGCTGCGCCGGCTCAGTGACACGGGAGAAGCATATGAGCGTAGATCTCTGGCGGAAGATTCTGTTCGCTGCTCTCATCGGCCTGTGTGGCGCCGCGCTGCCGGCCCAAGCGCAAACTCCCGACCCGTTGCCGTCATGGAACGAGAGCCCGGTCAAGGCGAACATTATCGACTTCGTGACGCGGGTGACGACGGAGGGCGCCCCGGACTACGTGGCGCCGCAAAACCGCATCGCCACGTTCGACAATGACGGCACGCTATGGGTCGAGAAGCCGGTCTACACCCAATTCGTCTTCGTCATCGACCGGGTCAAGGCGGTGTCGAACCAGCATCCGGACTGGAAGACGAAGGAGCCTTTCAAGTCGGTGCTGGACGGCAACACGAAGCAGCTTCTCACCTACGGCGAGAAGGGCGCCATGGAGCTCGTCGCGGCCACCCATAGCGGCATGACCACGGTCGAGTTCAACGACATCGTGTCGAACTGGCTCAAGACGGCCCGGCATCCGCGCTTCAAGCGCCCCTACACCGATCTCACCTATAAGCCGATGATCGAGCTGCTCGACTATCTCCGCGCCAATGATTTCAAGACGTTCATCGTCTCCGGCGGCGGCGTGGAGTTCATGCGCGCCTATACGGAGCAGTGTTACGGCGTTCCGCCGTGGCATGTGGTGGGCTCGTCAGGCAAGACGCAGTTCCGCATGTGGGACGCGAGCCCGACGCTCGTGAAGCTGCCCGACCTTCTCTTCTTCGACGACGGGCCGGGCAAGGCGGAAGGCATCAATCACTTTATCGGACGCCAGCCGATCTTCGCCTTCGGCAACTCCATCGGCGACAAGGAGATGCTGGAGTGGACCGCGAACTGTCCCGGGCTCTGCTTCATGGGGCTCGTGCATCATACCGACGCGGTGCGCGAATATGCCTACGGGCCGAACTCCGACGTCGGCACGTTCCCCGTACTCGCTGATGGAGCAGGCAAACGCGCAAGGCTGGAGCGTGGTCGATATGAAGAACGATTGGAAGGTGATCTTCTCTTGGGAGAAGCCCGGCCCGTAAGGAGGCAAGATGCTGCGCACACTGATGCTCGTTTCCGGGGTTATCGAGATCATCTTTGGATTCGTCGCCACCATCGCGCCGGACCCCATCATCGAGACGGTCGGCGCGAGGGGCGATGTGCAAACGCAGGTTCTCGCTCTTGTCAGCCTGCTCGGTGCAGCCACCTTCGGCTTGGGTGTGGGGGCGCTTATGGGCCGCGATCATCTGGACACGGCCGGCGGCCGCGCTGCCGCTTATGGCCTTGGCCTCTACAACGTGATCGGGGCGTCGGTCCTCCTATTCGCCGCTTCGGACGTGGGCGGTTCCGGCCTATGGGGCGGAGCCGTGCTCCACGCCGTGATCGCGTTGCTGTTTGTCTACGCGTTCGCGACCCGGAAAGCCGCCTAACGCCTCGCCGCTAGCACCTGTTCATCGTCACGTTTTGGGTCGAGCGCATGCCGATCGCCCGGGCCGCGCCCGCCGACAGGTCGAGGGTCAGGCCCTTGGTGAAGGGCCCGCGATCGTTCACGCGCACCTTGACCGACTTGCCGGTGTGCGGGTTGCTCACGAGAATGCACGTGCCGAAGGGCAGCGACCGATGCGCCGCGGTCAGGCCCCCGGGATTGAACATCTCGCCCGAGGCCGTGCGATGGCCCCGAAGCTCGTTGCCGTACCATGTGGCGCCCACGGTCTGCGCGGCCTGGGCGGGCACCACCAGAAAGACGAGAGAAAGAAGACACCAAAATCGCATGATTCACCTGCTCCTGACATTTGACGTGGCTGCCAGGTAGCGGGCGGAGGGGGCCGAAGTTCGGACACCTCTGGGCGCTCGTGTGAGGAGGCTGGGGCGATAATGGGGCCGTGCCGTTAAGGTTGTAGTAACCCTCGCCTTGGCCCCCGGTTCTAGGCTACGTTGCTGTCGGGAAAAGGGATTTCCTCGCAAATTCTGCGGGGAGAGGGGGGATTGGCGTGCAGAGGTGGCGTAGGGGGCTCCAGGTGGCTTGCAGCCTGGCTCTGGCCGTGTGCCTCGGGGCCTGCGCCGCCGCGATGGCGCGCAATCCCGTGCCGCTGGCGCTCGAAAGCGACGCGCAGGTCGTGGGCATGGGTCCCACGCCGATCCGCTTTTGGGGCGACCAACTCCCAGCCAATACCGAGGCCATCGTCAAAGAAAAATGGGCGCAGACCCGCGCCAACCGGCCGGAGCTTCTGGCGGGAGGCCGCCGTCCGGTCATGACGTCTCTGGCACTGTCCGGCGGCGGCAGCGACGGGGCCTTCGGCGCAGGCGTCCTCGTCGGCTGGACAGCTGCCGGAACGCGCCCCGAGTTCGATATCGTCACAGGCGTCTCGACCGGCGCGCTCACGGCGCCCTTCGCTTTCCTCGGCCCCAAATATGACGAGGCCCTCAAGGCTGTCTTTACCGAGTCGGATACGGGGGACATCGCCATCATGCGTCCGGTGCGGGGTCTGCTCGGCGGTGACTCTCTTGCCAGCAACAGCCCCTTGGCCAAGGTCGTGGCGCACTACGTGGACGAGGCCTTCCTCGAAGAAGTGGCGGCCGAGCACCGCAAAGGCCGCCGCCTCCTGATCGGCACCACCAATCTCGACGCCGAGCGGCCGGTGATCTGGGACATGGGCGCGATCGCCGCGAGTGGCCGCCCGGAGGCGCTCGATTTGTTCCGCACCGTGCTGCTGTCCTCAGCCGCCATTCCTGCCGTGTTCCCGCCGGGCTTCATCAAAGTGTCGGCGAACGGATCGACCTACGAGGAGATGCATGTGGACGGCGGGGCGACGCGCGAGGTCTTCCTCGTGCCCACCCAGTTCATGGCGAGCAAGGTCGACAGCCGGCTCGGCATTCGCCCCATAAGGCGCACCTACATCATCCGGAACGGCCATGTCGCGCCGGAATACAAGGCGGTGAAAGCCAGGACCTTGTCCATTGCCGGCCGCGCCGTGTCGAGCATGATCAAGAGCCAGGGCGTCGGCGATCTCTATGAGCTCTATGTCTTCGCCAAGCGGAACGGCATCGATTACAATCTGGCCTACATCCCCGCCGACTTCCTCGACACCAGCACCCAGGCCTTCGACCAGGTCTACATGACCAAGCTCTACGACCTCGGTTACCAGATGGCCCTGAACGGCTATCCGTGGAAGAAGACCCCGCCCCGCATGGGGAACTGATCCGGGGCAAGGGAATTCTCAGTGCGCGGCTTCCCACGAGGGGGCTGCAAAGCCCCGCGGTCCTGGCCTATAAGTGCCCCCAATAGGGTTTAAGCAGGATTGGGAGAGAGACGTATGGACCTCGCTGCGCTGAACAAAGTGGCCATGGCCATGACCACACCCGGCAAAGGTATTCTCGCCGCCGACGAGTCGAGCGGAACGATCAAGAAACGCTTCGATGCGATCGGCGTCGAGTCCACGGAGAATACCCGGCGCGCCTACCGGGAGTTCCTGTTCCGCACGGCCAAGGCCATGCACGACCGCATCTCCGGCGTGATCCTTTACGACGAGACCATCCGGCAGAAGGCGGCGGACGGCACCCCGCTGGTCAAGCTCATCGAGGAGGCCGGGTCGATCCCCGGCATCAAGGTGGACGAGGGGGCGAAGCCGCTCGCGTTCTGCCCCGGCGAGACCATCACCGAGGGTCTCGACGGTCTGCGCGACCGGCTCATCGAGTATCGCGGACTCGGCGCCAAGTTCTGCAAATGGCGCGCGGTGATCCATATCGGCCCCGGCATTCCGAGCTATGACTGCATCAATTCGAACGCGCACGCGCTCGCGCGCTACGCGGCGCTCTGCCAGGAGCAGGACCTCGTGCCGATCGTCGAGCCCGAGGTGCTCATGAACGGCGACCACACGATCGAGCGCTGCGAGGAAGTCACCGAGTTCGTGCTGAAGATGGTGTTCCAGGAGCTCTACTATGCGCGGGTGAAGCTCGAGGGCATGGTGCTCAAGCCGAACATGATCGTCCCGGGCATGGACTGCGCGACGCAGGCCCCGGACCGCGAGATCGCCGAGCGGACCATCCGCGTGTTGAAGGAATGCGTGCCATCCGCCGTGCCGGGCATCGCCTTCCTGTCGGGCGGCCAGTCCGATGTCGAGGCCACCGCGCGCCTCGACGCCATGCACAAGATCGGCGGTTTTCCGTGGCATCTCACCTTCTCCTATGGCCGCGCCTTGCAGCACGCGCCCCAAGTGGCCTGGTCGGGCAAGCCCGAGAACGTGGCGGCGGCGCAGGCGGCCTTCGCACACCGGGCGGAGATGAACGGGCTTGCCACGCTCGGAAAGTGGACGCCGGAGATCGAGAAGCAGGCGGCCTAAGGTGTCTTGAGCCACGTCAAGGCGGCCCGCCTCGGCCTGAGTTACTGACGGCAACGGTAATAGAGGTAGCCGGTTTCGATGGCTGATAACGACAACGATCCAAACGGTGCTTCCGACGAACTCACGATCTCGCCGGAGAAAGCCTTCTTCATCATCGTCAAGGCGCGCGAGTTCGACGAGCAGGTCGCGCAATCGGACCCGAACTCCGGCTCCAATCCCACCGACGACCGCGAGGTCGACGTGCTGGAAGACGACGAGGACAATCCCGTCGTGCAGGAGCTGCAGGCGGCGTTCGCCGGGCTCAACGTGGATGAGCAGCTCGATCTTCTGGCGCTTACCTGGCTCGGCCGCGGCGACTTCTCTTCCTTCGCGGACGCGCGGAAGGAGGCCGAGGGCTTGGACGAGGTGCATGCCGCGCGCTATCTGATCGGCACGCCGCAGTTCGGCGACTATCTCGAAGAGGGTCTCTCCCAGCTCGGCATTTCGCTGGAGGACTTCGAGGTCAACCGCCTCTGACCCTCACGGGCTGACCTCGATCTCGTTGATCACGTCATCGACGCCGAACACGTACCAGGCGTCCCATTCGGCGGCGTCGCGCGCGTCGCGCGGCAGGATGCCGGTGAGACGGACGGTGCGGTTGCGGACGCCGACCCGTACCTGCTCGGCATCGACGAACGGGTCCTTGTCGAGAGCGACGCGCACGGCCTCCTCGATGAGGATGGGGCCGTCCTGCTCGGGCGGATCGACGGCAATGCCGTTCACGACGTCGCGGCTTCCCGGCACCCACCAGGCGAGCACGCCGGCAAGGCGCTTCGTGGTGAGGCCGGGCACGCGGCCGTTGAGGATGACGACGCCGTCATGCACCTCGAAGGCGATCTCGCCGTATGCATCCTCGAAAGCGTCCCGCACGAGCTTGAGGTGGCTGTTCTCGGCCTCCTTGATCGCGAGCGCACGGAACGACGGCTCGTCGTAGAATGCTTTACGTAAATCGTCGAGGATGCCGTCGTCGCTCTTGGGGACGGCGGGCTTCACATGCACGCGGTCGACCACGGCAGTGATGCCGGGCGTGCCGGCAAGCCGCTCGAGCGCCAGCCGTTTGATGGCCACCGTCTCGACCTCGGCGTCGATCGTGGCGGTGCCGTCCTCGGCGATCTCGAGGTGCGCGGGCTTGAAATGCGGGCCGATCCTCGACTCGCTGCGGATCGCGGTAAGCGCCTTGTCGTGTAGGGCTGTGACGTCCGTCATGAAATTCTCCTGGTTCGTTGCGTAGCTTTTAGCGGGCTCTGGCGGCAGCAATTTGATGCCGGTCAATGACCGGAGGAGTCAATTGCGCTCGCTTAGGTTAAATTCGAGATCAAGAAGGGCCGAGACATCGAGCTCACGTTCCTTGGCACACGCGGCGAGATCCCTTTGCGGTCTCGCCGTCACCGCCGCCACACGGCTCTGCTCGTGGCGCGCGGGCCGGCGCGCATCATGATCGATTGCGGCGCCGATTGGCTGAAGGCGTTCCGAAAAGTCGCGCCCACGGCCATCGTCCTCACCCACGGCCACGGCGATCACGCCTTCGGGCTGGCGGAAGGCGCGCCCTGTCCCGTCTACGCCACCGCGGAGACCTGGGCTCTCATCGACCACTATCCGCTTCAAAATCGCCGCATGGTCGTCCGCGCGTGCCGTTCCGCGTCGGTGGCGTGCGCTTCGAGGCCTTCCCGGTGGACCATTCCTTGCGCGCGCCGGCTGTCGGCTACCGGGTGACGGCGGATCGCGCCACCTTCTTCTACGTTCCGGACCTCGCCGCGATTCCAAGATCAGCACGCCGCGCTGCGCGGCATCGATCTCTATGTGGGAGACGGCGCGACCGTCGTGCGCTCCATGGTCCGCAAGCGGGACCATACACTGATCGGCCATGCGCCCATTGCCGCGCAGCTTGCGTGGTGCGGCGCGGAAGGCGTGACACGCGCGATCTTCACCCATTGCGGCAGCGGCATCGTCGGCGGCGACGGCCGGAAGATCGCCGCCCGCGTCAGGGCGCTCGGCGCCGCGCAAGGCGTCGACGCGAGCCTCGCTCATGACGGCATGACGCTCGCTCTTGCCCGCTTGAGCCTCCTCACTGGCTCGTCAGTGACGCCGTCACCGTCGCGCCAGGAGCGCGCGCGCTGCACTGAAGATCATCCCTAGGACGAGGGGCACCACGCTTGCGGCGGCGACGAGGAGCCAGCCGTCACGGTCCGGCGGTGCAATCTGAAGGGCGCTGGCGAGGGGCGGGAAATAGACGGCACCGAGCAAGAGGCCGCCGCAGAAAAGGACAGCCAGCCAGACATAAGGGTTGCGGGTGACGGCATTGCGAAAGACCGGAGAGTCGCTGCCCGCGCATGTTGAAGACATGGACCAGCTGGCCGAAGGCCAGCGTCAGGAAGGTCACGGTCACCAGCGCCTCGCCCTCGAGCTCGAGCCAATAGTGGCCGATGATCAGCACGCCAAGGGTCGAGGCGGTCAGAAGCGCGCCGTAGACCCCGATGAAGGTCCATTGCGGCCGGGCGAGCAGCGGCTCGCGCGGGTCGCGCGGCGGGCGCCGCAGCACGTCCGCCTCGCCTTCGCCGGTGGCGAGCGCGAAGGCCGGGAACACATCGGTCACCAGATTGAGGAACAGGATCTGGAGCGGCAGGAGCGGCAGCGGCAGTCCGGTCACGACTGCGAGCGCCACGACCATGACCTCGCTGATATTGCAGGAGAGCAGATAGACCAGGAAGCGGCGGAGATTGCCGAAGATCACGCGGCCCTCGCGGATCGCCGCGACAATGCTGCCGAAGGCGTCGTCGCGCAGCACGATATCGGCGGCTTCGCGGGCGACCTCGGTACCGCGCAGGCCCATGGCCACGCCGATATCCGCCTTCTGCAAGGCCGGCGCGTCGTTGACGCCGTCGCCGGTCATGGCCACGACCTCGCCCGCGGATTGGTAGAGGCGCACGAGGTCGAGCTTCTGGGCCGGGGTTACCCGGGCGAAGACCGGTGTCGCCAGCACGCGGCGGCGCTCATGTTCGCCGAGCGCGCCGAGCGCTTCCAGCTCGCGTCCCTCGACGATGGCGGCGCCCGGCTCGGCGATGCCGAGACCTTCGGCGATCTTCTGCGCGGTGATGGCATGATCGCCGGTGACCATGACCACGCGGATGCCGGCCTGCCGGCAATCGGCGATGGCCTCCTTCACCTCCAGGCGCGGCGGGTCGCGGAAGCCGGCCAAGCCGAGAAAGGTGAGATCCTCGTAGGCCGGTGTCGCGTCCAACGGAATGGTGGCCTCGGCCAGCGCCAGGACGCGCAAGCCGTCCCCGGCCAGCGTCATGGCGTGGCGCAGCCAATCCTCGCGCAGCTCCGTGCCGAGCGGCGCCTTCGCGTCCGCGCCGATCGTCGCCGACGCATCGAGCACCGCTTCCGGCGCGCCCTTGACGGCAACGAGCAAATGTCCATCGCGCTCATGCGCGGTCGCCATCATCTTGGTCTCGGTGTCGAAGGCGATCTCGTGCCGCTCGGGCCATGCGCTGAGCAGGGTCTCGCGGTCGAGCCCGGCGAGCGCGCCAAGGCGGAGCAGCGCGAGCTCCATGGGATCGCCTGCGCCGCGCTCGTCCTCGGCTTTGAGGGTCGCGGTACCACAGAGCACGCCAGCCTCGAGGATCCGCCGCAGGGGTCCGTCGAGCGCGGCCGCGTTTCCCGATTCATCGACGATGGCGCCCCGCTCATGGTCGAGCTGATAGCGCGCCGAAGGCAGCCACACCCGCTCCACCGTCATGCGGTTTTCGGTCAGCGTGCCGGTCTTGTCGGTGCAGATGACGGTGGTGGCGCCGAGGGTCTCGACCGCCGCCAACCGCTCGACCACCACATTCCGTTTGGCCATGCGCCACATGCCGCGGGCGAGCGCCATGGTCGCGACGATGGGCAGCCCTTCGGGAATGGCGGCGACGGCGAGCGCGATGCCGGCCTCGATCATGAGGACGAGATCGCGGCCCATGGCCATGCCCGCGGCGGCGATGAGCGCGGTGACGACGAGGGTCACCTTGACGAGCTGGCCGGTAAGCTCTGCGAGCTTGCGCTCCAGCGGGGAGGTGTCCTCCCCCGCCTCGATGACGAGCTTGGTGGTGAGACCGAGCTCCGTTTCCATGCCGGTGGCGACGACGACGCCGGCGCCCGTGCCGCGGGTGATCGCCGTGCCCTTGTGCGCCATGGAGGTCTGGTCGGCGATGATGGCGTCGGCAGGCGCAGGGTCCGTGCCTTTTTGCACGGGCACGGATTCGCCGGTGAGCGTCGATTCGTCGGCGAACAGGTTCTTGGCTTCCACCAGACGCATGTCGGCGGTGACCACGTCGCCGCTTTCCAGCACGACAATGTCGCCCGGCACGACATCCTCGGCGGGTACGATCCGGATCTTGCCGTCGCGGCGCACGCGCGAGGCGCGCGAGCCGAGCTTGCGCAAAGCCTCCATGGAGCGGGTAGCGCGAAGCTCCGTGACGAAACCGATGATCGTGTTGATGACGAGCACGGCGGCGATGGCGACGGTCTCGCTCCATTCGCCGAACACCCCGGCCACGCCTGCCGCGGCGCCGAGCAGCCAGACCACGGGGCTCCTCAGCTGATCGACGAGGATGGCGAAAGCGGTCCGCTCGGGATGGGTGAGGAGCGTGTTCCGGCCGTAGCGCTCGAGGCGCGCGGCGGCCTCGCCCTCGCTGAGGCCGCGCTCGACGCTCACCTTTTGCTGCGCGAGCACGTCGGCAGCCGGTCGCGCACAGGCAAGGGGCGCGTTGGACCGCGATATCGTCTCTTGTCTCACAGAGGCACTATGGGGCAGGAGGCCAGCGCGGTCACGCCTTCGGCGGTGTTGCGCCGACCCAGTGCACCTCGGGGGCTTTGCGGGGCACGGGCGGCGGCTGACGGCGCGGGTGGCCGATGGCGATGGGCGCGATAGGCGCGTAGGTCGGAGGCACGCCGAGCGCCGCCTTGCCGTCGGGGGTGGCGAGCCAATGCTGGGCGAAGCCCACCCAGCACGTGCCGAGACCTCTGGCATAGGCCGCGAGCATCAGGTTCTCGGCGGCCAGCGCGCAGTCCTCCACCGCCCAGTCGGTCGGCTCGGCGGCGGCGATCACGACCAAGACCGGCGCGTGATAGAAAATATGGAACTTCGGATCGTTGAGCATCTCGCGGAAGGGATGCGCCGGCGCGCCGAGCGACGCCTTGAGCAGATGCGTCTTCGCTTGATCGGAGATGCGGGTGAGTTGGCTTGCGTCGTTGACGACGATGAAGGCCCAAGGCTGCTGGTTGATGGCGCTCGGCGCCTTGATCGCCGCGTCGATCAGCGCGCGCAACACGGCGTCATCCACCGGCTCGTCGGTGTATTCGCGCACGGACCGCCGTCCGTCGATGGCTTCGAGGAGCTCCATATCCCTGGCGTCCTGGATCGCTTGCCGCATGGCGCGCGTGGCGCTCGCGTAGGAACGATCCCGCGGCGTCGAGGCGCAGTCGTTGAGCCAGATCAAAATGAGAAGGGCGCTGATCCTAAGGCGTGGGGGGCGGCGGCATCTCGCCGGCATCGGGCATGGCGTCCGGCTCGGATGGCATGGCGCCGGGCTCTGGCGGCGCGACCGTGACCGGCGGAATGGGCGTGGCGTCGAGCTTCGCCGTGGTCCATTCCAAAATGTCTCTCTCCATCTTGTCGAAGGCCGCGCTCAGCGCGTTCACATAAGCGCGCGCATCGCTTCCCGTCGCCGGCGTGGACGTCTTGAACAGTTTGGAGTCGACGATCTCGCCGTCTGGGTCGAGGAGCTTGACCTGGAAGACAATCTCCGCCGTCGGTTCGCCAGAGGTGGTGACGTGAAACCGTTGGATGTCGATGCGAAGCTGGAAATTGCTGGGGAAGTCACCAATGGTGCGGGTCACGGACTGCGCGTATCCGGCCTTGTCGAAGGTTTGCAGCAGCGTCGCTTGGACGAGAATGGGGAGACTGTCGGTCCAGCGTGCGTTCTCCAAGGGAAGGCTCTCATCGGGAGCAGGCTCCGTCAGGATCTTGTCGGTGTTGAAGGCGAGCAGGGTGGTGGGCTCGGGGATCACGAGTTTCCAGGCCGGCGCCTTCTCAGGCGGAGCGGGAAGGTCGGATGCGGGCTTCAGCGAGAAGAGTGGATTCTCGGATTTGCCGCCGCCGGTGAGCTTCTCGATGCCGGCGAGGATGCCGTCGACCTTGTCGGCGTTTCGGGCGAGCGCATCCGTGAACACCTCGATGTTTTTGATCGCCTCGTTCAGCGGCTTCGCGTTCTGCTCGAGCACGGACTCGACCTCTTGGAACGCATCGCGCGCGCTCTGCGTCCAATCCTGGCCGACGCCCGGAGGCGCGATGAGCGTCGGCACGCCGCTATCCGAGGCAAGGGGCGTCGTCGACGTCCCGCCCGTGAGGGTGACGGCGACGCCGCCGGTCAGGCCCTGCTGCTCGATGCCGACCGCAGTGTCCTCGCGGACCGGCGTGTTGTGCGCCACGGCGATGGTGGCGATCACTTCCTGCGGGGCGTTCGCGTTGAGGGTAACGCCCGTGACCTCGCCGACACGGACGCCGTTGAACAGCACCGCGGAGCCGACGAGCAGGCCCGACACGGGACTCTGGAAATGGATGTCGTAGGTGTCGCGTTCGCCGAAGCCGCCTTTGTTCTCCAGCCAATAGACGAAGGCGAAGCTCGCCAGGATGACGGCGAGCATGAACAATCCGATCAAGGCGTAGCGGGCACGGGTTTCCATCGGTCTCGTCCCTTGTCTCGTCCGTTGGGGTTAAGCGCTCATCTGCCGTTCCGCCAGCATGCCGCCGCGCTTTCCCTGGAAATAGGTCTTCACCCAGGGATGCTCGGACTCAAGCATAGCGGCAATCGGTCCGTCGGCCACGACCTTGCCGTCGGCCAGGACCGCAATCCGGTCGCACGCGGTGTAAAGGCTCTCCAGATCGTGGGTCACCATGAACACGGTGATTTCCAAGGTTTGCTGGAGGGTGCGGATCAGCTCGTCGAAATCGCCGGCGGAAATCGGGTCGAGGCCCGAGGTCGGCTCGTCGAGGAACAGGATCTCGGGATCGAGCGCCAGAGCGCGGGCGAGCGCCACGCGCTTGGTCATGCCGCCGGACAGCTCGGAGGGGAATTTCTCGCCGTCTTGCGGCGTGAGGCCGACCATTTCGAGCTTGGCGAGCGCCATCTCGTCCATCAGCCGCTGAGAGATCTCCAGATTCTCGCGCATGGGGAATTGCACGTTCTGCTTGACCGTCAGCGACGAGAACAGCGCGCCTTGCTGGAAGAGGATGCCCCAGCGGCGCTCGAGTGCCCGCCGCTCCGCCTCGTTCGACTTGGCCAGATCGACCCCGAGCACCTCGATGGTGCCATGACGCCGCGGCAAGAGGCCGATGATGGTGCGCAGCAGCACCGACTTCCCGGCGCCCGATGCGCCGACCACGCCGAGGATCTCGGCTTCGCGCACATCGAGATCGAGATGGTCGAGCACGATTACGTCGCCGAACCCGACGACGAGGTCGCGCACTTTGATGACGGCGTTCTTCTCGGTCATGCGGGATTACATTCCGATCGAGGCGAAGAAGATGGCGAACAGGCCGTCGAGCACGATCACGAGGAAGATCGACTCGACAACCGAGTTCGTGGTCTGGATGCCGAGCGACTCCGCGCTGCCTTTGACCCGCAAGCCCTCGGCGCAGGCGACGATGCCGATGACGAGGCCCATGAACGGGGCCTTGATCATGCCGACCTCGAAATGGGTGAGCGAGATGGCCTCGGTGAGGCGTGCAATATAAATGTCGGGGCTGATACCGCCGTAGAGCCAGGCGACGAGACCGCCGCCATAAAGCGCGGCCATGGACCCCAAGAAGGTCAGCACGGGAAGCGCCACGATGAGAACGAGGATGCGCGGCAGGATGAGCACTTCGACGGGATCGAAGCCCATGGTGCGCAACGCGTCGATCTCCTCGCGCATCTTCATGGAGCCGAGCTCGGCCGTGTAGGAGCTGCCCGAACGCCCGGCGACCATGATCGCTACGATCAAGACGCCGATCTCGCGCAGGACGAGGATGGCGACGAGGTCGACGGAGTAGAGCTCGGCGCCGAACTTGCGGAAGTGGAAGATGCCCTGCTGCGAGATGATGGCGCCGATCAAGAAGGTGATGAGCAGGATGATGGGCACCGCCTGCCAGGCGACGCGGTCGAGCTGATGTACGGTCGAGGTGAAACGGTAGTCGCGCGGGCGCACGATCACGCGCACGAGCGCCGCGCTGACGGCGCCGAGCATCTCGGAGAAGACGACGAGGTTGCGGCCGAAGTCGACGCCGGCGCGGCCGACGGCGGCAAGGAAGGTGACGATGGGGTTCCCGGCTTGCGGTTTCGGGGGCGGCTCGCGGTTGACGCCGTGCATCTCCTTCAGGAGACCGCGGTCATGCTCGGGAAGTCCGACAACCACCGCCTCGCGTCCCGACGCCGTCCATTGACGGGTCAGGCGCTCCAGCAACCAGGCGCCGAACGTGTCGAACTCGCTCACGCCCGCCATGTCGATCGACACGTTCTTGGCCTTGGGCGCTTCGCCGCTCACGCGGTCGACGAGCGCTTCGAGCTCGCCCGCGTGGTTCGCCGTCCACGAGCCGCCGGCGGCAAGCTCGAGCCGTTCCCCAACCAATTTGTGTGTCAGCAGAGCCTCACCCATCGCAGTCGCTCCTCGGCCTCAATTCGGCACAAGCCTCGAAGACCCCCGAGGCTGGCAAACGATTCCGGCCTAAGAGTAGCGGCGAACTAGCTCCGCGTCAGGCTGATCGACACGCTTTGCAGCGGACTTCCTGAGGTCGAGATCGACACGCTTTGGCTCGTGCGGCTGAAATTGACGACCATGCTGCCGGTGATGGAACCCGAGACCCTGATGCTTATTCGGCCGGGAGTCGCGATGCCGCTGGCGCTGCCCGAGGCATTGTAGGTGCGCTCTTCCCAGTTGCCGGTGAGGCGGTTACCGCTCAGGCTCAGCTTGCTCCTGATCTCGACGGTCGAACTTTCGCTCTTGCAGCGAATGGCCAGACCCAGCTGCGTCCCGCCACCCGTGTAGTATGCATTGCAGCTCAAGCGCTCTACTCCGGTGTTGAGCCGGACCTGGCCGCTGCCCCGCCAAGAGCCGAGCAGTGAATCGAACGGGCTCGGGTTCGCCTGTACGGGTTTGGTTGGAGTGGTGAGGGCCAGGCCAACAAGAGCGGCGGTGGCAAGGAGAATCGGCGCAGCGCGGCGAATCAGTCGTGTCATAGGCTCTGTCTTCCCGCAGTTTTCGGTCTCGAACAAGTCAGGATTGCTGTTACGAGGTTATGACTGCGGACCCTGAATACAACCCCCCAATCAAATATTACAGTGGAGCGCGGCCACCAGGCGCATGCGGCGTTTCGTCTAAGTCATTGGAAGTTTTGGGCTTGCCGCCGGTGAATACGCTACCCATGGGCGCGAATTGGGAAATGCCAAGCGCAAAGGTGGTGGCCATCAGCCGCGCCATTTCCTCGGCATAGTCCTTGCGGACGTCGGCGAGCCAACTCCAGTAGCAATCGCCGAGCGCTTGCGCGTCGGCGCAACGGCCGAGCGCGCGCAGGAACTCCAGATCGGCCCGCGTCCTCTTGGCGACGAAGGCCGCGCCCTCGACCTGATAGGCCTGCCAATACTTCAGCTGCATCTCCGCCAACCCCGTGGCGAAGTCGAGAAGCGGATTGGCGGGCCGGCCGTGCTCGGCACGGCCGGGATTGGAGTCTTGCATCGTCGCCTCCGTTTCACAGAGCGCCGCGGGCGGCGGCGCAAAGGTGTCTTCCGCCCGATGCGCCGGCGACGACCTTGATTATGCTCAAGATTTCAATACGCTGGAATATCTCGCATGGCGCGGTCTAAAGTCGCGACTATACCGGGCTAAAGTTCCCGAAACCTTGCGGAGGGCACCCATCGCTCCGTCGCCCAACGTCTCCATCACCTATTGCCGGCTCTGCGGCTGGCTGCTCAGGGCTGCGTGGATGGGGCAGGAGCTTCTGTCCACCTTCGCCGAGGAGCTCGGCTCGCTCACGCTCGTGCCCGACGATACGGGGGGCGTGTTCGAGGTGCGCGTCGACGGCAAGACGATTTGGTCGCGGGCCGAAGCGGGGCGCTTCCCCGAAATGAAAGAGCTCAAGCAATTGGTGCGCGACCAGATCGCGCCGGGACGTGATCTCGGCCATGTCGACACCAAAGACGCAAAGTCCTAGGGCGCCATCATTGTGAGGGGTCTCACAAAGCCGTTCCGGCCCGCATGCCATTGAAGTGTCGGGCAGTCGTTCGCCCTCGCGGGGATCGGGAGAAAAATCCTATGAGTGTCAGGGTCTTGCCGCTGGTCGCGGGCCTCTGCGTGGTGGTGGCGAGCTTCACGGCGCCCGCGGCAACGGCGGAGAGCGCGCAAAATGCGGCATTTGAGGCGTGTCTGGCGCAGGCTCACGCGGCGGCGCCGGTGACCGCCGTCGACGACGGGCGTGGCGGAAGCCTCGTCTGGCTCACCGATCAAGACAACAATCTCTGGCTGTGCAACGCCGACGCCGACGGTCACGTCTACGCCTACAGCATGATCTTCGACGATCTCCTGGCGGGGGCGGGCGCGAGCCTCGTCACGCCGATCATCCTCGACCGCGACGGCAAGCCGGTCTCGCCGCCTCCGGATCCGCTCGCCACGGCCGAGCTCGCCTGCCGCGCTTATCTCGATGGCGAGGGGGGCGAGGTCGTCGCGCGAGGGCCGGACGGCCTCAATACCAACTGGCTGCCCGGCTACTACGTCTTCCTCGAGACGGAGGCCGGCGAGACCTTCCTGTGCGATGCGACCGCCAACGCGCAAGTGTGGGCCTTCGCCAGGATCGGCGAGCCGCTCGACCTAGCAAATCCAGTGAGTTAGGCGGTTTTGGCTTCTGGTAGAGGTGCGCCGGATTCCCCATATTTCAGGCAGTCGAAATAAGTCTTCGAGACTGCACGAAACCAAATGCCCCAGCCCGTCGTCGTCACCATCCCCCATCGGCTCGGCAAGGCGGAAGCCAAGCGCCGGCTCCAGTCCGGCTTTCATAATGTGCGCTCGAATGTCGGCGAGAGCTTCATGGTCCTCAAGGACAACTGGGACGGAGACCATCTCGATTTCCAAGCGAGCCTGCTCGGCCAATCGACCACCGGCGTGATCGACGTCGCCGACGATCACGTGCGTCTCGAAGTGCAGCTTCCTTGGGTCCTCGCCATGCTTGCCAACAAGGCGAAGGCGCTCGTCGAGCGCCAGGGCCGGTTGATGCTGGAAAAGCCGAAGGAGCCGACCAAGGAGAAGGAGCCGCCCAAGAGCTGATGCGCGGCGGTTAGGAGATCTCGACGATGGTGGCTTCGCTCGCGCCGGCTTGCACGGTCTCGCCGACCGGCTTGCCCATCAGCGCCTGCGCCACGGGAGAAGCATAAGACAGCGTGCCCTGGGCTGGGTCCGCCTCGTCCTCGCCGACGATGCGATAGGTCTGGCGGCGTCCGTCATCACGCTCGATGGTCACCTTCGAGCCGAAACGCACCTCGCCCGCATCGCTCGGCGGCTCGACCACCTGAGCGGTGGCCCGGCGCGAGGTCCAGTAGCGCAAGTCACGATTGATCTTGGCCAGAAGCGCCTTGTCGTCCACGTCGTGAGCCGCGGCATGCTCTTCGTGCAGACGCGCGAGCTCGGCCTCGATCATCTCCAGCCCACGCTTCGTCACGAGGTTGTGCGAGGATATCGGCCGATCGGGAAGGTCGTCGTAGACGTCCCCTTCGTCGGCTTCTTTGGTAAATGCCTTGCTCATTAAGTCATTATAGCATCATTGGAAGCTGGAATGTGGCGTAACTGGCCGACGCCACAACCGGTCTGCTAAGGTCGCTGAAATGGAATAGGCGCGTCATGAAATACATCATCGCAGTGATTCAGCCGCATCGACTCGACGCCGTGCGCGGGGCGCTCGCCGGGATCGGCGTGCAGGGCATGACGGTCACCGAGGTGCGTGGCTTCGGCCGGCAGAAGGGGCAGACCGAGATCTACCGCGGCGCGGAATACGCGACGCAATTCGTGCCCAAGGTGAAGGTCGAGCTCGCCGTCAGCGCCTCGATGGTGGACGCCGTAATCGAGGCGATCGGCGAGGGGGCAAGGACCGGCCAGATCGGCGACGGCAAGGTGTTCGTGCTGCCGCTCGAAGGCGCCATGCGGGTCCGGACCGGCGAGATGGGCGTCGACGCGCTCTAGCCCGCAACGAGCAGCGCGATGGGGAACTGCCCGAGCGCCTCGGTGACGCTGAGGCTGCCATTCGTTGCCATCACCGTTTCGCCAGTCAGGACGTTCCGCCACTGGCGGCCTGCGCGCTCCGGCGGGAGCGTTACCGCCGTGTCGCCCCAGGAGGCAGGCGGGACCATAGGCCTGTCACTGTCGCCGAGCAGAGCGCGGGCCCGGACCGGCACGATGGTGATGGCCGCCGGCGCGCCGTCACTCCGCAGGAAGGCGAGAACGCTTCCGGCATGCGCGCCGTTCACGGCGAGGGGGGTGTAATTGCCCGTGGTGAAGAGGGACGGCTGCTCGCGTCTGACCTGAAGGGCTTTCAGCACGATGGAGAGCTTGATGGCGCCGCTTCGCCAGTCGGCCAGAAGGTCGGCTGCGTCGCGTGAGGCGTCGCTGTCGGCGAGCTGCCGGCGTGTATCGAAGTCGACGGGACGCCGATTGTCCGGATCGACCAGGCTCAAGTCCCAAAGCTCCGCCCCCTGATAGATGTCGGGCACGCCGGGCGCCGTCAGCTTGATGAGCGTCTGGGCGAGGCTGTTAAGCGCGCCGGCCACCTCGAGCGGCGCTTGCGCGCGGGCGAAGTCGTCGAGAAAGCCCCGGCTCCTTGCGGGATCGAGCGCACCGCGCACGAACGCATCGACGGCCGTCTCATAGGCCTGGTCGGGTCCCGTCCAACTCGTCCTGACCTTGGCTTCCTTGACGGCCTTCGCCATGAAGCCGGCCATCCTGTCGGCGAGCGCCGCCATGGCGTCCTTGTCCGCGACGTCGAGGCCGAACGGCCACGCACCGGCGAGTGCCTGGTAGAACATCCATTCGTCATTGGCGGTCGGCGCGCGGTCGCCATCGGTCTCGGCGATCAGGGGCGCGTTCACTTCGGACCATCGCGCCACGTGATGCGCCCATTCCTCCGGCATCTCGCTCAAAGCGTAGAGCCTGGCGCGAGAATCCTCGCCGCGCTTGGTGTCATGGGTCGCGGTAGCGAGCAGGCCTGCAGGCTGGCGCGCGCGGCGCGCGGCCATCTCCTCGTGGAAGTGCTCGATTGGCGCGCCGAAGTCCTCCGGCGAGCCGCCCACCTCATTCAGCGCGATGAGCCGGTTGTAGCGGTAGAACAGCGTGTCCTCGACGGCCTTGGCCATGAGGGGGCCGGTCGTCTGCTGCAAGCGCGTCACGAAGCTGAGCGCCTCGGCGCGCGCCGCCGGGTCCGGCAGGTCGAGCCGCCAGATGCGGGCGATGAAGTCGATGGCGCCATCGTCCTCGACCTCGCGCGTGCTCTTCGCGGTCACTTGCGCAAACGCGATCAGCGCCTCGTCGTCGGGACGCGGACCGTCGACGTCCACATAGGTGCGGTAGACCGGAAGCGACGTGCCGAGCTCGATGATGGCGCGGCGCAGCGTGTCGCGTCCGTAATCGCGCGTGGCGAGGTCGGCTTGGGCGAGCTGAAAGGCAAGGCCCGTGAGCACGTCGAGCTCGCCGGCGAGATTGCGCACGAAGATGTGGCGCTTGGTTGCGGCGAGGAGCGTCTCGTATCCTTCGGTCTCGCCGGTGAAGTCCTGATAAGCCGCCGTCAGCGCGTCTTCGCCTGCGGGGCTCGTCAGCACGCTGCCAAGCGAGCGGATGAACTCATAGCCGGTGGTGCCCTGGACGGGCCAGTCGGGACGAAGGTTCTCGTCGCCCTCGAGGATCTTCTCCACCAGAAGAATGAAGGGGCGCGCGTCGCCGGTCGCCTCGCGGAGCTTGCGGAAATAGGCGAGCGGGTCGGCAAGGCCGTCCACATGGTCGAGGCGCAAGCCGTCGATCAGGCTCTCACCGGCAAGCTCCACCATCAGCCGGTGGGTCTCCTCGAACACGCTCGGCTGCTCCATGCGCACGCCAACGAGGTCGGCGACCTCGAAGAACCGGCGATAGGTGAGAGTCTCGCGGGCCGAGCGCCAATAGGCGAGCCGCCAGGCTTGCGCCTCATGCAGGGCGTGGATGGCGTCACGGTCGGCGGCGGTATCGAGAAGCGCTGCGCGCAGCGTCTCGGCTTGCGCCTTGTCCTCCGCGCGTGCGGCAAGTTCGGCCTTGAGCTCTTCCGCCGTCTCCGGCGTCGTAGAGGCGAAGCGGTTGGTGAGGTCCTCGAACTCGCTCCCGGCGCGCGAAAGCACGCTCGCATAGGTGGGCGGGCTCAACGGCAGCTTCATGCCGCTGGCCGTGAAGTTGATGCCGCCCGACTCGGTGTCGAAGTGGAGGCCGAAGCTGCCTTTGTCGAGGGCAAGACCGTAGGGCTCGGGCAGCACGGGGATCAGAAGCTTCGGCGCCGACCAGTCGACGTCGAAATAGCTCGCATGCGCGCTCGCCGCGCCCCATTCGAGAATGTCGCGCCACCAGGGATTGAACGGGCTTGCGCCCATGTGATTGGGCACGAAGTCCAAGACGACGCCGACGCCATCGGCGCGGAACGCCTCGACCATGGCGCGAAAACCGTCCTCGCCGCCGAGAGAGGGCTCGATCTGGTCGTAGCGGGCGATGTCATAGCCGTGGGTCGAGCCGGGCAGCGCGCGCAAGACAGGCGAAGCATAAAGATGGCTTGCGCCGAGCTTGGCGATATAGGGCGCAAGCGTGCTTGCGCGGGCGAAATCCATGCCTTCGCGGAATTGCAGACGATAGGTGGCAAGCGCCGTCATCGCCTGGGCCGCTCGGCGGCCACAGCCCCGGTCACGGCGCGAAAGAGGGGCTCTTCGCCGAGCGTCTCGATCGGGGCGGCGATCTTGCGCCGCCAGTTCGGATGCTCGTCAACGGTGCCCGGCAGGTTCGCCTGCTCGAGGGCTCCCAAGGCGTCGTCGACCTGGACGGAGAACAGACGGCACGGCGTCCTCGCCAGGAAGCGATGGATGGCGACGAGATCCTCGTCGGTAATTTCTCCGGAGTCGGCTTGCACCGCGTTGGGCGCGAGCGCCTGCGCCTCGACGAGGGCGTCGATGAGAAGCTGTCTGTCGCGCATGCGCTCTTGCCGTTGCATCACGGCCTCCCGCTCGGTGACGCGGTCCGCCTTCAGGCGCCAATCGATGTCATTGCCGATCCACCAGCCTTTCAGGGTCGGCAGATCGTGGGTCGAGCCGCAAACCAGCGCCTCGCGCCGATAGGCATGGGGCGGCATCCAAACGCCGTCCTGCTCGGTGAAGTAGAAGACCTGGTAGCTCAGAAGGCCAGCCCGGACCATGGTATCGGTAAATCCGGGAGGAACCGTACCGAGGTCCTCGCCGATGACGATGGTGCGGGAGATCCACGATTCCTCGACCACGCCCTCCAAGAGTTCGCGGAACGGATAGGCCAGATAGGCGCCGTCGGTCGCCGGGTTGCCTTCCGGAATCCAATAGAGCCGCTGCAAGCCCATGGCGTGGTCGATCCTGAGCGCTCCGGCATGATGCATATTTGAGCGGATCACGGCGCGGAACGGCTCGAAGCGCTCTTCGGCGAGGCCGACCGGAGAGAAGGGCACAAGGCCCCAATCCTGGCCCGCGGCGCTGAAGGGATCGGGCGGGCAACCGATCCGCGCGTGCCGGGCGATCGCCGGACCGTTGAGCCAGCTCTTGGACCCGTCGGGCGAGATGCCCACGGCGAGATCGAGATAGAGTCCGATGCGCATGCCCGCGGCAAGCGCACGCTGTTGCGCCGCGGCGAGCTGCGTATCGGCGACCCATTGCAGCCAGGCGTGAAACGCGACGCGGTGCTTGGCGGCACGGGCAAAGTCGCGCACGGCGAGATTTTTCGGGTCTTGATACTCTTCGGGCCACGTGCCCCACGCCACGTTCCCGCCTTCGGCCACGAAGCGCTCGGCAAGCGCCTCGTAGAGGGCGTGGCCTTCGAGCGCCGCACCATGCTCGCGGCAGAATTGCTCGAACGCGCCCTTCTCACTGACGTTGGCGTTCTTCACGAAATGGCCGAACAGCGCTTCGAGCGCGCGCCGCTTCACGCGGTGAACCGCCGGGTAGTCGATGAGCTCTGTCTTGCGCAAGTCGGAGAGCTCGGCTTCGAGCTCGGCGCGCTCCGGCAGGTCGGCAAACCCCGTTACGCGGTCGGGGGCGATCAGCAGCGGATTGAGGAAGTCGCGGGTCGAAGGGCTGTACGGGCTGGTGCGCGACGGATCGGAAAAGAACAGCGCGTGCAAGGGGCTGAGCCCGATGAAGTCGGCGCCGAGCCCTGCCGCGAACTCGGCGAGGCGCGCCAAATCCTCGAAATCGCCGATGCCCCAGTTGCGGGCCGAGCGCAAGGCATAGGCCTGGACCGAAAGCCCCCAGGCGCGGTGTTCCACGAGAAAGGGCGGCCAAAAGGCGCTGGCCGACAGCGATGCCACATCGTCGAAGGCGGGGGGCTCGGGGACGTGACGATGCTCGTCGGTGACGTCCACAGGAACGCCCATGGCCTCGAGCACCTTCGCCTTGGTCTCGCCCGGCGTGGTGACCCACTCGCCCTTCTCGCTGATATAGCCATCGGCAACGCCGAAACGCTCAGCCAGTTCGTCGAGCCGATCCGGCATGGGTTACTCCTGCGCAGTCAGTGAGGCGACCACCGCCCAGGGCGGCAGCGTACCTTGAGCAAGGCTCGCACCCGCGTCGAGCGGATGGGCAAAGAACGGCGCGCCGGACGGCGCGAGCGAAAGCTCGGCTTGCGTGTCGGCGAGATTGGCGGCGAGGGTGAGCTTGCCTTCGTCCTTGATCTGCCAGCTTACGACAAATGCGTTGCCGTGCAGGGCTTCCACCTTGCCGGCATGGCCACCGATGTCTGCAAGCTTCGGTACCACATGAGCGAAGCGCGTGGCGATGAGACGTTTCACGAACGTGGTCCGGGGCGAGGTTTCAGGCTTGAGCATAGAGGTGGTGAAGGTCGAAAGCGCGTTCGGATCGGGAACGAGCGCTTGCTTGAACGCCTCGGCGAATGCCTTGTTGTTGCGGAACTCCTCGTTGCGCCCTTTGCGCACGGCTTCGGCGAGATCGCCTTTGAAGTCGGTGAAGAACTGAAAGGGGCGTTCCTCGCCATATTCCTCGCCCATGAAGAGGAGCGGGATGTGCGGGGAGAGCAGAAGAAGGGCAAGCGCCGCTTCCACGGCTTCGGGCTCCGCAAGCGTGGTGATGCGGTCGCCCTGCGCGCGGTTGCCGACCTGGTCGTGGTTCTGGACGAAGTCGATGAAGGCGGTCGGCGGCAGATGGGCGGAAGGCTGTCCCCGCTTGCGGCCGCCGCGAAAGGGCGAGGGCTCGCCCTGATAGCCGAACCCTTGCGCCATGGTGTCGGCGACGCGGCGCGCGGGCGCGTCTGCGTAATCCTGATAGTAGCCCGTGTTCTCGTGCGTCAGGAGCGCATGCATGGCGTGATGCCAGTCGTCGTTCCACTCGGCGTCGAAGAGGCGCGGCCGGTTGTCGGCATCGAATTGCAAGAGCCTCGTCGAGTTTTCGTCGTCTTCGATGGTGAGATGGACGTGCCGGTCGGGAAAGCGCGCACGCACCTCGCGCGCCATCTCTGCCAGTATCTCCTCGCCCGATGGATCGTCGATCTGATCGATGGCGTCAAACCGCAATCCGTCGAAGTGGAACTCGTTGAGCCAATAAAGCACGTTGTGGATGAAAAACTCCCGCACCGGTTGGCGCTCGAAGGCGATGGCGCTGCCCCACGGCGTGTGGCGCTTCGGATTGAAGAAGTCCGGCGCATAGAGATGGAGGTAATTCCCCTCGGGCCCGAAATGGTTATAGACCACGTCGAGCAAGATCATCAAACCGCGCGCATGGGCTGCGTCGACGAGACGCTTCAAGCCTTCCGGTCCGCCATAAGCGATGTGGGGCGCGAAAAGCAGCACGCCGTCATAGCCCCAGCCGCGATTGCCGGCGAACTGCGCCACCGGCAACAGCTCGATGGCGGTGACGCCGACATCGGCGAGGCGGTCGAGGTGTTGGGCGACGCCATCGAACGTGCCCTCGGCCGAGAAAGTCCCGGTGTGCAGTTCGTAGATGACGGCCTCTTCCCACGGCCGACCCGTCCAGTCCGGCGTCTGCCATTCATAGCTGCGCGGATCGACGAGGCGGCTCATGCCGTGCACGTCGCCCATTTGCGCGCGTGACGCGGGGTCGGGCACGCGCATGCCATCGGCGAGTACGAAGTGATAACCGCCGCCCGGGCTGACCGCATCGGTCGTGACCTCGAACCAGCCTTTGTCGGCCTTGTGCATCGGAATGGTCGCGCCGCTCTCGGTCAGCAGAGAGACTTTGGCCTGCGCCGGCGCCCACAGGCGGAAGCGGGCGCCGCCGTCGACGATCTCTGCGCCCCATGGCGATGAATGCGCGCGACGCGGCGCCATCAATCCGTCCTTTCGAAGAGCAGAAGGCCGCGCCCCGGAATCGTGGTCTTGCCCGTGGCGATGGGCGCCGGATCCGGGCGGATCACGCCATTGGCCGAGTCGCAAAGCAACCGCCAGCGCAAATGCCGCTTGCCGAAATAGGGAAAGATGAAATCGATGGGCTCGGCGTCGGCGTTGAATAGAAGCAGCAGGATCTGCCCATCGCCGGCGAAGGACGCGCCGATGCATTTGGCGACCGGGTCTTCCCAGTGCTCGGCCTGCTTCTCCTCGCCGTCGGGCTTGAACCAGGCGATGCTCTTGATGCGCGGCGCCACCGGCTCACCGTGCAGGAACTTTCGGCTGCGCAGAAGCGGATGCTCCGCGCGCAAGCTCACCACGCCACGCACGAACTCGAGAAACGCTCTATCGCGATCGCCGACATCCGTCCAGTTGACCCAGGAGATTTCATTGTCCTGGCAAAAGGCGTTGTTGTTGCCGTTTTGCGTGCGGCCGATCTCGTCGCCCATTTGCAGCATCGGCGTGCCGTGGCTGAACAGGAGGCTCGCCGCAAAAGCGCGGCGTACATGGTCACGGAGATCGAGAATGGCAGGATTATCGGTCGGCCCCTTGGCGCCCCAGTTGTAGCTGCGGTTGTCGTTGTTGCCGTCCTTGTTGTTCTCCTTGTTCGCCTCATTGTGCTTCTTGTTGTAGGAGACGAGGTCCGTGAGCGTGAAGCCGTCATGGGCGGTGATGAAATTGATGCTGGCCCACGGCTTGCGGCCGCTGCGATCGAAGATCTCCGCCGAGCCGGAGATGCGGCGCGCGAGCGCCGGCAGCATGCCCATGTCGCCTTTCCAGTAAGACCTCAACCCGTCGCGCCAGAGATCGTTCCATTCCGCCCAACCCGGCGGAAAGGCGCCGACCTGATAGCCGTTCTCGCCGAGGTCCCACGGTTCGGCGATCAGCTTTACCCGGCTCAATACGGGATCTTGGCCGACGGTATCGAGGAAGGATGCACTGGGATCGAAGCCGTTGTTGTCGCGGGCCAGCGCCGACGTCAGATCGAAACGGAATCCGTCGACGCCGCATTGCTCGACCCAATAGCGGAGCGAGTCGGTGACCATCTGCAAGACACGCGGATGTCCGAGATTGACCGTGTTGCCGCAGCCGGTCGTGTCGTAATAGTGCCGGCGATCCTCGGCGAGCTTGTAGTAAGAGGCGTTGTCGATGCCGCGGAACGATAATGTCGGGCCGAGCGCGTTTCCTTCACCGGTGTGGTTGTAGACCACGTCGAGAATGACCTCGATGCCGGCGGCGTGGAGCCGGTCCACCATGTAGCGGAACTGCTCGAGGCCGGCGCCTTGGGATAGATAGCGGTCCGCCGGCGCGAAGAAGCCGATGCTGTTGTATCCCCAATAGTTGGTGAGGCCGTTCTCCACGAGATGCCTGTCGTTGGCGAAGGCATGGATGGGGAGAAGCTCGATGGCCGTGACGCCGAGCTTGACGAGATGGTCGACGACCGCAGGCTCGGCGAGGCCGGCGAAGGTCCCGCGCAAATGCTCCGGGACATCGGGATGGCGCGCGGTCATGCCCTTCACATGCGCCTCGTAGATCACAGTTTCATGCCACGGACGATCGGGGCGCGGATTGGAGGGGCGATCCCCATCTCCGACGACCACGCATTTCGGCATGAAGGGCGCGCTGTCGGTCTTGCTCATGGGGGGATCGGTGCGCTTGCTGCCGATCTGGTAGCCGAATAGGGCATCGTCCCAGATGATCTGTCCCGCGTAGCGACGTGCGTAAGGGTCGAGCAGCAGCTTGTTCGGGTTGAAGCGATGGCCGTCGCGCGGCGCGTAAGGTCCGTGCACGCGATAGCCGTAGAGTTGTCCCGGCCCGATATCCGGGACGTAGCCGTGCCACACCTCGTCGGTATATTCCGGCAAGTTGATGCGCGCGGTCTCCGTCCCGCCGCCGTCGAACAGGCAAAGTTCAACGCGCGTGGCGTGGGCCGAAAACAAGGCGAAGTTCACACCACGGCCGTCATAGGTCGCGCCGAGCGGCCAGGGGGCCCCGGAATCAAGTTTCAGCGTCATGGTACTAGGGTTCCGAAGGCACAAGCGGCCCGGCTCGGGGCTGGTTCCCGCGGCGTCCCGAAAATTTGCGGTCACTCGTCCTCCTCCTCGCCGGGGCTGTCGATGGGCTCGACCAACTCAAGGGCCGCACGCAAGGGAAGCGACAGCAAGACGGGCCGGTTCGCCCCTTCATACACGATCTCGTAGAACAGCTTGTCGGCCAGGAATAACGGCAGCAGCTCGCCGCCGGCGAGGTGTGACCCGCTCAGAGAATCGTCGCGAGCCATGCCGTAAGCCCGCAGGAACCGCCGCTCGGCATGGGAGCGCCAGCTCAGCGCGCGGGCCTCGATCTCCTCGAGCTGACTCGCGCCGCGCTGCTTCTGACGATCGACGGCGGTCCGCGCGGCATAGTCGAAAGAGCGCAGCATGGTGGCGATGTCGCGCGACGGCGGCGCCTTCTGCCGCCGCTCGTCCACCGGCTGGTCGGGCTCGCCTTCGAAATCGACAATATAGATGTCGTTCGCGGCGACGAGGATCCTGGCGAGGTGGTAGTCGTTGTGCAGGCGGAGCTTGTTGCCCCGGGCGATGTGGGGGACAAGCGCCTCTATGCGCTTGAGGGTGGCATCGCGAAGGCCGAGCAGCTTGGCGGCAAGCTCCTGGGTTTCCGCATCGACCGTCTCGGACAGATGCTCCAGAGAGGCGAAGGCCTGCTCGGCGCGGGCCATGGCCCGTGCGCACCATTCCGCGAGATCGGCGGGTGTGACAGGTTCCGGCGCGAAGTTCGGATCATTTTCGTCGGCGGCCGCCAGGGCACGATGGAGCTCACCGGTGCGGCGGCCGATGGTCTCGATCAAGGACAGCGAGTAGGGAAGACCGTCGGCCCCGCTGCTCAGGCCTGACAGGCTCGCCTCCTCCAATTCGCGGTCGAGCGCGTTGACGACGACCGTCCAGGCGTCGCCCTGGTTGCGGATATGCTCGAAGGCGACGGCAAGCGCCGTCGGCACATTGTTGCCGTCGACATATTCGACGGCGCCGAGATAGCGCGGGCTGTTGGCGAAGCCGGCCTTGGTCAGGAAGCGGCCCATCTCGATGCCGGGGTCCATGCCGGGGCGGAGACGGCGCGCGATCTTGAGGTTCACTTGGTCGCCAAGCGTGCGCGTCGTGTGCGCGTGCTCGCCGGTGCCCACGCGGTACACGCTGAGCTCCTCGGAGAGGTCGAGCGCGCGGAGCGCATCGCTCGCATCGAAGCGGAGCTCGCCGTCCACCGCCCGCAAGGTCGCGTGCTCCGTCATCGCCTTGAGCAAGGCGCGCGGGAAGGTCTCGCCGTGGGCGGCGTCGAACACGATGCCTGCCCGCGGGCCCCGCCTGATCTTGGCGAGGAGATAAGGCAGAAGCGGACTGTCGTGCCGTAGGTCCTCCTCGCCCCAAGAGAGCGCCATCGGCAAGAAGTAGCGCTGGGTCGATCCATCCTTGAGGACCAGATTGGCCGCAAGAAGCAGGAAGCTTTCGCGGCCGGCTTGCGGAAGCTCGCCGATGCGCTCGGGCGTGGCCGACACGATGATCGCGTCCTTGGGCCCGAACCAGCGCTGACGCGCAATATAGGTGGGCAAGAGGTCGTAGACGAAACGGTCGATGCGTTCGCGGTCGCCCCGCTGGCTCTCGATGACGTTCCATCCTTCACCGAGAACGAGCGTCTCGAGGTCCGGCAATGACTCGGGCGCTTGCTCCGGCAAGGAGGGGAGGCGCGCGGCGTCGGCAAGGGTGAACCAGTAGAAGCCGTAAGCCGGCAGCGTCAGCTGGTAAGGCAGCGCGCCGATCGACGGAAACACGGACGCGCCGGTCATCTCGACCGGAACCTTGCCCTTTTGCTCTGAAAGGTCGAGCTCGACGGCTTGCGCCGAACGCGACAGGTTGAAGACGCAGAGCATCACGTCGCCGTCGTACTCGCGCAAATAGGCGAGCACCTTGCGGTTCCGCGGGCGCAGGAAGCGCATCGTGCCGTTGCCGAAGGCCTTGTGCGTCTGGCGCACGGCGATCATGCGCTTGGTCCAGTTGAACAGCGAGCTCGCGTGCTTGTGCTGCGCTTCGACGTTGACCGTCTCGTAGCCGTAGATCGGGTCCATGATCGGCGGCAGATAGAGCTGCTGCGGGTCGGCGCGCGAGAAGCCGCCATTACGGTCGGCCGACCACTGCATGGGCGTGCGCACGCCGTCGCGGTCTCCGAGATAGATGTTGTCGCCCATGCCGAGCTCGTCGCCGTAATACAGCACCGGCGTGCCGGGCATGGAGAGCAGGAGACCGGTCAAGAGCTCGATCTTGCGGCGGTCATTGTCGAGGAGCGTCGCGAGCCTGCGCCGGATGCCGAGATTGAGCCGCGCCCGCCGGTCCGTGGCATAGGTCTCCCACAGATAGTCGCGCTCGGTGTCCGTGACCATTTCGAGCGTCAGCTCGTCGTGGTTCCGCAGGAAGATCGCCCATTGGCAGTCATCGGGGATCGGCGGCGTCTGGCTGATGATGTCGGTGATGGGGTAGCGGTCCTCGCGCGCGAGCCCCATGAAGATGCGCGGCATCAGCGGGAAGTGGAACGCCATGTGACATTCGTCGCCGTCGCCGAAATACGGGCCGCGTGTCCTCCGGCCACTGGTTGGCCTCGGCGAGCAGCATGCGGTCCGGGTAGCGCTCGTCGAGCTCGGCGCGGATGCGCTTCAGGATCTCGTGGGTCTCGGGCAGGTTCTCGTTGTTGGTGCCTTCGCGCTCGACGAGATATGGCACCGCGTCGAGACGCAGGCCGTCGACGCCCATGTCGAGCCAGAAGCGCATAACCCGCAGAATGTCGGCGAGAACGCGGGGGTTGTCGAAGTTGAGGTCCGGCTGGTGCGCGTAGAAGCGGTGCCAGAAATAGGCCTTGGCGACCGGATCCCACGTCCAGTTCGAGGTTTCGGTGTCGAGGAAGATGATGCGGGTGTCGGGATATTTCTGGTCGGTGTCGCTCCACACATAATAATCGCGCCACACGGAGCCGGGTTTGGCGGTGCGCGCCCGCTGGAACCAGGGGTGCTGGTCGGAGGTGTGGTTGACGACGAGCTCGGTGATGACCCGGATGCCGCGTGCATGGGCCGCCGCCACGAATTGGCGGAAGTCGCGCATGGTCCCGTAAGTGGGATTGATCGCGGTGTAATCGGCGATGTCGTAGCCGTCGTCGCGCAAGGGCGAGGGATAGAACGGCAGGAGCCAGATGGCGGTGACGCCGAGCTCATGAAGATAGTCGAGCTTCTGCACCAGCCCCGCGAAATCGCCGATGCCATCATTATTGGCGTCGAAGAACGCCTTGATGTGCAGCTCGTAGATGACGGCGTTCTTGTACCAGTGCCGGTCGGTGCGATCGATCATGGGCGCTCAAGAAGGGGCAGGGGCGGGCGATTGACGTCTCGAAGGGCGTCTTGATAGCGGAAGCCAGGCAAAAAGTAAGGGGCTTGAGGGGTCTAGACCAGAGGTCATCAACCTTGACGCCGAAGAGGATGGCCTTTCGGTGCCGGGAGGCGTGGCCGCGACCGGGGCTAGGCGGCGCCGCGCTTCTTGCGGAACAGATTGACCGGGTCGGTGTCGGAATCGGCGAAGGTCTGGATGAAGCTGTCGCGCCAATTGGCGAGGTCATAGGTCTCGATCCGCTGCCAGAGCCGGTTGTGGCGCGCCCAGCGCTCCTGGCGAGGCATGGTTAGCGCGCGGTCCAGCGCGCGGGCCATCTCGTTGATGTCGTGCGGGTTGATGAGCAGCGCCTCGCGGAGCTGCTCGGCGGCGCCGGCGAAGCGCGACAGGACGAGGACGCCGGGGTTCTGGGAGGCTTGCGCGGCGACATATTCCTTGGCCACCAGGTTCATGCCGTCGCGTAAGGGGGTGACGAGGCCGACGGCGCTTTCGCGGTAGAGGCGCGTGAGGATGTCTTGCGGCACACCGCGATGGAGATAGGTGACCGGCGTCCAGCGCAAATCGCCGAACCGCCCGTTGATGCGGCCGACCAGACGCTCCACCTCGTCGCGGATCTCTTGATAGACGGGAAGCGTCTCGCGCGTGGGCGGGGCGATCTGCACGAGCCGCACGTGCCCGCGATGCTCGGGGAACTCCTCGAGCAGCAGCTCGAACGCGCGGAGCCGTTCGGGCAGACCTTTCGTGTAGTCGAGCCGGTCGACGCCGATGATCGTCTTCATGTCCTCGCCGAGAACGGGGAGGATGGGCCCCTTGGCGCTTTCGCTCTCGGCGAGCTTGCGGAACGCCGCCGCGTCGATGCCGATGGGGAACACCGAAGCCAGCGTCGTCTCGCCCTGCGCCGCGATGCGGTCGCCGCGCAGTTGCTCGCCGTCGAGGAAGGCGGCGACATAGCGGCGGAAATTGTCGCGGTCTGAGCAGGTCTGGAAGCCGACAACGTCATAGACCATCAGCGCATTGCCGAGCCGCTTCTGACCGGGAACCGCGGCGAAGATCTCAGGCGAAGGGAAGGGCGTGTGCAGGAAGAAGCCGATGCGGGAGGTGCAGCCCCGGCCTCTCAGCTCCTCGGCGAGCGGGATCAGGTGGTAGTCATGGACCCAGATCAGATCGTCCGGGCCGATCAGCGGCATCAGCGCGTCGGCGAACCGGGCGCTGACGTTGAAATAGATCTCGTTGTGCTCCTCGTTGCACTGGGCAAGGTCGAGGCGATAGTGGAGAGCCGGCCACAGGCACCGGTTGGCATAGCCGTAATAGTAGCCTTCGGCTTCCTCGGGCGTGAGGTCGATGGTGGCGACGGTCAGGCCGGAGACGGTCTCGACCTTCGGCTCGGCGCTGCTTGCGTCCTTCGCCGTCTCACCGCTCCAGCCGAACCAGAGCCCGTGGGACGCCTTCAACGCATCGCCAAGGGCGACGGCCAAGCCGCCGGTCTGGAACTTTGCGGTGAAATCCGCGACGCGATTGGAGACAACGACCAGCCTCCGCGCCTTAGCGGCCATCTCGAGCCTCCCGGCATTGGCAGGCGGCGTTGGATTGGCGGGCATGCCGATATGTACGCTTGAGACCTTCGACTCCATGTCTCATAGCCTCTTTCGGTGACGCTTCCATGTCCCAACCTCCGCTCGAAGCGTCGGAGTTTAAACCGAAAACGTCACAATGGGTTCCTAACATGGGTTGATTCTGTTCCCGGTCAGGAAAGTGCAACTTCCAGTCCACTGGCGTCCCGGGCGTGAGACATTCGACGTAAGATGTTGGAATCTGGGTCCGAATGTCGGCTGGCGATATCGAAGGTCAATGAGGATCGATGCCTAGGTCTTTGCCCCCCATTTCAGCGAATGCTGCCTTTTTCATCGACTTCGACGGAACGCTCGTGGCCATCGCGCCCCGACCGGACCTGGTCCATGTGGAGCCGCGGGTGCGCCACGTGCTCGAACGTTTAAGCGCGCGATTCGACCATGCGGTCGCCGTGATCACCGGACGCCCCCTGGACGCGGTCGACGGATTCCTCGCGCCGCTCAAGCTGCCGGTCGCCGCCGAGCATGGCTCGATCCGCCGCGATGCTGCCGGCCGCGTCCATGCCGACACGCACAGCATCGAGGCCGTGAAGGGCGTGGCGGCGCGGCTTGCGCCTCTGGTCGAGGCCAATCCCGGCCTCATTCTCGAGCGCAAGCAGACCTCGGTGGCGCTGCACTACCGCCAGCGGCCGGAGCTTGGCGAGATGTGCAAGGAGGCGGTGGAGAAGGCCGTCGCCGGTACCAACGGCCTCGCCATCCTGCCCGGCAAGATGGTCTTTGAGGTGCGGCCGCAAGGTCTCGACAAGGGGACGGCGGTCAAGGCGTTTCTCGACGAGCCGCCGTTCCGGGGCCGCGTCCCTGTCTATATGGGCGACGACGTGACGGACGAAGACGCCTTCGTCGCGGTCAACGCGTTGGGCGGCGTCACCATCAAGATCGACGACGGCAACACCAAAGCGCAATACCGGACCGACCGGCCGGGTCTGGTCGCTTGGCTGGAGAGCCTGGCCGCGCAGAGCTGATGCGGCCTACAGCGCGGCCATTTGCTTACTGCGCGGCTTTGGCCGCCATCCGCAAGTCCTTGACGAGAAGGTCGAACTCGCGCCGCTTGTCACGCTCGTCCTGGAGCCTGAGAAGATAGGAGGGATGGACGGTGATGAGGGCCTTCGCGTCGCCGGGAAGCGCCATGAGGCGCCCGCGGTTGGCGTTGATGGTCATCGCCTTGCCCATCACCGCGCGGGCCGCCGTCGCGCCCAGCGCCACGACCACGCGCGGATGAATGATCTCGAACTCGTTCTCCAGCCACCAGCGGCAGGCGTCGATCTCGCTCGTGTCCGGCTTCTTGTGGATGCGCCGTTTGCCGCGCGGCTCGTTCTTGAAGTGCTTCACGGCGTTGGTGATGTAGACCGCCTCGCGATCGATGTCGGCGGCTTCCAGCGCATGATCGAGGACCTTGCCGGCGGGGCCGACGAAGGGAAGCCCGGCCAGATCCTCCTGATCGCCCGGCTGCTCGCCGACCAGCATAAGGGCCGCGTCGGCAGGCCCTTCGCCGAACACGGTCTGGGTCGCGTTCCTGTAGAGATCGCAGCGCGTGCAGCTGCGCGCCTCGTCGGCAAGCAGCCGAATGGCTTCGGCGGGGTCGTTGACCCGCTTTTCCCGGAACAGAGGAAGGTCGGCTTCCGGCTTTTGCGGCATGGGCCAGGCTAACCCTGTTCCGCGAGGCAAGGCAAAGGGATGCGTGCAAAGGCTTACAAGGAGCGCCGAATGGCCTTATATGAGAGCAGGGTCGGGGGGCGCTGTTAACTTTAGCTCCGAGGTGTCAGAGACATGTTGGACGACATGCCACGGCAGAGCACCGCCCTCGTCGCATCATCTTCATCCGACGTGGCGGATTACGTCGACGGGCCTTCCGGCAAGCCGGCCAAGGCGGGCCGCCGTTCGCGCGCGGTCCGGCAGAAGGTGGTGAAGCCCAGCGCGCTCGGCATGCTGCTCCGGCCCATCGGCATCTCCGTCGGGGTGGTGCTGATCGCCTATGCGCTGCTCTCCCTCGGCACGACCTTCTATCGCAGCTATTACCGCCATCTGGACCACACCGCCGCGGTTCATCCCGACAGCAGCATGTTCGACGTCTTCTTCGGCGACAGCACGCTGCCGCCGGACGCGGTCGATCTCGTGGTCAAGGACGTCGACGGCACGCTGCACAAAGTGGTGGCGAGCAAGTCGGACACCGACAAGTTCGTCAACAGCACGATCCTCATGCTCGACGACGAGCGTCAGCGCATCAAGGAAGCGGCGCATCAGGATCTCGAGCGCACCTTCGCGCTCGCCTTCCAGGACCGCGAGCAGGCGATTCAGTCCTATGCCGATTGGTTCTTCGCCTGGAAGCGCTCTTACGTGGTGTTGAAGGAGACCATCTCCTCCGCCATCACGCGCTTCTTCGAGACCGGCAAATACGAGTCGCTGAACGAGGCCGTCGCGGCCGACGTCAACGACTACTTTAGGAAGAACTACACGGAGCAGGTGCTGAAGCCCGAGCTGCGCGACGAGACCATCACCAAGGGCGTCGAGCAGGCCGCGCGCCACGCCCATGACAGCTACCGGCGGGTGATCGCCAACGGCGACATGCGGCTGCAGCTGTTTCTCGCCAAGCACACGAGCCACATGGAAGACATCCCGGCCACGACGTCGATGACCAACGTCAAGCTCGACTGGGATGCGCAGAAATGGAAGGCGCCGACCTATCTGATGGAGGATCGCGCCTTTGACGGGGTGGTCGGCGTCGGCACGGCGGCCGCCGGCGGCACGGTGGGCGCGCTCGCGCTCGGGCCTGCGCTGGACGGCATCCTGGCCCGCAGCTTCGGGCAGTTGTCGCAGCGCGTCGCCACGTCGCTCGGCTCGCGACTGGCTTACGCCGAGGGCGGCGCCGTCGCCGGCACGTTCGTTCAGCCCATGGGCGGGCAAGTGGTTGGCGCCGCTATCGGCGTCCTGATCGGCACGGTCGCCGACTATCTGGCCAACGAGGCCAACGAGGCGATCAATCGCGAGAGTTTCGTCGCCGCCAACGAAGAGGCGCTCGACGGGACGATCGCTGCATGGAAGTCGGGGCTCGAGGCCAGCGTCGACACAGCCATCGACAAATGGTTCGATGACGCGAGGGCCTCCGTTGTACTCTCCGCCGAACAATAAGCTCACCGGCGCGCCGCCCGATCCCGCGCGGCGCCCCTGGGGCGAAGCCCCCAAGATCGGCCACGCCCCATGGGTCGCCGAAAACGGCGCAAGCCCGGCCAAGCCCGGCTTTTCCGCGGAATCCGGCGCGGATTTTCGGTCGCATTTCCGCCGTTTGGCGCGCTATCCTGAGCCAAAGAAACAAGAGGCTAGGGGCGTCACGGGGATGGAGGAAAACGTCAGAGCCATCGCGCGGCCGGCAGCGAGCCGGTCCTTGCGCGAGGCAATCCGCAAAGCCCGCCTCGAAGAGGCCGAGCGCCTCGACGTGACCGCGGACGCCCGCGACGGCGAGATCGCGCGGCTCGAGGTGCTCAAGGCGGAGCTCGAGGCGGTGTTCGCCGATATTCCGCGCCAAGACGACCGCTTCAACCTGGCGCTGGTGCCGAGCCGGCCGGCGCGGCTGTGGATCGATCTCTTCACCTATGCGGCGATCGACGACGGATCAGGCGCTTACCTGTTCATTCGCAACAGCGAGAACGGACGGCGCACGCTGTTCAGCGCCAGCAGCGTCTCCGACATGGCGGACCGCATCACGAGCTATATGGCGCACGAAATCGTGCGCCGGGAGCGCATGGAAGCGGCGCTTCTGGAGCCCGGTCCCCGTCAGAAGCTCGTGACGGAGCCGGAGCCCTCCGGTCCTGGCATGAGCGTGGTGCTCTCGGCCTTCGTCATCGGCATCATCACCGGCGCGGCAGGCCTGTTCGCGGCGGTGTGGCTCAGCATTCCCTGAGCACGCGCCGCTCGCATTCCCACACCTGATCGTTGCTGGCGGCCGCGCGGCCGACCATCTCCACGCGCCAGCCATTGCCGGACCGCTCGATATTGTATTCGTTGTAGCGCGCCGCGGGTCTGCGTGTCGCCAGGGCCTCTGACGCGGACGGCACACCGACGACGATGGCGGGGCCGGTGGCCGTGTCGATCTCACGCACGGTCTGCCTGTGGTCGTGACCGTGCAGCACCAGCTCGGCGCCATGTTTGCGCAACACCTCGCGGAACGCTTTCGCATCGCGCAAGCCCCGCGCCCAGCTGGCTTGGCCGGGAAGCGGCGGATGGTGGATCAGCACCACGCGGAACAGGCCTTCGCGCCCGAGGCGGTCGAGTGCGCTGGCGAGAAAGGACAGCTGCTCCTTGCCGAGCTTGCCGGCCGCGACGAAGGGCATGGTGGGGATCGCCGAGGAGAGCGCGACGATGCCGATGTCGCCGAAGCGGCGCACGAAGGGGAACCCGTCCTTCGGCGTCGCGAACAGCGCTTCGCCGCCCGCATTCGATTCCATATAGGGCTGCCAGTGTCCGGTACCGCGCTCGGGATGGAGCCGCACATAGGCGTCGTGATTGCCGGGGATCGCGGTCACGTCGTCCGGGCTCCCCAGGTGATGCAGCCAGTCGGCGGCACGCAGATATTCATCTGGCAGCCCCAAATTGACGAGATCGCCGGTCACCGCGACGTGGTCGGGGTTCCGCTCGATGAGATCGCGGGTGAGGAGATCGAGGATCTCGCGCCGGTGCACGAATTTGCGCCCGCGATGCCAGTTCACGTAGCCGAGGATGCGCTTCGACAGGAGGTGCCGGCGCTTGGCGCGCGGCAGCGGGCTCAAATGGATGTCGGAGAGGTGGGCGAGGGTGAACACGGGGCAAGAAGCGACTTTAGAGATTACCAGCAGTCGGACACTAACCCGGGGCGGCGATCGCTGGAAATGCTCGGAGTGCCGGCGGTTCGGACTGTTGCCCATATCACACAGCGCACCGCGCAGCAGTACCTCGCTTGTCCCGCCCCCATCCCCAGGGAACGCTTAGGGCTGCTCAATTTGTCTGTACCCGGGGGATGGGATCATGTGGACTAGGATGCAGGCTTCGGGCTCGACCGTGGTCAAAAAGAAGAAGTAAAAGTCTCGAAGTCCGGATGAGGAGGCAGTCCTGAGCGCCAGACCGTCACGCAATGCGCGCACCTCGCGCATCATCACGGCGATGCTGCGCCCCTTCTGGCGCATGCGCCGGGGCATGACGCTCGGCGCGCAAGGCGTGGTGATCGACGATGCTGATCGCGTGCTTCTCGTGCGGCACAGCTACCGGCCGGGCTGGTTCTTTCCCGGCGGCGGGGTCGAGTGGGGTGAGACGCTGGAAGAGGCGCTCGCCCGCGAGCTCGAGGAGGAGGTCGGCGTCACGCTAAACGCCGCGCCCGTCCTGCACGGGCTGTTCTCCAACAACAGCAATTTTCCCGGCGACCATATCGCCGTCTATCTGATCCGTGAGTGGACGCGGCGCGATGGGTATCGCCAAAGGGGCGAGATCGCCGAGGCCGAGATGTTCGCAGCCGACGACGTGCCGGCGCTCACCGATCCCGGCACGCGCGTTCGGCTCGCCGAGATCTTCGGCAATGCCCCGGTCAGCCCCCATTGGAACATCCGGTGAGCGGCTAGGCGGCGCCTCGGTCGTGCGGGCTTTGCCCTCGCGCGTCAGTCGCCGCCGGCGAGCTTCTTGGTGATCTTGGCGACGTGGTGGCCTTGGAAGCTCGCCAGGTTGAGCTCCTTCTGGGACGGCGCGCGCGAGCCGTCAGGGGCGGAGATCGTGCCGGCGCCGTAAGGAGAGCCGCCCTTCACCTCGCTGATATCGGGCAGGTCGGGCGCGGAGTAGGGGAGCCCGACGATGACCATGCCGTGATGCAGCATGGTGAAATGGGTGGAGACGATGGTGGTCTCGTTGCCGCCGCCGGTCGAGGTCGAGGTGAACACGCTGCCGACCTTGCCGATGAGCGCGCCGGCCACCCAGAGCGGTCCGGTCTGGTCGAAGAAGTGGCGCATCTGAGCGCTCATATTGCCGAAGCGCGTGGGCGTGCCGACGATGATCCCGTCGTAGTTGGCGAGCTCGTTCGGCTCGGCGATCGGCGCCGGCTGCTCCACCTTCATGCCGGCGGCGCGCATGACGTCCTCCGGCATCAGCTCCGGCACGCGCTTGACGGCGACCTGCACGCCGTCGACGGCCCGCACGCCGTGGGCGATGGCGTAGGCCAAAGTCTCGGTGTGCCCGTAGGACGAATGATAAAGAACGAGCAGTTGCGCCGTATCAGCCATAAACAAGCCCCCGCTTGACCGTCAGGGGTGTGGTGGCACGACCCCTTCCTCGATAATCTTTAGTCTAGCAGATTCAATACTGTGACGAGAGGCGATAACACATAATGAAGTTGAGCGAGTTCGTAAACGCGCCCGATTGGTGCTTCCAGCAAGATTGCTGGACCTTGGGCCGCCGTCCGTGATAAGGCAGCGCCCGTCATGAGGACCAGGATCACAGTTTCGACGTTCCCCCGACGACGAGCGCGCGCCCGCTTCCTGCGGACCGCTTGAGCCTCGCCGCCGTCGCCTCGTCCTTTCTCCTTGGAAGATTTGCGTTTGGTGCCCGCCGGCGGGGGATGTTCCCTCCGATCAGCTATGTTGGTGCTAACGCCATGACGACCTTCGAAATCCACTCCGAAACCACCGCCGATGAAGCGGCGCTGTCCAAGCTTTCGGCCGAGGCCTTCGGGCCAGGCCGCTTCGCGCGGAGCGCCTACCGGGTGCGCGAAGGCGTGCTTCCGGTTGCCGCCCTCAGCCTGACCGGCTGGCTCGACGGCCGTCTGGTCGGCGGCATCCGCTTCACCGCGGTGCGCATCGGGGAGGCCGAAGGCGGCCTGCTGCTCGGGCCGCTCGTGGTCGATCCTGAGGTGAAGGGCAAGGGCTACGGCAAGGCGCTGGTCGGCGAGGGGCTGGTCCGGGCAAAGGACGAAGGCTTCGGTCTCGTGCTGCTCGTCGGCGACATGCCCTATTACGGCCGGTTCGGCTTCGCGCCGGTGGTGCCGGGCAGGATCACGCTGCCGGGGCCGGTCGATCCGGCGCGGCTCTTGGCGCTCGAGCTCGTTCCCGGCGCACTGCAAAGCGCGGCCGGGCAGGTCAAGGCGCATGCCCGATGAGCCTAGTGGCCTTCGCGGAACCAGGTGGCGGCCAGGAGGCCGAGCAGCAGGGCGAGGGCGAGGAAGCCGGTGAAGAGCGGGAAGAGCCGCACGCCTTTCACGTGATAGGCCTCGCGTTTGTGAAGCCCGAGCCAGTCGCTGCCATGCATGACATGGCCGCTCCGGATCATGGCGATGCGCGGCAGGCTCGCGGCGTCGCCTTCGGTGCGGCCGAGCCAGAACGCGCCGCCGCCCGTCTCCTCGAGAATGGGCGCAAGCGGCTTGTCGGTCGCGGTCACGGCGGCGAGCTCGCGTGTGTTCGCCCTGCCGACCGTCACGATGCCGGCGAGATTGCCCGAGGCCACGCGATAGACGCCTTGCTCGTCGACGTTCATGGCCTTGCGCCACTCCCCGTGCTCGCCCTTGTCGAGCGTGACGGTCTCCGTCTTGCCGGAGGGCGAGGTCACGGTGACAGGCTCGACCTCGTCTTGGACCGAGCGGCGCTCGATGTTGAGCGTCTGTCCCCGGCTCGTAGCCTTGAGCGTCTCCTCTTCGAGCTCCGGCTCTTTCATCAGCCAGTGGGCGAGACGGCGCAGGAGATCGGAATAGGGTCCGCCGCCGTCGTAGCCGCGCGCCCAGAGCCAAGCGTGGTCGGACAGAAGTAGCGCCACGCGGCCCTTGCCGCGCTCGCCGATGACGAGGAGCGGCTTGCCCTCGGCGCCCTTCATCAGCACTTCGCCGTCTTTGGGATTGGCATCGACCACGCGGAACCAGCGGCCCCAGGTCGGCTCATCGCCTTTCGGACCGCCATGGGCGCCGGGCAGGTCGGCGGTCACGGGGTGCTTATTGCCGAGCTCGGTCAGCTCCGGCTTGAACGGCTCCTCGGTCACGCGGCCCGTGGGCGCGGCCGGCAGGATCTGGCCGAGCGGCGTGCGGTAGAGGCTGAGGGCGGAGGCATAGTCGTCGCCGGCGGAGACCAGCACGGCGCCGCCGCGCTCCACATAACGGGCGACGTTCTCCAGATAGAGCAAAGGCAGCACGCCGCGGCGCTGATAGCGGTCGAAGATGATCAGGTCGAACTGATCGAGCTTCTCCTGGAACAGCTCGCGCGTGGGGAAGGCGATCAGCGACAGCTGGTTGATGGGCGTGCCGTCCTGCTTCTCCGGCGGGCGCAGAATCGTGAAATGCACGAGGTCGACGGAGGCATCCGACTTCAGCATGTTGCGCCAGGTGCGCTCGCCGGCGTGCGGCTCGCCCGAGACCAGCAGCACGCGCAAGTTCTCGCGCACGCCCTCCACCGTCAGCACGGTGCGATTGTTGACTTTGGTGAGCTCGCCGGGCGCGGAGTCGACCTCGACATCGACGATGTTGGGGCCGGCGTGGGCGATCTCGACGGGAATTTCGACCTTCTCGCCGATGCGGACGGTCTTCTGGATCGGCGCCTGGCCCTGATGCTTGATGGTGAGCGTCGCGGTGCCGGTCGCGCCGGGCTTCGTCTGGCTGACCTTGACCTCGATCGGCTGCGTGCTGCCCACAATGCCGAAGCGGGGCGCATTCAAGACCTCGAGCCTGCGGTCGAACTCGCCCGGCTTGCCGGTGATCAGGGCATGCACCGGCGCATCGAAGCCGAGCGCCTTGGCGGAGCCCGGCACATCGTGGACCTCGCCGTCGGTGATCATGATCACGCCGGCGAGACGGTCGGGCGGCACGTCGGCCAGCGCCTGGCCGAGATCGGTGAACAGCATGGTGCCGTCACGCTCGTCGTCGGGCGAGGTCGAGGTGGAGCGCACGAAGCGCACGTCGAGATCGGGGATCGTCTTGAGGCGCTCTTCCAAGTCTTTGCGGACCGCTTCGGTGCGCGCCGTGCGGCCGGCGATGGTCTGGCTTTGGCTATCGTCGACCACGACGGTGACGATGTCGTTGAGCGGCTCGCGGTCCTCCTGCTTTAGATGCGGGTTGGCCATGGCGAGCAGGAGCGTGGCGAAGGCGAGCAGGCGCAACAGCGCGCCGCGGCGGGCGCGCCAGAAGAGCAGCACGAGCAACAGCGCGCCGATGCCGGCAATGATCCATAGGACCGGCCAGGGCACGAAGGGGATGAACTCGATGGACCAGCTCATGGCCTACTGTCCCAGACGCTCGAGCAGGGCAGGGACATGCACCTGGTCGGCCTTGTAGTTGCCGGTGAGCGCGTACATCACGAGGTTGACGCCGGCGCGGAACGCCATCTCGCGCTGCACCTCGCCGCCGGGCACGACGGGAAAGATCGGCCGGTTCGACTCGTCGAGGGCCCAGGCCGATGCCATGTCGTTCGAAGTGATGACGATCGAGCTCACGCCGTCGGTGCGGCGCGAGCGCTCGCTGCGCTCGGCCTCGTCCGTCGGCTCGGCCTCGACCCAGAGCGAGCCGCCGTCCCAACGGCCGGGGAAGCTATTCATCAGATAGAACGACTTGGTGAGCACGTGGTTTGCCGGCACCGGCTCGAGCGGCGGGATGTCGAGCTGGCCGATCAGGCGGTTAAGCGCCTGGCCTTGCGTGCCGCCGCCATAGGCGACGCTCTCCTGATCGCGGGTGTCGAAGATGATCATGCCGCCCTGCTTCATATAGGCGTCGATCTTGGCGAGCGTCTTGTCTGACAAGGGCTTCGCGTCGTCGGTCACGGGCCAATAAAGGAGGGGAAAGAAGGAGAGATCGTCCTTGTCGATATCGACGCCCATCGGGTCGGCGGGCTCGAGCGCGGTGCGGGCGCGCAGGACCTTGCTCAGGCCCCACAAGCCCTCCTCGCTGGTGCGGTCGACATCGTCATCGCCGGTCAGCACATAGGCAAGGTGCGTCTTGAGCGAGGCCTTCAGCGCGAAGTCGTCGGCCGCGTTGCCGGTCGAGGGCGGATGCTCAGCGTCGGCGGCGAAGCTTGGCGCGGGGAACGCGAGCGGGATCAGCGCGAAGCCGAGGATGATGACAGCAGCGGTGGCGGCGCGGCGCCGGAAGCGCAGGCCGGTGCTCAGCGCCAGCACGGCGAGAATGTCGAGCCCGAACAGGGCGAGCGCCGCAAGGTAGAGCCAAGGCTCGAGCGCCATAGGCTTCTTGAGACTGTAGCCGCTCACCGCGTTTGCGCCTTCGATGGCGGCGAGGGGCCTGAGTGCGGTCTTCTCGGTCACGATATTGAGCGCACGCGCGCCGCCTGACGGGCCGTAATAACCGGGCGGATGTTCGGGTCCCGGTACCGTCTCGTCGATCTTGTCAGGCGCGATGGGAGAGGCGCGGTAGGGCGGCGGCACGAGCTGGCCGTAGCCGTCCAGCGTCTGGATGGGCGCCAGCGCCGTCGTAGAAGACGATGTGCTTGCCGCCGGCTCGACGGCCGCACCGTCTTCTCCGCCTTGCATGATGATCTCGGCCGGCCCGAGGCTGATGACGCGGCGGAGCATTTCCACGAACAGTCCGGATAGGGGCAGGTTGGACCAGTCCGAATTGGCGGTGACGTGGAACAGCACGATCCAGCCGTCGCCGTGCTTGGCTGCCGTGACGAGGGGCGTGCCGTCGGCAAGGGTCGCCCAAACCTCGGCGTCCATGGCGACGGTGGGATCGGCGAGAACCTGGCGGTTGATCCGCACGTCGTCCGGAATCGAAAGTCCCTTGAAGGGACTCTTATCCTCGAACGGCGCCAACGGCTGTGGCGTGCTCCAAGAGAGCGAGCCGCCGAGCGTGCGGCCGCCATGACGCAGCGCCACGGGCAACAGCTCGTCGCCGCCTTGCTCGAGCCTGGGGCCGGCGAAGCGGATCAGCACGCCGCCTTTGTCGAGCCACTTCTGCAGCTCCTCCTGGGTGCCGGGGACGAGCTTGCCGATGTCGGCGAGCACGATGGTCGAGACGTTCTGATTGTCGATCAGATTGTGCACCGCCGTGGCGACGTTGCGCTCGTTCGGCGTGATGACGTCGGCGTAAGGCGACAGCGCGCGATCCACATAATAAAGCGGCGACAGGAGCGGCTGCGCCTCCTCGCGGGATTCGCCGGAGACGACGCCGACCCGGTGCCATTGCGCACGGGCGTCGAGCAGATGAACGGCGCCGGCGGAGCGCTCGCCCTTGATCTGGAGGCGCGCCACCTGATTGCGGATCTCGAGTGGCAGGTCGAAGCTCGCGGTCGCCTCCCGCTCGCCCGGCTTGATGGTGAAAGGCGCTTCGCCAAGCGGCTCGCCGCGGCCGGTCACAGCGGTCACAACGCCCGAGCGGGGACCTTCGGTGCTGCTCAGCACGCGCCCGGCCAATACACCGCCTTCGCCCGAGGCTTGGCCGAGGCCGAGCGCGGCTTCGCCGGCATCCGGGTTGAGAACGGTCAGGCTGCCGCCATCGCCGGCAAGCTTAGTGAGGTCCTTGGTAAAGCTGTCGCCTTCGCCGTAGTCGAGGCCGTCGGACAGCCACACCACGCTATAGCCGCTCTTGCCTTCGAGCGCTTTGTCCAGCGCAGTCGCGAGGGCGGCCCGGTCCGGGGCGTATGGCTCGGGGTTCAGGCCGACGATCCGCTCGCGCGCCTCGTCGGCGCTGAGCGGCTCGGTCAGCGGCTGACCCGGGGCGGTCGGCGCGAGCATGACGGTGCGGCCGTCGCGGCCGGCACGATCAATCGCCGCGGAGATCGCCTCGCGGCGCGCCCCCCAATGGGCGGCGGAGGCCCAGCCATTATCAATGACGAGCAGAAGCGGGCCTTCGCCGGCGAAGGTCTCGCGGTCGGGATTGAGCACGGGCCGCGCCAGCGCCACGATCAGCAAGGCCGCGAGCAGCATGCGCAGCAAGGTGAGCCACCACGGACTACGCGCCGGCGTCTCCTCGGTGGGCTTCAGGTCCTTGAGGAGCCGCGTCGGCGGGAACACGACGACCTGCGGGCTCGGCGGCGTGAAGCGCAACAGCCACCAGATCGCCGGCAGCGCCGCGAGCGTCACCAGGATCCACGGCTGTAGGAAGCCTATGGGCCCGAGCGTCATCATGCCGGTTCTGCCGTCCGGCTAGCGGGCGCGGCAGCCGGGCGCGGGGGGCGGTACCGATAGTCGCGGTCGAGGCCGGCGAGATGACTATGGATGGCGAGCACCACTTCCTCGGGCGGGCGGTCGGTGTGATGGACGACGAACGACCAGCCGAGTCGCCGCGCCGCTTCCTGGAGATCGACACGGTGGCGATGCATGCGTTCCTGGTAGCTCTCGCGCAAGCTCTCGGCGCGGCCGGCGATCATCCGGTCGCCGCCTTCGCTCGCGGCGAACTCGGTGCGGCCCACGTAAGGGAGCGTCTCCTCGGCGGGATCGAGAATCTGGACGAGATGGCCGCGCACGCCCTGCGCCGCGATGCTCTGAAACCGCGCCACCGCCTCGTCCACCGGTTCGAGGAAATCGGAGAACAGAAGGCATTCGGAAAAACGGCTGAGCCGCGCGGGCGGCGGCAGACTTGCCTCCGCCGTCTCGTTCAACAGGACCTCGGCCACTTTCCGTCCGGCGTTGCGGCCGGTGAAGGGCCTGCTGCCGAGCAGGCCGACGCGCTCGCCGGCGCGGGAGAGGAGCTCGGTCAGCGCGAGCGCCAGCACGACGGCGCGGCTCTCTTTGGTCACCTTCGACAGCGACGAGCGGAAGCGCATGGACGGCGAAATATCGACCCAAAGCCAGACCGTATGAGCGGCTTCCCATTCCCGCTCGCGCACGAACAGATGGTCGGAGCTCGCCGACCGGCGCCAGTCGATGCCGGACATCGAATCGTTCACGTCGAAATGGCGGAACTGCCAGAATGTCTCGCCCGGCCCGGACCGGCGGCGGCCATGGGTGCCGTGCGTCACGGTGTGCGCGACGCGCTGCGACTCGATGAGAAGCGCAGGCATGCGAGCCGCAAGCCCATGGGCTTCGGCCTCCTCCGCCAAAAACGGCTGAAGTGTTTTCGCCTGCGCGTTCGCCAAGCGTAGCCTACCTCAGAGGCTCGATAAGCCTTGCCATCATGTCGCTCATCTCGATGCCTTCCGCGCGGGCGGCGAAGGTGAGCGCCATGCGGTGCTTGAGCACAGGCTCGGCAAGGTCGACGACGTCATCCACGGACGGCGCAAGGCGCCCTTCCATCATCGCCTTGGCGCGGACCGCGAGCATCAGCGCCTGGCTGGCGCGCGGGCCGGGACCCCAAGCGATCATGTCTTCCAGCTCCTGATTGATGCCGGTGCCCGGCCGCGCGGAGCGCACGAGGCTCAGGATCGCATCGACCACCTGATCGCCGACGGGCAGCTGGCGCACCAGGCGCTGCGCCATCATCAGCTCCTCGGCGGAGAGAATGGTCTTGAGGCTGCGCTCTTCGACGCCGGTGGTGGCATACAGCATGCGCCGCTCGGCATCCAAGTCGGGATAGGAGACGTCGATCTGCAAGAGGAAGCGGTCGAGCTGCGCCTCGGGCAACGGGTAGGTGCCTTCCTGCTCGAGCGGGTTCTGGGTCGCGAGCACATGGAAGGGACGCGGTACGTCGTGGCGGACGCCGGCGACGGTGACGTGGTGCTCCTGCATGGCTTGCAGCAGCGCCGACTGGGTCTTCGGGCTCGCGCGGTTGATCTCGTCCGCCATGAGAAGCTGGGTGAAGATCGGACCTTTGACGAAGCGGAAGCTGCGGCGGCCGCCGCTTTCCTCCTCGAGGACCTCGGAGCCCACGATGTCCGACGGCATCAGGTCGGGGGTGAACTGAATGCGCTTGTTCTCGAGCCCGAGCACGGCACCGAGCGTCTCGACGAGGCTCGTCTTGGCGAGACCCGGCACGCCGATGAGGAGCGCATGGCCGCCGGACAGAAGCGTGATCAGCGCAAGGTCGATAACGCGGTCCTGCCCGAAGATGATGGTCGCGGTGGTGTCCCGCACCTCGTGGATCTTGGCGCCGATCTCGTCCAGGCGATCCACGAGTTGGGTCTCGGTTGGGGCAACAGTGGTCATGGCTTCAGTTTCGCTCGATCTTGATGATGGAGAAATATAGGGCCAAAGGCCGGGGAAAGCGGAACACTTTGAACGGCAATTGGGTCACAATAGCGTTGGCACCGTCCGTTGTGCCGCGCTCCTTAAGGCGGAGCAGAAAACGAGGTTAGACGCGGCTCATATGGTGATGCGCGACCAAGACAAAAGAGAGCGACTCGTAGCATCTGGCAAGGTCGGCGGCAAACCGGCTAAGCCATTATTGCCAAACCTTAATGTTTGCGGGGACATCGGGCTTAAGGATCGCCCGCGACGGGACTTGGTTCTACCAGGGCGGCCCGATCAACCGGAAACCGCTCGTCAAACTGTTCTCCACCGTGTTGCGGCGCGAAGAGGACGGGTTCTATCTGGTGACGCCGGTGGAGAAGGTGCCCATCGCGGTGGAGGGCGAGCCCTTTATCGCCGTGGCGGTGACGCGGGAGGGGGAGGGCCGCGATCAGCGCCTCACCTTCCGGACCAATGTCGACGACGTGGTTACCGCCGACCGGGAGCATCCCATCGGCTTCCGCGCCGAGCCGGGCGGCGGCCATGCGCCCTTTGTCGTGGTGCGCGAGGGCTTGCGAGCGCAGCTCGCGCGGCCCGTCTATTACGAGCTGACGGAGCTCGCGGTCGAAGCGGGCGAGGGGACCGGCGTGTGGAGCGGCGGAGCTTTCTTCCCGTTCCCCATGGGAGAGGGTTGAAGCACCCTCGCTTTGTCGGGCGCGCGAAGCTAAGGTTCGCACAAAACATTCCCAGGGGAGAACGTCCGGCCGATGTTGCGCATCGCCTTCATCGATATCCTACTTTTCGCGCTGCCGTTCCTGATCTACGCGGCCTACATGGTCGCGGTGAAGGGCACGGCGCCCGGAAGCGTCTGGCAAACGGCGCCAATCCTCTGGCTGGCCGCCGTGGGCTTCGGCCTTCTGATCATCACCATGGTGACGCTGGTGCAGTTCTCCGGCGGCGATAAGAGTGGGACCTATCACCCGTCGGTGATCGAGAACGGCAAGATCAAGCCTGGCGAAATCGACTGACGGCAGGCGGCATGGCCGAGAACGATTCTTCACGCGCCGAGGCGCCTCCTTCGCTCAAAGATGCCGAATGGCTGAAGCGGCCGGAGACGGCGCGCGTGTTCGCGGCTCTGTCGGGGGACGGCATCGAGACGCGGGCGGTCGGTGGCGCCGTGCGTGACGCGCTGCTCGGACTTCCCGTGACCGACATCGACTTCGCCACAACGGCGGTGCCGGACAAGGTCATGGCGCGCGCCCGCAAGGCGGGACTGAAGGCGATCCCCACCGGGATTGCCCACGGCACGGTAACGGTCGTCGCCGACGGCGCGCCCTTCGAGGTGACGACATTGCGCCGCGATGTGGAGACCTACGGCCGTCACGCCAAGGTTGCCTTTACCGAGGATTGGGCGGAGGACGCGCGGCGGCGGGACTTCACCCTGAACGCGCTCTATGCCGGACCCGAGGGCGCGCTCTACGACCCGCTCGGCGGCTATGCGGATCTCGTTGCGGGGCGCGTGCGGTTCATCGGCGATGCGGAAGCGCGCATTTCGGAAGACTATTTGCGCATCCTCCGCTTCTTCCGCTTCAACGCCTATTACGGCAAGGGCCCGCTCGATGAAGCTGGGCTCTCGGCGTGCGTGAAGCAGCGCGGGGGCTTGAGGCAACTTTCAGCCGAGCGTGTGTGCGCCGAGCTGAAACGAATCCTCAGCGCGCCGCAGGTGCTTGAAGCGGTCGAGGCTCTGTTCGACTACGGGCTTCTCACCGACATTCTCGGCAGCGCGCCGCGGCTTGGCCGGCTCGCGCATCTGATCGCCATCGAGACGGCGCTGTCTCGCGCGCCGAACGCGGTTCTCAGGCTCGCCGCGCTTGCGGTGTTCGTGACGGAAGACGCGCCGCGGCTTGCGGCGCGGTTCAAGCTGTCCAATGCCGAGCAGGCCACGCTCGCGCTCGGCGCGGGCGAGGCGCTCGATCCTGCGTTGCCGGAGGAGGGCGCGGCCAAGCGGCTGCTGTACCGGCTCGGCCCCGACACGTTTCCCTTGCAGGTGCTGCTGACATGGGCCACGCGCGGCGCGCCCGCCGACGATCCCGATTGGCGGCGTGCGCTCAGCCTGCCGGAGCGCTGGCAGGCACCGCCCTTCCCGGTGCGCGGGCCGGATCTTGCGCCCTTCAATCTCGAAGGCCCTGCGCTCGGCGAGATGCTGCGCACGCTCGAGCAGCATTGGATCGATGGCGGCTTTGCTGCGGACCGTGAGCAGCTCGTCGCGCACGCGGCCGCGCTCAGCCGAAAATCATCCACGCAAGACCAATGAGCGTCGCCGCGAAGGCGAGCGCCACCGGGATCAGGGTCACCTCGATCAGCACGTCGCGGCCCGACATCTTGCCTCTGTCGATGGCGATGTCGTCGTCATGCAGGAAGGCCGCGAAGCTCTCCTGCCGCAGCGACCAGCGCTTGTCATGGACCGCGCGGGAGGCGGTCGTCAGGAACAGGGTGAAAAACATCACGAAGAACAGGCTCGCCACGGCGAGGTCGAGATCGATCTCCCGGCCCCAGGCGAAACTGAGCCAGGCCATGGCCAGGAACCAAAGCGTGGCGGCAAGGCCGATCTCGATCGCCACGGGGTGAACGCTGGCCGGCTTGCGCACGGCCGCAGGCTTGTGTCCAGCCTCGGACGAAACAGGTATCTCGTTAGGGTGTGTTGCGTGAGCCATCACGCACCTCCGGTTTGGAACCCCGTGCCCCTCCGGAATTGTGTGAAGCTAATTCACAAGAACGGCGAAAGTTGCATCGCTGGCCCGGTCACTTCGACGCATGGTCCAGGCGTTCGATGAGCGCCATGGCCGCGGCGGGCGCCCGCAGCTTGCCTTCATGAATAAAGTAGACGAACACGTCGCGCGGCTTCGCGTCCGGCTTCCGTGCCGCGTCGACGACCGGGAGATCGTCCGGCGCGCCGCCCGACGCCCAGACCTTCGCGCGTGCGGCCCATTGGTCGAGCGCCTTGGGCGCGTAGCCCGTTTCGATCGAGTCGGCGCCGCGCTGGAGGCGCGCATAGACGACGTCGCCGGTGAGATCGGCAATCGCCGGGTAGTCCTCGCTGTCGACGAAGACCGGCGCCACGCCATGATCGCGCAAGAGGCGGGTGAAGGCGGGGTCCTGGAAGCTCGCGTGGCGCACTTCGACCACGTGGTTGACCTTCCGCCCGTTCAGGCTTTCCGGCAAATGTTCCAGGAACTTGGCGAAGTCCGCCTCATCGAATCTCTTGAATGGCGGGAACTGCCACAGCACGGGGCCGAGCTTGTCGCCGAGCTCGCTTAAGCCGGAGTCGAAGAACCGCGCGATGAACTGGCCGGTCTCGGCAAGCGCCCTTTGCTGGGTGACGAGGCGCGGGCCTTTCACCGAGAACACGAAGCCGTCCGGCGCCGTGTCGGCCCATTTGCGGAAGCTCTTCGGGCTCTGCAGCCGGTAGTGGGTGGCGTTGATCTCGATCGTGGTGAGGTGGCTCGCGGCGTAAGCAAGCTCGTCCGCCTGTCTCAGACCCTTCGGATAGAAAGTGCCGCGCCAAGGCGCGTAGATCCAGCCGCCGATGCCGGCGCGGATGCTGCCCTTTTGTTCGCTGGTCTTTGCCATGCGCTATGGGTAGCGCAACTCCGCGCGGGGCACATAAGAAAAGAGCCGCGCCCGGAGGCGCGGCTCAATACGCAGGGGGACTGATACGCAGGGACGCAACTTACGCGACGCAACCTACGCTTACTGAACGCTACGCGACTAGAAGTCCATGCCGCCCATGCCGCCCATACCGCCGCCGGGCATGGCGGGCGCGGACGACTTCTTCGGCAGCTCGGCCACCATGGCCTCGGTGGTGATGAGCAGGCCAGCCACGGAGGCGGCGTCCTGGAGCGCGGTGCGCACGACCTTGGCGGGGTCGATCACGCCCTGCTTGACCAGGTTGCCGTACTCGCCGGTCGCGGCGTTGTAGCCGAAATTGTACTCGTCCTTGTCGAGGACCTTGCCGACAACCACGGCACCGTCCTCGCCGGCATTCTCGGCGATCTGACGCAGGGGCGACTGCAGGGCCCGGCGCACGATGTTGATGCCGACCTTCTGGTCCTCGTTGGCGCCTTTCAGAGAATCGAGCGCCTTTATGGTGCGGAGCAAGGCGACGCCACCACCGGGCACGATGCCTTCCTCGACGGCGGCACGGGTCGCATTCAACGCGTCGTCGACGCGGTCCTTTCGCTCCCTGACCTCCGTCTCCGTGGCACCGCCGACCTTGATCACGGCAACGCCGCCGGCGAGCTTGGCCAGCCGCTCTTGCAGCTTCTCGCGGTCGTAATCGGAGGTGGTGTCCTCGATCTGCTGACGGATCTGGGCGACGCGCGCCTCGATGTCCGCCTTCTTACCGGCGCCATTGACGATGGTGGTGTCATCCTTGGTGATGACGACCTTCTTCGCCTTGCCGAGCATGTCGAGGGTGACGTTCTCGAGCTTGATGCCGAGATCCTCGGAGATCACCTGGCCGCCGGTCAGGACAGCGATGTCCTGGAGCATGGCCTTGCGGCGATCGCCGAAGCCGGGCGCCTTGACGGCGGCGACTTTCAGGCCGCCGCGCAGCTTGTTGACCACGAGCGTGGCCAGCGCCTCGCCTTCGACGTCCTCGGCGACGATCAGCAGCGGCCGGCCCGACTGCACGACGGCTTCGAGCAGCGGCAGCATCGACTGGAGGTTGGAGAGCTTCTTCTCGTCGACGAGAATGTAGGGGTTCTCCAGCTCGACGCGCATCTTGTCGGCGTCGGTGATGAAGTAGGGGGAGATATAACCGCGGTCGAACTGCATGCCCTCGACCACTTCGAGCTCGGTCTCGAGGCTCTTCGCCTCCTCGACGGTGATGACGCCGTCATTGCCGACCTTCTGCATGGCCTCGGAAATAAAGCGGCCGATCTCATGGTCGCCGTTGGCGGAGATGGTGCCGACCTGGGCGATCTCCTCGTTGGAGGTGACCTTCTTGGCCTTCGCCTTCAACGCGTCGATCACGGCGGTGACAGCGAGGTCGACGCCGCGCTTCAGGTCCATGGGATTAGAGCCGGCGGCGACAGATTTGGCGCCTTCCTTGACGATGGATTGCGCCAGCACGGTCGCGGTGGTGGTGCCGTCACCCGCCTCGTCGGCGGTCTTGGAGGCGACCTCGCGCACCATCTGGGCGCCCATGTTCTCGAACTTGTCCTCGAGTTCGATCTCCTTGGCGACCGTCACACCGTCCTTGGTGATGCGCGGCGCGCCGAAGGACCTCTCGAGCACCACGTTGCGGCCCTTCGGCCCCAACGTCACCTTGACCGCGTTGGCCAAGATGTCGACGCCGCGCAGCATGCGCTCGCGGGCGTCCTGGGAAAATTTCACTTCCTTAGCGGACATTCGTTTAGCTCCATTTGAACCTCACCCCGGCGCCAGCCAAGCCGGCGGCACCAGGGGCAAGAGAATTGCTTGCGTTACGCGGCCTTCTTCTTCTTCGCGGCAGCGCCTTCGAGCACGCCGAGAATGTCGCTCTCCTTCATAATGAGCACGTCCTCGCCGTCGATCTTGACCTCGGTGCCGGACCACTTGCCGAACAGCACGCGGTCGCCGGGCTTCACATCCAGCGGCTGGACCTGGCCTTTCTCGTCGGGGGCGCCGGGGCCCACGGCGACGATCTCGCCCTGCTGCGGCTTCTCCTTGGCGGTGTCAGGGATAATGATGCCGCCCCGGGTCCGTTCGTCCTCATCGATGCGGCGCACGACCACGCGATCATGCAATGGACGAAACTTCATCTTGCGATCTCCTCCAGACAAATTTTGATGAAACGGATGGGCGCCCAAAAGGGGCGCACCCCCACGGGCTATGTGGATTTAGGTTTTAGCACTTTCAAGACGAGAGTGCCAAAAATTAGCAGTGACCTCTGTCTGCTGCCAAGGCTCTGAATCAATTCGATAAATTTCCTAGACGCAACCGGGTACCACAATTAGCATTGATAAAACCAAAAAGGCTGACCAACAGGGGACTGCTCGCCATGGATCAGGGATTCGTTCGCCAGATCGCGGGTTTTTCGCTCACCACTGCCGAGATTCTCTACCGCCTTCCCGACCACAAGAAGCTGCTCCAGAGCTATGTCTGGCAGGACTACGACCTGGCGCCGCGCTTCCCCAAGCTCAAGGACTTTCTCGACTTCTGGGACGCCCATCTCGAGGGGCCGCTCTACCGGGTGCGCGTCGCGCACCGGGCGCTGATCTCGCCGACGGAGTTCAACTTCGTGGAAGGTGAGCTCCGCCTACACTAGCGTGTGTAAGGCTCGCCATCACACCACTGCCATGGCAAGCTCCTAAGCTCTTTCGGGCTGACGGAGGCGCTATATGTGGCGGTGGCTGAAGGGGTTCCTTTCGGGCGGCGTTATCGGCCTCGTGTTCGGCTTCGCCCTCGGCATCTTCTTGTTCCCGTACTTCTTCCCGCCGCCGGAGGGCATGGAAAAGCTCGACGCCGCGGCCGGCGCACTTGTCGCCAAGGGGCAGTTCATCCAGCCCAATCCGAACGATCCGATCCATACGGGCAAGGGCGACGTCAGCGTCTATCCGCGGACCGTGTTTCTCGGCGAGAATTTCGAGGTCGGGCCCGGTCCCGACTTCCACGTCTATCTGGTGCCGAAGGCGAATGTCCGCTCATCGAGCGACGTCACCGACACGATGTATGTGGATCTCGGTCGCTTGCGCGCGTTCAAAGGCAGCCAGAACTACGCGATCCCCGCAGGCGTCGATCTCACCCAGTTCCCGAGCGTGGTGATTTGGTGCCAGCAATTCTCGGTGTTGATCTCGCCCGCCGACCTCACCTTCGAGCCGGCCGACCACGCCGCCTCCGACTAGAGGCCCAAAATCGAATGACCGGGTCGAAGCCCGGCCATCGTCAATTTTGTCAGGTGGTCGATTGCGCCTCGCGGTGCGGCCCGAAATCGTACTCGTAGATGTGGGCGTGCTCCCTATCGAGCACCGGCTTCAGGTCGCGGAAGGCGTCGCCATAGAGGTAGAACGGAATCCGCGGGAAGAGGTGATGGATCAGGTGGAAGTTCTGGTACAGGTAGAGCCAGTTCACGACCGGCTCGATGATCATGCCCCTCACCCAGAAGATGTTGGTGTCGCGATAGCGCTCGTGAATCTCGTGCGGCTTATGGGTGAGGTAGGCGAAGAAGTAGATGATCAGCGCCGAAGCCAGGATGTGGGGGAAGATCCACAGCATCAGCACCTCGCGCCAATAGCCCATCACCGCCAGGCCGAGCGCGATGCCGTAGTAGATGGCGTGCATGACCACGATGTGGATGGTGAGCGGCCGCATGCCCGGGATGTGGGCGTGGAAGGCGATGTGCTTCCAGAAGAACTGATGATACCAGAACACGATGGTGAGGCAGCGCCACGCCACCATGAACGGGTTCTTCACCGCCACCCAGTGATCCGGATCGAGCTCGGGATCGTTGGTGTCGCGGTGGTGGGCAAGATGCATGTAGCGGAACGCCTTGTACTCATGCAGCAAGATCGTGCCGGCGACATAGCCGACGAGATGGTTCAGCCACAGCCATTTTGAATCGCGGCCGGCGATATTGCCGTGGCAGGCCTCATGGAGCGGCGTCTGGTCGGCGTAGAGGATCAGCGTGTTGAGGATCAGCCCGAGCCACAGCGGAATGATGCGCATGGTCGCGAGCGTGCAGACGAGCACGAAGGCGGCGACGATGCCGAGAGCGAGGAGCACGGTCGGCCACGCCACCATGCCCTGATAGGGGCGGATCTTCAGGAGCGCGTCCCGGTCGGCAGGAGCGTTCGGCTGGTCGCGGGAAATATCGGTGATGGCTGGTTCGGCGGCGATGGTCATGGTGTCCTTCAAGAGTCCTCATTCGTCTCGACACAACAATACGGCGGCCAGCGTAGCCCGCGGCCGCATGTCGGACTCATCCCGGAACGCAATAATTTTGCGCCGTCCCCGGGATTCGTTCAAGGCACAATAGAGCGGCGCGGCCGACCGAGTTGCCGCAGGGGTAAACAGCGCGTCAAAACCCGGATTGGTGGTAATTCGGTTTCGCCGGCGATGGCTTGATGTGGATCAAGCGCCTGCGCCTGCCAGGCCTGCTTCAAAACAATGGCCCGCCAGGCCGGCAAATCAGCCGGTCTGACGGGCCGAAGAGGTCAGGTCGGGCTAGCGGCAGAAGTGCTCGTAGCCGTCATAGCCGACGAAGGTGCCAGTCCGCGCGTTGAAGGTCCGGTAGCGCGAGTAGCAGTAGGTGTACCAATCCGGCGTCCAAGCCGGCGGCCCGTAGGCGACCGGCGCGTAGACGGGCGCCGGGGGCGGGGGTGGCGGCGCCACATAGACGGTCTGCGGGGTCAGCGCGCTGCCGACGATGGCACCGACGCCGAGGCCGATAATGCCGGCGGCGAGCGCGTCACCGCCGCCGTGGCGATAGCCGCCGCGATAGCCACCGCCATAGTAGTTGTTCTGGACGTAGCGGCCGCCGCCGCCCCAGCCGCCGCCTCGTCCATATCCACGTCCTTGGCCGGCTTCCGCCGGAACCGCCAGGGTCAGGGTGGTGACCCCGACCAGCGCAGCAGCAACGAGTGCCATAAGAGTTTTCTTGCCCATTTTCGCGTTCCTTAAGCCGAGAAGCCGCATCCGCGTCTTCTTGCGGGTGGAGGGGTGCCCCAGGGATTGGGTGAACCAGTGATGCCCCCGCTTTGAGGCAATTTAGAGCCATCAAGATGAACCGAATCTGAACGGGATCGAGGCCGTTAAGTTGCGCTCCACGGCATAAAAAACCGCCGGGCGGGGCCCGGCGGTTTTGAAAGGATCGCTTGTGAAGCGTGCGTGTTAGGCGAGTTCGACGTTCGCGGCCTGCTTGCCGCGGCCGCGGCGGTCGTCCTCGATCTCGAAGGAGACCTTGTCGCCCTCGTTCAGGGCCGGCACGCCGGAGCGCTGGAGCGCCGAGGCGTGGACGAACACGTCCTTGCCGCCGTCGTCCGGCTGAATGAAGCCGAACCCACGCGAATGATTGAAGAATTTCACTGTGCCGTTCACACGAGACATTGGGGGAATTCCTTTCCCGTTCAAAGTTTCATACGTAACGGGCCGCCGACCGCCCCCAGTCAAGGGAGGGCCCACGACGTCTTGAGATGTCAGGAAAGGGTCGAGCTTTGCGCCGTAGTCACTTGCCGTCGTCCAAGTCCGCGCCCAAAGCCTTGGGCGCCCGGTCCCGGAAAGATGGGGCAGGCCGTAGCCCTTGGCAAGCATGAACTATCGCCCGATCGGACTATCTAAACGCCAGATGAACGGCCGCCTCAGACTGGGTTCAGCCGCCAAACCCTAAACCGAGCATCAGGACGCGCGGGATGCGCATCCGATGCCGAGCGGAGGGAGGCGGAAATGTGGAAGATCGTGGTGGTTCTGGTGCTTACGGCCCTCGCCATCCTCATGGCCCGCGTCGCTTCCCACGCGCCCCTGTTCGACAGCCGCATCGGCACCGCCGTCTCCCTCGACTCCACCGCCCTGCAGGCGCCGCTGATGTATGCCGGCGTGCGCGGGTAGGGGCCTAAGGCCAGCGGACCAAAGGCGGCATGGAGGAGAGGATCGCCTCGACATTGCCGCCGGTCTTTAAGCCGAAGATCGTGCCCCGGTCGTAGAGCAGGTTGTACTCCACGTAGCGGCCGCGGCGGATGAGCTGCTCCTCGCGGTCGGCCTCCGTCCAGGGCGTGAAGATGTTGCGCTTCACGATCTCCGGATAGATGGCGACGAACGCCTTGCCGACCTCTTGGGTGAAGGCGAAGTCGGCCTCGAAGTCGCCGGTGTCGAGATAGTCGTAGAAGATGCCGCCGATGCCGCGCGGCTCGTTCCGGTGGGGCAGGTAGAAATACTCGTCGCACCAGGCCTTGAAGCGGGCATAGTCGGCGCTCGGCTGGCCCTCGCAGGCCGCCTTCATGGCGGCGTGGAAGTCTTTCGAATCCTGATCCTCTTGTGTGCGCCGCCGGTTGAGCACGGGCGTGAGGTCGCCGCCGCCGCCGAACCAGCCCTTCGACGTCACGACCATGCGGGTGTTCATATGGCCGGTCGGCGCGTAGGGGTTCATCGGGTGGGCGATGAAGGACATGCCGGACGCCCAGAAGCGGGGATCCTCGGCGGCGCCGGGGATCTGCTTGGCGTATTCGGGGGGAAAGCGTCCATGCACGGTCGAGGTATGGCAGCCGACCTTCTCGAACACGCGGCCCGACATGAGAGACATCACGCCGCCGCCGCCTTCTTCGCGGGTCCACGGCGTGCGGGCGAAGCGCCCCGCCGCCTTACCCTCGCAGCCGGGCGCGCCTTCGGCCGCGTCCTCGACCGCCTCGAGGGCTTCGAGCATTCGGTCGCGCAAGGTCTCGAACCAGCTCTGCGCCCGATCCTTGTTGGCCTCGAAGTCGCCGCGTTGACTTCTGTCCGCTTGTTCGTCCGTCTTCATGTCCATTGGCTTCTTGGCGGAGGCGCTCCCACGCTTCTCGACCATCCCTATACAAGCTTCGCTCTCGGAATGGCATCGCGCGAAAGGGTATGCGGCCTTGATTGGGATCAAGTTTGGTTCGCTCGAACCCGTGCTAGCCCTTCGAGAACCGCGGTGTGCGCCAATTTGCCCACATAACGGGACCTGGACAACCTGGAGTGCTGATGCCAGAAAACGGCACCAATCATGCCGAATTGCGGCATCAAGAGAGGCAATAACAGAAGCGCGGCGCATCTTGCCGGCTAACGAGCCGAGAGGCTGGGCATTGCTCTCTTCGGCTCCTTTACTCATGGAGCTCTTGGCCCGTGGCCAATCCCGATATTTCTACCGATCCTTCCCACCTTTCCGATGACGACCCGTCACGCCGCGACGTGATTCTGGTCGGCGCCGGCGCGTTCGCGGTGATCGGCGCTGCCGCCGTGCTGTGGCCGCTGCTCGATCAGATGAACCCCGACGCCTCGGCCCTGTCGATGGCCTCCACCGATGTGGATATCGGCCCGATCGAGGAGGGCCAGGCCATCACCGTGATGTGGCGCGGCAAGCCGATCTTCATTCGCCACCGCACGAAAAAAGAGGTCGAGGAGGCGAACGCGGTTCCTCTCGGCGATTTGGTCGATCCGATCGCGCGCAACGCCAACCTGCCCGAGGACGCGCCGGCGACCGATGCGAACCGCGCCGCGTCCGATCGGCTGCCGTGGCTCATCATGATCGGCATCTGCACGCATCTCGGCTGCATTCCGAAGGGCCAGGCGGTCGGCGACTATAAGGGCGAGTATGGCGGCTGGTTCTGCCCGTGCCACGGCTCGCAATACGACACGGCCGGACGTATCCGGAAGGGCCCAGCCCCGCAGAACATGTACATCCCGCCTTACAAGTTCACCTCCGACACCAAGATCAAGATCGGATAAGCCGGACCCATGGCGCATCCCTCTACCTACAAGCCGTCAACCGGCATCGAGAAATGGCTCGACTCCCGGTTGCCGTTCCCACGGATGATGCATGACCAGTTCATGGTCTTCCCCACGCCGCGCAACCTGAACTACTGGTGGACCTTCGGCGGCATCCTCTCCTTCATGCTGGCCATCCAGATCGTGACCGGCATCGTGCTCGCCATGCACTACGTGCCGACGGCCGACGGTGCGTTCGATTCCGTCGAGACGATCATGCGCGACGTGAACTGGGGCTGGCTGCTGCGCTACGCGCACGCGGTCGGCGCCTCGATGTTCTTCCTCGCCGCGTACATCCATACGTTCCGCGGCCTCTATTACGGCTCCTACAAGGCGCCGCGCGAGGTCTTGTGGATTCTCGGCGTCTTGATCCTCTTGCTCATGATCGCCACCGCGTTCATGGGCTACTCGCTGGTCTGGGGGCAGATGAGCTTCTGGGCGGTGACCGTGATCACCAACCTGTTCTCGTCGCTCGATGCGGTGATCCCGGGTCTCGGCACGACGCTCGTGCAGTGGATCTGGGGCGGGTTCTCGGTGGGCGGGCCGACGCTGAACCGTCTCTTCGCGCTCCACTACCTCTTGCCGTTCGTCATCGCCGGCGTGGTGATCTTGCACATTTGGGCGCTACACATGCCCGGCAACAACAATCCCACGGGCGTCGACGTGAAGACGGAGCGGGATACCATCCCGTTCCATCCCTACTACACGATCAAGGACGGCTTCGCGCTCGTGATGTTCCTCATTCTGTTCGCGCTTCTCCTGTTCTACGCGCCGAACTATCTGGGACATCCCGACAACTACATCCCGGCCAATCCGCTGCAGACGCCGCCGCACATCGTGCCGGAGTGGTACTTCCTGCCGTTCTACGCGATCCTGCGCGCCATCCCGAACAAGCTGTTCGGCGTGATCGCGCTCATCTCCGCCATCTCCATCCTGTTCTTCGTGCCGTGGCTCGACACCTCGCGCATCCGCTCCACGACCTACCGGCCGATCTACAAATGGTTCTTCTGGCTGTTCGCGATCACGTGCCTCGCGCTCGGCTATCTCGGCTCGCAAGCGCCGGAAGGCTGGTACCTGTTCTTCGGGCGGGTGTTCACCTTCTACTATTTTGCCTTCTTCCTTCTCGTCATGCCGATCGTCGGCTTGATCGAGCGGCCGAAGAAGCTTCCCGGCAGCATCACCCAGTCCGTGCTTGGGTCCTCCGAAGGGCCGCACGCCGCGGAGCCGCCGCCTGCGCGTGAGCCTGTTCCCGAGGGGGTGGCGTGATGACCGTTTTCCGCGTACTCGCCGCCGCGCTTCTTGCCGGCCTTGCCGTCCCCGCCGTGGGCCTCGCCCAAGACGCGGCCAACAACCATGCGCCGGAAATCGTGACGCAGGACTGGTCGTTCGACCCGCCGTTCGGCTCCTACGACCGGGCGCAGCTCCAGCGCGGCTTCCACGTCTACAAGCAGATCTGCTCGAACTGCCACTCGATGAACCTCCTCACCTATCGCAATCTCGGCGATCCCGGCGGGCCTCAGTTCTCGCCGAAGGCGGTGGAGACGCTCGCCTCGCAAGTGCAGATCACCGACGGACCGAATGACAAGGGCGAGATGTTTCAGCGGCCCGGCCGGCCGTCGGACCATTTCCGCGCGCCTTTCGCCAACGACCAAGCCGCGCGCGTGGCGAATAACGGCGCGTTGCCGCCGGATCTTTCGGTCATCGCCAAGGCGCGGGAAGGCGGGCCCGACTACATCTATTCGCTGCTCACCGGCTACGAGAAGCCGCCGGCCGGGTTCCACATGACCCAGGGCATGCAGTACAACAAGGCGTTTCCCGGTCATCAGGTCGCCATGCCGCCGCCGCTCTTCGACGGCGCCGTCCCGTACACGGACGGGACGAAGCCCACGGTCAAGAACTACGCCAAGGACGTGTCGGCCTATCTCATGTGGGCGGCCGAGCCGAAGCTCGAAGAGCGGTATAAGCTCGGCGCGCGGGTCATGGTGTTCCTCATCGTGTTCGCGGTGATCATGTACCTCTCCAAGCGCGCCGTATGGGCGCGCCTGCATCGCCGCGACCAGACCCACGCCACGTGAGGCTGTCCATGACGCGAGCGCTCGTCTTTCTCCTCGTCGCGCTCGCAAGTCTTCCGGCCCTCGCCGCGGACGAGGGGCCGGCGCCCGAAGGCATGGTGCTGCTCACGGTCGGCGGCTTCGTCGGCAAGTCCAATCGCGGGCCGCTCGATCCGAAACGCGACAGCCTGCTCGCCGGGCTGAAGATCAACTTCAAGCACGCATTCGTTTTCGACCGGAAGATGCTGCTCGAGCTCCCGCAAGGGACGGTGACGGCGAAGCCGCCCGAGTTCGACAAGCCGGCGACCTTCTCCGGACCGAAGCTCCGCGCGGTGCTGGAGTTCCTCGAGGCGGCGCAGGTGAAAACCTCCTTCGTGGCGGCGGACGGCTATGCCGGCTATCTCATGCCGGAGGACATCAGAAGCTCCGATTGGATCCTCGCGCTCTCCGCCGACGGCGTGCCCCTCGGCCTCGGCCAGCAAGGACCGATCTGGCTGCTCAATACGCGGGCGGAAGACGCCGCGCCGAGCGACGATCATCGCGGCCATCACGTGTGGGCTCTGGTCTACATGCAAATCGGTGAGTAGGGTGCGCCGGCGCACGAGGCCAGAGGGAGAACCATGACGAAAGCAGTGCTCGGGATTATCGGCGGCTCGGGGCTCTACGACCTGCCGGGACTTCAGAACGTCCGCGAGGAGCGCATCGAGAGTCCTTGGGGCGAGCCGTCATCGGCGGTGCGGATCGGCGACATCGAAGGGCTGCCGATCGTGTTCATGTCGCGCCACGCTCAGGGGCACAGGTTTTCACCGACCGACATCAACTACCGCGCCAATATCGATGTCATGAAGCGGGCAGGGGTCACCGACCTCATCTCGCTGTCGGCTTGCGGCTCCTACAAGGAGGACCTGTCGCCCGGCACGTTCGTTCTCGTCGATCAGTTCGTCGATCGCACGTTCGGCCGTCCCAGTTCGTTCTTCGGCACGGGCTGCGTCGCCCATGTCTCCATGGCGCATCCCGTCTCGCCCCGTCTGCGCATCCATCTTGCCGAGGCGGCGGAGGCGGAAGGCATTCCCTATGTTCGGGAAGGCACCTATGTGTGCATGGAGGGGCCACAGTTCTCCACGCTCGCCGAAAGCCTCACCTATAAAGGGCTCGGCTACGCGGTCGTGGGCATGACCAACCTGCCTGAGGCCAAGCTCGCCCGGGAGGCGGAGCTTTGCTACGCGACGGTCGCCATGGTCACCGACTTCGACTGCTGGCATCCCGACCATGAGGCGGTGACCGTGCAGGACATCATCCGCGTGTTGATGGCGAACGCTGAGAAGGCGGCGCGCCTCGTGGCGCGGCTCGCCAAGGATTTCCCGCGGGAGCACGAGCCATGCCCGATCGGCTCAGACCGCGCTCTCGATACAGCGATCATCACCGCGCCCGAGGCGCGCGATCCCGAGCTCCTGAAGAAGCTCGATGCGGTCGCGGGCCGCGTGCTGAAGGGGTAAACCCCTGGGGTGCGCGGCTAGCCAGCCGCCTTTGCTTCCAGTATAGCGACGATAGCGCCTGACCTGAGGGGAGAGACGCAAAACATGACTTCGACCACCGAAATCGATCTCAAGGGTCTCGTGCGGACCATACCGGACTATCCGAAGCCCGGGATCATGTTCCGCGACGTCACCACGCTGTTCGGCCACCCGTCCGGCTTCCGCGCGTGCGTCGAGGCGCTGGTCAAGCCGTTCCACGATCAGAGGTTGGAGTCGGTCGCCGGGATCGAGGCGCGCGGCTTCATCCTCGGTGGCGCTGCGGCCGACCGGCTGCATTGCGGCTTCGTGCCCATCCGCAAGAAGGGCAAGCTGCCGGCCAAGGCCATCGGCCAGGAGTACGAGCTGGAATACGGCATCGACGTCATCGAGGTCCACGAGGATGCGCTCAGTCCCGGCGCGCCGGTCTTGCTGGTGGACGATCTGATTGCCACCGGTGGCACGGCCATCGCCGCGGTCAAGCTGCTGCGCCGCTTGAATGCCGATGTGATCGGCGCCGCCTTCGTCATCGATCTGCCGGATCTCGGGGGTCGTGCACGTCTCGCCGAGCTCGGCGTGGAATGTCACACGCTGATCTCCTTCGAAGGCGAGTAGGCGCTTATGAATATCGACGGCAAGCCATACCGCACCATTTGGCTCGGGCCCGACGGCGCTTCGGCCGAGATCATCGATCAGACCAAGCTGCCGTTTGCGCTCGAGATCGTGTCGCTCAAGACGCTCGACGACGCAGCACATGCCATCTCCTCCATGCAGGTCCGCGGCGCTCCGCTGATCGGCGCGACGGCGGCCTATGGCGTGGCGATCGCGTTGCGCGCGGATCCGTCCGACGATGGACTCGACCGTGCCTGCGAGGTGCTCGCCGCGACGCGGCCCACCGCGATCAATCTCCGCTGGGCGCTCGACGAGATGAAGAAGGCCGTGCAGAACCAGCCACGCGAGGCGCGGGTGCCTGCGGCTTTCGCTCGCGCCGCCGAGATTTGCGACGAGGACGTTGAGACTTGCCGGAAGATCGGCGAGCACGGCGTCGGGCTGATCAAGGCACATGCGGAGAAGAAGCGCGGTGAGCGGGTCAACATCCTCACCCATTGCAATGCCGGGTGGCTCGCCACGGTCGATTGGGGAACGGCGCTTGCGCCCATCTACCGGGCCTATGACGAAGGCATTCCCGTCCATGTGTGGGTGGACGAGACGCGGCCACGCAACCAGGGCGCCTCGCTGACCGCCTTCGAGCTCAAGGCGCATGGCGTGCCGCACACCATCATCGCCGACAACACCGGCGGCCATCTGATGCAGCACGGCCTCGTCGATCTCTGCATCGTCGGCACCGACCGCACCACGGCGAACGGCGACGTGGCCAACAAGATTGGCACATATCTGAAGGCGCTTGCGGCCAAGGATAACGGCGTCCAGTTCTTCGTGGCGCTGCCCCACTCGACCATCGACTGGACGTCTAGACGACGGCAGCGTCATTCCTATCGAGGAGCGCGACGCGCGCGAGGTCACGCATATGACCGGCCAGCTCCCGGACGGCTCGGTCGCCACCGTGGCGATTGCGCCCGAAGGAAGCCCCGCCGCGAACTATGCCTTCGACGTCACGCCGGTGCGGCTCGTCACCGGCTTCATCACCGAGCGCGGCGTCACCACCGGCTCGCGCGATGGGCTTGCCAGGCTTTATCCGGAGCACGTTGCACGCTGAGCGCCAACAACATGCGGGTCGCGGTTCTCGGAGCTGGACTGCAGGGCGCATCGGTGGCGCTCGAACTTGCCGCCCACGGTATCAGCTGCGATCTCTACGATAGAGAAAACGCCTGCCTCAGGAGAGCCTCGCTACACAACGAGGGCAAGATTCATCTCGGCTACGTCTACGCCAACGATCCCAGCCTCAACTCGGCACGGATGATGGCAAAAGGCGCGGCGGTATTTGCGCCTCTCCTCCGACGTTGGCTAGGCGAGTCTTTTGATCGCCTCCCGCTCTCGAAGGCGTTTTGCTATGCGGTCCATACGGAGAGCCTGCTGACCGTCGAGGCGGTCGAAGCGCATCTTCAGGCGTGCAGGCGGATATGGATCGAGCAGGACGCCGCGGCCGATGCCTATTTCGGCATCGATGCCGCCACGCCAATCAGGCGGCTCACTGCCGAAGAGCTGTCGGAGCTTTACGACCCGTCGCGGGTGCAGGCTGTCTTCCGCACCCCAGAGATCAGCATCGATCCGGCAGTCCTGGCTGCGGCGATAGACGACCGTGTCGCCGGCGAGCCCGGCATTTGCCGCAATTTCGGGACGGAAGTCAAAGCCGTGCGACTTACGGGACAGGAAATACTCGTTGAGTACGAGGCGGACGGGGCGCGGCACGCGCAAGCCTACGACCATGTGGTCAATGCTCTTTGGGACGGCCGACTCCCCATCGACAGAAGCGCGGGGCTGGCGGTGCCGGCGCCATGGTTGTTTCGCCTCAAGTACCAAATGCGAGTCACCGACGACACAATGCGCGAGGGCGTGGCCTCGACGACCATGGTGCTCGGGCCATTCGGCGACATCGTCAATTTCGGTGGCGGCGAGCTGCTGCTCACCTGGTATCCGGTCAGCAAGCGGGCAGCAACTGCGGCCGTCTCGCCGCCTCACTGGCCGGCTGTGCCGGAAGCCGAGCTTTGCCATGAATTGTGCCGTGAAATTCATTCCGGGCTTGCGGCCGTGGTGCCGGCTTTGCGCAATCTCACGCCGCAGGCCCTGACTGCGGGCCGCGTGGGCGGCGGCCCGATCTTTACCTTGGGCGCGCGGGATATCGATGACCCCGCAAGCCGGCTGCACGAGCGCTATGATATCGGTCTGCGGTCGCTTGGGCGTTACCACAGCATCGACACCGGGAAACTGACCACCGCGCCGCTCTTCGCCCAAACGGTCGTTGAACGAATTAGGATGGGCTAGCAAAACGTCATGGCGAAACTCGTCACTGTCGGCGTTCCGGTGTTCCGCGGCCAGGACTTTGTCGCCGAGAGCGTTCGCGTCGCTACAAGCGCAGACGCACACGGAACTGGAAGTTCTCGTCTACGTCGACGGTCCCGATCCGCTGTCCGAAGAAGCCTGCCGGCCGTTTCTCGCCGACTCGCGCTTTCACATGAAGGTGCTGCCGGAACGTGTCGGCTGGCGCAATAATCTCAACCTCCTGATGGCCGCGTCCAAGGGCGACTATTGGTACTTCAACCAGCAAGACGACCTCGTCGAACCGACTTACATCGAGACCCTGCTGGCCCACGCCGAAGCGCATCCGGAGGCGTCCATCGTCTATTGCGACATGCAATGCTTCGGGTTGCGGCAGGATTTGTTCACGCAGACGCCGGTGCTCGGCCATCCCACGACGCGACAGCTGGCACTGCTCTACGAGCATCTGATACCGGTTGCATTGCGCGGCCTGGTGCCGGCTCGCGTGTTGAAGCAGGTGGGTCACATTTACGGCAACGAGGCTGACGATTTCGGAACCGATTGCCTGTTCATGGCCGGAGCGGCGCGGGCCGGCGAGCTTCACCGAATCCCGGCCCCGCTCTATCTCAAGCGCTATCACGGGGAGAATACGCATGGAAAGTGGTGGCGGTGGTCGCCCGAGGATCGGATATTCGGATGGACCGTGCATTGCCGCGACATGCTTGCTGAGGCGATGAAGATCTGGGCCGCGCCCGAGGAAAGGCGCCTGCTGTTCTCCGCTGCCGTGGCGAGGCTGCTCACCACCCGTTTCGAATATGCCCAGATTGGGGTTCTTTCCCCGGAACGGCAGGTGAAAGCCGTTGCGCGACTTCCTGGCCTTGTTGCAGAGCGCGCGCGGTACCGACCTCGCTGGCTGGCTTGATTCAAGTTGGGACGAGATCGAACGGTCGACCCTGGCGTTCTATGGGCTGCGATAGCTGATCGGGAGGGTAGCGCGGATGGAGCATCACGACCTACTCGACGTCGCTCTCGACTTTGCCATCGCGATTCTGCTTGGCGCCCTGGTCGGCGTCGAGCGCGAGAAGCATAAGCGGGAAAAGACCGATACGAGCCAAATTGGGGGCTTGAGGACCTTCATCCTGCTTGCCCTGTTAGGGGCGTGCGCAGGGTGGTTGTCGCACGAGATGGCGACATTTTGGATCCTCGCCGCGGCGCTCTTGATCGTCGGTGCTTTTGTGGTGGTGGGCTACTTCGTGACCACGCGGGCGACGCCACAGTCCGCAGGCGCCACCACGGAAATCGCGGCCATCATCGTCTTCCTGCTCGGCGCCATGGTGATGCTGGGCTTTTCCGAGATTGCCATCGCGCTTGGCGTTATCACGGCCGCAGTGCTGGCCTACAAGGAGCCGCTGCACGGCTTCGTAGGCAAGCTCGGTTGGGACGACGTGTTCGCAGGTCTACGCCTCCTGATCGCGACGTTTATCGCGCTGCCGCTGCTCCCCGACAAGCCGATCGACCCATGGGGGGCGATCAATCCCTACCAACTCTGGCTTCTCGTGATTCTGATCTCGGGTCTGTCCCTTGTCGGCTATGCGCTGACGCGCTGGCTCGGCCCCGGAAGAGGCACGCTCGTCACGGGACTGGCTGGCGGGCTCGTCTCCTCCACGGCCGTGAGCCTGTCGTTTGCCAAAGAAGCACGCGACCGCCCACAGCAAACGACTGTGCTCGCGTGTGGCATCTTGATTGCGTGGGCCGTCATGTTCGCGCGCGTGATCGTCCTGGTGGCGGTGGTGAACCGCCCGCTGCTTGGCGCTGTGCTGGTCCCTTTCCTGGCGATGGGCATCGTGACCGGTGGTTTCGCCGCGATCCTTTACTTTCGTAACGGTATGACGGAGAGGAAAACGCCGGCCCAAGGCGACTTGAAGGTCGCGAACCCATTCAGCCTCACCGAGGCGGCGAAGTTCGCAGCGTTCTTTGCCGTGGTGCTGGTTGCGGTAAAGATCGTTCAGGAGAATTTTCCCCCCGATGGGGTCTACGCGGTCGCGGCGATCGCCGGCCTGACGGATGTCGATGCCATCACGCTGTCCATGGCGCAGTCTGCCAAGAGCGACGGGGCGCAAATTGCCGTCACGGCAATCGTGATCGCGGCGCTGGTCAACACGCTGGTCAAATGTGGCATCGCCTACTTTTTCGCCGGGACTTCGCTGGGCAAGCCGCTCCTATTGGCGACCTCGGCCATGCTCATCGCCGGCCTCGCCACGGCGCTCGTCCTGTGAACCGCCGTTCGAGGAGCCTTCATCTGTTCATGGAGAGAGACTAGGGTCGCGCCATGCGCCAGAATTATGTGACGCTTGCGAGCCTTTGTGTGCCGCTTCTGCTCCTCGGTGGCCCGCTGCTGGCCGCCGATGTCCAGTATTACGACCTTCCCCAAGGCGACCATCCCCATGACGTGGCGCCGGGGCCCGACGGCACGGTCTGGTACACGGGCCAAAACAAGGGCGTGCTCGGCCGGCTCGATCCCAAGACCGGGAAGGTCAAGCGCATACCGCTTGGCGAGGACTCGCGCCCGCATGGCGTGATTGTCGGGCCGCATGGCAATGCTTGGGTCACCGATGGCGGTCTCAACGCCATCGTCAGAGTCGATGCCACGACAGAGGACGCCAAGGTCTTCCCGCTGCCCAAAGCCGGGACCAACGCCAATCTGAATACGGCGGCGTTCGATGCTCAGGGGCGCCTCTGGTTCACCGGACAGACCGGCATCTATGGTCGTCTCGATCCCGAGACCGGCGACATGGATGTGTGGAACGCGCCCAAGGGTCCGGGCCCCTATGGCATCGCCGCGACGCCGTCGGGCGAGATCTACTACGTATCGCTCGCCGGGTCGTTTCTCGGCAGGCCGGACCTCGAGACCGGCGAGACCAAGGTGATCAAGCCCAAGACGAAGGACGCCGGCACGCGGCGGGTGTGGTCCGACTCGCTTGGCCGGCTGTGGGTGAGCGAGTGGAACGTCGGCAATCTCAGCCGGTACGATCCCGTGGCAAAGCGCTGGAAGGACTATCACCTGCCGGGGGCGGAGCCCCACGCCTACGCCGTCTATGTCGACGACCGCGACAAGGTGTGGGTCAGCGATTTCACCGCCAACGCCATTCTGAAGTTCGACCCTGAAACCGAGACGTTCGAGAGCTTCCCGAGCGACCGGCCGGGCGCAGATGTGCGCCAGATGCTCGGCCGCCCCGGCGAGGTGTGGGGCGCGGAGTCCGGAACCGACCGGCTCGTGGTCATTCGTGAAACGAAAGAGGCGCGGGACTAGACGCCCCGCGCCTCCTCCTCAAATCATCCTACCAGCCGAACCAGATGCTGACGCCGGGGCGCCCCCAATAGGGCCGGTAGTAGGGGTATGGCCGGTAGTAATAGGGCTGGTAGTAGCGGTAAGGCCGGTAATAGCGGTAAGGCCGGTAATACCGGTTCCGGTAATACGGGCGGCGGTAATACCGGTACCTTCTGACCTGGACCAGGTCGCCGTTGGGCTGGCTGTAATTGAGTGCCGCCGCGGCGGGCAGGGCTGAAGCCGGCTTGGCGCCGGCGAAGACGAACACGGCAAGGGTGGCCGCAAGGGCCGTGATGATAACTCCGCGCATGGGCGATACCTCGCGACTTGTGGTTGACCCTCCCTCAGCTAACCAATGAAGGTGGGGATGGGGGCTCCAAAAGGGAACCCCTTAAGCCTGGGAGACTAGAGGGCGGAGTTTCAGGATTGGCTTAAGCTGCGGGCGGATCTGACAGATTCCGCCACTAGCCTTACCGTAGCCTTAGGCCAAGCGCCCTGGCCCGGGCGCCTAGGCGAAGACCATCACGGCGACGAAGCCGAGCACGGCCGCCGCGGCAGTCGGCGCGAGCCAATTCACCATGGCATTCCGGGCCAATTCGGCGCCGGCATGCGGCGCGTCTGGGCTCACGACGGGTTGCACGCCGGCGGCGGCGACGAGCGATGCCGTGTGCTTGGCATGCCATTTCGGCCCGGGGCCGCGCATATAGTGCCGTTCGGGATGGTACGCGTTACGAAAGCTTCCCACCTTTATTCCCTCATTCAGAAACGCCCCTAACTTCCTATAATTCAAACAAATATGTTGCGAATCGGTATCTGACCGCGGCGGAAATGAGGATTCTTCGCCGCAGGGAAGAGGCACGCTGCGTCCTTGCGGGGCCTGGCGAAACTTGCCAAAACCCGCGCCATGCAAAGCCAATGGAACGACGCTACCGCGAAGCAGATGATCGAGGCCTATGGCGCCGAAGGCGTCAATAAGGACATCGCCCTTCGCGTTTACACCACCCGCCTGATCGGCCGCGATCCCCTCCTCGTGCTGCATGGGGGCGGCAATACCTCGGTGAAGACGAAGGCTACCGACGACCTCGGCAAGGAGCATGAGGTCATCGCCGTGAAGGGCTCCGGCGCCGATATGGCCGACATGGAGCCTTGGGGGCTGCCGGCGGTGAAGCTCGGGCCGCTCAGGGAGCTGCGCGCGCTCGACGAGCTGCCGGACGAGGCCATGGTCAATGTGCAGCGGCTCAACCTGCTCGACGCGTCGGCGCCGAACCCATCGGTCGAGACCTTGCTGCACGCCTTCCTGCCGCACAAATTCATCGATCACACCCACGCCGCCGCGGTGCTGTCCCTCGTCGATCAGCCCGACGGCGAGGCGCTGGCGCGCGAGGTCTATAACGGGCGCATGGGCATCGTGCCCTACATCGCGCCGGGCTTCGGGCTCGCCAAGGCGGCGGCGCAAGTGTTTGAGGAAAAACCCGACGTCGAAGGGCTGATCCTCCACAAGCACGGCATCTTCACCTTCGGCGAGACGGCGCGTGAAGCCTACGAGCGCATGATCGAGATGGTGTCGCTCGCCGAGAGCCGCTTGCGCCAGGGACGCCCGGTCGTGTTCCCGAAGGCGGAGATCGCGGGCAATCTGGAGAGCGCTGCCGAGATCGCGCCTATCCTGCGCGGGGCCTGCGCGATCAAAAAAGAGGGCGCAGAGCCCGTCCGCTTCATTGCCGAGCTGCGTACGGCCCCGGAGATCCTCGCCTACGTGAACGGCAAGGAGATCGCTTCTTACAGTCAGCGTGGCGTGGTGACGCCCGACCACATCATCCGCACCAAGAACAAGCCTCTGGTGGTGCCGGCGCCGGAAGCGGGCAAGCTCGACGACTTTGCCCGCGGCGTGAAGGCGGCGGTCGAGGCGTTCATCGCCGACTACGACGCCTATTTCGAGCGCGAGAACGCAGCCGTGGGCGGCACCAAGACCAAGCTCGATCCCATGCCGCGTGTGATCCTCGTACCGGGCATCGGCCTGTTCGGCCTGGGGCGCACGGCGAAGGATGCGGCCATTGCCGGCGATCTTGCCGAGAACACGGTCAAGGTCATCACCGAGGCGGAGGCCATCGGCCGTTACGATCCCCTGCCGGCCAGCGATCTCTTCGCTCTGGAATATTGGAGCCTCGAGCAGGCCAAGCTGAAAGGTGCGGTGGTGAAGCCCCTCACGGGGCAGGTCGCCGTGGTGACCGGCGCCGGCGCCATCGGGACAGCCACGGCCAAGGCGCTTGCCGGCGACGGCGCCGCGGTCGCGGTGCTCGATCTCGACGGCGAGGCGGCGAAGAAGGCCGCCGCAACGGTGAAGGGTCTCGGCGTCCAATGCGACGTCACCAATCGGGAGGACGTGGCCCGCGCGTTCGCCGCCGTTTGCGACCGGTTCGGCGGCGTCGACATCCTGGTGTCGAATGCCGGCGCGGCATGGCAGGGGCGCATCGGCGAGGTTTCCGACGAGACCTTGCGCAAGAGCTTCGAGCTCAACTTCTTCGCTCACCAGACGGTGGCGCAGGCGGCCGTGCGCATCATGCTGAAGCAGGACACGGGCGGCGTGCTCCTGTTCAACATCTCCAAGCAGGCCGTGAACCCGGGACAGAATTTCGGGCCGTATGGCTTGCCGAAGGCCGCGACCATGCTGCTGATGCGCCAATACGCGCTCGACTACGGCGCGGACGGCATCCGCTCCAACGGGGTCAATGCCGACCGCATCCGCAGCGGGCTCCTCACCGACGACATGATCGCCGCGCGGTCCAAGGCGCGAGGCTTGTCGGAGGCGGACTATATGAGCGGCAACCTGCTCCACGCCGAAGTCACGGCGGATGACGTGGCCCAGGCCTTTCTGGCGCTCGCCAAGGCGCGCAAGACGACCGGCCACGTGGAGACAGTGGACGGCGGAAATATCGCCGCCGCGCTCCGCTAGGGGCGTATTTCGCAAAATTCCGTCGCGGACGCCCAAAACGGGGGCGATCCTAAGGGAGTTTTAACCACAAACGGGGAGTCTTGCCCGCGTGGCTTGGGCTTTACGCGGATTCGCTTCTGCGCACTCAGGCTGCGCCTTGGGGACCGTTTTTCGCGCTCGAAACGCTGAGAGATTTCAAATGGGTATGCGCCTGAAGATCACGCTCGCCTTCGCCGCCACGGCGCTTGCAGCCGTCATTATCTCGTTCGTGCTCCAAGCGGCGATTCAAAAAACAGGGCCCGCAATCCTGCTTGCCTTGATTCTCGCGGGCGGTTTCGGCGCCGGCTTCGGTTATTTCTTCGGCGGCGCGCTCGGCCGGGCGCTCGGCGATCTCAACAATGTCATCCTGCGCTTCACCAAATGGGACATGGACGGCGTCGTGCCCCATGCCACGCGCTCCGATGAGGTCGGCGGCATCGCCAAGGCGCTCAAAGCCTTCCAGGCCGACGCCATCCAGTGGAGCGAGAGCCATAAGAGCGAGCAGGACAGCCAGATCCAAGGGCGGCTCGCCTCGCAGCAGCGGACCGAGGAGCTGATCCATCAATTCCGCGGCTCGATCGCCGGCATTCTCGGCGCCTTCGCCGACAGCGCGCGGACGATGGACGAGACGGCGCGGGTGCTGTCGAATGTCGCCTCCGACACCAATGAGCGCGTCACCGCCGTGGCGTCCGCGTCCGACGAGGCTTCGGCCAACGTGCAAACCGTGGCCGCCACCGCCGAGGAGCTTGCCGTCTCCGTCGGCGATATCGGCGAGCGGGTGTCCACCGCGAGCCGCATCGTCAGCGAGGTCACCGAGAACGCCCGTACCGCCAATCTCAAGGTCGAGGGGCTCGCGACCGCCGCGCAGCGCATCGGCGACGTGGTGAGCCTCATTCAAGACGTCGCCGCGCAGACCAATCTGCTCGCGCTCAACGCCACCATCGAGGCGGCGCGTGCGGGCGAAGCGGGCCGCGGCTTTGCCGTGGTGGCGAGCGAGGTGAAGACCCTTGCCGACCAGACCGCCAAGGCCACCGAGGACATCAAGCAGCAGATCGCCGCCATCCAGACCTCGACCAACGGCGCGGTCGAAGCCATGCAGTCGATCGTCACCACCATGGGCGACGTCAACAAGAATACCCAGGAGATCGCCGGCGCCGTGCATCAGCAATCGGCGGCGACCTCCGAGATCTCGCACAGCGTGCGCCAGGCCGCGCGCGGCACCGAGGACGTGGTGGCGCATATGCCGGGCGTGACCAAGGCCGTGGACGAGACGAGCCAGTCGGCGACGCAGATGCTCCAAGTCTCCCGCGATCTATCGCGCCAGGCCGAGCAGCTCCGCCACACGGTGGAGAACTTCCTGCGCCAGGTGGCGGCGGCCGACGCGCTGAAGCGCGCAAGCTAAGCGTCTTTCGTTTCAGGTTCCGCGTAGATGGCCGGGCTCGTCCCGGCCATTTCCTTTGTGCGTGATGCAAAGGGGAACGCGATGGGCTAGCCTTCCGCGGGCAGGCACGAGGAGGCGTCAGCGTGGGCCGCATCTTACGGGTTTTCTTGTCGGGCGTTCTCGCGCTTCTGCCGATCATGGTCACGGTCGTCGTGACGGCGTGGGTCGGCTCGCTGGTGGTAAGCTATGCGGGGCCCGGCAGCTTTTTCGGCAATCTCATCGCCTCGCTCGGCCTCAATCTCTCGGGCTCGTCGACGATCGCCTATTTCATCGGGCTCGGCATCATTGTCGGCCTGATCTTCGTGCTCGGCTTGGCCGTCGAGGCGGGCTTGCGGTCGTGGATCTCGAACAGCTTCGATTGGCTGATGATGCGCATTCCGCTCGTCTCAAACGTCTACGATTTGTCCAAGCGCTTCGTCGCCATCATGGATCGCGGCGGCGAGGAGGACAGCCTCAAGAGCATGAGCCCGGTGTGGTGCTTCTTCGGCGGGGAGGAGGGCGCCGCGGTGCTGGCGCTCATGCCGTCGCACGAGCCGGTCATGATCGGCGAGCACAGCTACGTGCCCGTGCTGATACCGTCGGCACCCGTGCCGTTCGGCGGCGCGCTCATCTATGTGCCGTCGCAGTGGATCAAGCCGGCGGAAGGCGGCGTCGAGCGGCTGATGAATGTCTATGTGTCCATGGGCGTCACGCCGCCGAAGGGGCTCCCGTCCGGCGCGAAGCCTGCGCCTGCCGATGCGTCCAAAGCGTCATCGGCTGCGCCTGCGGACACGGAAGAAGCCAAGCAACGCCGCGCAAGCGGAGGGCGGAGCGCATCGGCGAGGACGCGTCCTAGAGAGAGGTCCTCGGCTTAGTTGAAGTCGATCCGGATTGTGTAAGGCCTGCCCCTGAGGCTCTCCGGTGGGGTCGGAAATGGAGCCGCACTTCGCACCGTCCTGAGCGCGAGCTGATCAAGCCTCGAGTTCCCGCTCGATCTACTAACCTGCACGAAGGAGAGTCTTCCTCCGGCATTTATTCCGAAGCGCACAATTGCGCTGCCCCTCTGACCTGCGCGCGGTTTATGGCGCGCCAAAGCTGACCAAACCTTCATCTTGTATCCGCTGGCGCTTGGGCTGCGGTTCGCCGTGGTCTCCGCGGGGCCGAGAGACATCGGCGCCTGGTGTTTGGTTTGTGGCGCATCCTTCGGCTTCGCTGGTCGAGCCTCGGCCACCGTGGTAGTTGGACTTCGCGGGATAGGCTTTCGTAGCGGAAGTGCGGGCGGTACCGCCTGCGGTGCTACAGCCTTCGCCGCCTGCTCGGTGTCCCGGCGATTGGGCTGGTCGGATGACTCGCCAGGAGAAGTCTCGTTCGGTGAAACAGGCTCAACTGCCGCCATCTCGGGAGCCTCTGCGCGACTCGGCTCCGGGACTGGGGCCGAGGCGAGCGGCTCAGCCGTTTCTGCCGACCCGTCGATGCTGGGCTGCTCGCCGAGCAAAGCCTCCTCTGGTTCCGGTGTCGAATCGAACTCGGTAGCTGAGCCCGGTAGCGTTTTGTCTTGCGACGCGTTCGTCGACCCGCTCGGGGCGTCGTCGAGAACCGCCACCGGAACGGATGTGACGATGGATCCGGTCGGATCCTCGACCCCTGCGGAGCTTGAGCCGTAGGTATGGGCGGAGGTGTCCTTAGGCGGCGCGGTGCCGGAGCTTGTTCCCAAAGCATAAAGAGCACCGCCGACGAGAGCGGTGCTGACTGCGACCGCTAGAAACCTGTGCGCACCTGAAACGTCTGCCACGTGAGCGAACCTCCCAATCCAGCCCACAGCAACACGGTTAACGAACGGTTAACGGGGGTCTCGGGAGGAGGCGATTCTGCGTTAAGTCCTTCTCACTGTTGCCGGTTTGCCACCAATCCGGGCGAGAGATGTGCTTTTCTTTGGCGGTAAAGCGTTGCGTAGAGGGGGCTTTGTAAATGCGTATGATCGCCGTTTTGGCGGTCCTGGCGTCATTAATGGCGCTTGGGGGCTGCTTTCACCACAATCAGGTCTATACCGCTGAACCGGTGGCTTTGCCGCCGCTGAAGTAGCAGAAACTTGCGGGCCGACGCCCGACCCTTACGTCGCGAAGCGGAAGTGCAGGACGTCGCCGTCATGCACGACGTACTCCTTGCCTTCGAGCCTAAGCTTGCCCGCATCGCGGGCGCCGGCCTCGCCGCCGAGCGACACGTAGTCGTCATAGGCGATGGTCTCGGCGCGGATGAAGCCCTTCTCGAAGTCGGTGTGGATGACGCCCGCGGCCTGGGGCGCGCGGGTGCCTTGCGGCACCGTCCAGGCGCGTGCCTCCTTCGGTCCGGCCGTGAAATAGGTGATGAGATCCAAGAGCTTATAGCCCTCCCGGATCAGGCGGTTCAGCCCGGGCTCGGGCAGGCCGAGCTCGGCGAGATAGGCTTTGCGCTCGTCGGCGTCGAGCTCGGCGAGCTCCGATTCGATCTTGGCGGAGATGGTCACGCAGCCTGCGCCTTCCTTGCCCGCGCGGTCCTCCACGGCGCGCGAAAAGGCGTTGCCCGTGGCGGCGGAGGCCTCGTCGACATTGCACACATAGAGGACGGGCTTCGAGGTGAGGAGGCCGAGCGTCCTGAACAGCGGCCGCTCCTCGTCGCTGACCTCGGCAAAGCGTGCCGGCTTGCCTTCGCGCAGCAGCGGCAGGAGGCGCTCCAAAATCGCCAGCGTCTGCTTCGCCTCCTTGTCCTGGCCGCGAATCTTCTTCTCCAGGATCGGCACGCGGCGCTCCAGGCTGTCGAGATCGGCGAGCATCAGCTCGGTCTCGATCGTGTCCGCGTCGGCGATGGGATCGACCTTGCCCTCGACATGGACCACGTCGGGATCCTCGAAGCAGCGCAGCACGTAGGCGATGGCGTCCACCTCGCGGATATGCGCAAGGAACTGGTTGCCGAGGCCTTCACCCTTGGAGGCGCCGCGCACGAGCCCGGCAATATCGACGAAGGTGAGCCGCGTGGCGATGATCTGCGCGGACTTGGCGATGCCTGCGAGCTTGTCGAGACGCGGGTCCGGCACCGGCACGTCGCCGACATTCGGCTCGATGGTGCAGAACGGATAGTTGGCGGCCTGCGCCGCGGCGCTCTCGGTCAGCGCGTTGAACAGGGTGGACTTGCCGACATTGGGCAGCCCGACGATGCCGCATTTGAATCCCATGATGTGGTGCTGTCCTTATGAGCCGAGCCAGCGGCGCAGCATGCCGGCGAGCGGTCCTTCCTGCTGCGGCGCCTCGTCCTTCTTCTTCTCAGGCGCTGCTTCCGTCTTCGGAGCAGGCGCCTTCTTCTTCTCGGTACGCGGCGCTTTCCTTTCCGGCTCGGCCGGGCTTTGCGTCTGGTGCGCGACCTGGGACTGGAACTTGTCGTTGGCGCCGTCGGCGAGATGGGGCGCGGCGTCCGCAATTGCCGCGAGCAGCAGCTCGAGCCAGTCATAGTCGGCCTTGGGGAAGTCGTGCATCACATAGCCGACGACCTTGTCGCGGTTGCCGGGATGGCCGATGCCGATGCGCACGCGGGTGTAGTCGTTGCCGAGATGGGCGGTCAGCGACTTGAGCCCGTTATGGCCGGCGACACCGCCGCCGATCTTCACCCGCACCTTGCCTGGCGCGAGATCGAGCTCGTCGTGAAACACGATCACGTCGCTTTCATCGAGCTTGTAGAAGCGCATGGCCTCGCCGGCGGCGCGGCCCGACTCGTTCATGAAGGTCTGGGGCTTCAGCAGCAGCACCTGCTCGCGGCCGAGCCGGCCTTCGGTGACGAGGCCCGAGAAGCGCTTGCGCCAAGCCGGGAAGTTATGGGCCGCGGCGATGGCGTCGACGGCCATGAAGCCGACATTGTGACGGTTGAACGCGTATTGCGCCCCCGGGTTGCCGAGGCCGACAAAGAGCTTCATCGCGTTATCCCGATCGAAGGCCTTGAGGAAGGCGCCCCGCTAAGCCAAGCAAGAAGGAGCTTACTTCTTTTCTTCCTTCTTTGCCTCGGCGGCGCCCTCGGCCGGCGCGGCGGCAGCGCCTTCGGCAGCCTCGGCGCCCTCGGCTGCGCCAGCACCCGCCGCCTCTTCGGACGCGCGGCCGGCAATGGTGGCCACGGTGAAGTCGCGGTCGGTGATGGTGGGCGACACGCCCGCCGGCATGGCGACAGCCGAGATGTGGATGGAGTCGCCGATCTCGAGACCGGTCAGGTCCACATCGAAGTGGTCGGGGATGTTGTCGGCGGGGCAGCGCACGGGAATGTCGTGGCGCACGACGTTGAGCACGCCGCCGCGCTTGAGCCCGGGGGAGGCGGCCTCGTTCAAGAAGTGCACCGGCACATCCACGGTCACGAGCGCATCCTTGGCGAGGCGCATGAAATCCACGTGGATGGGGAAGTCACGGATGGGATCGAGCTGCACGCCGCGGGGGATCACGCGGGTTTTCGTGCCCTCCACGTCGAGGGTGAAGATGGTGCTCTGGAAATGACCCGTCTGAATCTGCTTGGAGATCGCCTTGGAATCCAACGCAATGTTCTGCGGGTCCTCCCTGCCACCATAAAGGATGCCGGGAATGCGCCCATCACGGCGGACCTGGCGAGCGCCACCCTTGCCGCTGCTCTGCCTGGCCCATGCCTTGAGTTCGATGGCCTCAGCCATGTAAACCTCCAAGTCTCTGAAATAATGAGGGGGCCGGATCGCGGCCCCGCAAGATCGGGCGCGGCGCTTGAAAACCCGCCGCGACTAATTCGAGAGGCTTATAGCCCAAGGGACTACGGGAAGACAATCGCCAATAGGCCTTGCGGTTGCGGCCTTATAGGGCCCCGCCGAAGGCCTCCGGGGGGAGCGCCGGAGACCCTTTTCCCGCCTTTTCTGCGTCTTTGATGAGCTGGATGACGCGGCGGTTGAGGGGCGCGGCGACCCCGTGCTTCTCGGCCAGGCGAACGATCTCGCCTTGCAGGTAGTCGATCTCCGTGGGGCGTCCGGCGCGCAAATCCTCCCACATGGAGGAGCGGGCATTGCGGTCCACGGCCAGCATGCCGCGTGCGGCGATCTTGAACAGCGCGTCCGGCAGCCGCAGCGCAAACGCGATCAGTCTCGGCGGCACGCCCTCGACCGGGGCCGGGCGGATTCCGGCCGCGCGCAAGACGGCCAAGCCTTCGCGCATTTGCCGCGAGATCAAGACGCGCCAGCGCCGGTCGCGCAGTTGCTCGATGAGCGGCAGGTCCGACAGAGCATTGAGTGCGTTATTGAGATTGACGAGGAGCTTCCCCCACAGCGCCGCCTCGATGTCGTCGTGCTCGGCAAAGCGCGCGCCGGGGACATCGAGCAGGTCGTGCAACCCGGCCGCGCCCGCCGCGATTTGCATGGTTCCGCTACTCGCCCGGTGGAAGCGCGGCGCCTCGTTCCCGTCGTGGGCTTGCACCACGTTGAACGGGACCATGGCATCGACGACCTTGCGCGCCGGTCCCAACACGCGGCGCAAGACCTCCGCGTTCTCGACGCCGTTCTGCAGGCTGACGACGATGGCGTCTTTCGGCGCGTGTGCCGCGATCAATTCGGCCATTGCCGCGGTATCGCGAGACTTGACCGTAACCAGGACGATCTCAGCTGCCTGCAATGCGGCCTCAGGGTCTGATGAAAGTTTGAGCAAGGTCGGCGGCAGAATCTCGTCGTGCCCATCCAAATCCGAGACGCGCAAGCCATAGCGTTCGATCTTTTCAGCGAGCGGCGCACGCAAGAGCAGGGTGATGTCGCGCCCTGCCGCGGCGAGCCGGCCGCCCACATGGCAGCCGACGCTTCCCGCACCGGCAACGACGATGGAGGCGCTGAAATCTGATTTCATGCGATGCGCTTAATCATGCTAAGGGCATATTTGGTCGGCAGGGTTGGTTTTCGTCGGGTCCGGGGCGATATTAACTGCTCCGGTCGGGGGCTGCGCCAAGTTTAGCCAACATCATCGAGTTTGCGATCCGCTCGGATCAAGGTAAGAGCGTTGCGATGAACGAACGTATCAGTAGTCGGCTTGTCGACACCACTTCCGAGCGTGCTCCAATTTCTCCACGGCGGCTGCGCGGAGCTATGGTCAAGCCTCCGGTTGTGGCCTCGCACGCCGGTCATCTCAAGGAGACGGCGCGGCGGCGGCTGCCACGCGTGATCTACGATTTTCTCGAGGGCGGCTCCAATGACGAGGTGACGCTCAAGCGGAACCGCGACGATTTCGAGGCGGTGCAGCTCAACCAGCGTGTGTTCGATCACGCCGCCTCGCGCAATATGTGCACCGTCTTGTTCGGGCAACGCGCGGAAATCCCGGTTGCATTGGCGCCGATCGGATTGGGCGGCGTGTTCTACCCGCGCGCGGAGATTCGCGCTGCGCGCGCCGCGAGCGCGTTCGGCGTGCCGTATTGTCTCAGCACATTGTCGAGCTGCTCGATCGAAGAGGTGGCGGCTGCGGTGAGCACGCCCTTTCTGTTCCAGCTCTATATGTTCAAGGACCGCGCAATCAATGCGTCGTTGCTGCAAAGAGCCGATCGGGCGCATTGCCCCGCGCTCGTGCTCAACGTCGATACGGCGGTGCAAGGGCGGCGCAACCGCGACCTCGACAACGGCGCCGTCGTGCCGCTCAAGGTGCGGCCGCGTCACATCGTTCAGATCATGCAGCGGCCGCGCTGGCTGCTCAACTGGCTCCGGTACAAGTCGACGCTTGGCAACCTCGTGCCGTACTCGCCCGATGGATCCGATCTCGCCACCGTGTCGGCTTGGGCCGAGCCCCGTTTCAAGGGCGCGGTGACCGCCGCCGATCTCGAATGGGTGCGCCATACCTGGCCGCGGAAGCTCGTGGTCAAAGGCATCCTGAACCCCGCGGACGCCAAGCTTGCCGTCAAGCTCGGGGCCGACTCCATCGTCGTGTCCAATCACGGCGGGCGGCAACTGGACGGGGCGGCCAGCACGATCAACATGCTGCCGGCCATACGCGAAGCGGTCGGTGACGATGTCGAGGTGCTTCTCGACAGCGGTGTCCGGTCAGGCTTCGACGTGCTCAAGGCGCTTGGACTCGGCGCGAATGGCTGCTTCCTTGGCCGCGCCTTTGTCTACGGCCTGGCGGCACATGGCGAGACCGGCGTCTCCGCCGCACTCGAGCTCTTTGCGCAAGAGCTCGACGAGGCGATGGCGCTGACGGGCACCGCCGACGTCAACGCTCTGCCGGAAGGCACCGTGCTGCGCTAGCCGTTCACGTCCGCCAGGGATGCTCAGGCAGCTCGGTCACGCCGAGCACCTTCACGCCGGCTTCCGCTACAGCGTGATCATTCTCAACCACGCTGCCGCTCACTCCGATGGCGCCGACGAGAACGCCGTCCTCGTCCACGATCGGTACGCCGCCGGGGAAAGTGATGAGGCCTTCGTTGGAGTGCTCGATGCCGTAAAGCGGCTTGCCGGGCTGCGACAACTTGCCGAGCTGCCCGGTGGCCATGCCGAAGAAGCAGGCGGTCTTCGCTTTCTTGATGGCGATGTCGATGGAGCCGACCCAGGCGTCGTCCATGCGCATGAACGCCTTCAGGTTGGCGCCGGAGTCGACCACGGCGATGCACATCTGGGTGTTGAGTTCGATGGCCTTCTTCCGTGCCGCTTCGATGGCTTTCTCGGCGTGTTCAAGATTGACGTGCATGAGTGGTCTCCTGGTGGGGTGATTGAGCCGTTTGATTAGCCCGTTTATGGGAACAAGGTGTTAAACGCGCGAGGGCCCGATTGGTCGCGCGACATTGGATGCTGATGCGGTGAGGCCTAGTAGAACAGGCTGGACACCGACTTCTCTTCGGCGGTGCGGGCGATGGCCTCGCCGAGCAGGGACGCGATCGGCAGCACCCTGATGTTGTGAGCGTTCACGACCGACTCGCTCGGCAGGATCGAGTCGGTGATGACGAGCTCTTTCAACCGCGAGGCCATGATGCGGGCCACGGCGCCGCCGGATAACACACCGTGGGTGATATAGCCGGCGACCTGGGTGGCGCCTTGCTCGAGCAAGGCTTCCGCCGCGTTCACCAGCGTGCCGCCGGAGTCGGCGATGTCGTCGACGAGAATGCAGCTGTGGCCGGACACGTCGCCGATCACGTTCATCACCTCGGAGTCGCCAGGGCGCTCGCGCCGCTTGTCGACGATGGCGAGCGGGGCGTCGATGCGCTTGGCGAGGCCGCGCGCGCGGACCACGCCGCCGACGTCCGGCGAGACGACCATCAGGTTGTCCTTGGCGAAGACATCCTTGATGTCCTGCACCATCACCGGGGCGGCGAACAAATTGTCGGTCGGGATGTCGAAGAAGCCTTGGATCTGCCCGGCATGGAGGTCCAGCGTCAGCACGCGGTCGGCGCCGGCGCGCACGATCATGTTGGCGACGAGCTTGGCCGAGATCGGCGTGCGCGGACCGGGTTTCCGGTCCTGACGGGCATAGCCGAAATAGGGGATGACCGCGGTGATGCGCCGCGCCGACGCCCGCTTCAGGGCGTCGATGAGAATGAGCAACTCCATCAGATGATCGTTGGCGGGAGCGGAGGTCGACTGGAGGACGAACACGTCCTCGCCGCGGACGTTCTCCTGCACCTCGACGAAGATCTCCATGTCCGCGAAACGGCGGACGATGCAGCGCGCCAAGGGAATGTCGAGATAGGCGGCGATGGCCTCGGCGAGAGGGCGGTTGCTATTGCCCGCAACCAGTTTCATGCGACCGCTCCTCACCCAGCCTCCGCGAGGCCGCCCGCTTGGGCGCCTGCGCCACGGCGGCTTTTAACAAGCGCTTGGCACCGCTGTAAACTCGCCAAGCAGTCCTTGTGGATGAGGTCAGCTCGATTTCGGCAGGAGCTTGATGATGCCGTCCGCCGCGGCGCCGGCGGCGGCGTCGGCGATGGCGCCCCAGGGACCGTTCAGCGAGCCCTTGGGGATGGTGTTCTGCTGCGACACTGTGCCCAGGCGCCTGCCGGTGGGATCGAGCACCTGCCAGTCGATGCGGATGTTCTGCTTGCCGCCGCTCGCCTCGGTGAGCTTCACGCTCCCCTTGACCGTGTAGACGTTGCTGCTGGTGCCGTTGGCGAGCTTGACGCCGTCGGCGTAGAGCTTCTTCTTCAGGGCGGTCGTGAGCGACCGCCGGCCGTCGCCCGGGGCGCCGTCCACCGGGGCGACGAGGACGCCTTGAGCCTTGGGCGCCGCTGCTGGCCGTGTCGCGGCGGCGGTTGCGGCCGTTGCGGCCGGGGCCGACGCGGCCACGGGGGTCGAGGAGCCACTTCTCCCGCCCGGCAGCTCGGCCGCAAGCTGCGAGGCCGTCTTGCCGGCGATGCTGCGAATCACGGTCGAATCCACGCCGCTCCACGGGTCGCTGCTGGAGCCTTTCGTCACGAGCTCTTCGCCGGAGACGCGGGTCACCCGTGTGCCCTTGGCATCGGTCACGTCCCAAATGTAGGACACTTTCGATCCGCGCCGCTCAGGGGCGGCGAGGAGGTAGCCGCGCAACGTATAGTTGCTGCCGCTGCTCGTGCCGGGAACGAGGGTGAGGTTGCGGTCGTTGCCGGCGGTGACCAGGGCTTGAGTCAGCTCCGTGGTGACCTTCTCCGGCGCGCCGATGATGGGCGCAATCGACACTTTGGGCGAGCTTCCAAAGATGCTGGAAGCACCGCTCAGGAGGCCGCCCATGCTTGAGCCGCCACCGCCTCCGCCGCAACCAGCCAGGCACGCAAAGACGAAGGCAGCAAGCGCGAATCCGGCAGCACGCCTCAAATGGCCGCGTACGTGTCGTGAGTCCGCGTCCAACAAAATACTCCCTCTGTTGGCCGCACAGCTCCGTTCGCGAAGAATTCGTCGCGACGGGACTCCCAACCCTCTAACTAACAATAGCTTACCTGCCTCGGCCCGCTTGCGTCTAGTTCTTGGGTCGCCCTTGAAGGGGGCCGATGCAGGTCATAGTGAACACCTCAAATCAGGCAAGTAGGATGGCGGAAATTTGACGGCCGTAATCCTCCTCGCCGTGGTGCTGGGACCGGCGATAGCTGAAGAGGCGGGTCTCGTCATAATAGGTGCAGAGCCCGAGGTCGAGGACCTCGCCAACGCCGGCCCGCGCCAGGCGCTCGGCCACATAGCCGGGGAGGTCGAAATGGGGCTCGCCCGAGCCCTCGTCGATGGCGAAGAAGGCTTCGCTGCCTGGCTCCTCCGCTAGAAATTGCGCCATATAGTCGTGGCCGACCTCGTAGGCGCCTTGGCTGATGGCGGGGCCGATCGCCGCATGGATGTGCTCCGGCCTGGCGCCGAGCCCCGTCATGGCCTCGACGGTCGCCTCGACGATGCCGGAGAGCGCGCCGCGCCAGCCGGCGTGGGCGGCGCCAATCACCCGGGCCTTGGGATCGCAGAGCAAGACGGGCGTGCAGTCCGCCGTGAGGACGCCGATGGCGAGCCCCGGCGTCGCCGTGACGATGGCGTCGGCCTCGGGCGCCTTGTCCCTGGTCCAGGGCTTCTCGGCGACGGCGGCCTTGTTGGTGTGCTTCTGGAACGCGGTGAGGAGTTTGTCCGGCCCGGTGCCGAGGAGGCCCGCCACCCGCGCGCGGTTCTCCGTCACGCTCTCGGCAGCGTCGCGGGAGCCGGGGCCGCAATTCAACGAGGCGTAGATACCGTCGGAGACGCCGCCGAGCCGCGTGAAGAAACCGTGCGCGACGCCGTCGAGCGAGGCGAGGCTCGCAGCCTGAAGCATCATCTTGTCCTGTGTCACCATGGCGGGGCGCCCGTCTGTAGCTAAATGTCTCCGAAGGGCGGCGGCGGGGCAAGCCCCGGGCGCGTCAGCGCGAGGACCTTGAAGAGAACACCCATCGCTTGCGGATCGACGAGACGATCGGCGCCGGAGGCGATGTCTTGCCGTTGGTCCGGCGTTGCGCCCTCGCACAAGCGGTCGCGGCGGGCCTCAAGCCCGAGCTTCAGCAGAAACTCGCCTTGCGGCATCGGCCCGTATGCGTCGAGGCCGTGGGCCGCGGCTCCGTCTTTCAGCGCGGCAAAATCGACATGCGCGGTGAGGTCGACCTCGCCCGGCGCCTCGAGCGGATCGGCGAATTGATGGCGCGAGACCGCTTGCAGCGTGTCGCCGCAGGCGGTCTCCGTGTGGCCGTAATCGACGATCAGCGCGGCGAGGGGGGCTTCGCGCGCGCGGGCGGCGAGCGCGGCGATGAGCGGCGCGGTCCCGGGTCTGATCTCGAGGATGGAGCCGTCCGGCACGTCGAGCGCATAGGCCGCCTGCCGCAAGTTCTCATTCATCACGGCGCGGCCCTCGCAAAAGGCAAAGTCGCCGCTTTGACCGATGCCGACGCAGCGCTCGCGCCATGCGCCGTCGCGCCACACCAGTTGGCGGACCGGCAACGCATCGACGAACTCGTTGGCGAGGACGACGAGCGCCCCGGGCGGCACGTCTTGCAGCGTGTCGCACCACAGAATCGGCACGGCTGCGCCGTGCAGCGCCGCGTGCTGGATCTCGCGCAGCACCGGGCTCGTTTCGACAAGCGCGACGGTCACGCTCGCGAGGAAGTCGGGGACGCTCCGCCAGGCGCGCAAGGCATCCGCTAGAAGCGTGCCGCGGCCGGGTCCAAGCTCGGCGACGACGACGGGCCGCGGCTCGCCCATGGACTGCCACGCGGCCACCGCCCAGAGGCCGAGAAGCTCGCCGAAGATCTGGCTCACCTCGGGCGCGGTGATGAAATCGCCCTCGCGGCCGATGGGCTGGCGCGAGGGATAGTAGCCGGCGTCCTTATCGGCGAGGCAGGCTTCCATGTAGTCGGCGACGCTCAGAGGGCCGTTGCGGGCGATGCGCTCCTTGAGCCGCACGGAAAGCAGCGTGCTTTTCAACCCGTGCGGCTTCTTGGCGGCGCTCATCACGCAGCCAAGGCTGCCTTCCGCCTTGCGCGCCAGATGAGCCAGGCACCGATGAGGATCATGGGGATGGAGTAGACGAGGCCCGGCGTGAGGGGACCGATATCCAGGGGATGATTGGCGTGGGGCTCGCGGGCGAACTCCTCAACGACGCTGCGGAAGATGCCGTAGAAGATGAGGAACAGGCCGAACACCGTGCCGGGCCGCTCCAGTGCCTTGTAGCGATGGGTGGCGATGCGCAGGATGATGAACAGCACGATGCCTTCGAGGAACGCCTCGTAAAGCTGGCTCGGGTGCCGGGGCAGATCGCCGGCGCCGGGGAACACCATGGCCCACGGCACGTCGGTGACCCGTCCCACCACCTCGGCATTGATGAAATTGGCGATCCGCCCGAAGAACAGGCCGAACGGCGTCGCCGCCGAGGCGATGTCGCCGAGCGACAGCGGATTGATGTGCTTGATGCGCGAAAAGAAATAGACGGCGATGACGACGCCGAGCAGGCCGCCGTGGAAGGCCATGCCGCCGTTCCACACCGCGGGGATCTGGGACGGGTTGTGGAAGAAGAAGCTCGGTTCGTAGAACAGCACGAAGCCGAGCCTGCCGCCGAGGACGATGCCGAGCGTGATCCAGAGGAGAAAGTCGTCGACCTGGGTCACGGTCATGGGCGGCTTGCCGCCCCACAGATCGGCCCGCTTCACGAGGCTGCGCGCGTAGAGCCAGCCGAGCAGAATGCCGGCCATGTAGGCGAGACCGTACCAGCGGACCTCCACCGGTCCGATCGCGATCGCGACGGGATCGATGACGGGATAGGGGATGACGAGAAAATCCATGGGCCTCGGGTCGCAAAGTCGGGGCGACCCTTCACCGCTCGCACCGGACTGTCAAGGCGCTCAAGGTCTCAGCCGGCGCGGCTTGCCTCGGGCATCGGGGCATCCCATAGTTGCCTTAAGTGACAATTCCACTTCAGTTTTCGGCTCCGAGCGCGAGGATTCGGCAATATGACGCAGACCACCGGACGGTTTTTCGACGAGCTCGGCAAGCTCCTGACGGATGCGGCCGGCGCCGCTGACGGGGTACGCAAGGAGGTCGAAAGCGTGGTCCGCGCACAAGCCGAGCGCGTGTTGCGCGATCTCGACGTCGTGCAACGCGAGGAGTTCGAGGCGGTCAAGGCCATGGCGCAGAAAGCGCGCGAGGAGAACGCGCTTCTGAAAGAGCGCATCGCCGCGCTCGAGGCCAACGGCAAAAGCAAGGGCAAGAAGGCCGACTAAGGAGTCCGTATCGGAGTCGAGTCCGGACAGAAAACAATCCACAGCTTTTTCACACCGTCCACAGCAATTCGCCCGACACGAACTCGGGGCGCGTTGGTGCTCGCAGACTCCCCGATATATAACTGATTCACCTACTGATTCGCGGCGTCTTGTTTCTCGTGCGCGGAACTCTGCTGAGGCCCCCAGAGGACACGCATGGCTTCGATACAGGCTAGCTACGACCACTTCGCCAACCCGGTGGACATGGTCGAACATATTGCGACGATTCACGATTGGACCTTCGAGCGCAGCGCCCCGGACGAATTGACCATGTCGGTGGCGGGCTCGTGGTGCGACTACCACCTCTCGCTCACCTGGCGCGACGACCTGCAAGCGCTGCATCTGGCGTGCGCCTTCGACTTCCGGGTCACCAAGGCGAGGTTGCCGGAGATCTACCGGCTCATGGCGCAGATCAACGAGCAGCTGTGGCTCGGCCATTTCGATCTGTGGCGGGAGGACGGCATGCTGCTCTATCGCAACGGGCTCTTGCTGTCCGGCGCCAAGACCCATGCCGAGCAATGTGAGGGTCTGTTAAAGGCGGCGCTCGAGGCCTGTGAGCGCTATTATCAGTCCTTCCAGTTCGTATTGTGGGCGGGCAGGTCGGCCGACGAGGCGCTTGCCGCGACCATGCTCGAGACGCAAGGACAAGCATGACACTCCGCCTCGCCGGCCCGCTGCTCCTTATCGGTGCGGGCAAGATGGGCGGGGCGCTGCTCGAGGGATGGCTCAAGCAGGGCCTCGACCCGGCTACCGTCTTCATCCAGGACCCCGCACTGTCGGAGGCGATGGCGGCGTTTGCCGCGAGCCGCGGCATCGTGGCGAGCGACGCGCCCGAGCTGCCGGCGCCGCCCGCGGTCATCCTCATCGCGGTGAAGCCCGACGTCGCCGAGAAGCTCCTGCCGGAAGTCGAGCCCATGGTCGGCGAGAAGACCGTGGTGCTGTCCATCGCCGCCGGGCGAACCCTGGAGAGCCTGTCGCGCTATCTGCCGGAGAACGTCGCCGTGGTGCGCGCCATGCCGAACACGCCCGCGTCGGTCGGTCGGGGCATCACCGTCTGCATCGCCAACGCCAATGTGACGCCCGAGCAGAAGGCCGAATGCGATGGTCTCCTTTCCGCGGTGGGCGAGGTGATCTGGGTCGAGGACGAGGCCCTGCTCGATCCGGTGACCGCCGTGTCGGGCAGCGGACCGGCTTACGTGTTCCTGCTTGCCGAATGTCTGGAAGCCGCCGGCATCGAAGCCGGGCTGCCGCACGACCTCGCCAAGCGGCTCGCGCGGGCGACGCTCGCGGGCGCCGGCGAGTTGTTGCGCCGGTCCGATGCGGAGCCGGCGACCCTGCGCCAGAACGTGACCTCGCCCAAGGGCACGACGGCCGCGGCGCTCGACGTGCTGATGAGCGAGGATGCGCTGAAGGCGCTGCTGACGCGCGCTGTCGCCGCCGCCGCCAAGCGCTCCCGCGAGCTGTCGTCCTAGACGCTCCGGGCGGGTCTCCCCGTCTTTAGATGGCCATCAAGAATGCCTATGTTTAAGGGCAAAGGCTTATGCCCGAGGCGTACACCCAAGGAGCACATTCATGTTCGACGAGTTCTCCAAACGCAGCAAAGCGGTGCGGGCCGCGCTGGAGCTGGCGCAACAGCGCGATTGGGGCGACATCACTCTTGGCGACATCGCGCGGCAGGCCGGGCTCGACCTTGCCGATCTCCGGCGCGAGTTCGCCTGCAAGAGCGACATCCTGCGCGCCTTCCAGGCCGAGGTCGACGCCGAGGTTCTGGCCAAGGCGAAGCAGGCCGGTCCCGACGGAAGCGTGCGCGACCGGCTGTTCGACATCATCATGACCCGGTTCGAGGTGATGGGGCCGTACAAGCCCGCGCTGAAGCGCATCGCCTGCTACTTGCGCTGCCGGCCGGGCGAGGCCTCGCTCATCGCCTGCTCCACGCTCGCCTCGCAATATTGGATGCTGGCCGGCGCCGGCGCCAAGCTCGGCGGCGCGCGCGCGGCCGTGCGGGTCACGGGGCTCGCGGCGATCTACGGCAAGGTCTTCCGGGTCTGGCTCGACGACCCGTCGCCGTCCCTCGACAAGACCATGGCCGCGCTCGACCGCGCTTTGAGCAATGGCGAGCGTATGCTGGCTAGGGCCGAGAAGGCGTGCAGCACGCTGTGCGGGTTCATGCCGCGCGGCTGGAAGCGCAGAGGCGATGGCGAGCCCTCGCCGCAGCCGACGCCGCCGGAGACCGGACCGGCACCGGCCGCAGGGATCTAACCCGGTCCCTTATTCGGGGAGGGCGTCCATATCGTCGGGACCTGAGAGATTCTCGGGTCCTTCGCCGGGCAATTCCTCGTCGGTGGGATCGATGTCGGTCGGATTTTCCGGGTCGTCCAGCGGTTCCAGCGGAACGTCGTCGTCGTCGTCCGCATCCGCCTGCGCTTCCTGCTCTGGCTGATTTTCTCCCGAGCCGAAGAGGGGTTGCCCGTCCTGTCGCTCGATATCCACGCCGCCCCCGCCGATATCGATCTCAATCTCGGAGCCGGGCTGGTCGTCTTGTTGAAACCCGTCCGGCTCCGCTTGAGCCATGGCCGGTCCACCCCAGGCGACGGCCAACAACGCTGCCAATCCCACAACAGTCTTCCACATGGAAGTCCCTCCCGAAAGAATTACACGGGGACTTTTAGCACGGCTTTCAAACCGCCGAGACGGGATTGATCGAGAGCGATATCGCCGCCGTGGATGCGGGCGATGTCGCGGGCGATCGCGAGCCCGAGCCCGGTCGAGCCGGAATCCTGATTGCGCGCCCGATCGACCCGGTAGAACGGCCGGAACACGTGCTCGCGCTCGTCCTCCGGGATGCCGGGGCCGTTGTCGTCGACCTCGATGGTGAGCGAGCCGTTCTGCTTGGCGGCGCTGACGCTCACATGATCGGCAAAGCGCGCCGCGTTGTTGACGAGGTTGGCGACCGCGCGCTTGAAGGCGTGACGGCGGATAGGGACGACGAGCGGCTCGCCCTTGACCTCGATGTCGATGGTCTTGTCGCCGTGAGCCTGCGCTTTCACCTCATTCAGAATCTCGCCGATATCGGCCCGGCCGATGGCCTCGCCGGAATCGCCTTTGGCGAACGCCATGTAGTCCTCGAGCATGGCCTGCATCTCGTCGACATCGGCGCGCATGGCATCGAGCTCGGGCGACTCCTCGAACATGGCGAGCTGAAGCTTGAAGCGGGTGAGGACGGTCCTGAGGTCGTGGCTCACGCCGGCAAGCATGACGGTGCGCTGCTCGACATGACGCTCGATGCGGTCGCGCATCTCGATGAAAGCATGCGCCGCCTGACGCACCTCGCGCGCGCCGCGCGGCTTGAAGTCCACCGGCGGCGGCCGGCCCTTGCCGAAACTGTCGGCGGCGTCGGCGAGCCGCAGGATCGGCTTGATCTGATTGCGCAGGAACAGAATCGCCACGGTGAGGAGAACGAGCGACGTGCCGAGCATCCACACGATGAAGATGTGCGAGTTGGACGCATAGGTCTGGCTGCGGCGCGCGAGAATGTGCATCACCGCGTCCTCGAGCTTGACGCGAATGTCGACGAAGTCGGAGCGGCCGACCGTGTCGAGCCAGAACGGGCGTTTGACGCGCTTGTTCAGCTCGTCGGAGAGCGTGGAGTCGAGCAGGTCGAAGAACGGCTTGGAGCGGGCCTGCGGCAGGTCCTCGCCCGCCGCGAAGCGGATGCGGAGGCCGAGATCGTTCTCGGCGAGGGTGACGATGTTGGCCGCGTTCTTCGGATTCTGCTCATAGAGGTCGATGAGCATTTCGATGTTCTGCACGGTGACCGTCGACAGGCGGTGGGTCACCGTCTGCCAGTGGCGCTCCAGGAACACGAACGTCACCACCGATTGGAGCAGCACCATGGGCGCGATGATGATGATGAGGGCGCGCGCATAGAGGCCTTTCGGCATCCTGGCGCCGAGCGCGGCAAAGAACGGCGCGAAGGGGCGCGGGCGTTGCCAGCGGCGCGTTGTGTCGGTGTCGGTGATGGCGGCCATCACTCAGAATACAAAATGTAGCCCTTGCCGCGCACGGTCTGAAGATAGACCGGGTTGGCCGGGTCGTGCTCAATCTTGCGCCGCAGACGGTTGATCTGCACGTCCACCGCCCGCTCGCCGCCGCTATCGGCGTCCTTGGCGAGCTCGTGGCGGGAGACCGGCGTGCCGGGCCGCTGGGCGAAATAGCGCAGCAGCTCGCGCTCGCGCTCGGTCAGCCGGATCGTCTCGCCGTCGCGCTGCAGCTCGCCGCGGGAGACGTGGAAGATGAAATTGCCCATGCGCACTTCGCCGGTGGCTTGCGTGGCCGCGCCGCGGCGCAGGATATTGCCGACCCTGAGCAGGAGCTCGCGCGGGTCGAACGGCTTGGCGAGATAATCGTCGACGCCGGTCTCCAGCCCCTCGATGCGCTGCTCGGGCTCGGCGCGGGCGGTCAACATGAGGATCGGCAGCTGGCTCTCGGTGCGGAGCGCGCGGGCGAATTCGAGGCCGGACTCCTTCGGCATCATCACGTCGAGGATGATGAGATCGAAGGCGAGGCTGCGCATGGTGGCGCGCCCCGAGGCCGCGTCGACGGCCGTGGTCACGCGGTAGCCGTGCTCGTGGAGATAGCGGGCGAGCAGATCGCGGATGCGGCTGTCGTCGTCCACCACGAGGATGTGCGGCGCGTTGTCGTCGGGCCCCTCGCTGCGATGGGTTTTGATCCGCGTCGGCATGGTCAAGACCCTTCCCCCTCTTGCCCCGTGCCGCCGTCGTCCGGTTGGGCAGGCGATGCGGACATTATGGAGGAGACTTTGGGCCGATCTTCGGCATTGATCATGGCTTCGAGGAATTGCCGGAGCACCTTTTCGGCATCGGGACCGGCGGCTTCGATGGCATTCCTGAGGCGGACATGCTGGGGCGCGGCGAGCCGCTCGGCCAGCGCCCGGCCGCGCGCGGTGGGGAACAGGAGGCGTTCGCGGCGGTCCGAGGCGCCAGCCTGCTGCACGATATAACCCTGGTCGATCAGCTGCTTGAGCACGCGGGAGAGGCTCTGCTTGGTGATGTTGAGGATCTCCAGGAGGTCCGCGACCCGCAAGCCCGGGTGGCGATTGACGAAGTGGACCACCCGGTGATGGGCCCGGCCGAAGCCGAAATCCTTGAGGATGGCGTCGGGGTCGCGGGTGAAATCGCGATAGGCGAAGAACAGGAGCTCGGCGAACTCGTGGAGCTTGGCTTCGGGCAGAGGGGCGCCTTTCCCGGCCGGGGAGCCGTCGCCGCGCTTGGCGTCCGCGGCCTTGCCGCCGCGCGCCACAGGTGCATTTAGGTCAGTCATGTTGACATATTTTTCGGCTTGGTTTATGTCAGCCATGTTGACTTAATTGGGTCCTTGATACGCCCCGCCGCCCGCTGGCGCAATTGCCGTCGAGAGGTGGTATGAGGGGCGTGAGAGGTGTCTGGACGGGGCCGCAACTCAAGAACGGCCGGTCTTGCTCGCGGAGGAGAGCTCATGTCGACCTACGATCAGCGCGACGGGTTTATCTGGTTCAATGGCGAGCTGATCCCATGGTCGGATGCGCGCGTTCATCTCCTCACCCATGCACTCCATTACGGCAGCGCCGTGTTCGAGGGCATGCGCGCCTATGACGGCGAGATCTTCAAGCTGACCGAGCACAATCAGCGCCTGCACAAATCCGCCGAGATCCTCGACTTCCAGGTTCCTTACTCCGTCGCCGAGCTCGACAAGGCGGCGCGCGAGGTCGTGCGCGCCAACAAGCTCACCAATGCCTATGTCCGCCCGCTCGCCTGGCGCGGCAGCGAGCAGATGGGCGTCTCCGCCCAGAAGACCCGCATCAACGTCGCCATCGCCGCGTGGGACTGGGGCGCCTATTTCGATCCCGCCGCGCGCGAGACGGGGCTGAAGCTCACCTTCGCCAAATACTGCCGGCCCGACCCGCGCACCGCGCCGGTCCACAGCAAGGCGGCCGGGCTCTACATGATCTGCACCATCGAGAAGCATCGCGCCGAGCGCGAAGGCTTCGCCGACGCGGTGATGCTCGACTGGCGCGGCCAGGTCGCCGAGTGCACCGGCGCCAACATCTTCTTCGTGAAGGACGGGGTGATCTACACGCCGACGCCCGATTGCTTCCTCGACGGCATCACGCGGCGCACGGTCATCGGGCTCGCCAAGCAGCGCGGCTACCAGGTCGTCGAGAAGGCGATTCAGCCGGAGGAGCTCGAGGGCTTCACCGAGTGCTTCATCACCGGCACCGCCGCCGAAGTCATGCCGGTCGCCTCGATCGGCGAATACACGTTCAAGGTCGGCGACATCACGCGCACGCTGATGAGCGACTACGCGGCGCTGGTGCGTCCCGCAAAGGCCGTCGCCGCTGCGGGTTAGCGCATTTCATCTGATCTGAAGGTTCAGACCAGACCATGGTTGTTTCGGAAGAAAAGCTGCAGCGCGAGTTCCGTCCTTACGCACTTGAGCTTGGACAGCTTGTGTATGCTTGGAACAAGCTCCAAGAGCGCCTGGGACACATCTTCTGGCTGCTTGTGTCGTCGGCTAAGCCGCTCACTACGAATGCTATCTGGCATTCTACGAGTAATGATCGGGCGCAGAGAGACATGCTTCGATCTGCGGTTGACGCGACACCATGTAGCGAACTGACGGACAAACAGAAGGCTGACTTGACTTGGCTCCTAACGCAGGCGAACAAGCTCGCCGACAGAAGAAATGATGCTATTCACTCACCATACATGTTCATGGTGAACCAGCAGGACGAGAGTGATCTCTCGGTAATGTCGTCCTATCTCTATGATAACCCGCGAGCTATAAAGCTAAGAGGCAAGGACCTGCTTGCGGAGTTCGTCTGGTATCGCGCGTCCGCCGAGACTTTGGCTCAATTTGCAGCGAATATTTGGCTAGCTCTAAGCGAGTCAGAAAATTCGTGGCCGAAAAAACCTTCGATGCCGCACTTGAGTAAGTCTCGTGCCAGTCAGCCAACCGTTCGACGCGAGGGCGGCAAGTAGCCTTGCATGGTATGCGGCTCTCAGCTGTATCTCTGTTCTTCGCGGGGTGATCTCCTTGCTCCGATCCGTGCTAACGTCGGCGGGTCATGGAGCCTTTCCGCCAACAGTTCGAGCAGCGGTCCGGCGAGCGGGCCGAGCAGCGCACGTCCGCGCACACGCCGCCGCGCTTCGACGCCGATTTCCGCGCGCGGCTTTACGATCTTCTCAGATGGCGCCGCGACGTACGGCGCTTCCAGCGCGTGCCATTACCCGAAGGAACGATCGAGCGGCTGATCGGCATCGCCTGTCTCTCGCCGTCGGTGGGCTTGAGCGAGCCGTGGCGCTTCGTGCTCGTCGATGAGCCTGCGCGCCGCGCACGCATCCGCGATTGCTTCGAGACCTGCAACAAAGAGGCGCTCGAGATGCAGGACCCGGACCGCGCCGCGCTCTATGCGCGGCTCAAGCTCGCCGGCCTCGACGACGCGCCGGTGCAAGTCTCCGTATTCGCCGACCGCGGCACCGCGCAAGGCAAGGGGCTCGGCCGGCTGACCATGCCGGAGACGCTCGACTATTCCGTGGTGACCGCCGTCCATACGCTGTGGCTCGCCGCGCGCGCCGAAGGGATCGGGCTCGGCTGGGTGTCGATCCTCGATCCGGCGTGCATGGCCGAGATCCTCGACGTGCCTCAGGACTGGATCTTCATCGGCCATCTCTGCCTGGGCTATCCGCAGAAAGAGGACGATACGCCGGTGCTGGAGCGGGAAGGCTGGGAGCACCGCCACGCCCCCGAAGGGGTCGTGATCCGCCGCTAGACAAGGTGCTTTGTCATTGCCCGGCTTGACCGGGCAATCCAGTAACCCCTCGCGGTCGCTATCACGAAGGTCAGTGTTTACTGGATGCCCGCCTGCGCGGGCATGACAAGGGTTTGCGTGCCGCGGCGCTTGCGCCGGGGCCGCTCAAAGGGCACTCTTGGGCTAACGGGCTTTTCAAGCCCACGCGATGGGGGCATCGCGAAAGAGGGGGCGACCTTGCGGTACGCACGCATCAGCTTGGCTTTAGCGGGCCTCGCGGCCTTGAGCCTTATCGCGCTCGCGGCGATGGACGGCCAAGCGGGCGCCTGGTCGCCACGCGGCTTCGACGGCTTCGTCCGACCCGAGCCGATCGCCACGCCCGTCAAGATCTACAAGGACTGCCAGCAGATCGCGCTCTGCACCGGGTGCCGCCCGGTCTACAAGTGCCGCTCGTGCAACTACCGGAAGGTCTGCAGCCGCGGGTCTTGCGAGTGGCAAGACATCTGCGTGTGGGGCCCTTACGTGAAGGTGCTGCCGCCCGGCGCGCGCATCATTAGAATCCGCTAGCGACGAGCGGGACAGGCGTTCTCGCCTGTCCCTGCTACGCCTTAACCTCTACGGGCAGTACCAGACCGGGCCGACGCGGATGCAGCCCCATGTCTGCCAGTAGTAGGGACGATAGTAATAGCGGCGACCCCAAGACCGACCGCCATACCAATACCGGCCACGATAGTGGTGGTGGCGGTTGTAGTTGTAGTGACGATTGTAGTGGCGGTGATGGTTGTAGTTGCGGTGGGCGTTGTAGTGGCGGTGGTGAGCGTGGCCGCGGTGTCCATGGTGCCCGCGGCTCTTGACCTGGATAAGGTCGGAGTTTGCGCTCTGCTTGAGTAGCGCTGGAGACAAGGACGCGGCCGACCCGGCCGAGGCCAGGACGATCGAAAAGCTTATCGCCAGCATCGCATGCTTAATCATTTGAAGCTCCTATTCCCGCTTCCAGGGGGGTACGGGGATGTAAGTTTAGTTGCCCGAGATTAAACGACTCTAACCGCCAATTGTTCCGAGAATCGGTGGGATTGGGCCGAAAACCGTTCTGCTAGACGCGCAGCGGCAGGAGTATCCAGCCGACAATGTCGGCAATGACTTCAAATGCCCTCGTAAGCTCGGCGGTGAACTGGACCGCCAGCCAGCCGAGCAGCACGGCCAAAGCTGCAACAGCCAATATCGACAGGATCCCGACGGTGACCTGCGTGCTTTGCTTTGGGCGGCTTAGCACTGAGAAACCTGCGCAGCTGTGAGGGCACCGTCTAGAACGGGGACGGCGGCTGAACGTTCATCGTGATTTGTGGCTACTCGGCGGCGTCCTTGCGCGGCGACCAGCGGATGCGCGCCGCTTCGTCGTCCGCCTTCGCCTCGACCCAGCGGCTTCCTTGCGGACCTGACTCGCGCTTCCAGAACGGCGCGGATGTCTTGAGGTAGTCCATCAAGAACTTTGCCGCCTCGAAAGCCGCATCGCGATGGGCCGATGCGGTGATGACCAGCACGATATTGTCGCCGGGCTTCAACGTGCCGGTGCGATGCACGACGAGGCTCGCTTGCAGCGGCCAGCGTGTCTGCGCTTCCCGCTCGATGCGCGCGAGCTCGGCTTCCGTCATGCCGGGATAATGCTCGAGCGTCATCTCGCCGATGGTTCCGTCTTGGTCGCGCACCGTGCCGGTGAAGGTGACGATGGCGCCGATATCCGTGCGCTTCGCTTTCAGCGCTTCGATCTCGGCGCCGATGTCGAAGTCGTGCGTCTGGACGCGGATCACATCAGCCTCCGGTGACCGGCGGGAAGAAGGCGATCTCGTGTGCGCCGCCGATCTTCGCGTCGTGGCGCGCGTGGCTTTGGTCGATGGCCGCGCGGATCACCTCGGCGCGGTCGAAGGCGTTGGCGAACTCCGGCCCGCGCGTCTTCAGCCAGGCGATCAGCTCGGAAACCGTGGCGACGTCACGGGGCACGTCCACGTCCTCGGCGGCGATGCCGGTCTTCTCCTTGACCCAGGCGAAATAGAGGAGACGCATTACTCCTCCTCGGTCATCACGTGGCGGAACGTGGCCTTCAGATAATCGTAGCCGGTGTAGAGCGTGAGGATCGCGGCGATCCACAGCAGGCTCAATCCGAACAGCGTCGTGTACGGCCAGATCTTGTCGCCGGCCGAACCCGCCAGCAAAAAGCCGATGGCGACCATCTGCACCACGGTCTTCCATTTCGCCAGCGCCGTGACCGGCACGCCGACCGCAAGCTGTCCGAGGAACTCGCGCAAGCCGGAGACGAGGATCTCGCGGCACAGGATGATGACGCCGGCCCACAGCGACCAGCCGGCGATGGTCTGGTCGGCGGCGAGCATGAGCAGCGCCGCGGCGACGATCAGCTTGTCGGCGATGGGATCGAGCATCTTGCCGATGGCGCTTTGCTGCTGCCAGGCGCGGGCGAGATAGCCGTCGAGGAAGTCGCTGACGCCCGCGGCGATGAAGATCCACATGGCGAGCCAATGGCCCCAATCGGCCGCCACGAAGAAGCAGGCGACGAGCGCGGGGATGGCGAGGATGCGCCCATAGGTGAGGATGTTCGGCAGGCTGCCGAACCGGCCCTTCGGGGCGTGCCGCTCTGCGTATCCTTGGTGCGTCATGTTCGAGCGTCCGTCCAACTATCCGCGCTCATGAAAGTAATCATAGATCGTCTTTGCCATTTGCGCGCTGATGCCGCCAACGCTCTCCAGATCGGCGATGCCGGCGCGGCTCACCGCCTTGGCCGAGCCGAAATGCTTGAGCAGCGCGCGCTTCCGCGCCGGCCCGATGCCCGGCACCTCGTCGAGCGGCGAGGCGGTGATGCCCTTCTTGCGCCGCGCGCGGTGGGCGCCGATGGCAAAGCGGTGGGCCTCGTCCCGGAGCGTCTGGATGCAGTAAAGCACAGGGTCGCGAGGTTCCAAGAGCAAAGGCTCCTTTCCCTTAAGATAGATTCGCTCGCGGCCGGCATTGCGGTCGGGTCCCTTGGCGACCGCGGCGATCCTGATTTCGGCCAAACCGAGCTCGTCCAGGACCTCCTGGGCCGCCGACAATTGCCCCGGGCCGCCGTCGATCAGCACCAGGTCCGGCGCCGCCCAGCCATTGCCCTGGTCCTTGTCCCGCTCCTTGACCAGGCGGCTGAAGCGCCGGTTTAGCATCTCGCGCATCATGGCGTAGTCGTCGCCGGGCGCGAGATCCTCGCCCTTCATATTGAACTTGCGATACTGCGCTTTGATGAAGCCTTCGGGGCCGGCGACGATCATGGCGCCCACGGGGTTCGTGCCGGAAATATGGCTGTTGTCGTAGACCTCGATGCGCTCGGGCGCCTCGTCGAGATCGAGCACCTCGGCGACGCGGGCGAAGATCGCCGCCTGCGAGGCATGCTCGGCAAGACGGCGCGCCAGCGCCTCGCGGGCATTGACGAGCGCATGGTCCACGAGCTCCCGCTTCTCGCCGCGTTGCGGCGTGGTCACGGTGACCTTGTGCCCGGCCTTCAATGACAACGCTTCGGAGAGGAGGCGGCGCCCGGCGATCTCGTGCGATAGCAGGATGAGCTTCGGCGGCGGCTTGTCGTCGTAGAACTGGGCGATGAAGGCCTCCAGCACCTCCTCGGCGGGAAGCGCCTTGTCGGCGCGCGGGAAGTAGGCGCGGTTGCCCCAGTTGTTGCCGCTCCGGAAGAAGAACACCTGGATGCAGGTCTGGCCTGCGTCCTGGTGGGCGGCGAACACGTCCGCCTCCTTCACCGTGTGCGGGTTGATGCCTTGGCGCGACTGGATGTGGCTGAGCGCCGTCAGCCGATCGCGGAAGTTCGCCGCGCGCTCGTAGTCCTGATTGGCGCTCGCCTCGTTCATCAGCGCGTGGAGCCTGTGCTTCACCTCGTCGCTCTCGCCGCGCAGGAAGGCAAGCGCCTCGTCGACCAGCGCGCCGTACTCCTCCACCGAGATCTCGCCGGTGCACGGCGCGCTGCAGCGTTTGATCTGGTAGAGCAGGCACGGGCGCACGCGGGTCTCGTAGTAGGAGTCGGAGCAGGAGCGCAGCAGGAAGGCGCGTTGCAGCGTGTTGATGGTGCGGCCGACCGCGCCGGCGGACGCGAAGGGACCGAAATAGTCGCCTTTGCGATTCCGCGCGCCGCGGTGCTTCAAGATCTGCGGGATCGGATGGTCGCGGGCGATCAGGATGAAGGGGAAGGACTTGTCGTCCCGGAGCACCACGTTGAAGCGGGGCTTGAGCTGCTTGATGAGGTTCGCCTCGAGCAGCAGCGCCTCGATCTCGGTCTTGGTGGTGACGAACTCCATGCTCGCGGTGTCCGCGATCATGCGGGCAATTCTGTTGTTATGCCCGGAACCCCGCGCGTAACTCTGCACGCGCTTCTTGAGGTGGCGCGCCTTGCCCACATAGAGCACTTGGCCGTCCGTATCGAACATGCGGTAGACGCCGGGACCCGCGGGCGCCGTCTTGGCGTAGCGGGCGATCACGGCCGCGCCTGTTTCGGTGCCCAGCAAAGCCTTGCGGGCGCGCGAAACGATCGAGGCGGGGGCGCTGTCGGGGTCTTCTAAGGGCATGGGATCATGGGGTTTTGGCGCGATGCGGCAGAGCATGCGCGACACCTCAAGCGAAGGTAAGGTCTAAGGGCGGCGGCATTCAAGGGCCGCCGCGCGGTCAAGCCCCGCTCCAGGCCAGGTGCTGGCCCCCATCGAGCGCGATCATCTGGCCGGTGATCGAGGGGGTCTCCAGCAGGAATCGGACGGCGCCCGTGACGTCGTCCATGGAAACCACGCGTTTCAGGAGCGTGGACCGGCATTCCGCGGCGAACTCGGCTTCGGTCTGGTCGCGGGCCGGCAGCACCGGCCCGGGGGCGATGGCATTGACCCTGATTCTCGGTGCGAGCGCCTGGGCAAGGGTCTGAGTCGCGGTCCACAGGGCCGACTTGGCGATCGTGTACGAGAAGTAGTCTGGGTTGAGGCGCCACACTTTCTGATCGATGACGTTGATCACATTGCCCGAAACGTGCGCGGGCAGGGCCCTGGCGAAGGCCTGGGTCAGGAAAACCGGGGCGCGCAGATTGACGTCGAGATGCATCGCCCAGCTCTCGGGAGTGAGCGAGTCCAGCGAATCCCACTCAAAACAGGCGGCATTGTTGATGAGGCAGGTGGGGGTCCCGAGACGCTCGACGCAGGCCTCGATCAGAGGCGCAAGGTCTTCGAGCCTGAAGAGATCGGCGTCGAGCGCCGCCGCGTGGCCGCCCATGGCCTCGATCTCGTCGACCACGCCCGAGGCGGCCGCCGCCGAGGCGTGATAGTGGACCCCGACGCGCCACCCACTTTGGGCCAGGTCAAGGGCCATGGCGCGGCCGAGCCGGCGGCTTGCGCCGGTCACGAGCACGGTCGCGGCGGCAGTGTCGTGCTCAGCCATTTTGGGCCTGTGGGAAGGGGGCGAATCGAAATGTCAAGCGTCTCGCGGCGGCGAAACGGCACTCTAGGGGAGGCCACGAGTCGCCACAAGGCGCAGTGGGCCGATCGCACAGCCTGTGAGAGGCGGTCCTGCCAAGCCTATGAATTCGGTGCGCAGATTTGCTTTCGCCGCGACTTTAGGCAGTTTGCCCGTCTTCTGTGCATCTCGATTGAGTATTTGTGCGGCGCATGAATTGCGCCGAGCCCAATGTGGCATCAAAGAGCTTGAACCATTGCAGAATAGTCACACTGGCCCAGTTGTTTTCAAAAACCCCTGCTTTTTCGTTGCTTCAAGGGGGGTGCTGATTATTGTCAATGCGACGGGGGACGTTGCACCGCGAGCACGCATCGGGGGCTTCTTCCTGACCAACGAATCATATCGCAGGGACAGGCGAAAAAAAGCAGGAGACTGACAATGGCTCGGCGCACGGAAGTGGGGACGTTAGGACTTGGAATTTTGAGCGCGGCTCTTATCGCGGGGACGGCTCTTCCGGCACACGCAGACGACAAAAAGCTCACACTTTCGGGTTCGGCGACCCTGACCACGGATTACGTGTTCCGCGGTATTTCGCAGACGCAATCGAAATCCGGCGATTCAGGGCGAGTTCGATGCCACCTATGGCATCTTCTACGCGGGCATCTGGAGCTCGAGCCTTGATTTCGGCGGCAATGGGGCCTTCCAGCAGCTTGCTCCGCTCGAGATCGACTACTACGCCGGCATCACCCCGTCGTGGCAGGGCATCGACTTCGATATCGCCGGCCTCTACTACACCTATCCGGGGGCCTTCGATCCGGGCGGAAACTTCGACTATTTCGAGTTGAAGACGGCCGCCTCGCATAAATTCGGCAATTCCGTGACTCTCGGCATCGCGAACTACTGGTCGCCTGAATTTTTCAGGCGATACGGGCGATGCGGACGCTCTCGAGCTGACCGGCTCGTACGACTTCGCGAACAAGTGGTGGATCTTCACGCCCAGCGTCAGCGGCTTTGATCGGCTGGCAGTGGATTCAGAGATCAGCCGAATTACACTTACTGGAATGCCGGTTTGACCCTCGGCTTCATGGACAACTGGTCGGTGGACGTCCGCTACTGGGATACGGATTTGAGCTGCGAATGGTTGCGCTGTGCTACACCGGCGTCGCGGGACAACTGCGACTGCGCGGGTCGTGGGAACGCTGTCCGCATCGTTCTAGAGCCTAATAACTTCCCCAAAAGCACTTCCCACCTAAAAGGGCGCCAATTCGGCGCCCTTTTTTTGCTGCCGGTGCGATGGCATATGCAGGCGCCATGGCCGACACACCGCGACACATAGAAGGCAGCCCGTTCGATGCGGCGGCAATCGCGCGAGCGCATGCGGTCTACACGCCCTCAGCTCTCGCCGTTTACGACCTCGTGGTGCATGGGCTCTCCAACCGGTTCGCCTGGCGGTGTCCCACCTCGCGGCTGATCGGGCTCTATGACGCCAATCTGTCGGCCAATCATCTCGAGGCCGGGGCAGGAACGGGTCTGTTCATCGATCGCGCCGGCCGCGCCGCATTCGACCGGCTCGTCTTACTCGACATCAACGAGCATTGCCTGGTCCGTGCCAGCCGGCGGCTCGCCCGGTTCCGGCCCGCCGTCCGCCAAGCGAATCTGCTCGCCCCAATCGAGCCGGGTCTGGCGCCGTTCAATTCGGTGGGCCTGACCTATGTGCTGCACTGCCTGCCCGGCAGCATGCGTGAGAAACTTGTGGCGCTCGATCACCTGAAGCCGCTGATGGCGGAGGGGGCGGTCTTGTTCGGCGCAACGATTCTCGGCCGCGGCGTGGCCGCGAACGGTGCCGCGCGGGCTCTGCTCGACCTCTATAATGCGAAGGGCGTGTTCAACAATCGCGCCGACGATATCGAGGCTCTGTCCGAAGGTCTCCGGCAGCGTTTTGGGAGCGTGGAGATCGAGCGCGAGGGTTGCGTCGCCCTGTTTCGCGCCAGCTGAGCCCGGCTCGGGTCCCGCCTTGGGATCGTCATTAACCCGCCGCTTACCCTGCCCAGTTTCGCCCCGGTTCGTCGTTAACGCTCGGTAAGGGTAGGGCACTACCTTGGGGCCGTGGCGCTTGGTCCATGTTTTCTCTTGCTGCGCGGCGAACGGACCAGGGCCCCCAATCGTGAGGGAGTCTGTATGCGTACGCGATGGTTCCAGGCAGTCGTTATTGGCGCCGCGCTGACGGCCGGCGCCACGGTCTCAAGCCCAGTGTTGAGTGCCGATCTTTACGGGGCCGCGCCCTATTACGACGCGACGCCGGTCCCGCCCCAAGACGTGTTCGAAGGCTGGTATCTCGGCGGCACGGTCGGCGGATCGTGGGTGAGCTACGATCTCGCGCCGGCGTCTCCAGGTTCGGTCGATTCGAGCGGCGTGCTCGGCGGCGTCATCGGCGGCTATAGCTGGCAGCATGGCCCGTTCGTCATCGGCGTCGAAGGCGACTTCATGGCCGCCGATATCAGCGGCGACAAGAGTTTCAACGGCGGCCTCAACAAGGCCAGTCCCGGCTTCGATACGATGGCGGATATACGCTTGCGCGCCGGCTACACCATCCTGCCGAACCTGCTTCTGTTCGGAACGTTCGGCGGCGCTTGGGCGGATGCAGACCTGCCCATCAGCGGCCCCGGCGGCGCGTTCCGCGAGAACACGTTCTTCGGCTGGAGCGCGGGCGGCGGCGCCGAGTACGCGTTCGATCAGAATTGGAGCGCGCGGCTGGACTACCAGTTCACCGATTTTGGCTCCGATACGGAGTCGTATCCGGGCGGTAAGGTCACCTACGACCCGACCGCCAACACATTCCGCGGCTCGGTGATCTACCGCTTCTAAGGCACCGGTACGGTAATCCGCCCAAGCGGGCAGAGCCGGTTTTGCTGTTCGTTCGCGCCGCAGGCTTGCGGGCGGAGGTCGCGGCTGAAGCAGACCCTGACGTCGAACAGGTTCCCGCGCCGGCAGGTCACCGCGATCATATCGGGCTGAAGCCAATCATTGGCGGCAAGGAACTCCGCTTCGATCGTCTCGGGCGAGAGGAAGCGTTGGGCTTTCGGGTCGTCGAAACCGGCCGGCACGTTCACCCGCTCGTAAAGTGCGCGGGCGTCCGCGTAATACTTCTCGGGACTGAGGCCTGCGCATGTGCCGTGTGTCGTGTACTCGTGGATGATGAGCGCCTTGTTCGGCATGAGGTCGCGCATTTCGCCAATCACTTGCGACGGCACCCAAGGCCGCTTGCCGTCGTAGCAGTCAATGGGCCATCCTTTGTCGTATTGCGGCCAGAGCCCATGCAGCACGAAATCGTGTGATCGCGTCGTCTCGCATTGCGGATCGTCGCGGTCGTCCCCTTCTCTCAGGCAGTAGGCGGGGGACCAGCCGAGCACGAGGACGTAGTAATCGAAGTCTCCGGGTTTCGCGTGGTGGACCACATGCGGCGCATCGTAGGCCACCGCGCGGCCGGCGATGAACAGCGCGCCGCACACGGCGAGCGCAGTAGCAGTGTGCCTAAACTCCGGCATGCGTGTCGGCGAGCGCGGCAAGAATGCGCGCCCAACTGCGCGCGCCCTTCTCGAAGCTCGCGAGGTTATACTTCTCGTTCGGCGAATGAATGCGGTCGTCGTCGAGTGCGAAGCCGATGAGAAGCGCGTCCATGCCGAGCCGCGTGCGGAACAATTCCACGATGGGAATGGAGGCGCCGCAGCCGGCGATCACGGGCGCTTTGCCCCATTCTGCCGCGAGCGCGTGGGCGGCGGCGCGAAAGGCGGGCGCCTCGGTGTCGAAGCCGACCGCGGGCGATCCGCCTTCACCCGCGTACGTCACGCTTGCATCGGCCGGGAGGCGCTCGGCGATGAAGCGATGGAGGCCGTCGAGAATTTCTTGCGGGTCCTGGTTGGGGACGAGGCGGAAGGAGAGCTTGGCGCTCGCTTGCGACGGGATCACCGTCTTGGTGCCGGGTCCCGTATAGCCGCCGATGATGCCGTTCACCTCGACGGTCGGGCGCGACCATAGCTGCTCGAGCACGCTTCGGTCCTTTTCGCCAGCGGGCTCGCGCAAGCCCACCTCGCCGAGAAATTCCTCCGTGGCGAAGCCGAGCTCGCGCCATGCCGCGCGCTGCTCGGGCGACGGCTCGCGGACGTCATCGTAGAAGCCGGGAATCGTGACGCGGCCCTCCGCGTCGTGCAGGCCGGCGATGATCTCGGCGAGAACGCGGATGGGATTCAACGCCGGACCGCCATAGATCCCGGAATGGAGATCGCGCGAGGGACCGGTGACGGTGATCTCCGAGAAGGCGAGGCCGCGCAAGAAAGCCGTGATGGCCGGGGTTTCCGGATCCCATTGGCCCGTGTCGCAAACGAGCGCGATGTCCGCCTTCACCTCGTCGCCGTGCGCGGCCAGGAACGGCGCAAGACTCGGGCTGCCGGATTCCTCCTCGCCTTCGAGCAGGACGGTGACGTCGACGGGGAGCGCGCCATGGGCGGCGTGCCACGCGCGGCACGCCTCGAAGAAGGTCATCACCTGGCCTTTGTCATCGGACGCGCCGCGCGCGACGATGACTTGGCCGTGTTTTGGATCCTCGACGAGCTGCGCCTCGAAGGGCGGCGCGGTCCATGCCTCGAGCGGCTCGGGCGGCTGCACGTCATAGTGACCGTAGAACAGGACGTGGGGGCGCGATCCGGGATCGGTGCCGCGCCAATGAGCGACCACCATCGGCTTGCCGCCGGTCGGTTCGACGCGCGCGGTGAAGCCGATCTCGCGCAAGGCGCTGGCGCACCAGTCCGCAGCTTGAAGGCACGGCTCGTGATAGGCGGGATCGGTCGAGATGCTGGGGATGGCGAGGAGCTGGAAAAGCCTCTCGCGTGCGGCCGCGCGTCCCTCGGCAAGACGGTCGAGCACACTCTCGAGCGTGCGTTCTGACGTGCGTGATGCCTCCACGGTTACAGCCTAGCGTCTCTGGTCTTGCCCTTCACCGCCGCTCATCAAAAAAACCCCGCTGAGATAGCAGCGTCAAACGACGCCACTATCGCAGCGGGTGGAAATCTTCGATTGTGTGGATGATCTATTCGCCGAGCTGCACGTTGATGGCTTGGGGGCCTTTGCCCCGACGGTCTGGTTCGGTCTCAAACGAGACACGCGCTCCTTCGTCCAGCGCCGGAAGACCCGAGCGCTGGAGCGCGGAGATGTGAAGAAACACATCCTTGCCGCCATCGTCCGGCGTGATAAAGCCGAACCCCCGCGAATGATTGAAGAATTTGACCGTCCCGGTCTGACGCATGGGAAGCTCCTTTCCCCCTCCAAATGGTCCGCGCAAAACGCACGGAAAATCAGGCAAGTCTAGGAAACGGGAAAGAAACCACGCCGCTTCCCAAGGAGCGTACGCGGCCAGTCTCCACCCGGGTTCGCAGTCTGCCCGCAAAGCGCCTCACTCTAGGGGCGTGAGGCTGTTTTGCGCAAGACCCATATACCCACGCGCGCATGCGCGGGGGGCCGAATTGTTCCGGGTAGGTGTGCGCGCCCTAATTGGGGTAGGGCGCGTGGTTCGGGACGCCGTTCAGCGTGTCCTGGGGCTGATAGTCGAAATGCGGCCCGAAATCTCTCGGGGACGGCGGCATTTTTGCCGGGCCCCAGATATCGCTCAGGGTCAGCGAGGTACCGCCGATCGCCGGGCCACGATGAGGGCCGTTGGGGCCGTTCTGCGTGGTCCCGTCGGAGCCTGGCTGCTGCGCGACGGCACTTTCGAAGGCGACCAGCGCCAGGGACGCGGCCATACAGAATGCCGCGACCGGAAGGGCTTTGCAGCGAGCGGGGAGGGAAGACATTTTAGGGCGACTCCGTTGGGGCGGGGCCTCCTAAGCCCCTGCGAATCTTGTACTTTATTGGTTACTAATGTGTCACCACGCCCGCTTTGGGATTCGGCGCCTCAAGCCACCAATAGCAAGACTATGGAGCCTTTCGGGGTCGCTGCCTAGCGCATCCGTGCAACGGTCGCCAACGTTCTTGCGGCGCGATGCGGATCTTGGTGCGGCGGGGGTGTTCGCCGTTCGGCAGGGTGGTGCGGGAAGACGGGCGAGAATGAAAACGCCGGGCTCTCGGCCCGGCGTTTCCTAGTCCTTCAGGTCAGCACCCGTGAGGGTGCAAAACCAAATTGCCTCAAAGGCTTGCGTGTCAGGGGCGCAGCTTGGTGGTCCCTCCACATGGCCTTGTGGTGACAGCCTACCTCTTGCCGAGGGCGCCGAGAGCGCCGCCGCCGACCGGGGTGATCCGCACGTTGGCGGTCCCGGACTGAAGCATGCCGATCTGGGCGGCTGCCGCCTTCGACACGTCGATGATACGGCCGCCGACGAACGGGCCGCGGTCATTGATTCGCACGACCACGGACCGGCCGTTGTTGAGATTCTCGACCAGAACCTTCGTGCCGAAGGGCAGCGAGCGGTGCGCCGCTGTCAGCGCGTTCGGGTTCATCCGTTCGCCGCTCGCGGTCTTGGAGGAGAGGGCATACCAGGAGGCGTGGCCGACCTGGTCCGCCATCGCGGCGTTGAGAGGCAACATTAGAGCGGCGCCCAGAAGCCCCACCGTAATCATCTTGGCTCGCACTTTGACCATGCGTTGTGCTCCTTACTTCCAGATTGTTTGGGAGGTTTTTTTGGTGGCCGGCGATGAATTGAGCCGGCCGCACGCGTTGGTGCAGTGCAGTAAACTACGGAACAAATAGGCAAAAGATCGGCTGGCAGGCGGTCATCAAGAGGCCATTTAGAGGCGTCTTGTGCCCTTTTTATTAGGGTTTACAGCAAGTTAAGGATTCAAAGCGTTACCTGCTTCACCACGTCGCGCCGGCCGAAGGTGCCGCCGTTGGGCCTTCGCACCTGCAACATGGGCGGCGCTTTGCGCTGAATCAATCTCAGGCCGCGTGCCCCGGGCTATCAAGGTTGACGGCTTGCGACCGCCGCCTCATCTCTAGGCGGTCTGTTTACCTGCCTAAACCTTTGCCGAATTGCGCCTAATCCTTGCCCTTTTCAAAACTTACTGTAAGACTTGAGTCTATAAAAGACGCCCAAAGGGAAACACCAAGGACGGTTCAGGACTATACCGCAATGCAACAGAAGAAGAGGGCTCCTGCTTACCAGGAGAGCCAGCAATTGGCGCCCGGTGAATCCCCCGGCGCGGAACCGATGACCGGGGCGCAGGCCTCCTACCTCAAGTCGTTGGCTGAAGAGGTGCGGGAGCCGGGTGCATATCAGCACGGGCTGAGCCGGCGCGAGGCTTCACGGCGCATCAACGCGCTGATGGAGAAGTTGAGGATTGGGGAACTGCCGCCTCACACGGACTAGCGGCAACGATTTCATCGTTGTCGCGTTGAGGCTTGGTGATGCTTGGCGCCCGCGCAGGATGTGTCTTGCGGCTCATGGCCGGCGTGGTCGCCGCTCATGTCGTTCTCTTTGCCGAGGCACACGCTGCCATGTCTCTCACGCTGACATCTTCCGCGTTCGAATCGGGCGGAAAGATACCCGCCGAATATACGTGCGAAGGCGAGGACATCTCGCCGCCGCTCATGATCGGCGGCGTCCCTGACGGGACCAAGAGCTTGGCGCTCATCCTGGACGACCCCGACGCGCCGGATCCGGCTGCGCCGAAGCGCGTCTGGGTGCATTGGGTCGTCTACAATCTTTCTCCCGGCACGAGCGCGCTGCCCGAGGGCGCCAACAGCAGCCTGCCCGCCGGCGCTACCGACGGACTCAACGACTGGAAGCGGACCGGGTATGGCGGTCCTTGCCCGCCCATCGGCCGGCACCGCTATTTCCACAAGCTCTATGCGCTCGACACCAAGCTTCCCGCAAAGCCGATGACCAAGGCCGAGCTCGAAGCCGCCATGAAAGGTCATATCCTGGCGAAGGCCGAGCTGGTGGCTACCTATCAAAAAGGGGATCCGTAGGCCGGCTGTATGACGTCCTCTTGGCTTGACGGATGCGCCCTGACTGGGTTCAGTGGCGCGCATGGCTAGACACCCCATGACCCGCGTCACTCTCATGACAGCGCGCGCTGGCCTCTGTGCGGCGCTGCTGTTCGGTTCGGCTGCCAGCGCGTTTGCGGCCTGTGGTTCAAGCGCTGCCGGTTTCGGTCAATGGCTAGAAGGCTTTAAGCAGCAGGCGATCGCCGAGGGGATCTCGCCCCGGACCGTCCATGCGGCGCTCGACGGCGTCACCTACTATCCGACGGCCATCGCCCACGACCGCCGCCAGGGTGTGTTCGCCCAGGATTTCCTGACGTTCTCCGGCCGCATGGTGTCGAACAACCGTATGGCAGTCGGCAAATCGCTGCTCAACAAATACGCCTCGGTGTTCAAGCGGATCGACCAGCAATACGGCGTGCCGGGGCCCGTGCTGGTCGCCTATTGGGGACTCGAGACGGATTTCGGCAAGGTGATGGGCGACCTGCCGAGTATCCAGTCGCTGGCCACCTTGAGCTATGACTGCCGCCGTCCGGACGAGTTCCGGGAGCAGCTAATGTACGCGCTCAAGGTGATCGACCGCGGCGATCTCTCTCCGGGGCAGATGCGCGGTCCGGCGCATGGCGAGGTCGGTCAGTTCCAGTTCCAGCCGAAGACGTATTTCGAGCACGCCGTGGACTTCGACGGGGACGGGCACCGGGATCTCGTGCATAGCGCGCCGGATTCGCTCGCATCGGCCGCGAACTACATTTCATCGAAGGGCTGGCAGGCAAATCAGCCTTGGCTCGAAGAAGTGATCGTGCCTGACAATCTGCCTTGGGAGCAGGCCGACGTGACTATCCAGCGCCCGCGTCTGTTCTGGTCGCGATACGGGGTCAAATACCGGAACGGCAAAGCGGTGCCAGCCGACAACGTACCGACGTCGTTGCTATTGCCCATGGGCCGCAACGGTCCTGCGTTCCTCGCCTATCCTAACTTCATCAAGGTCTATCTCGACTGGAACAACTCGCTCGTCTACTCGACGACGGCGGCCTATTACGCCACGCGGCTCGCCGGCGCGCCGCCGCTTCGACCCGGCAACCCCGAGCCGTTCTCGGCGGCGGAGACGAAGCAGGTGCAGGCGCTCCTCGCCAAGCAAGGCTTCGACGTGGGCAAGATCGACGGCGTGATCGGCGCCTCGACCCGCGATGCGATCCGCAAAATGCAGATCAAGTACGGGCTCCCCGCAGACGGCTATCCCAGCCACGCGCTGCTCGCGCGCCTTCAGCGCGGCGGCTAGCGGCCAACCACATAAGCTCTCGCTCCGCCTGCGCGTCTAGCGCGCCGGTGCCGGCACGCTTTGCGTGCGCGACCAGATGAGATGGTCGAGCGAAAACGCGCCGGGTCCGCGGGCCAGTATGAGAAGCAGCAGAGCCAACCAGAGGATGTGGTCCGGCCACCCTTCCGGATAGACGAAGATCTGGATGACGGCCGTCATGAAGATCAGGCCGAGCGCAGACAGCCGCGAGGCGAGGCCGACGATGAGACAGACCGAGAAGACATGCTCCGCGATCGTCGTGAGATAAGCGGCGACGTCCGGTGGCAGCAGCGGGACCATGTACTCCTCGCGGAACAGGAAAAACGTGGAGTCCTTGATATGGAGGAAGCCATCCACCTTGGTCTGGCCTGAGCGCCAGAACACGCTTGCTGCGGCGATCCGCGCCACCAGCGCCACGAGACTGTAGGGGATGCGCTCGGCAAGCTCCCTCCCTGCTTCAAGTCCTTTGATCAGCGTGGACATCTCGTCTCCTCCCGATTGCCTCGCATGGCAGCGCATTTCCGCGGGATTCCGCATCGATAGAAAGCCTTGCCTGGCGCAGAACTGCCGATGGCCGACAGGAACCATAGCCGTACGCTATTGGACGCGGCGTTCAATTGCGGGTCATATCTCCTCACAAGGTCTTGAGTGGAACGGCGCCCGCGCGGGCGGCATGGTCGCCGTAGGCTCCGCCCCAAGACGGAGAAAGCGCTTCGGATCTCGGCGCTTGTCCGCAGTCTCAAGGAGAGCCGGTGCATGGAACATCCGACCTTCGCGACCGTCGAAGAGGCCTTCCTTTACTGCCGCGACATGGATGCATCCTTAGGCGAACGGCTCGAAACGTTCGCCGAGGTCTCGCGCGCCTTGCGGCCTGAGATGCAAGAGGCGGTCGACCGCATGGTGGAGCGATTGAAGGCGCACCAGGCCGGCGCCCTGGCGCCCGGGCCCGGCGATGTCATGCCGCCGTTTGCGCTCCCCGACGACACCGGACACACCGTCACGCTCATGTCGCTGCTCGCCGAGGGGCCGGTCGTCATCACTTTCCATCGCGGCCATTGGTGTCCCTATTGCCGCATCAACACGCGCGTGCTCGGGGGCTTGCATGAGAAGATCGTGGCGGAAGGCGCCTCCATCGTCGCGATCGTGCCGGAGCGCGTGAAGTTTGCCGCTGCTCTGAAAGCGGATGCGGGCTTGCGCTATCCGGTCCTCTGCGACATGGACAACGGCTACGCGCTTTCCATCAATCTCGCGATCTACGTGGGCGACGAGCTGCAGACCTTGATGGGCGCTTCGGGACGCGACCTGCCGCGCTACCAGGGCAATGACAGCTGGATCCTGCCGATCCCGGCTACCTTCGTGGTGGCGCGCGACGGCCGCGTCGTGGCGCGGTTCATCGACCCCGACTACCGCAAGCGCATGGCCGAGGAAGACCTCATGGCGGCGCTGCGGCAGGCCAAGGCGCAAGGATAGGGCCGTCGTGAGTGCCCGAACGGCACAAGCAGTGGCTACCCAGAGTTCCCGGCAAATGATATTTCAAACCATGAGGAATTTGCGCGGGGGCACGCCCTGCCGGGGCAGCACCAGGAGTTGGACATGACGGCACCATCGCTGTCGGAGAGGCTCGAGGAAGCCTACGTCCGGTCGCGTGACATGGATGCGCCTCTGGCCGACCGGCTCCAGGCGTTTGCCGACGCGGTGCGGGAGATGGGCGAGATCTTCCAGGAGTCCGTCGACAAGTTGGTCGACCGGCTTCGGGAGCACGAGGTCGGCGAGGATTCGCCGAAACCCGGCGAGCCCATGCCGGACTTCGTGATGCCCGACGAAAGCGGCCGGCTCGTTACCCTCGAAAACCTCATCAAAGACGGGCCGGTGGCCATCACCTTCCACCGGGGCCATTGGTGTCCTTACTGCCGCATCAACACCAAGGCGCTTGCCGAAGCGCAGGATCAGGTCGTGGCCGCCGGCGGCCAGATCGCCGCGATCATTCCCGACCGCCAGCACTATACGGCGGAGCTCAAGTCGGAATCGGGTGCGGCGTTTCCGGTCCTCACCGATTTCGAGAACGGCTACGCGCTGTCCCTAAATCTCGCATTCTGGGTCGGCGCCGAGATGCAGGAGATGATGACCCAAGCCGGCTGGGACGTCGCCCCGTCCCAAGGGAGCGACACATGGCTCTTGCCCATCCCCGCAACCTTCGTCGTTGGTTCCGATGGTCTGGTCAAGGCGCGGTTCGTCGATCCCGATTACCGCAAGCGCATGACGATTGAGGATCTGCTGGCCGCCATCAAGAACGCGGGCTAAGCGGCGAGCCGCTCCCAGTCATACGCGCGCAACATCTTCATCAAGGCCGAGGCCACGGGCGTGCGCTGACGTCCCGCGACGCCATAGAGGTAGATCGTGCGGTCGATCTCGATCCCGTTCACGGCCGTGCGGACCAAGGTCGGCGGGCTCTGCGTGCTGGGCGGGACGAACGCGACGCCGAAGCCCGCCTCGAGCAGCGAGACGAGGTCCGCCTCGGCGCTCACCTCGTGAAACCGCGTGACGTCGAAGTCGCGGGCGCGCAAGAGCTCGAGCAGGGATTGGGTGGTCTCGCAATAGGTGCGCACCATCATGCGCTCCTGGCGCAAATCGTCGAGCTCGATAGGCACGACTTTGGCGAGGGTATGGGTGGCGGCGACGGCGAGCTGGAAGCACTCGGTGAGCAACGGCCAGCTGTCGAGCCGGTCCCAGTCGTCGCCAACCGGGCCCGCAAGGCCGAGCTCGGCCTCGCCCTTCTTGAGGTACTCCAGAACCTCGCTGCCGTTGCCCCGCAACAGCTTGAGGTCGAGCCCGGTGAACAGCTTGCCAAGCTCCACCACGTGGGGGGTGACGAGGGCGGGATCGATGGAGCTTGAGATCGCGAGCCGGAGCGAGCCGACTTCGCCCTTCTTGATCGCTTGGGCGAGGGCGCGGGCGCTGAGTGCGCTTTCGTAGCATTGCCGGAGCAGGGGCAGCATGCGGTTGCCGAGCTCGGTCAGTTGGGCGTGCGGGCGCTCGCGCCGGAACAGGTCGCCACCGAGCTCGCCCTCGAGCTGGCGGATGGCGCGGGTCAGCGACGGCTGGGCGACGTTGCACTCCTCAGCGGCGCGCGTGAAGTTGAGCGTGCGCGCCACGGCAAGGAAGTAACGGATTTGGTGCATTTCCATCCGGGCTGCTCCGCCACTCAAACCATGTGTGTTGCAAACAGAGGTGGGGTGGAAACCCGCATGCCCCGGCGCCTGCCGCCACAATGCTCCACCTTAAAGGCCGCCATCGTCGCGAAACGCTCGGTTCCATTGTGCCCGGCGACATTTGTACGCTCGAAGCGTGCGATGCGTCGAGAGCCTTGCGTAAGCTCCCCAACAATTGAGCGGACGTGATCTGGCGGTCGCGGTAGATTTGGCCGGTTGCCTGACGTCGGGAAGGTGCCCATAGCGCATTCCTATGGACTCCGTAGCTAACGGGCATTTTCCCTTAAATGTCAGGCGCGGCATCATCTTCTCAACAACGCTTGGGTGCTATCGACATTCATACCCAGCAGCCGGAAGGAAGCCGTCCATGAACCTTACCATGACGAAGAGCGCGGCCGCCGTGACAAAGCCGCTCAAGGGGAAGCTTTCCCTGGTCACGGGTTCGACCAGCGGCATCGGCCTCGGCATCGCCCGGGCACTTGCGGATGCGGGCTCGGGCGTCGTCCTCAACGGCTTCGGCAAGCCGGAGGAGATCGAGGCGGAAAAAGCCGCTATCGAATCCGAGTTCGGTGTTCCCGTGGCCTATTCCGGGGCGGATATGTCCGACCCGCAGTCGATCGCCGGGATGTTCGAGATGGTGTGCGGCAAGTTTGGCGCCGTCGACGTCCTGGTCAACAATGCCGGCATCCAATACGTGGCGCCGTTGCAGGAGTTTCCGGTCGCCAAGTGGGACGCCATCATCGCCATCAATCTCAGCTCCGCCTTTCATACCACGCGGCTTGCTCTGCCGGGCATGATCGGCAAAGGCTGGGGCCGCATCATCAACATCGCCTCGGCGCATGGCCTCGTGGGCTCGCCGTTCAAGTCCGCTTACGTGGCGGCCAAGCACGGCATGCTCGGCCTGACCAAAGTGACGGCGCTCGAGGTGGCGGAACAGGGCATCACCTGCAACGCAATCTGCCCGGGCTATGTGTACACGCCGTTGGTCGAGGCGCAGATCGCAGACCAAGCCAAGGTCCACGGCATCCCGCGCGAGGAGGTGATCCGCAACGTGCTGCTGGCGCAGCAGCCCAACAAGCGCTTCGCCACCACCGATGAGCTCGGCGGCATCGCCGTGTTCCTCACCTCGGACGCCGCCGCCTCCATCACCGGCACCACCATCGCCGCCGACGGCGGCTGGACCGCGCACTAGGAGGCGACCATGGCCCCGGCAAAACGTCTGTCATCCCTCGATGCGGTCAACGAGATCCGCGACGACAATAACGGGCAAGTGGTGCTCGTGCTGCAAGGCGGCGGGGCGCTCGGCGCCTATCAGGTCGGCGTGTACCAGGCGCTGCACGAGGCGGGCATCGAGCCCGACTGGATCGTCGGCACGTCGATCGGAGCGATCAACGCGAGCATCATCGCCGGCAACGAGCCCGAGGATCGGCTGCCGCGGCTCAGGGATTTCTGGAAGCGCGTCGAGGCCGCGGATTTCTGGGGCGCGTTTCCCGCCTGGGGCGGGGCCGCCGATGCGCTGGCGTCGTGGATGACGATCACGAACGGCATCTCCGGATTCTTCGAGCCGCAAACCCGCGCCTTTCTCGGCGCGCATGTGCAGCTCGGGGCCGACAATGCCGGCTACTACTCGACGGCACCGCTACGTGCCACGCTCCAAGAGCTGGTCAACTTCAACCTGCTCGGCAAGGCCAAGGTGCGGCTCACGGTGGGCGCCGCCAATGTGCGGACCAGCGTGATGCACTATTTCGATTGCCGCGACATGACGCTGACCGTGGACCACATCATGGCCTCCGGCGCGCTGCCGCCGGCATTTCCCGCTGTGCGCATCGACGGCGAGCTCTACTGGGACGGCGGCATCCTCTCCAACACGCCGGCCGAGCGCATCTTCGAGGACAGACCGCGCCGCAACAGTCTGATCTTTGCCGTGCATCTGTGGAACCCGACGGGGCCGGAGCCCACGACGATCTGGGAGACGCTGCACCGCCACAAGGACATCCAGTATTCGAGCCGGATCGCCAACCACATCGTGCGTCAGCGCGAGGCGCACCGCTTGCGCCACGTCATCACCGAGCTCCTCAAATATGTGCCGGACGAGTCGCGCAAGAACTCCATGGTGCAGGAGCTCGCAGGCTATGGCTGCCGCACGCACATGCACGTGGTCAGGCTGCTGGCGCCGCGCCTCGACAACGAAAGTCACGTCAAGGACATCGACTTCTCGCCCGCGGGCATCCGTGGACGGTGGGAGGCGGGCTACGCCGATACGGCCAGGGCGCTCGAGGCGCAAGCCTGGCTCGAGCCGTTCGATCCGCTCGAGGGCGTGATCCTGCACGAGCCCCGGCCTGATGCAGAGCCTGCGACGGCGTTCGAGCCGGGCGAGGCGCCGGAGACGGTCGGCAAGGATCCGCGGAAGCTCGCGGCTGAATAGGGGAGGCGAAGGTGGAGACCTGCACCAGCGTGTCGGCAATTCAGCTTCTCGCCGCGGCCTTCGGCTTTTTGCTCGCCGTGCTTTGGCTCGACATCGTCTGGGTGCATTCCGTTTCCGATCAGCACGACATCACCGCCGTGCTCCGTAGGCGGGGCTGGCTCAATGCGTTCGTCGCCTTTGGCGCATTCGGCGCAGCGGTGTTGCTGCTCGTCTGGGTCAATTCGTGCACCCACGGTGCGTTCTGATCCCAGAGCTAGCCTAAGCAAGAGCCGTGATGACGGCCAGGGCCACGACCAAAGCCGTCAAAGAGGGGATCCACCAGCTTGAGGCTGGAAGCTTCAACCTGTCCCCCTGCGAAGGTTTGGGTTCAAAAGGCATATTCATCCTCGCGCGGTGACTCGTGAGGCGCGACAGACGTCCGATCGTCCGCATCAATTCCGATTTTGAGTCAAACCCTGGACGTCTGCCTCGAAAACGCTCTCGAGGGGCCACGGTTCCGCCCGAGACGTTTATCGCTGTTAAGAAAAAGGCCCGGCGCTGAGGCCGGGCTTCTTCTACGCAATACTCTCGTCTTCCCAGCCGGCACGGCAGATCTCACGCCCTCTCGGGCGCTCAAGCCGATGGCCGCGACCGGTCTGTGGAAGGCTTATTTGTAGGGTACGGCTGCCGGCGGAAGCTCGGTGACGTAGGTCGCCTGGTCGTGATGGAAGCAACCGCCCAGGGCGAAGGTCGCGGCGATGACCGCAAGAGCAATGATGGTGCGCATGACTGATTCCCTCTACGCTTACTAGGTACTCCACTCGGGTACGTGCCCATCTCACTCTGATCCGCTTAGAAAAGGGTTAATGCGGGAGCCATTTTAGGACGGCTTGGCCGTCGCCCGCGGACGCAAAGAAGAAGCCCGGCGAAGGCCGGGCTTCTCTTTTGATAGGCTGCCCACCCGGCTGAAGGGTAGGCGCGACGGAAATCACGCGGCGGTCCACGATCCTCGCGTTCGCCCGATCGGATCGGACCGCCGGGGCAGAGGGGGACGACGCAAACGAAGGAGACGACCCCTCGGCCCAGGCTGAAGGCTAAGGCCGAACCGCCACCGTGGGCTTTGCGGCAGATCAAGGAAGCGCTCGCGCTCGCGAGGAATCGGCTGCGGAAGGTCAAACTTCCGGGGCGAGCGGCGTCTTGAGCGAGAAGGCGAGCAGGGCGGCGACGACCAGCGAGATGCCGATACCGGCGACGCAAGCCGTCCAGCCGAACATGTCGAAGATCACGCCGAGCACCGCGCTGCCGATGAGGCCGCCGAAAAAGTAGCTCGCCAGATAGAGGCCGCTCGCCGACCCGCGGTCGGATGTCGCCGCGCGGCCGACAAAGCCCGTGGCGCAGGCTTGCGCGAAGAACGTCCCGATGCCGACAAGCACCATGCCGACGAGCACCGCGCCGAGATTGGGGACGATCAAGAGGGGCAAGCCGACGCCGGCGACGAGGAGCGAGGCCCAGAAAGTGGGTCTCGTGCCGAAGCGTTTCACCGCGCGTCCGGCAAGAGGCGTCGTGGCGATGGAGGGAAGGAAAACGAAATAGACGAAGCCGAGGGTCATGGCGCCGACCCCGATGGGCGGCTGCACCAAAACGAAGTTCACGTAGGTGAAGGTGCCGATGAAGGCGAAGAGGATGCAGAAGCCGATGGCGAAGCTCGCGCGCAAGGCCGGGTTCTTCATGTGCATGGCCCAAGCGGCGAGCGGCGAGCGGCCGGTGTCTCCGGTGCACTCCATGCACGGCGTCTTCTCGATGGTGAAATAGACGAGTGCCGCGCCGAGCAGGTTGAGGCCGGCGAAGAAGTAGAAGTTCGCGGGAAGGCCGAAATGGTCGGCGACGCCCGCCGACATGATCCGGCCGATGAGATTGCTCGCCACGTTGCCGGTGATGTAGGCGGCAAATGCGGTCGCCGAGTCGGCGGCGCTGTAATGCTCGCCGAGATAAGCGAGCGTGAGGGTGAAGGCCGCGGCCATGCACAAGCCTTGCGCCACCCGCAGGATCGTGAAGGTGGTGAGGTCGGGTGCGTGGGCGAGGAGCGTCGTCGGCACCGCGAGCACGACAAGGCTGACGAGGATCCCGATGCGCCGGTCGATCTTCCGGCTGAAATAGCCGACCGCGAGACCCGCGATTGCCATGCCGATCGTGCTGGCGTTGACGGCAATGCCCATGGCGGCGGGCGTGACGCCGTAATGGCGGGTGAGGGACGGGAGGATCGCCTGGGTGGCGAACAGGTCGACGACGGTGAGGAAGGCCGTAGTGGCGATGATGATGAAGCGCAGGAGCGCGGCGGCGGAGCTCTGCATTTCGGCGCGCAAGGCCTCAGCGGCGTGCGGCTGCTCGATCATGGCACGAGGCTCCTCGGCGAGAAGAGAGGGGATGTGACGCCTCCGGGGGGAGAGGGCGTCACATCCAGGGGAGAGAGCATCACATATTCTTGTCGTTGGGGTCTTTCAGCAGGTCGGCGGAAAGCAAGACGACGGTCGTGTCGCCGGTGTTCTTCCACCAATGAGACACGTCCTTCGTCTCGGCGACCACGTCGCCGGCCTTGTGGACGATCGGCACCGCGCAGTTGCTGGCATATTCCTCGATCGTTCCGTCGATGATGTAGATGATGGCGGGGCGCTCGCCGTGGCTATGCCACGGCACCGTCGCGCCGGGCTCGATCGTAAGCTTGCGCATGCGGAACTTGCGGTCCTTGATGCCTTGCTCCTTGTCGACGTCGATCATGGCGATGACCGTGTCGGTGACTCCGTCGTGGCCGACATTTACGGCCTCGCGGGCGTTGGGATGCTTCTGGTCGGCCGGGCACTCGCCGGCAGAGGCGCCCGTGGCGATCATGCTTGCGCCAAGCACGGCGCCGGAAAGCACGCCGGCTATCAAAAGACTGCGGCGGAAGCCGCTTCTCTCGCTCGTATGAAACATGTCTGGTTGCTCCCTTTGGCTAGGTTGCGCCGGCCGGGGGAGGGCGGGCGCCTGATGACGCAAACAATCGCTCCAAACCGCCTCGCGCGGAAATGCCGGCTGGCTTCCGAGTCCATAGCAAGCCGCTATTCCATGCCGCCCCGTGCACCGCATCCATAGCGATAAGGTATTGGTCGAACAGGGGTATCGGTCCCTACCTTTGCGGTGTTCCGGACGGACACGCATGGCCATCCATCTCGGGGCGTCCTTAACAGCCGAAGGCCAGCAACACGCAAAGGAGACTCAAAATGAAGCAGCTCTTGATCGCCGTGACCCTGGTTGTCGCTTTCGCCGCGCCTGCCCTGGCCGGCGGGTTCACCAACCCGTTCGTGGCCACCTGCGGCAACTGCAAGTAGATCGTGACAGTGGTCTTTAGCGACCGCCCCCAAATGCCCAAGGGCGCCCCTGCTCATCCTCTCCAGGGGCGCCCTAATTTTAATCGACTCCGGCCTGTGGCCGGCACGTCACGGTAACCTCTGAGCACCACCATCATAGCGAGAAGGTATTGGGAAGCGGCGGCGCCGGCTTCTAGCTTCCGACTGTCTCGGACCGAACTACGGCCCTTCGTTCCGAGCGATCTTCAACCCCCGGGGCCGAAGTTTTGGAGACAAGCCATGCGCAAATTCCTGCTTGCTGCCGTTCTGCTTGCCGCGTCATCGGGCGTGGTGATGGCGGCCGCTTTCACCAATCCCTTTTACGTGGCCATCGATCGCTCCACCGGCCGTTGCGTCATGATGCAGTTCATGGGCTCCGCTGGGCCGGATACGCACCGTTACCGGGTCATGGGTGCTTATGGCTCGATGCGGAAAGCCCACAGAGCCATGACGAGCATGGCCGGGTGCCAATAGCCGTACCGCATGAGACTGCCCGCGCGTGACGCGAGCAGCTCTTGCTTTCGTTCAGGGGTGTCCGCTTCTCCGTGAAGCGGGCACCCCTCTTACTTTACGGAATCGCCTTGCCTGCCGACGACGACCTTCCAACCTTTCTTGCCGTCGCAATCGGGAGTCTGACGCCAGAACACGAGCTTCGGCTTGGGCGGGTTGCCGTCGAGACGCCAGCGTCCTTCGGTTCGGCAGATCGGATCGGGGTCTTCCTCGACTTCAGGGTTGACGTAGATCTCGCCGATCTCGTTCTTGTCTGGATACCAGCGGATGTTTGAGATCGTGTCCTGAGTTCCTCCGCCACGTTCGGAAGGCTGAGGGAAGCGCAGGAGCCCCGCGCCTTTGCCCTCTTCGTCCTCGGCGAAGATGAGCGTCTGCATGTAGTTCGCGTTGTTGCCGGGGCAGCGAATGGTGAAGACGAAGCCGCCCGCGAAGGGCTGCCGCGTGGCGAACGGGTCCTCCTCGGCGCCGCACTCCTCCAGGGCCAAGACGTCGGAGGGGAGCGGACTGTCCGCGTCGAAGAGGAAAGTGCCGTCTTCCAGTTCGGTCGCCGCTGCGGCAAAGGAGACGAGGCTGGCTGTGAGGCAAATGGCGGCGCGGCGCATGGCAGCCCCAACACCCATTGTCATCGGTCGTGGCTCGGCCGGGCCTAGGCTCTGGCCATCTGCCGCGCGCCGCCGCAAAGGCCGAGACTCCGAGTCAATACCTCGACGCCGGTGAGGTTGTAGTACTCGGTCATCCGTATCGGCCAGCCCGCTTCGAACGCCCAGATATTGGCCTTCGTGGTCTCGAGCGTCACGCCCGTCTCGCGGTGCCGGTAAACGAAGGAGATTTCGGCGGCAGCGATGTCTTTGCCGACGAGGAGCACGCTAAAGTCGTAGCGCAGGAACTCGCATTGCGGCACGTAACGGCGCCAGCGCTCCATCACGTGCGTCTTTCCTTCCAGCGCGCCGCCATCCGCATAGATGGCGTGGGGAATGTGCATTGTGTGGCGGAAATCGCTCGGCAGGTATGTCGCCAACCAGTCCAGGTCCTGGGCTCGCCAAGCGTCGTAGTAGTCTTCCAGTATCGCGGAAATGCCTTCGGACATTTTCCCCCCAAATCTCGACCCGGCTCTATCTTAGCATGGAATAATCCAGCTGTTGATGTCCCGCGGCCGGTCCCGCCTACAGACCGGGCGTTCGGGTACCAGGAAGGACCACGGCGAGATGCTTGCTGAACGCCTGGATGCGCTCGATATCGTGATATTCGGTCAGCTTGATCGGCCAGCCATCCTCGAACGTCCAGAAGTTGACGATCGTTGTCTCGAGCGCGGTGCCGGTTTCGCGGTGCCGGTAGCGTATGGGAATCTCGGCGCCGGCCTGATCCGCGTGGACGATAAGGCCGCTGGTGTCGAACTGGAGGAACTCGAAATCGTCGGCGATGACGCCGAGCCGCGCAATCGAAGCGGCCTTTCCGCGGCAGGTGCCGCCTAAGGGATGAATGTCCTGCGGGATGTGAATGATGTGGCAGAAATCGTCGGGCAGATAGCTCGCGAGCCACTCCAAATCCTGTGCTCGCCACGCATCGTAAATCTCGCCGACGATGGTCTCCGGATTGGTCATCGTTCCTCCCTCGACGTGACGCATACTACCACAAGTCGTATATGACGTGTGCTGCCTATTGGGCGCTGTGATACCCTCTATCGCCGCGCCTTCGCACCAGCGAAATAGATTTATGATGAACTATGACCTTCGTCCGATGTTGGCGACGCTGACCGACAAGCCGTTCGACGATCCCGGCTGGATCTTCGAAACGAAGTGGGACGGCTTTCGCGCCATCGCGGTCGCCGCGCCGGGGCACGCCGCGCTCTACTCGCGCAACGGCAACGACGTCTCGGCGAAGTATCCTTCGATCTGTCAAGCACTTGCCGCCATCAAGCAGGAGGCGGTGCTGGACGGCGAGCTGGTGGCGCTCGATGTGCACGGGCGCTCGCGGTTCCAGCTCCTGCAGAACGCCGAGCGGGAGCCCACGCGTCTGCAATATTGCGTGTTCGATCTGCTCTATCTCGACGGCAAGGACCTACGCGACCAGCCTCTGTTGCAGCGCAAAGCAGCGCTCGAAAAGGTCCTGCCGAAGAGCCCGCTCCTGCTCTACAGCAGCCATGTGGTGGGCGAGGGCGTCAAGGCGTTCAACAAGGCCAAGCGCGCGCATGAGGAAGGCGTCATCGCCAAGCTGGCGGACGGCCGTTACACCTCGGGAAAGCGCTCCCGCGAATGGTTGAAGGTCAAGGCGAGCCAAGAGGAAGAGGTGGTGGTCGTCGGCTTCACCAAGCCGCGCGGCTCGCGCAAATGTTTCGGCGCGCTCGTGCTCGCGGTGCGCGAGGGCAGGCGCTGGAAATATGCGGGTCGTGTCGGCACCGGGTTCGACGAGAAGACCCTGCACATGCTCTACGGCAAGCTCGTGCCGCTGATCACACGGGCCAAGCCTATCGAGAAGAAGGTTCCGGACGAGGCGAACACGACCTGGGTGAAGCCGAAGCTCGTGGTCGAGGTCAAGTTCACCGAGTGGACCAAAGGCGGTGAGATGCGCCACCCGGTCTATCTCGGGCTTCGCACCGACAAGCCGGCGGTGCAGGTCGTGCGCGAGGTGGCGAGGCCGATAAAGCACTGAAAGACCGTGCCGAACGGCCGTTGACGCATATCAAGTTGCTTGACCGGCGGGGCCGCTAGGCTTGCGCCTTACCTTCGAGGAGCAAGTCATGAGCACCGGCCTCGACACGTTCGACAAGACCGTCCAGGAGTCCAATCTTTGGCTCAAGGACATCATGGACCGCCTCGACACGGCGGACCGTCACCACGCCTATTCGACCTTGCGCGCGGTGTTGCATGCGTTGCGCGATCGTATCGGCGCGGAGAGTGCGGCCCATCTCGGGGCGCAACTCCCCATGCTGCTGCGCGGCCTTTATTACGAAGGCTGGGATCCGACCGGTAAGCCGTCCAAGGAGCGCCACGAGGACGCCTTCCTCGGTCATATCGCGCGGGAGCTGCCGCGGGCTACCGAAGGCGAGGTGGAGGAGGGCACGCTTGCCGTGCTTGACGTGCTGTCCAAGCACATCGACCGCGGCGCCGCGGTGAAGATCGCAGGCATGTTCCCGGACGAGCTGCGCAAGTTCTGGCCGGCCTTTATCCAGGAGGCGGCGAAGGGCCGGGCGCCGGGCGCGGCTTAGGCCGCCAGCGCGCCCTTCATGAAGGCTTCGAACTGATTGAGATCGTAGAACTCGGACAGGCTGACGGGCCACCCGTCCTCCATCAGCCAAACATGCTTCTTGGTCGTATGAAGCCAAGTCCGGCTGGAGCGGTGCAGGCAGTGGCTTTGCACGTCGAGGCTAGCGCCAATGTCGTTGAGGCTCATGGGACCGGGCTCGATAAACTGCGTATCGAAGCTGTCGAAGATCTGCGCCAGACGCTCGATCGCGGCGCCCTTGCCATGGCGGACACCGCCCACGGCGATCAATTCGGTCGGGATGTTGAGGTGGTGAGAGAAGTCGCTCGGCAAATACGAGGCCAGGCGATCGAGATCATGGTCGCGCCAGGCGTCGTAAATATCGACGAGATTGGTCTTTGCAGGTTTCCGCAGCATGGCCGCCCTCTGTCCACGAGGGCCCGACTCTAACATCGCGAGCGGGGGCAAACGTTAACGGCTCTTTCCCTTAAGGGCGCGGTGCCTGGCTTCGTCGGCCTCGGGAGGGGGCGAGGTTCGGCAAACAAAGGGACCTCGGAGCCGGTGGGTGACACACGGCCCTGTTAGGAATAAGGGTCGGGTCTACCGGGCGACGTCTCGCACCCGCGAGCCGCCGCCGGTCCAAGGAGGGCGATATGGCGAAGGGCCAACAGAGAAGCAACAAAGAGAAGAAGAAGCCGAAGCAGGACAAGAAGAAGGTGGCTGCTGCTGCTGCGTCGCCGATGGCGTCGCTCGATCGCGGCGGAAAGTTCGGCGGCAGCGGCGGCGCAAAGAAGGGCAAGTGACCCGGCGCCAGGCTGTCCAGGCCTGTCGATCTAGCGGCTCTTGCCTTTGAAGGCGCGGGTGCCGGGCTTGCCGGACTTCGAGCGGGGACCGGCCGTCCGCAACGGCATCTCGCGGTTATGCGGGCCCATCTCGTCGAGGCTCGGCTTGTGGGGCCTGGTGAGGTCGACCGCGGCGGCTGAACGCTCCAGCTCGGACTGGCGCGCCAGGGGATCGTTGGCGATCGCGAGCTCCATCTGGCGCAGGCGCTTGACCTCGTCGCGCAAGCGCGCCGCCTCCTCGAATTCGAGATCGGCGGCGGCGGCACGCATGCGCTTCTCCATGTCGGCGATGACGCTCTCGATGTTGTGGCCGATGGGCGTCTGCTCGCCTTCGGCGAAGCCCGCGCCGGCATCGACCAGCACGTGGTCGCGCTCGTAGACGGATGCGAGGATGTCGCCGATATTCTTCTTGATGCTTTCGGGCGTGATGCCGTGTTCGGTGTTCCACGCCATCTGCTTCTCGCGGCGGCGGTTGGTCTCGGCCATGGCGCGCTCCATGGAGCCGGTGATGCCGTCGGCATAGAGGATAACGCGGCCGTCCACGTTACGCGCGGCGCGGCCGATGGTCTGCACCAGCGAGGTCTCCGAGCGCAGGAAGCCTTCCTTGTCGGCGTCGAGGATGGCGACGAGGGCGCATTCGGGGATGTCGAGGCCTTCGCGCAAGAGGTTGATGCCGATCAGCACATCGAAGGCGCCGAGCCTGAGGTCGCGGATGATCTCGATGCGCTCCAGCGTCTCGACGTCGGAATGCATGTAGCGCACGCGGATGCCTTGCTCGTGCATATACTCGGTGAGATCCTCGGCCATGCGCTTGGTCAGCGTGGTGACCAGCACGCGATAGCCCGCGGCCACCACCTTGCGCGTCTCGTCGATGAGATCGTCCACTTGGCTTGAGGCCGGGCGGACCTCGACCGGAGGGTCGATCAGGCCCGTTGGGCGGATGACCTGCTCGGTGAACACGCCGCCGGTCTGCTCCAGCTCCCAATTGGCCGGTGTCGCCGACACATAGACGCTCTGCGGCCGCATGGCGTCCCACTCCTCGAAGCGGAGCGGCCGGTTGTCCATGCAGGACGGCAGGCGGAAGCCATATTCGGCGAGCGTCGACTTCCGCTTGTAGTCGCCGCGGAACATGCCGCCGATCTGCGGCACGGTGACGTGGCTCTCGTCGACGAACACCAGCGCGTTGTCCGGCAGGTATTCGAACAGGGTGGGCGGCGGCTCGCCGGGCTTGCGGCCGGTCAAATAGCGCGAATAGTTCTCGATGCCGGCGCAGGAGCCGGTGGCCTCGATCATCTCGAGGTCGAACAGCGTGCGCTGCTCGAGCCGCTGCGCCTCCAGCAGGCGCCCGGCGCCGTTGAGCTCGGTGAGGCGCTGCTTCAGCTCCTCCTTGATGCCGCGGATCGCCTGCTTCAGCGTCGGCTTCGGCGTCACGTAGTGGGAGTTGGCGTAGACCTTGACCATGCTGAATTCGTCGGTCTTCGCGCCGGTCAAGGGATCGAACTCGACGATGGACTCCACCTCGTCGCCGAACAGCGAGAGACGCCAGGCGCGGTCCTCCAAATGGGCGGGCCACAACTCGATCGTGTCGCCGCGCACGCGGAAGGAGCCGCGTACGAAGTTCGCGTCGTTCCGCCGGTATTGCAGCGCCACGAGATCGGCCATCAATTGCCGCTGATCGATCTTGTCGCCCCGCTTCAGGCTGAAGGTCATGGCGGTGTAGGTCTCGACCGAGCCGATACCGTAGATGCACGACACGCTCGCCACGATGATGACGTCGTCGCGCTCGATCAGCGCGCGCGTCGCCGCATGGCGCATGCGGTCGATCTGCTCGTTGATGGACGAGTCCTTCTCGATATAGGTGTCGGTGCGCGGGATGTAGGCCTCGGGCTGGTAGTAGTCGTAGTACGAGACGAAATACTCGACCGCGTTCTCCGGGAAGAAGCTCCTGAACTCGCCATAGAGCTGGGCGGCGAGCGTCTTGTTCGGCGCGAGGATCAGGGCCGGGCGCTGGGTCTCCTCGATTACCTTGGCCATGGTGAAGGTCTTGCCCGAGCCGGTGACGCCAAGCAGGACCTGGTCGCGCTCATGCGCGTTCACCTGCGCCACGAGCTCGGCGATGGCGCTCGGCTGATCGCCCTTGGGCTCGAGTTCGGTCTGGATGTCGAGGGCGATGCCGCCTTCGGATTTCTCGGGGCGCGGCGGGCGATGGGGCGTGAATTCCGCGACCGCCCCGGTCACCAGCGGGTGCTCCTGGATCAGCGGCTGCGGCGCCTCGCCAAAGCCGGGCTCGCGCCGGTCGGCGCCGAGCGGCAAACCGCTGGCTTCGCCGGTTACGGCGCGCGGCTCGGCCCGGGAGCCGAAGGTCTTGGGAACTTGGCGGGACATCGCCGGAATATGGCGGCGGGGAGGAGACTTGGCTAGAGGCGGCGGGTGCGGTCAGAAGCCGTGGATGGCCACGCTGATCCCAAACACGATCACCATGACCGCACGAAACACCCAGGGGGCAAGACCCAAAGCGATGGCGAGCTTTGGCCACCGCCAGCGCCACGCAAGGAAAATCGCGACGGGCGCACAGGCAGGCAGAACAAAGAAGATAAGCGGTCCTGGGAACTCCAGCAGGCTTGCATCCCAATGGTTCACGAAAGTGGGGAAGTAGCTGATCCAGTCCAAAAGGGAGACACCGGCGATCGCCATGATGGCCCAACGGATCTGCCCCTTCAGGGCGAACACGAAACCGGAAACGGCGACGATCGGGCTCAAGACGATGACGGCCGTGATGAGCAGACCTCCGGGAGTGGTCCCGGGAACTGTCGGGTCATCGTTAAACAGCACGGGGAGGAATTGCAGGCTGCCGAGCGTCTGGAACGCGGCCACGACGACGAGAGCAATCCTCAACCAATTCGGTACGGCGAAGCTTGTAGGCGGTTGACCTGGCTCGGCCATTGCTCGGTCCCCAAGCACCGCCATGGCGGCTCGAGGGGTGCCGCGGCGTGCGCGCCAATATGGGGGCGGGAATGAGCGTTGGCTAGAGGCCTGGCGGCCTAGCCTGCTGCCAGTGCGACAACGATTGCCATCCACAGCATGACGGTGACCTGGATCGTGAAGAAGCTGAAACGGATGCCCACGGTGACGTTGCTCTCGCGAAAGAGGCTGTGGGTCAGAGTCTGGCCGATGCGGGCAACCAAAAAGACGATGGCGAGCTGATCGAGCCGGGGTGTGTCGACCCCAGCAATCGCGGCTGTCAGGGCAATGGCGGCATAGACCGGTAGGTTCTCGACGCAATTGGCGTGGGCCCGGGTAACGCGCCGGTAGAAAGGAGTGCCCTCGACCACGCCGCCGCGGAAGTCGGTCAGCTCTGCCTTACGGGAAAAAATGCGGCTCCAACGATGGACGCCAACCCCAGCAAGCAGGACCAGCAGCGTCCATACGGCAAATGCCAAAAGAACCCAGAGCGGCGTGGTCATGGCCTAGCCCTCCAGCTCCTCACGGACTTGGGCGTAGCTCACCACGGCGAACAGGACCGTGCCGCCGGCGACATTGCCGATGAGGGTGGGGATGAAGAAGCCGCCAACCACATGCCAAAAGCTCACCTCGCCCACGAGCCACATATATATGGCCTCCACAGACCCGGCGATGATGTGGGTGAACCCGCCAAGGGCGATGATGTAGGTGATGAGGGTGATGACGAAGATCTCGGTATTTTCCGCCGAGGGCAGCATCCAGACCAGCGCCGCGATCAGCCAGCCGGCGAAGATGCCTTTGACGAACATCTCCATCGGCGTATTGGCCATCAGTTCGCGGCCGATTTCCGTCACGGCGGCTGTTATCTCGGCACTGAGGGCGCCGGAAAAGGCAAGAAACGCCGCGAACAGGAAGCAGCCGACGATGTTGGCGGCGAGCACGATGCCCCATAGGCGCAACACGTCCCAGATGCCGCTCCAGTCCTTGCGGACCATGATGGGCAGCACCGCAGTCAGCGTGTTCTCGGTGAAGAGCTGCTGGCGGCCGAGAATGACGATGAGAAACCCCACGCAATAGCCGAGATCGGCGATCACGCCGCCGCCCGGCACGCCGTGGAGCATGGCCGACAGCAGGGCCTGGGAGAGCACCGAAAAACCGATCGAGATGCCGGCGGCGAGCGCCGACCACCACAGCGCGGAAAAGCCCCGGGCGAGCTCGGCGTCGCCTTCGAGGCGGATGATCTCGTAGACCACGGCGGCGCGCAGCCGCTTGCGCTCCTTGACCGAGCGGTTTTCGTCCCGCGTGAGCCCCTCCTGCGGGGCCGGGGTCTCGTTTGCGCTTGCGCCTTTTTTGGTCATGGGTTCCCTTGTCGCGAATCACCCTATTTTAGTCCGGGCAGAAACTAGCGGACTGTGCATGAAGTGCCTATCGGCACGCCGTGCCCTTTGGGAGGCTGAGGCCATGTCCGGCGAAATGTCCGATTTCTCCTTGCTCGGCCTGACACACGATATGCCGCTGTGGGTCGTGGGGCTCATCATGGTGACCCTCGCGGAAGTGTTCTCGGTCGGCCTGATGCTGCTCAGCCGCTACGTCTATGGCATCAGCCGCTTGAGCCTCAACAACGAGATCGCGGGCTTCAAGTTCGCGGTGGTCGGCGTTTTCTATGCCGTGATGCTGGCCTTCGTCGTCGTCGCCGTCTGGGAGGACTATAGCGGCACGGAGGATGCCGTACGCAACGAAGCGAAAGCGACCGTCGATCTCTATCGGGTGGCTTTCGCCTTGCCCGAAAAGAGCGGCCGGGACATCCAAGGACACATCATCACATATGTGCAGGACGTGCGTAAGTATGCGTGGTCGCACATGGCGGTCGGCCAGCCGAGCCAGGTGGTTTCCAAGGATCTCGAGAAGCTCAGCGCGGCGATTTTTGCCGTGCAGCCGAAGGACGATCGTCAGCTCGCCCTGTACCTCCATGCGCTTAGGCTGCTGACGGTCATCACGGATAACCGCAATGAGCGGCTCGACAGCGCGACTGGCTCGGTTCCGGCAATCTTGTGGTTCGTGCTGATCGTCGGCGGCGCGATCACCCTCGGCTATCCCGCCTTCTTCGCGGCGTCGAATCTGATGGCGCAGATCCTCATGACGGCGTCATTGGCGGCATTGGTGGCGCTCTCACTGTTGCTCGGCCTTGCCTTCGATTTTCCCTTCACCGGGGATCCCCATATCTCTGTCGACCCGTTCGACAAAGCGCTCGAGCAAATGCCGTCGACATGGCCTACGCCTTGAGTTGATCGTCCAACTCATCTTTGTCGTCTCATCTTTTGTGTGCGCTGCGGCAAGAACAGTGCGTCAGCGACGTCTGCAGCCGTCGTGCGGCGCGTGTAGACGCGGTGCATGTGCTTAACAAAACGAATCAGTATGCGCGGTGATGTACATTTTCCGGCACATGCTGGCGCGTTTAGAAAGAATTGGTTGTTGAAGTTCGGCGAAGAGTGCTCGCCAAATTGCCATTTTCTGGTGCAAAGAGCATATACTGAAAAAAAATAATTGACTTGCCATGTGGGACGGCAAGCCTGGACCAAGTGAAGCGTGGTTCCGATGTACGCGTCCGTTGAACGGGTAGAAGCGACATCACAAAACAGAATCGGAGCAAATCCTATGGCTACGAGAACTACTGGGAAGAAACGCACAACTCGGAAGACAACTGCACGCAAGAGCCCGGCGCGCCGCAGCGCGGCCGCCAAGCGGAAGACTGCGCGCAAGACCGCGGCCCGCAGGCCGGCGGCTCGCAAGACCGCCCGTAAGACGGCTCGCACCACGCGGAAGACCGCTCGGAAGACTGGCCGTACCGTGCGGAAGACGGCGAGACGTCCGGCTCGCAAGACGGCTGCAAAACGGCGCCCGGCACGGAAGGCCGCACGCAAGACGGCTCGCACCGCGCGGAAGACCGCTCGGAAGACTGGCCGTACCGTGCGGAAGACGGCGAGACGTCCGGCTCGCAAGACTGGGGCCCGCAAGTCGACGGCCCGCCGGTCTACGGCGCGCAAGTCGACCGCCCGCCGGCCTGCCGCGCGCAAGTCTGCGCGTAAGACAGCTCGGAAATCGGCAGCAAAGAAATCTGCGCGAAGGGCGCCGGCTCGCAAGCCGGCAGCCAAGTCCGCAGCGGCGAAGCGCAAGTCCACAGCGGCGAAGCGCAAGCCGGTAGCAACGCCGAAGCCGGCCACCGTGGCCAGCCCGAAGCCTGTCGCGCCAGCGCCAAGGCCTATGGCTGCCGCACCGGTGAGGCCGGCACCGCCGATGCCTCAGCCCACACCGCGGCCGATGACGCCGCCGTCGGGTGGCATGGGTGGCGTGGCGCCTCGTCCGGCAAGTCCGATGGGCGGTTCGCCCGGATTCGGCACGCCGCGTCCATCGACGCCGAGCTCGACCCCGAGCCCGCAGCCTTACCGGCCGTCATGGGCGAGAGATGACGACAACTAGATAGACAGAAGGGCCGGCTCATCAGCCGGCCCTTCCTCTATCGGACCTTCCTCGACACTCTTTTCTCTGCAACGAAAGCGCCGCGCTCAGGATGTCGCGTAAGGCGTATCATCAAGCTGATCGCTGTCGCGCGGGATGCGGGTCGCGGGCTGGGCGGCGCTCGTCATTCGCGGCCAGGTCTAGAACCTGCCGGCCTGCGCTTGTGGGATGGCCTCCGGAAGGGTTGCCCGTCCGGAGGCCATGCGAAGCTAGAAGCCTCTGAAGATGTTGCCGCAGGCGAGAATTATGTAAGCGACCACGGCGACCCAGAAACCCTGGTCGGTGATGACCGGGATCATCACGAATTTACCGATGATGGCCAAAGCCGCGAGAATGATCGAAACGACAAAGACGACTGTTGTCGGCGGTGACAAACTCATCGCCAGCCCCTCCCTCTTGTTGACGAGCGGACTGTAATCGTTTTCTGTGAAAAAGCGAGCGCGTTGGGGTGGCCGGGAGATGACAAGCCGGCCTCCTTGAGGGGGCTCGAAGCCGAGGATAAGGGGAGGCAGTGATGGGGTCATTGATGCGGCTGATCCTTGGGCTTGGTGCTCTCGTTCTCATCTTGGCGGGCGTCGCGCTCGGGCTTCCGGCCCACGTGACCGTGTCGCGGTCGGTGGTGATCAACGCGCCGGAACACGTGATCTATCCCTACCTCAATGATCTCCGGCGCTTTCCCAAGTGGTCGCCCTGGGCGGCTCGGGACCCCAACATGAAGGAGACCTTCTCGGGACCGCCGGAAGGCAAGGGCGCCAAGATCGAGTGGGCGAGCGAGGAGCCGTCGGTCGGCACCGGCAGCATGGAGATCGTCGAGACGGACCCGTCGCGCAGCATGAAGATCGCCGCCAATTACAACGGGCTCGAGGGCGTGAGCTCCTATGAACTCACGCCGTCCGGTGCTGGCAGCAAGGTCACCTGGAGCTTCGGCTACGACACGGGGTCGAGCCCGCTCAAGCGCTGGAAGGCGTTGATGATCGACGGCTTCATCGGTGCGGAGTACGGCGTTGGCCTCGACAAGCTGAGGCACTGGGTGGAGGCGGATCGCAAACCGATCCAGCCGGTCATCGTGGCGCCGCAAGCGGCACCCGAAGCGGAGGGGTCGACCGTGCCGGAAGCCATGCCTGGCGAGACGGCGGTGCCGAGGACCCCGGCGCAAGGCGCACCGCAGGCCGCGCCGGCGCAAGCGCCCGCCGCGCAGGCTGCACCTCAGGCGAATACGCCGCCGCCGCCGCCGCGGCGCCAGTAGCGGGACCAAAGCCCGCTCTCAAGAAATTGCCGTCTAGAGCTTTTGCTGGTCGTCGGCGGCTTGCGGCGCGACCGGCGGCTTGGCCTCGTTCAGAGCCCCTTCGGCCGCCTTCAGGATCAGCCGATCGAGCGGGCTGCAGATGAACGGCGAGGCCCCGCTATCGGAGCGCTCCGCCGAGTTCTCGGCGAGATGCGGATCAACCACATGGCGCCCGGTGAGCCTGTAGACGCAGGTCGCGCCGTCGGCCGCGGTGAAGGTGATGCTGTCGCCGATGGCAACGTCGCTGATCGCGACATCCCCGAGCGCGGCCGGATCCTTATCGGCCTTCTGCGCGGTGCGGCGCGGTTCGATGCGCGATTCGATCGATGCGGATTGCGGCGCGTCGGCGTCGTGCTTGAGCACTTGGGCGCTGAGGCCGAGCCGCCGCACCTTTCCGGCTGGCGCAAGCGACATGTTCGCGGATGCGTCTTCCCAAGGCCAATGCTCGGCCTGCGACTGGCCGGCAAGCGCGTGTTCCCAGGCGCTCTGGCGAAGGGCTTGCGTAAGGCCGCTCTCGCCAAGGAGCGGCAATTGCTCTCTCAGCTGAACGACGCCCACGAGAAGAAGAACAATGGCAATCGCCCCCAGACCCAGCCAGCGCATCGCGCGCGGGCGGGAGGGAAGGAGGAGGAACTGCACCGACCCCCGTTTCGGCATCAGATCCTCCTCCCAATCCGCCGCGGGGAGGCATAGTCGCGGCGGGAGTGACGCCAGAGAAGCAGCGTCACCGCGCTTAGAATGATGAGTAGAAGGACGAACATTCCGATTTGCCTTTTCTGGCCGTTAGAGGTCGATGGCGCCGCCCCGGAGACCTCAGAAACGGTCGTTTGGGGCTGCGTCACGCCCGTCACCTGGGTTTTGGGCGCCTCAACGTCGGCATCGCCGACAAGGTCGGTCGAAGCATCGGCCAGAGGCGCCGGCGCCTCCTCTGCGGCCATGTCCATCATGGCAGAGAGGTTGGACGCTGCTGCCTGGGGCGTAGCCGCCTGGTCAAACCCGTAGATTTGCCTCGGCGAAGGCGCCGCCTGCAGCCCACCCGCGGTGGAGCGCCCGAACACTTTATCATAGACCCAGCCGTCTGGAAGGTTGAGCGGCACGTCCGTAGAGGTCACAACTTCGCCATCTGGCCGGGATTTGGCGGGGTCAATGGCGACCAGGCTGGTCTCGCTGGACACCAGATGATGCTGAAGGGCGACCTGCTCGATGGCCTTGGCGATGCCCTCGGGGTCGCTTGAGGAATATTGCTTGGCCTCCAGCGAGGCGATCTTGCTGCGGGCCCAGAGCTTGCCCACGCCCACACCGTCCGCGGCGTCGGCGAGCTTGAGGGTGGTGCTCCACGGCTTACCGTCGAAGGTGCCCTGGAGGCCGAGCGTGCCATCCGGCGAGGAGAGCTTGGCGGCAAGCACGACCGGTTCCCCGGCATAGAGATCGGGGAGGGGGTCGGGCCACATCTCGACAGCGGTGCCGGCCGGCCATTCCGCCTTGAGGCCCACCATGACGGGCTTCTCCAGCTTCTCGAACAGCGCCTGCATGTGCGACAGCACTTCGGATTCGGTGCCGATGTGGGTGAAGGTGCCGCGCCCGAGCTCGGCGGCGCGCCGCATGAAGTAGCTGTTCGGCGCCGAGCCGATGCCGACGGTGAACAGGCGCGAGCGGCCCTTGTGGGCGGCGATCTCGGCGAAAAGCTCGTCCTCGTTGCCGACCGCGCCGTCGGTCAGGAACACGACCTGGCGCAAGCGGGTCGTATCGCCGGGGCTTGCGTCTACGAGCGCCGCTTTCAGCGCCGGCAGCATCTCCGTGCCGCCATCCGCGTCGAGCCGGGACACGTAATGCTTGGCGATGGCGAGATTTTCGGAGGAGGCGGGCACAGCCTTGTCGAACACCATCTCCATGGTGTCGTCGAAACGGATCACGTTGAACGTGTCGTTCGGGGTCAGGCGGCCGAGGGCGAAGAGCAGGCTTTGCTTCGCCTGGGCGATGGACGCGCCGGCCATGGATCCCGAATTGTCGATGACGAAGATCAGCTCACGCGGCAGGACTTTGGGTGCCGCGTCGAGGGTGGGCGGCGTGACCATGGCGAGAACGTAGTGCTCGCCATCGACGACCTCCTGGTAGAGGGCGGTCTGGGGCGCGACGGCCGTCTTGGGGCGCCAAGTGAGCGCGAAATCCTTGTCGGCGGGGACGGCGCCGTCGGCGAGGGCGAGAACGGCGGTGCCGTCGCCGGTCCGCTTCAGCGCGATCTTATGATAGGGGCTCTCGACATCGCCGAGGGCGAAGCCGGCGTCGAGTTTTACCTGGATGGAGACCGGGTTGATCTTTTCGTGCTTGTCTGGGTCGAGTACCGGCGGGGTGATGCGGTCGCGGTCGGGGACCGGATCGACCGTCTGCGGCTTGCCGTCAAAGTCGACGAGGTTCACCGGCTTCGGCTTCGGGTTGTAGCGGGGCGCCACCACGAGCGGGAAGCGCAAGGAGTAGACGCCGGCGTCCTGCTTGACCGTCTCCTGATAGGCGATACTGATCACCACGGATTCGTGCGGGCCGATATTGGCGACCGAGTTGGTGAAGATGTTGGGGCGCTCCTGCTCCACCAGGCTCGCCTTCTGGCCCGCGTCCTTAGCCGTCTCGTAAAGGGCTTTGGCTTCGGCGCGGCCTTTGATCTCGCCTTCGATGACGCGGTCGCCGATCTGCATGTGCAGCGCATCCACGGCGGATTGCTCGGGCAGCGGGAACACGTAGACGCCTTCAAGCCAGGTATCGCCCGGGTTTTCGAAGCGCTGGGTGACGACGGCGCGGGCAATCGTGCCGTTGACGGTGATGGCGACGTCGGTGTCGAGGCGGGGCGCCTCCACATAGCCGTCCCCCGATTTGAGGAGGAGCGCTCCGGACTGCATATCGCCGGGGCGCACGATCTTCGCTTCGGCGGCGGCCGGCTCGGCCCGCGCCAAGAGGTGCGGAAACGCCACCGTGGCAGCCACGATCAGGGTGAGAAGAGGCAAATTCGCCAATGGCTTAGAGAAGTCCGGCGCAGCGCGTCGCAAGATCATCGATAGGCCCTCGATGCTCGGCACGAGGGTTAATGAATCATCTCAATGGGGCGGGGGCATAACCGCAATGTGGCTCAGGCACGGGGCTGGCTGCCATATGTGTGGCACAATTGAGGAGGCGCGAAGCGGGTGGCGTGCCTAAGAAGGCGGCAGCAGCGGCTTCAATCCCCGCGCTGCGGCCATTTATGCACGGACTTATTGTGCATTGCACTTGCGGGCGGGTGCCGGCGCGCATAGGTTTCCTCCGATTTTTCCCGCAGCACTCGGTATTCCTCCAGGAGTTCTTCATGGGACTGGTTGCCCGCACGCTTGAACGGGTCAAGCCTTCGCCGACCATGGCGATCACGAACAAGGCGCGCGAGATGAAAGCCGCCGGCTTCGACGTCATTGGTCTTGGCGCCGGCGAGCCCGATTTCGACACTCCCGACAACATCAAGCAGGCGGCGATCGATGCCATCAAGCGCGGCGAGACCAAATATACCGCGGTCGACGGCATTCCCGAGCTCAAGCAGGCGATCAGCGAAAAGTTCGCCCGCGAGAACGGCCTCGACTACAAGCCGAACGAGATCACCGTCGGCAGCGGCGGCAAGCACGTGCTGTACAACGCCCTGCTCGCCACGCTCGATCCCGGCGACGAGGTCATCATCCCCTCGCCCTATTGGGTGAGCTATCCGGACATCGTTCTTCTGTCCGGCGCGGAGCCGGTCATCGTCGAGGCCAAGCTCGAGGCCGGCTTCAAGCTCACGCCGGAAGCGCTGGAGAAGGCGATCACGCCGAAGACCAAGTGGTTTATCTTCAACTCGCCGTCGAACCCGACCGGCGCCGCCTATACGCGCGACGAGATCAAGGCGCTGACCGACGTGCTGTTGCGCCACGAGCGCGTCTGGATCCTGTCCGACGACATCTACGAGCATCTCGTCTATGACGACTTCAAGTTCACGACGCCGGCGCAGATCGAGCCGAAGCTGAAAAACCGCACGCTGACGCTGAACGGCGTGTCCAAGGCTTACTCGATGACCGGCTGGCGCATCGGCTATGCCGGCGGTCCGGCCGAGCTCATCAAGGCCATCGGCAAGCTGCAATCGCAATCGACGTCGAACCCGTGCTCCATCAGCCAGTGGGCGGCGGTCGAGGCCTTGCGCGGACCGCAGGAGTTCTTGAAGGACTGGGTGAAGTCGTTCCAGGAGCGGCGCGACCTCGTCGTGTCGATGCTGAACCAGGCGAGCGGCTTAAGCTGTCCGACACCGGAAGGCGCCTTCTACGTCTATCCGTCCTGCGAGGGCTGCATCGGCAAGAAGACGCCGAAAGGGCAGACCATCGGCAACGACGAGGACTTCGCCACTGCGCTCCTCCAGGAGGAGGGGGTGGCGGTGGTGCATGGCGCGGCGTTCGGGCTGTCGCCGTTCTTCCGCATCTCCTATGCCACGGGCGTGGAGGCGCTGGAGGAGGCGTGCCGCCGTATCCAGCGCTTCTGCGCCAGCCTCAGCTAGTCCGGTCTATAATCCGCGCGAACTGCGAGAGGGCGAGCCATGAAATTATCCAAGCTCAGCACGGCCAACCAGATCGAAGGCAAGATCATGGAGATCCGCAAGGGCGCCGTGACCGCCATCGTCTACGTGCAGATCGCCGGCGACACCATGGTTGAGGTGAGCGTGACCATCGCGTCGCTCGAGACCCTTGGGCTCTACGAGGGCAAGACGGTGGCGCTGATCATCAACCCCGTCGACATCATGATCGGCTGCGAATAGACCTTTTGGTCTCGCCTCGGAGGCGGGGTTTGCCGCCCACCTCGGGGAGTCATGGATACCATCGCCACAGCGGAACGAGCGCGCGAAACCGACCGGACCTCCCGGGTCCATCGGCTCCCGGACGGCCGCGCGATCGGCTTTGCCGAATACGGTGATCCGGACGGGCTCCCGGTGATGGCGCTGCACGGCACGCCGGGCGCGCGGTTCATGTTCGGGCTGACGGACGAGGCGGCGCGGGCGCGCGGCTTGCGGATCATCGCGCCGGAGCGTCCGGGCTATGGGCTCTCCGACAGGCATCACTTCGACACGCTCGCCGAGACGGCCCAGGACGTTGAGGCGGTCGCCGACGCGCTCGGACTTGGCCGTTTCGCGCTGATCGGCGTCTCGGGCGGCGGTCCCCACGCGATCGCCGCGGCCGTGCTGCTGAAAGAGCGGATCTTGCGGATGGCGCTGATCGCGCCGGTGGGCCCCATCGCCGAGTGCGGCGATCACATCCGCATGTCGCATTTCCACCATTTCATCTTCACCTATCTTGCACCGTCGCCGCATGCGGCGGGCACCTTCTTCTTTGGATTGCGAACGCTGGTGGATTGGACGCCCGGCGTGGCCTACCATCTGTTGATGCAGCGGGTGACGGATACGGACCGCGCGCTCCTTCACCGTCCCGAGGTCAAGGCCAATCTCGAGGAGACGATCCGCGAAGGCTTGCGGACCGGCGTGGACGGCGCGCTGCAAGATCTGCGGCTCTATTGCGGACCTTGGGACTTGCCGCTTTCGGAGATCGCCGTGCCGGCGGTGATGTGGCAAGGCAGCAGCGACACCATCGTGCCGCCGGACGCCGCCTTCCATCTCGCCGGTATGCTGCCGAACTGCCGGCTCGAGGTGATCGAGGGCGCGGGCCATTATTGGGTGTTCGGTGGGCTCGATCGCGTGCTCGACGCGGTGCGCGAGGCGTGGCCCGCGCGATGATCCCGGCGTTCACCCACTGCGCGTTGCATGTGGCGGACCTCGATCAGTCGATCGCCTTCTACGAGAGCTATTGCGGGCTGAAGATCGTCAAGGAGCACGGCGAGGGCAAAAGCCGCGTGGTCTGGCTCGCGAGCCCCGGCGCGGAGGACAAGTTCGTCCTCGTCCTGCTCGGCGGCGGACCGAAGCGTGACGCAGGACGAGGAGGACATGACCCATTACGGGTTCGGCGTCGCCTCGCGCGAGGACATCGACAAGATCGCCGAGCGCGCGCGCGAAGAGGGGCTGCTGCATTGGGCGCCGCGCGAGTATGCCCCGCCCACCGGCTATCTCTGCGGGGTCAAGGACCCGACCGGCTACATCATCGAGTTCTCATACGGCCAGCCGCTCGGGCCGCACGCGAAAGACGCCTAGTACTTGCTGTAGGTCCGGCAGCAGCAATCCTTGGTGCCGTCGGGGTGGAAGTTGCACACCTGCTTCTCCTCGCCGCTGCATTGGGGCGGGTAGGCGCTGGGCGGAATGGCGTTGGTGCAGCGCTGCGTATAGGCGACGCAGTGGCCCCCCAACAACTCGGTGTTGGCGGGACAGCTTGCCGGTGCCGCAGGGGGCGCCTGTGTGCTCGTGCTGGTGCCCCAGTCCCCCGGGGCAGACGGAAGCGCATCCGAATTGCCGCTGTCCGGGGGCGGAGGCGCCTCCTGCGAAGAGCTGCCCGGAATGGTCGGGGTCTTGCCGCTCCGCCGCACGGAGCCCGACTCGTGCCGGCAGGTGTAGCCTTCGCCGAAATCGCCGCAGACGAACTTGGCGTCCTGGAGCAACGGCTGTGGTGCTGACGAAACGGCGCCCGGCGTGAGCGCCGAGGCGCCCCCGCCCCAAAGAGCCACGGACAAGACGCAAACCAAGGCGGCAAGGACAAAGCCGAAAACCAGACGCATGAAACCCTCATTCGGTGCGGGCGCCACCATAATGGAAGCGGTTCTAAACGGCCAGGCGCGGGGCCGCGACATGCTGGGCTCCGAATCGCGGCCCTTGCCAGAGCGCGCGTCCCTTGACACGATAGCGTCATCAAGGCTCGCGCAGGGGGAGAAGAGCCGAAAAGCGGCCCTTCCTGCGGCGTTTAGTAAGGGAGGAGATCATGGGCCAAGCGCAGGGCCAACCAGCCCGCAGCGCCCGCTGCATCGCACTGGTTGGCCCCTATCTCAGCGGTAAGACGACACTCCTTAAATCCATCCTGGCGCGGACCGGCGCCATCAACCGGCAGGGCTCCACCGCCGCCAAGAACTCGGTGGGCGACGCCTCAGAAGAAGCCCGCCATCACGGCATGAGCGTCGAGCTCAACGTGGCCACGGTCGATTTCCTCGGCGACAGTTTCACCTTTCTCGATTGCCCGGGCTCCATCGAGTTCCAGGCCGACGCCGCCAACGTGCTGACCGCGTGCGACGCGGCGGTCGTGGTGTGCGAGCCGGACGAGAAGAAGGTCCCGGCGCTCCAGCTCATCCTCAAGCAGCTCGAGGACCGCGGCATCCCCCACTTCCTGTTCCTCAACAAGATCGACAAGGCGGAGGCGCGCGTGCGCGACATCGTGCCGATGCTCCAGCCCGCCTCGACCAAGCCGCTCGTGCTGCGCCAGGTGCCCATCTGGGAGAACGACATCGTCACCGGCTTTATCGATCTCGCGCTGGAGCGGGCTCATGTTTATCGCGAGCATGCGTCGAGCGAAGTGATCGAGATTCCGGCAACGCTTGCCGAGCGCGAGAAGGACGCGCGTTTTTCCATGCTTGAGCAGCTCGCCGACTATGACGACGAGCTGATGGAGCAGCTGTTGGAGGACGTGCCGCCGCCGCGCGACAAGGTGTTCGATGATCTCGCCCAGGAGCTGCGCGACGGGCTGATCTGCCCGGTGCTGCTCGGCTCGGCGGAGAACGGCAACGGCATCTTGCGCCTGTTAAAGGCGCTGCGTCATGAGGCGCCGTTCGTCGACGTGACGGCCGAGCGGCTCGGCGTGGCCGATGACGCTTCTTGCGCCTACGTGATGAAGACCTTCCACACAGCGCATGGCGGCAAGCTGTCGCTTGCGCGCATTCTCGCCGGCAAGTTTGCCGACGGCGCCTCCGTCTTTGGCGGCGAGAGCGAGGAGCGCATTGCCGGCGTGTTCAGCCTCTTGGGTCAGGAGCCGGTGAAGCGCGACGCGGCGCAGGCCGGCGACACGGTGGCGTTCGGCCGGCTCGAGAGCGTCAAGACGGGCGACACGCTCGCCACGGAGAAGGGCGCGTCGGTCAGAATTGAGCCTTCTGAGATTTCCGAGCCGGTGTTCGGCCTCGCCATCGAGGCCAAGGAGAAGAAGGACGAGGTGAAGCTCACCGCGGCACTCGCCAAGATCATCGAGGAGGACCCGTCGCTTTCCCTCACCCACGATCAGGACATGGGCGAGATGGTGCTGTGGGGGCAGGGGGAGATGCATTTGCGCGTGGCGCTGGAGCGCCTCATCCGCAAATACGGCATCGACGCCGCCACCCATCCGCGGCATATCCCTTACAAGGAGACCATCCGCAAATCGGCCGAGGTGCGCGGGCGCCACAAGAAGCAGTCGGGCGGCCACGGGCAGTTTGGCGACGTGGTGGTGACCATCGGGCCGCTGCCGCGGGGGCAGGGCTTCGAGTTCTCCGACAAGATCACCGGCGGCGTCGTGCCCAAGAATTACATTCCTTCGGTCGAGATCGGCGTGCGCGACTATCTGCACGCGGGCCCGCTCGGCTTCCCCGTGGTGGACGTCGCGGTGTGTCTCATCGACGGGTCCTACCACTCGGTCAATTCGTCCGACATGGCGTTCCGCCAGGCGGGACGCATCGCCATGACGGAAGGCATGCCGCAATGCCAGCCCGTGCTGCTGGAGCCGATCATGGCGGTCGAGATAGCCGTGCCATCGGAGGCCACGGCGCGCATCAACTCCATTGTGTCGTCCCATCGGGGGCAGATCTTGGGGTTCGATGCGCGCCCCGGCTGGCCCGGTTGGGACGTGGTCCAGGCCAATATCCCCGAGGCCGAAATCCAGAACCTGATCGTCGAGATCCGCTCGGCCACGGCCGGCGTGGGGACCTTCCACGCCAAGCCGGACCATCTGGCCGAGCTCACCGGCAAGGCGGCGGACCAGGTTTTGGCGCATCGGGGCGCCAAGGCGGCCTGATTTATATCTGCGTTTGAGTGGGTTAGCCGTAACGTTTGGCTAAACCAAGCGCGTTAGCGTGACTTGAAGCCGGTCTCGTTATTGAGGCCGTCCCTACCTGTGCGCGTCGAAACCGCAGCCCCGCTCGGCCCATGCCCATCAGACGGCACATAGATCCTCTTGTCTTCGCCATCGCGAGCCTGGTCGCGGCTCTCATTCTCGTCGCGATCGTCGCCATTCCCCAATATTTGTCGAAGGAAGCGCGTCTCGAGACGTTCCGCTCGCATGTCGGTGAGATCGGGCAGATCGCGGCAAGCGTCGTCAATGGCGACTTGCACCGTCAGTTGCTCAATCCCGACAACTATAGCGACGACCTCTATGCGCGCGCCTTGGCGCCGCTCGTGCGGTTCCACTCGGCAGATCCAGACATCTTCTACGTCTACACGATGGTCGATCGAGACGGCGTTCCCTATTTCGTTCTCGACACGGCCACGTCGCCGCAGCTGCGTACCACGCACAAGTTGAAGCCATCGGGGTACATGGAGAAATTCGAAGTGGCGGAGGACGATGATGGCGACTGGCTGAGACAGATCGCCTCCGGCAAGACCTACGTCACGCCCGAGTTCGAGCAGGACGACTATGGGACTTTTCTGACCGCACACGTGCCTATCTATGACAGCCAAGGCCGATATAGCGGCTTTGTCGGCGTGGACTTCGACACGCAATACTATGCACAGCGCGAAGCTCGCTTCCGGTCCATCGCCATTGCGTCTCTCGCCGCCGCGTTGGTTCTGGCGCTGGCGATCGGGTACTTCGTGGCGCGCTACCACGCGACGATGCAGCGCCGCATGCAGGAGCTCCATTACATTTCAACTCACGACAGTCTGACGGGCCTGTTCAATCGGCGTGGCGTCATGGAGGTCACCAAGAAGGCCTTGGAAGCGCATGCGGGGAAGACCGCGATGCTGCTCGTCGACATCAACAATCTCACGACGATCAATGACGCGAGTGGCCATGTTGCCGGTGACGCCGTTCTTGCGCGCACGTCTCAAGCTGTTCGCGAAAGTCTGCGCGAAGGCGATCAGTGTGGACGGCTCGGGGACGAATTCTTGGTCTACGCGCCGGATTGCGGCAGTGAGGGCGCCGTGACGATCGCCGAGAAGATTTTTGCCGCTTTGTCCAAGGAAGGAATGCTCGTGTCCGGCGCTCCGTTCAGCGTGTCGATCGGGATCGCCGCATGCGAAGGTCACGGGTCCGACTTCGCCCGCATGCATCGGGAGGCCGAGGCGGCCCTGCGGCTGGCGAGAGCGGACGGCGATCGAATGGGCGTAGCGCCCCCATCGGAGGCCTGTGGGCCGTTGGCGCCCAAAAGGGCACCCGCGTGACGCCGTGAGCCGCGAGAAGCTCGCTCGACAACTTAAGTCATTGAAGTCAAGGCAAAATCATCAAAACTGTCCTGGATCAAAGCCCTCCGTCGTGAGGGCTCTTTCGTTGTAAATTATCCGGGCTGGTCTTGCCCGTTTCCGCCTGGCCCGGTAGACGAATAAGCCGATTTCTTGATCATTGACCGTAAGACAGAGGGTGTTCCCATGACCGTATTCCCGCAGCTTGAAATCCCCGAGACCCTTGCCGCCGGCCCCGGGCCGGGGAACACCGATCCGCGCGTGCTTGAGCGCTTCGCCGCGAGCGGCGTGGCCGACCACATGCAGAAGGACGTGCTCCGCGGCATGATCGAGGCCAAGCTGATGCTGCGGGAGCTTTGGGGCACCAAGAACGTCTACACCTATGGCGTCGCCGGCACCGGCTTCGACGGGCTCGACTGCGTGCTGTCCATGATCCTGCCGGGCGACAAGGTCGTGGCGTTCCCGAACGGCACCTTCTCGGGCATCGATACCCTGACCATCCGCATGAAGGCGGCGACCGCCGAGGAGCTGGCCGCCAATTCGCTCAATCCGAAGACCGCGAGCGTGACCATCGTCGAGACGCCGCACGGCCAGTCGGTCACCGCCGAGACCGTCGACAAGGCGCTCGCCGAGCACAAGCCGATGTGGGCGTTCATGGCCCATTGGGAGACCGGCTCGGGCCGCATCAACGACCTCAAAGGCTTCTCCGACGCCTGCCTCAAGCACGGCGTCATGGGTATCGTCGATGCCGTGTCGAGCCTCGGCGTCGCCGACTTCAACATCGACGACTATCCGGGCGTGGTCGCCTGGGCGTCGTGTCCGCAGAAGGGCGTGCTGGCGCTGCCGCTCACCTATGCGCCGGTCAGCTTCACCGACAAGGCCATCGAGGTGGTCAAGAAGCGGGGCTGCCGCACCTATGTGAACCATCCGATCCTCGACGCGCGCCACTGGGGCATCATCGACGGCAAGGACGTGGACACGCCCGGCTATCACCAGACCCATTCCTGCTACGCGGTCGCCTCGTTCCACGAGGCGCTGCGCATCATTCTCGGCTACGGCCGCCGCCGCAAAGCCTCAGACTACGCCTATCACGAGAAGGCGCTGCGTCAGGCCGTCGAGGCCATGGGCTGCGAGGTGACCTCGAACATGACGAGCCTCGTCGTGCTCAACCTGCCGGGCAAGCTTGCCGGCCGGGAGAAGGAGCTGGTGCAGGGCGCCCGCGCGCAAGGGTTCGGCATCTGGCCGACCCTGTCGGAGCCGGTGCAGGTGCGTATCGGCATCCTGAACCAGCTGTCGCCCGAGCAGATCGGCGAAATCGTCAGCCGCTTCGCCGACGCGATGCTCGCCATGGGCGCGCAGTTCGACAAGCAGCAGGTGATGAACCAGCTCAAGTCCTACTACGCGAAGGCGGCTTAGCAGGCCAAAGGCTCAGGGCCTGCGAAGGACATTGAAGAGAGGAATGAGTTCGAGACTCCCGGGCTTGAGTGCCGGGGAGTCTCGTCTCGCCAAGGGGGCTAGCCGTGGGTCAAGGTACCGCCCTTCGCTAGGCAGGTGCCTTTGTTCATCATGAGAAAGCCTTGGCCCTTGCAGCTATTCTGGCCTTTGCACGAATTGCCCAGCGACTTGCACTGGCCGTGGCCCTTGCAGGAATTGAGCCCGAAGCACTTCACTTTGTAGTCGGCTGCGGCCGGCGCCAATGGGGCCGTAGCACTGATCACCAACAAGGCCGCCGCTCCCGCGATAACCGCGCCGGATGTTCTATTGAGCTTCATGTTCCACTCCCGCTGTTGTTGAGGGTCACTCCCTGGCTCACCCTGATGGTCAGAGGCGAACACCAAAAACTATCAGTGCTTGCGTCGGGGCTCGCTTCACACCCGGTCACATTCAAGCGAGAACGCGTTACCGAACGGCGGGAAGTCCGCCTCTTGCGCGAAAGCCGCCTAAAGAGGGTCGCCTCTCGCGGCTTTGCTCGTTACGCTCCCTCCGGGAGGGTGGCGTGATGCGTACGAACTGCTTGCGGTTCGGGCAGGTTTTGCAATGGGCGCGCGCCTTCGTGGCGTTCGCGCTGATCGCGCAATTCTCCTGCGCTTTGCCGAGCGGCCCGGCTTCGGCCCATGGCGCCGATGCACTGAACCGGCTCAACCGACAGATCGAGCAGCTCACACTGGAGGGCAAGCCGGACAAGGCCGCCGCCGCCGCCCAGCGCTATGTCGATCTCGCGCGCAAGACGTATGGCGAGGACGATCCGGAGTTCGCCACCGCGATCACCTGGCTCGGCTGGTTCTATCAAAATCAACAGAACTACGCGGCTGCAGAGCCTCTGCTCGAGCAGGCGCTTGCCATCCGCGAGAAGGCGTTTGGCCCCGACCACCCGCTCGTCGCCACGAGCCTGAACAATCTCGCGGACGTCTATGAGAAGGAGGGCCGGCGGGCCGATGCCGCGCCTCTGATCGCGCGGGCCGAGGCCATCCGGATGAAAGCGGTCGGCGTCGGCGAGCTCGAAGTGATGCCGCGCCGCATTCAGGAGCTTCAGGCGAGCGGCAAAGCGGCCGAGGCGGCTCAGCTCGCCGACCGCTATGTCGCGCTCGCCAAGGAACGCTACGGCGACGACCAGCCGGCCGTCGTGCCGGCCCTCGTCGATGCCGCCCTGATGTTCGAACAGCAGGGAGACGTTGCCAAGGCCGAGGCGCTGCTGAAACAGGCGCTTGCCATCCGCGAGAAGGCATTCGGTCCGGACAGTCCGGAGGTGGCCGACAGCCTCGATGCGCTCGCGCGCCTCTATCAATTCGCCGGACGCTTTGCAGACGCCGAACCGCCGCTCCAGCGCGCGCTTGCCATCCGCAAGAAGGCCTTCGGCGCGCGGAACGAGACGGTCATCGAGACGATGCAGGCGCTGGCTGGTCTCTATCGGGCCGCCGGGCGCAACGAGGAGGCCGAGAAGCTTTTCGCGGACGCGCAGAAGCTCCAACGCAGGGGGAAGCGCAGCTTCGCCTATAAGCGGGAGGAGCCGTCCTATGCGGTGGTGAAGGTCTATTACGCGACGGACCGCAAGAACACCGGCTCGGCCGTGCCGACCGAGGTCTATGGGGGCGACCGGGGCAAGCTGACTTTCGGCACCACCACGGTCTCCATCCCGCGGGACCACCGCATGGGCGTGGTGGAGACGCCCTCCGTCTGGCGCCTGGAGTGGAGCGCCGATCCTGAGCGCTTCGTCGTGCTGCTCTCGGTGGACGAGACCGACCAGGCCACCTTCTTCAAGGATGTCGCCGCACGGGTGCGCGCCGCGCCCCGCAAGAGCGCCTTCATCTTCGTGCACGGTTACAACGTCACCTTCGCCGACGCGGCGCGGCGGACGGCGCAGATCGCGTACGATCTCGGCTTCGACGGCGCGCCCGTGTTCTATAGCTGGCCGTCCCAGGCGGAATACGCCGCCTACAAGGTGGACGAGACCAACGCCGAGTGGTCGCGGCTCGACTTCGAGCAATTCCTCAAGGACTTCGTCGCGCAGTCGCAAGCCGAGCACATCTACCTGATCGCCCACAGCATGGGGACGCGGGTGCTCACCGGCGCGCTGAAGGAGCTCGTGCTCGAGGATCCCAGCATGCGCGACAAGTTCGATGAGATCATCCTCGCCGCGCCGGACATCGACGCCGACACGTTCGAGCGGGACATCGCGCCCAAGATCCTCGCCGGCGAGCGCGCCGCCACGCTCTACGCGTCGTCAGGCGACTATGCGCTGATGGCGTCGAAGACCTTTGCCGGCTACCGCCGGGCCGGCGACACCACGGGCGGGATTACCATCGCGCCGGGGGTCGACACGATCGATGCGAGCGCGCTCCGCACCGACTTCGTCGGACACAGCTATTACGCCGACTCCGATTCCATGCTCGGGGACCTGCGCGACCTGATCCTGCACGGCAAGCGCGCGGAGAAGCGCTCGCGGCTCGCGCCGGCAACGTGCGCGGAAGGGCGCTATTGGACCTTCTCGGCGAAGCCGGCCGGTGGCCAAGCCGGCGCTCAGTAAGGCAGCGCGGGCTAGGGCTCCACGCAGGTGGCGAATAGGCCGAAGCCCGGCGCTTTGGCATGGCGCCGGAGCTCGTCCCGCGCCTCCCGGCAGGCGACCTGGGTGGTGAAATCGATCACCGTGGTGGTTGCCGTGCTGCCGCTCGTGCCGGCTGCCCCGTAGAGCGCGAAGACGATCATGCGGCGCCCTTGCGACTCTGCGGCGTGGGCCGTCGCGGCCATCAAGCTTGTGACGAGTAGAGCAAGCGCTAATCGTTTCATCGGACCCCCCATCCTCTGGAACCAGTTTTGGGTGTTGAACAGCGCCTCCTCCCGAATTGAAGCACACGGGTCGCCGGTTTGGAAGGTGGCGTGGGGTCCGGTTCTCAGTCGGTGCGCGGGTGCTCTTGCCGCCACCTGGCAGGGCTCCTCGAAGGCGCCCCGCCAGATGCCGCGCTTGCCCTCGCGGGCTTCCGTTTCGGCTTGCGCGTAAGGATTGCCTTGGGAGGCGAGATCGACGGCGTAACCGGCGAGCACCATGGCCTCGCCGAGATCGAGCACGCCTTCGGCGCTGCACACCGCCACCACACGGCCATACCGGTCTTTGTCTTTTTCCTCGCACATGACGTTGCCGCCCTTGATGAGCGTGGTGAGCTTCGCCTTGGCGGCGCGGCCGCACAGCCAGGTCTTGCCGTTCGTCTCCTCGCAGGTCTGCTTCAGCTCCGGCGCGTCGATGCCGTAGAGCCGGTACTCGGCGCCGTTCGCGGCGCGCAGCGAATCGCCGTCGATGGAGACGATATGGGCGTCGGGCCCGAACGGCTCCGGCTGGAAACTGCAATAATGGTTGATCAGGAGCACGAGGCCGAGCACGAGCACAAGTGCGACGATCTTGCCGAGGCTGTTGGCAAGCGCCTTGGAGAGGGATTGGCTGCGTGTGCCGGTCGTGGGTGTCCGGCGCGATTGGCCGGAAGGCTTGCGCGCCATCAGCCGCCGTCGATCTGCCGGCCGATAATGGCGATGGCCTGCTGATAGACGCCCGCCGCGTTCCAGCCTTGGATGGCGACGTAGCTCGGCTGACCCGGCTGGTAGCCGGCGCCCGGCACCCAGCCATGGCCGCGCAGGAAGTTCGCCGTGGAGGCGAGCGCGTCCGCCTTGGAGTTGAGGTCGATCCGGCCGTTGCCGTCGCCGTCGACCCCATAGAGCAGGATCGACTTCGGCATGAACTGGGTCTGGCCCACCTCGCCGTGCATGGCGCCGCGCGTGCCTGGGCTGAGCACGCCGCGGTCGACCAGCTGGAGCGCCGCATAGAGATGCCCGGTGAAATACTCAGTCCGGCGGCAGTCGTAAGCGAGCGTGGCGATGGCCGACAGCGTGTTCTGGTTGCCGGTGAAATTGCCGAAGCCGGTCTCCATGCCCCAGATGGCGATCAACGGCCCGGGCGGCACGCCATAGCGTTTCTCGATGGAATTGAAGAGCGCCGCGTTGGCGGCTTTCATCTTCTTGCCCCTGGCGGCGATGGCCGGACCGCCACGCTTGGCCATGAACTGATCGAGGCTGAGCTTGAAGCTGTGCTGGCCCCGGTCGGCCCGGATGGTACCGGTGGAGTAGGACGTGCTCAGCAAGGCGCCGATCGCCCGCTGGCTGACGCCGTTGGCCTTGGCTTCCTGCGCGAAGGCCCGTTTCCAGGCCTCGAAGCCGGCGGACGTGTTGCCGCACGGGGCCGCCAGGGCCGGGGAAGACGCGAGGAGGAGCGCCGCGGCGGCGAGCGCCGCCTTCATCAGTCGATCATGCGCCATCAGGGCCTTCCGCTTTCATCGGAGGCCCGGGTGCGTCAAGCCGCGCCGAACCGCCATCCTTGGGTGCTTCGTGTTTCCCGCCCAGCCATTTCTACCGTGGCTTTTCCGGCCTTGGCAATCGCGTAAGGCGAGAAGCCAAATCCCCGCGAATCAGGCATGATTCCGGGCATGGCAGATCGATCGAGGCTTGCGACCGAGCGCATGACCGTGAGCGTCGTCCGCGTGACGCGGGCGCGCAAAGCCCCGCGCGTCAAGTTCCTCGCGCTGGAAGGGCCGATGGTCGTGGTCATCGAGGCGGACAGCGAGGACGACGCGGTAGCGATCTGCGCGGACGCCGGTCTCGAATTCGTCTGTCTCTGCGACGACTGATGACGGCATAGAAGCGGCGAGGGCGGTCCATGGCGCAGCACAATCCCGATAGTCTCGCCTATCTTGTCATCGTGCTCGCCGGCATCGCGCTTGGCTTCGTGGTCGCCTTCCTCGTGATTCCCGGCTGACCTTATCCCCGCCTCTCCGAACCTCTCTTATGACTCGCAGTCACCTCGTCCGTTTGAAGGGGCGCTTCGCGAGGCGTCGTGAGATGCGGGACGGGGTGCGGCGCCTGCGGGTCTCCTTCGCAAGGAAGCCTCCGGGCGGCGCCGGAGCCACCCCCCGGGGCTACTAGGAGCCCCCGCCAGAAGCTGGCTGAGAGGTCGGTCGCGAAGTACGGCGGCCAATGAAAAGCGGGGCCCGACGCCGATAAGACGCCGCAAATGGCATGCGTTTAGGTTCGTTGCTTTGGTGCATTTTTGATGCGCGATCGCTTCGCTACCGATGCGCGTGTGGCGCGCCGCGAGGCGCCTGCGTGCCGAAAGGCACGAGCCATAACGATTTTGCGTCTTTCGGCGCGCCATCCCCTCGATGGGGGGCTGTTTGGAGACCGCTCTTTGACAGGACTCGCGCGAGCATCGCGGCGAGACGGTGACTCATGCCGCGCTTCGGTCTCGGGCCGAGGAGGCGAGGAGCGCTGTCAGCGGCCCTTCTTGCCGCCCTTGATGTTGTCGTTGTTGGCGGCGACGCTCTCTTTCAGCGCCGCCTTCAGCCCGACCGGCTGGTGGTGCTTCTTCAAGCAGGTCCGTGAAGGCCTCGTCAGCGAGATCCTGAAAGCTTTCGCCTTTCTCGCTGATCAGCGCATCGAGCGCCGCCCAGGTCTTGTCGTCGAATTGTACGCGCTTGCCGACCATCGCCCCGCCTCGTCAGCTTTGCCTCTCGCCATTTGCGCCCGCCGGGAGACCGCCGTCAAATGCATCAGTTGGAACATTCCATGAAGGGGCGGCGTTTCAACGAGGACCGGTCCCGCATCTTGCTGGCCCGACCGAGGAGGACAGTGCGTTGACCACCCCCCAAGACGCTTACCGCAAAGCCGCCAATTCCCCCGCCGCTCGCGAAGCCGCCGAGACCGCGCGGTCCATGGGCGAGCAGGCCAGCGAGTTCGCCGCCGACATGTCCGACAAGGCCGGCAGGCAGTTCAGCCGTGCTCAGGACAGGGCCGTCGATGCGTTCGACGAGGCGCATGAAGCAGCAAGGCGCAACCCGCTCGCGGCCATGGCCATCGCGCTCGGCATCGGCTTCCTGTTCGGCGCGATCGCCACGTCTAGGCGTTAGCCGGAATCTATGCCTTATTCTTGCGCCCGGCCGCGGCTTCCGCGGCCGGTTCTGCTGCAAGGACATGCATGTTCAGATTTTGGATGGATGCCACCTTCGCTTGGGCGCAACTCTGCCAGGAGGCGCAGGAGGTCATGATGCTGCGCTTCGTTAAGCTGGCAGCCGGCGGGTCTGCCGGTCAAAACGAGGCGCAACGCATGGTGACGGAGAAGGGCTTCGCCCTCGCCGAGGCGATGGGCACCTTGGCCCTTGGCGGCTCGCCTGAGAAGGTGATGCGCGGCTACCGGTCGCGCGTGCGCGCCAACAAGCGGCGCTTGTCTCGCCGCTAGGGGCACCCTATCTGCTCACCGCTTTGAGAGGCCGATCGAAAATGCGAATCCTTTCTTCCGCTTGGCGGCATGTTTTGATGCCCGGCCTGATGCTGACGGCTTTGGCCGCGCCGGCCGCGGCCGACGATTTCGACTGCGTCTCGACCACGTGGCGGATGCTGTCGCCGAACGACAAGGTCTGCATCAGCGAGTTCGACGATCCCAAAGTGCCGGGCGTCACCTGCTATATCAGCCAGGCGCGGAAGGGCGGCTGGGGCCAGCCGCTCGGCCTCAACGAGGACCCGTCCAACTTCTCGGTGACCTGCCGGCAGATGGGGCCGGTGACGGTGGACCTGAAATCGCTGCCGGAGCGGGAGGAGGCCTTCACCGAGAAGACCAGCATCTTCTTCAAGAAGACGCGCATCTACCGCATCCCGGACCTCAAGCGGCATGCGCTCGTCTATCTCGCCGTCAGCTCGAAGATCATCGACGGCTCGCCGGCAAACGCGATCAGCGCCGTGCCGATCATGAAGTGGCCGTCGGAGTAGGGGCAAGGCGCGAAGATGCGGACCTTCGGGTGCGTCTGCGGGCAGACGCTGTTCTTCGAGAATGTCGCCTGCGAGCGTTGCGGGCGCGAGGTCGGCTGGTGCCCGTCCTGCCGCGCCATCGCCGCGCTCGAGCCGTTGGGGGACGGCACCTACCGATGCGCCAATGCCGGGTGCGGTGCGGTCCTCGTGAAATGCGCGAACTACGCGCGGGAGAATGTCTGCAATCGCTGCCTGCCCGCGGCGGAGGCGGCGCGCGGACTGTGCGATGCCTGCCGCTTCAACCGCACCATTCCGGACCTCTCCATGGAGGGGAACCGCGAGCGCTGGGCCGAGCTCGAGGCGGCCAAGCGCCGGCTCCTCTACACGCTCGACCTTCTCGGGCTGCCTTACGGCAGCGCCGCGGACGGCTTCGACCCGCCGCTCGCTTTCGACTTCAAGGCGGACGCCATTCCCGTCGACGGGCTCTGGCGCTGGATGGGCGAGGGGGAGCGCGTCTTCACCGGCCACGAGGACGGCAAGATCACCATCAACATCCGCGAGGCCGACAGCGTGGAGCGCGAAAAGCTCCGCGTCGATCTCGGCGAGGCGCATCGCACGCTGATCGGCCATTTCCGCCACGAGGTCGGCCATTACTATTGGGACCTGCTCGTGCGCGGGCGGCACGAGGCCGAGTTCAAGCGCGTGTTCGGCGACCACGAGAACCCGCCCTACGGCGAGGCGCTGCAGCGGCATTACCGCGAGGGGCCGCCGCCTAAGTGGAAGGACCGCTTCGTCAGCGCCTATGCCACCATGCATCCGTGGGAAGATTGGGCCGAGACCTTCTCCCTCTATCTCGACATCACGAGCGTGCTCGATACCGCCGTCAACATGGGCCTGATCGGGCCGCTCGATCTCGCCGACCTGCATGGCATGGTCGGCCGCTATCGCCAGCTCGGGCTCGTGCTCAACGAGCTCAATCGCGAGATGGGCCTGATCGACGTGGTCCCCGAGGTGCTTCATGCCCCGGTGGTGGAGAAGCTCGGGCTCGTGCACGCGCTGGTGCGCCGGCAGGCCGGATAGGCGGGGTCAGTCTTTCTTGGGCGTTGCCTGCATGTTGCGGAAGGCGTCGGCCATGAGCCAGGAAAGCTGCTGGGCCTGGATGCCGAAGGTCTGCATCTGGGTCTGCACGTAGCGGCTTTGCAGGGTCAGGACCTCCTGCATGTCCTTGGCCTTGGCGATCTCGCTCGCAAGCGCGAAGGAGCGCTCGGCGTTCTCCTTGGCGAAGGTGACGGCCCGCTCCTGGAGGGCCTTGAAGTTGCCCGCCTCCGGTCCGCCCGATGAGGACCAGGCGTTCATGGCTTGGCTCATGAACTCCATGAACTGGCCATAAGCCACACGCGCCTGCTCGACGTTCTTTTCGGCGAAGTCGCGCATCTCGGGCGGAATTTCGAACATCTGCTTGTCTGCCATGGGTTCCCCTTTGCCCGGATTCCTTGAGGTTGGGCTCGCAGCCCGCTTCGATAGCGGCCCTAGATTACAGCATTTTCGGCGCGCGGCACTATTGGCGGCAGGACCTTAAGGAACGCTTGCCCTGGCGGTCTGGCCCACTTTCAGCTTCCAATTCTGGATAGGGCCTCCCCCGGTATCGAGCTTGCCGGCCAGATAATAGAGCCGTTTGGTGTCCGCGCTCTTGGCGGTGCAGAAGCGCTCCTGGAGGAAGAAGGGCGGGATCGCCTGATAATAGAGGGTCGCCCGCACCTCCGCGGGCTCTCCCTCGATCTCGGCGAGGGGGACCCGATAGAGGACCGTGTCGCCGCCGGCGCTCTCGCCCGTTTCCGCATAATCCGGGTCGTCGCCCACGCCGACCGGCTCCACGTCCTCGGCAAGGTCGGCCTTGGCGCCGAGCGCCGCGGCGATCTCGACGCGTTGGTCGAGCGGCAGGAAGCCGTGCGGCAGGAGGCGGTTGTCCTTCACCTTGGCGCAGATGGAGAGGAAGCTCGAGGTGAGCGGGCCGTCCGGCTTCGCTTGGGCGCCGCAGCTTGGGTCCGCCGCGTCGCCGGGGCTCGCCGGCATCTCCTGGTAGATCTGCGCTTCCGTCTGCTTGGTGATGACCTGGTAGTGGGGCTGGTGCGCGCGGGCATCCGGGTCGATGCGCGCGCCGCAGCCGGCCGTCCACCACAACTCGCCGGCAATGGGATTGCCGGTCTCGTCGACGATCACGCCCGTGCCGTTGGTGCGACCCGAGGCCCACAGGACCGTGCCGTCCTTGTCGACCACGCTGAACGCGATGAAGGCGCGGCGGAAGGCGACGCCCGTGGGGAATTTGTGGCCTGCCTTGTTGGTGACCCGGACCTTGGTGGTCAGCGTGTCGCCGTCGCGGCCCACCTCGCTCACATCGATCGCCGCCGTGCGCTCGGCCTGGTCGATCATGGCCCGCTCGGTGGTGGTGAGTGGATCGACCGCACGGCGTGACGGCAGCATGGGGTCCTCGGTGCGGATGCCGAGAACGTCCGGGAATTGCTGCGCCATCTTGGTGAGGAACATGTTCAGCCCCACAAGCGTGTGCTTGGCGAAGCCTTCGCGAGGTTCCAGGTCGATGTCTTCGGCCGGCAGGGTGTACTCCGCCTGCGGGAAGGAGCTCGCCTCCTGAATGGTGGCGATCTTGCTGCGGTAAGTTTTGCCGCGCGCGTCCTTGTTCGGCATGTGGCAGCCTTGGCAGGACTGAGCCTTGGTACCCGGCCCTTCCGGTAGCGGGCCGTCCACCGTCTCGCCGGTGCGGTAGCTCGAGAACGCCCATTCCGGATAGGTCGCCTGCTCGTAAGTGTGGCCGATGATCTTGCCGCCGTGGAGCACGGGCAGGTGCACGGTGTGACAGCTCGCGCAGATCTCGGAGCTCTTCACCAGCTCGCTATGGGCCGCCACGAGGCCCGTCGCGTGTTCCATGGGCTTCTTCTTCGGGTCCTTGAAGGGACCGAAGATTTCGCCGGGGTTCGCGACGAGAAAGTTGCCGGTGAAGGTCTTGGCGAGGCCGGTAAGCCCGGGGTTGATGAGCTCCTGGCGCGCTTTCACGCAGGCGTTCTGCGGCGCGTCCTTGACCTTCTCGGTGGCGTCCGCCCCGAGCACCATGCTGTGGCAGGTCGTACAGGACACGCCGTCGCGCCCGAGCGCGGCGTAATGCGCAAGACCGGCCGTGGGATTGCCGGGCGGATAGGGGACAGCATCGAGCGCGGCGCGGGGGAGGGGATCGCAGGCGCCCGACTGCGCGAAACGGTCGATGGCGTGCTGACGATGGCCCTGCACCGCGTGGCAGCTCATGCATGTGTCTTGGATGAGTGTCGAGGACTCCGGATGGAAGGTCTCGATCTCGCTCGCGAGCTGAGCAAAGAAGATGGGATCGCGCCCGCTCAAGCCCATCGGCGATTTACGCCACGAACCGTAAGGCGACATGTTCGAGAGCTTCGTTTGAGGTCCGGGCTCGGTCATGTGGAATTGCAGGCCGGTGCCTCCGGCGCTGTGGCAGCCGATACATTGATCCGACGTCACGAAGCGCGATACCTCGGTCGGCTTGCCGGCCGGGATCCACACATGATCGTAGGTCTGAGACGGCAGAGCGGGCGCCTCGCCATCAGCCGCCGGTGCGCCGCTCAAGAGCTGGAAGATCTCGGTGAACGCGGGGTCGTAGTGCTTTCGTGTGCGCAAGCGGCGTTGGAACGTCGCGGTCGCAGTCTCTACCTCGCTTTCCTCGGTGGCGACGTCCTCATGATGGGTGCGGAACTCCACCTCGGGCGGCGGTTGTCCTCTGCGCTGCCCGAGGCCGCTGGTGCCGACCTTGAAGTGGTCCTCCAGATAGAAGTCCTGGCTGAGGAAGGTCAGCGGCTCGCCCGGCTCGCCTTTGATGTTGCGCAAGGAGGCGAAGGTCTGATCCTGAGCGGAGCTGTGGCAGTTGGTGCAGTAAAGGCCGAAGCCCGTGTTGGGATAGCCGTGGGCGGACGTGGCCGGCCAGGTCGGCGCCCAGTCGCCTTCGCCCCAACCGAACCAGCCCCAGTACCAGCCGTCATAGGACGCCTCGCTGTCGCGCACCATGAGCGCGCCACCGTTTTCCGGAAAGAGATGGGTGAGCTCGACGCCCTTGCAGTGTGAAGTGGGCGGCGGGAACATCTCCTTGACCATGATGGCGCCGTCCGGAACCGGCGCCGGCGATGCCACGCGTTGCGGTCTCTGGGCGGTTGGCCTTCAGCCACTCGACCATGTCCGGCGAATACCAGACGACGGCCGGCGCGTGGGTTCCGCGATAATCGCCGGTCCATTTGCCGTTGTGGAACATGCCGATGAACGGACCGGTGTCGCGCATGTGCTTGTCGCTTCGCCAGCCGGCAGCGGTGTTGCGGTGGCAGAAGTTACGCAGGAACGCGGAGAGCTTGTCTTCGTATTCGTTCTGGGGGAGGGCGGCGGGTTTGCGTACGGCCTCTTCGAGGCTTGCGCACAAAGCAGGGTCTTTGGGAACCAAAGCCTCTTCGCGTTCTGCGACGCAAACCGGCGCTGCCACAGCGCTGCTGCAAGCGAAAATAGCCAAATAGGCGGTGAACCACAGCCTGGTTAGCGTGGAAGCGAAGACGGGCACCCATACCCTCCAATTGGTGAGGCGAGCATAGGTGGGGCAAGCGCGAAGGGTCAATCGAGCGGACCCGGAAGGTCAAGGGTTGGTGAATGCGCGCGTTCGTGGCACGAAGCGCGGGATGGCAACCACGACCGAATCCATCGCGCGCGTGGACGATCGCGAACTCACGCCGCGTGCGCTTGCGACCGGCATGATCCTCGGTGCGCTGCTTGCGCCGTGCAATGTCTATTCGGGGCTCAAGATCGGCTGGACCTTCAACATGTCGATCACGGCGCTGCTGCTCGCCTTCGCGTTCTGGACCCCGGTCACGCGCCTCTTCGGGCTCGCGCCCTGGGTCATGCTCGAAAGCAACATCAACCAAACGGCGGCGTCGGCGGCGGCGGCCATCGCCTCGAGCGGTCTGGTGGCGCCGATCCCCGCGCTCGCGATCATGACCGGCGGCAATCTGCCGTGGCCGATGCTTACCGCGTGGGTGTTCGCGGTCAGCTTTCTCGGCGTCTGGGTCGGCTGGTATTTGCGGCCTCGCCTGATCGTGCAGTCGAACCTGGTGTTCCCCGCCGGCATGGCGACGGCGGAGACCATGCGTGACATGTTCAGCCATGGGCGCGAGACGATGAAGCGCGTCGCCGTGCTGTTGTCGAGCTTGACCGGCGCGGTCGTGTACAACGTGATCAACGACGTGCTGTGGCAAATCCCGCGGCTCGCGCCGTCGCTCACGGCGAAGAAGCTGACGCTCGCTTTCGACCCGTCGCTGCTTCTGCTCGGCTTCGGCAGCATCATTGGCTTACGTGCCGGGTTCGGCCTGTTGGCGGGCGCGCTCATCGCTTGGGGCGTGATCGGTCCCGAGCTGATCGCGCACGGCATCGTCGAGGTCGCGGATACGGATGAGAGTTGGTTCCAGCCGCTGGTGGGTTGGCTCTTGTGGCCCGGGGTCACCATGATGGTGATGGCAAGCCTTACGAGCTTCGCCGCCGCCTTGATCGGCACCGCGCGTGAACCGCGTACCGAGACTGAAAAGCGCGCGATGGAGTCAGGTTCCTTCGTGCGGCTCGGCGTGTTTGCGCTCGCCGCAGCGCTGACCGTCGTGCTGCAGATCGAGCTGTTCGGCATTCACTGGACCATGGCGCTCGTCGCCATTCCGCTCGCCTTCGTTCTCGCCACCGTCGCGGCGCGCGTCGTGGGGGAAACCTCGGTGACGCCGATCGGCGCCATCGGCAAGGTTTCGCAGCTCACATTCGGCGCGATGGCGCCGGGCCAGCCCATCACCAATCTTATGACGGCGAATGTCGCGGGCGGTGCTGCCGGGCAGAGCGCCGATCTCCTCAACGATTTCCGCGCGGGCCACGAGGTGGGCGCGAGTCCGGCGCGGCAGGTGGTGGCGCAATGCAGCGGCGTCGTCATCGGCAGCTTGGTCGGCAGCCTCGTCTACCTCTCTCTTATTGCCGATCCAGCGCGCCAACTGCTCACGCCGGAATGGCCGGCGCCCGCCGTCGCCACCTGGAAGGCGGTAGCGGAAACACTGAGCGTCGGACTTTCGGGAATCGCTCCGTCGGCACTGATCGCGATGGCGATTGCTGGAGCCCTCGGCGTGGCGCTCGCGCTGATCGAGCGGCGGGTGAGCGGGCGGTGGCTTTTGCTGGTGCCGAGCGGCTCGACGGTGGGACTTGCATTCGTCATCCCGGCGGGCACGTCGATGACCCTCTTCTTGGGCGCGCTTCTCGCAAGCGTCGCCCACTGGCTCGTGCCACGCTGGGCGTCGCGTTTCCTGTTGAGCTTGGCGGCGGGGCTCGTGGCGGGCGAGAGCCTCTACGGCGTCGCGTCGGTGTGGTTTTGAGGCGCTGCTATTCGGCGGCTTCAGAGACGTGATCGAGGCCGGCGAGGTGGCGCTCGACGTCGAGTGCCGCCATGCAGCCGAGGCCCGCGGCCGTGACAGCCTGGCGATAGACGTCGTCGGCAACATCACCCGCGGCGAACACGCCGTCCACGCTGGTCGCGGTGGACCCTGGCTTGGTTAGGATGTAGCCGCCTTGCTTGAGGTCGAGCTGGCCCTTGAACAGCTCGGTCTGCGGCGAATGGCCGATGGCGATGAAGACGCCGTCTATGGGCATGGTCGTCTCTTCGCCCGTCTTGGTGTTTTTGAGCGTGACGCCGGTGACGTTGAGCGGGTCATCCTCGCCGAGCACTTCCGCGAGCTGATGATCCCACATGATCTGAATCTTCGGATGATCGAAGAGGCGCCGCTGCAAGATCTTCTCGGCGCGCAGCTCGTCGCGACGATGCACCAGGGTCACCTTTTCGGCGAGATTGGAGAGGTACAGCGCTTCCTCGACGGCGGTGTTGCCGCCGCCAACCACGATGACGTTCTTGCCGCGGAAAAAGAAGCCGTCGCATGTGGCGCAGGCCGACACGCCATAGCCTTGGAACTTCTGCTCCGAGGGCAGCCCGAGCCAGCGGGCCTTGGCGCCGGTGGCGATAATCAGCGTGTCGGCGGTGTACTCCAATCCGCTGTCGCCCTTGAGCCGGAAGGGCCGCCGCTTGAGGTCGGCCTCGACGATCATGTCGGCGATGATCTCGGTACCGACATGCTCGGCTTGCAGGCGCATCTGCTCCATGAGCCAAGGGCCTTGGATCACGTCGGCGAAACCGGGATAATTCTCGACATCGGTGGTGATGGTCATCTGACCGCCCGGCTGAATGCCCTCGATGAGGAGCGGCTTCAGCATGGCGCGGGCGGCATAGATGCCGGCCGTATAGCCAGCAGGGCCGGCGCCGATGATGATCACCTTGGCGTGGCGGGAATCCATGAAACGAGCCTCTGATTTCGGAGCGGAGGGTGAGAGGTAAGCATGCGTGGGAGCGTGCGCAACCCGCTTTGGGTGGGCCGCATTTTAGGCTTTGGTTTCAAGGCCAAGCGCACGGCGAATATGGGACGCGACCACTTCGGTGTCGTTGATCGGCGCATAGCTCCACGATTCCAGGTGCCCTTCGAAGGGGCGGGTCGCGCCGCGGTCGCGCATCAGCGCGTGGAAGCGGGAAAGCCGCGTCGAGCGGCCAGGCAGGGACTGCACATAGACCGGTTTACCGGTGCCGGCCGCCTCGGTGACCATGTTGACGGAGTCCTCGGTCGCGACGATGGCGTCGGCGAGCGACAGGAAGGCGAAGTAAGGATTGTCGCCGGCGCCGTCCCAGACGAAGTTTGGCGCGCCGTCGATAACGCGGGACAGCTCCGCAAGCGAGTCCGCGCGGGTGCGGCGCGACGGCGTTACGAGCAGCGAGCCGCCGGTCTCGCGCGCCAGCATTGCGAGCTTGGCGCCGAAGCCGGTCGCGGCCTCCGGCGGAAAGCTGAAAGCCTGGCTCTCTCCGCCGAGCAGCACGGCGATCCGAGGATGCGGCAGGTCCTCGATGCGTGGCGCGAAGCTTTTGCCCGCCTCCGCGAGCCGCTCCGGCGTCACGCTGTGCACGGCGCCGAATGTGGTGATCACATTCGGGCCCTCGAAATTGTCGTGGGCCGGGGCGGCCACGAGGTCGAACAGCCGCGCGGGCACTCTCGGGTTCTGGATGTGGAGTGCATAGGCACCGGAGAGCCGTTTGATGGCGAGCGCGATGGGCACGCTCCGGCGGCCGATGGAGATGATCAGCCGCGGCCAAGGCGCTTCGAGGGGCTCGTTCAATTCGGCGGCGCGGAGACGCACTTTCGCCGGGATGAGAAGCTGGAACGGCGCCGGCAGAAGGCGGATGGCACCCTTGGGCCGCACACGCTTCAGGGTAAACGGCAGGCCGACAGCCTCGGCCACGGCGATGCCTTGCGCTTCCATGCCGACCGAGCCGTCGGTGACGATCCAGGTCTTGTCGGCCCGAGCTTTGCGGCTTTCGGCGATCAGAGCTGCGGCGCCCTCGACCGCCCCGGGGGGGTCGTCTTCGGTGGCTCTAGAATTTTCGGAATGGAAAGCGCTCAATTTCTTTTCGATTCTTTTGGCTGGAAGACCTAAAATTGCGCAAAGCCGAAATATCCGAAAGTTCGGAGGCTCTCCATCCGCCTTCTAGCGCGATGGGCCTGCGATCGTCCAGGGAGCAACAGCCATGCGTGCAGCCCGTCTCGATGCCACCGACTGGCTGATCTTGCGCGAGCTTCAAGCCGACGGGCGCATCACCAATGTAGAACTGGCCCGCAAGGTCGGTATTTCGGCCCCGCCCTGCTTGCGCCGGGTGCGGGCGCTCGAGGAGGCCGGCATCATCGAGGGCTTCACAGCGATCCTCAACGACAAGGCGCTCGGCTTCGACGTCTCTGCCTTCGCCATGATCAAGCTGAACAGCCAGGCGGAGGCGGATCTCATCGCGTTCGAGAAGCGCGCACAGGAATCGCCTATCGTGCGGGACTGTTACATGCTGTCCGGCGAGATCGACTTTCTGCTGCGCTGCGTGGCGCCGGACTTGAGTGCGTTCCAGGAGTTCATCATTCATGAGCTGACCGCGGCGCCGAACGTGGCGAGCGTGAAGACCTCTCTCGTGATCCGAGCCTCGAAGCACGCTGCGGGCGTGCCAACGGAGCTCGCCGCTGAGCGAAAGCCGGCACGCGTGCCTGAGCGCACCCGCGGTTAGTTGCACGATGGAGCCCAATTCCGCCAACCCGGTTCTCGTCGATGTCTTTCGTGGACCGCGTGTCGAGAGCTGCCACCGCGGAGCCATCGCGATCGCAGATGCGGCGGGACGCCTTGTGCTCGGGCTCGGTGATGTGGCGCGCCCGATCTATCCGCGTTCTGCCGTCAAGGCGCTCCAGGCGATCCCGCTGGTCGAAAGCGGCGCCGCCGACGCCTTCGGTCTCAGCGCCATGGAGCTCGCGGTGGCTTGCGCCTCTCATAGCGGCGATCAGGTGCATCTCGATGCGGTCAGAAGCCTGCTCGCCAAAGCAGGGCTCGATGAAAGCTACCTCGCCTGCGGGGCGCATTGGCCGGTGAGCGAGGCGACGATGCGCGCGCTGCTGCTGAACGGCAAACGGCCGCGGGCGATTCACAACAACTGCTCGGGCAAGCACGCCGGAATGCTCGCCGCTGCGGTCCACCTCGGCCTCGAACCACGCGGTTACGAGAAGCCGGAGCATCCGCTCCAGGTCACGATCAGGCGAATCCTTTCAGAGACTTGCGGGGTGACGCTGGACCCGGACCTCATGGGCGTCGACGGCTGCTCGCTGCCGACTTTCGCGCTGCCGCTCAGCGCGCTCGCTCAGGGATTTGCGCGGCTCGGCACCGGCGCCGGCCTTGCGCCGGAACGGGCGCGGGCCGCTGAAAGATTGATGGACGCCTGCTTCGCCGCGCCGGTTCTCGTCGCCGGCGAAGGGCGCTTCGACACCATCGTGCTGCGCGGGCTCGCAGGCGCCGCTTTCACCAAAGGCGGCGCGGAAGGCGTGCATTGTGCGGCGCTGCCTGAGCTTGGCCTTGGCATTGCGCTGAAGGTCGACGACGGCGCCAAGCGCGGCGCGGAGCGGGCGCTCGCCGAGGTGCTTGCAGCACTTCTGCCAAAGGCGTGGGCGGTGCTCACAAACGAGCTCGAGGGTGAGCTGCACAATTGGCGCGGGCGTCTCGTCGGCCGTGTGGCTGCGAGCGCGAAGCTGCAAAGCGCGCTTCGTGATCTCCTGGATGCCGGAGACCGCACGGCGACGGCAGGCTAGCGGGCGACGTTGGCGTAGACGGCAAGGTTGGGATAGGCCTCGGGGCTCGCCTGCGCCAAGTCGGGGCCGACCGGCGTCGGCCCTTTCATCGCGCGGATCGCGCCGTCCTTCGCATCGGAGATCAGGTTGTCGGTGATGAGCGCCGTCCCGGCTGACGGGCTCGCTGCCACGCCGATGCCGATATGGGCGTTGCGGATCACATTGTCGGTGACGCTGACGTCGCGCAGATAGTTCCCCCAGCCCACGAGGATGCCGTAGGCCGGCGCGCCTTCGATGACGTTGTCGCTGACGACAGCATCGGCCTCCACGCCAATGCCGATGCCGCGGCTGTCGGCGTCCTTCCTCAGGAAGAGATTGCGGACCAGGTTGCCTTGCACGACAGCGAGGCGGCCGCCCTGTTTGAAGTTGGTGACGGAGACGCCCATGGCCGCCTGGTCGACGATGTTGTTGGCGATCACCGCGCCTTCGAAGGCGAACTCGGCATAGAGCGCGACCTCGCCGAGGCGGGCGCAAGAGTTGGCGACCATCTGGCAGTTGGAACCGGAGTTGGAACGGACCGCCGAGAAGGCGCAGTCGGTGATGCGGTTCGCATTCACGAGCACACCGCCTGCGCGGAATACGTTGACACCATTGCCGTTCTGACCGCTGCCGCCGCTCTTGGCGGCGATGCGCTCGATGCGGTTCGCGGTGACGATGGTGCCGTCTTCGCCGACTTCAGAGCGCCAAATGAGGATGCCGTTGTCGCCGCAATCATGCACATGGTTGTGCGCGATCTCGAGCCCATGCGCGTCCTCGCTGAACAGCGCGGCCTTGCGGATGTCGGAAATCTCGCAATCGGCAATGCGGCCAGAGACTTGGCGCAGCACGACGCCATCCTCGGTCGAGCCCATGACGCGGCAGTCGGAGAGGTCGAAATGCGTCGAATCGGCCGCAACAATCAGCGCGCCGTCCGCACCAATCGGCGCGTTCGCGCCGTCGAGCACCAGGCCGGTCAGGCGCACATTGTCCGTACCCTCGGCCGCGACGATCGCCCCGCCGCTCGCATAGCGGAGGATTGTAAGCCCCGGCACGCCGTGAATATGGGTGCCGGATTTGAGGGTCAGGCGCCCCGTCGCATAAGTGCCGGCAGGAAGATAGAGCGGCGTGCCGGAGCTTGCGGCGGCGTCGGCGGCCTCTTGCAGCGTCGCCGTCTGGTCGATGGCGCCACCCGCCGGCACGACGCCATAGGTGCTGAACGCCTCGGGCGCGCCGGCTTTGCGCGCGTTCGCCACCTGCGGACCGGCGGCCGCGGCGAGACCGACGCCGAGACCGGCCAGCATCAGCTCCCGGCGTCCGACCGCCATCAGGACCTGTCCTCGGCGTGCAGCATGGCAGGCTCCGCAATAGGCGCCGGATGCGGCGCGGACATGCGTGACGCTTCTTGCGCGGCGGCGAAGCGGAGGACGATGTCGACGGTTTCTTGCGCCGCATCGAGCAGCGCGTCGGCGGCGAAGGGCCCACCTTGCGCGTGCGTCAGCGGCACGTGCACGAACAGCGCATCGCGCCCTTGCGCTTGCGCCCATTCGAGCGAGCGATAGTAGAGGAAGTTGCAGAGATAGCGCCCGCACGACGGCGATGCGCTCGCCGCAAAGCCTTGGGCTCTGAGATGGGCGGCGATCTCGGCGACCGGCAGGCCGGTGTCGAGCCGCGCGGCTCCCTTCGGCGAGATCGCCGGCGTGACCGGCAGGCGCCCGCGCGCATCGTGACGGAGCGCGGCCTGATTATGCGCCGAGCGCTCGATGCGCAAGCTCCGCGCGCCGGGGCTGACGCCAAAGTGAATCATGACATGCGGTTGCAGAGCAGCGTGCAGGTCCGGCGCGAGCGCGGCCACAGCGTCCCATTCGGTCGGCAGCACATGGCCGTGCAGCTCAACGTCGTGGGCCGGCTTGCGCGCGGCGAGGGCCTCGGCCAGCCAGCCGGAGGGGTTCTCGGCGACACCGGGAAAGGGGCCAAAGCCCGTGAGGAGGACGCGCGGCCGTGCCATGTGTCTGGCTTACTAGCGGCTTGCGCGCGAGGAAAGGGATTTCGCGGGGGCTGGTTTACTCGGGCTCCTTCAGCCCCGCGAGACGGCCGAGCTCGTCGGCGGCGGCGGACGGCGTCATCTCGCCGGTGCGGACCTTGTCCTCGAGCTCCTGGTAGTGGCGCGCGGCGCGGCGCCCGCCTTTGAAGGCGGCCAGCAGGCGCTGCTCGAAAATCTCGCGCATCCACGACGCCGCCTGCTCGGCGCGCCGCTCGGCCAGCAAGCCCGAGGCGGCGATGGCCGAATGACGTTCCCCGATCTTCTCCCACAGGGTATCGAGGCCGCGATTGTCGCGCGCCGAGAGCGTCAGCACGACGGGCGACCAGGCCGTTTGCCCCGCAGCGAGAATGTGCAGCGCCGTGCGGTATTCCATCGCCGCCCGTTCCGCACGCTCGACATTGTCGCTGTCGGCCTTGTTGACGGCGATAATGTCGGCAAGCTCGAGCAGCCCGCGCTTGATGCCCTGGAGCTCATCGCCCGCGCCGGGAATGGCAACCACGACGAAGACATCGACCATGTCGGAGACGGCGGTCTCCGACTGCCCGACGCCGACAGTCTCCACAAGCACGACGTCGAAGCCTGCGGCCTCCGCGAGCGAGATGGTCTCGCGCGTGGTCTTGGTGACGCCGCCGAGACTCGTGCCCGCGGGCGAGGGGCGGATGAAGGCATTCGGCTCGGACGCCAAGCGGCCCATGCGGGTCTTGTCGCCGAGGATTGAGCCGCCGGTCCGCGACGAGGTCGGGTCGACGGCGAGCACGGCCACTCTGTGGCCTGCGGCGATGAGATTGATCCCGAGTTGATCGATTAGGGTGGACTTGCCGGCGCCGGGCACGCCGCTGATGCCGATGCGGATCGACTTGCCGGTATCCGGGAGAAGCGCTTCGAGCAGGGTTTGCGCGCGCACCTGGTCCTCGGGCTTGGCGCTCTCGACCAAGGTCATGGCGCGTCCCAGCGCCACGCGGTCGCCGGCGCGGACGGCCTTCGCCAAATCCTCGAGGCCAGGGGTGCTTTTGCTGCCGCTCATGGCATGCGGGGTAGGGGCAAACCGGCCAAAGCGCAAGCCGGTTATGACCGGCAGTTAGCTGGCTGTTCGCGGCTGCCGCTCGCTGCGGGCCATACGGATCAGGGCAACGATGATGCCGAGCGTCACGGCGTAGGCGATGACCTGAAGTGCGGTCGGCTTGTCGTCATAGCCGACCAGCACATGCAGCGCACGCCCGAGGATGCTGGAATCCGAAAGGAGCCAGGACGTGTCCCATAGCCTGTTCTGAAAAACGGTTACGGTTCCCGCTTGCTGCAAGAAGCGAACCGCCTGGGCGGCCATTCCTGCGGCGAGCAGCGTAATGAGCGCGCCGGTCACGGAAAAGATGTAGCGCGTGGGCAGCGCGATGAGCCCGTAATAGCTGAGCGCGCTCAGCGCCGCGCCGGCAGCCAGACCGAGCAGCCCGCCCGTGAGCAGCGAGGCCGTGTCGGTCCCAGCTACGACAATTCCATAGAGGAAGAGGACCACCTCGGAGCCTTCGCGCATGACGGCGATGAAGACGACGACGGCAAGGACGGCGAGGGGCTTCTGACCTTCGCTCACCTCGGTGCCGACTTTTCGCATATCGGCGGCAAGCTCGCGGCCGTGCTCGGCCATCCAGACGTTGTGCCAGGTGAGGCTCACGACGGCGATGATGAGCACCGTCGCGTTGAGCAGCTCTTGCCCCGATCCCGCAAAGGCATTGGAGATGGCTCCGGCGAAGGCGGCGACAACGCCGGCGCCCAGCACTCCGCAGAGGATGCCGAGCGAGACCCACCAGCCACGACCCGCAATACCGCGCGTGGCAGCGAGGACGATGCCGACCACCAGACCGGCCTCGACGACCTCACGAAAGACGATGACCAGGGCCCCGAGCACAGCGTGTTACTCGGCGACGAGAACGCCTTGGGCGGTGTCTTCGTGGTATTCGCCGTAGAAGCGGTAGGGTCCCTCGTCGAGCGGCTGAAGCCGGATCACGGCGCTTTGGCCGCCGGCGATGACTTTCTCGACGTCGAAATCATGGCTTTCGAACTCCTCCGGCGTCGGGTCCGCATTGGTGACCTTCAGGGTCACCGCCTGCTTGGCCGGGATGTGAATCTCGTCGGGGCTGAACTTGTGATTCTTGATGGTGACGGCGATTTCCTCGGCGGCGTTGGCGGCCGGGGCGAAAATAGCGAGCAGGGCGACCAGCCCGATTAGCGTGCGCATCGTGCCTCTCTTAGCGATTCTTGAATTGTGCTCTGCCCAGCAGGAGCACCATGGCCACGCAGCATTCGTGCTCGCAAGCCCTAACTGCGGGCGCGCTTAAGAGTGGAACAATTCCAAGGTAGGAGTGCAGTTAACACATTGATGTAAAAAACGAATTGTCCTTCCGACGGTGCGCGGCTAGCAGGCTGCGGCGATGCGACGCAAAAGCGTCAGCGCTTGCTCGCGACGGGACGTGAAAGTGCGGGCTACTCGGCGGCTGCCTTGGTGCCGTCGACGCCGAGCTTGGCGAGGATGTCGATGGCGGCATCGGCGATCGGCGTGCCCGGGCCGAAGATGGCCTTGGCGCCGGCCTCGTAGAGCTCAGGATAATCCTGGGGCGGGATGACGCCACCGACGACGATCATGATGTCGCCGCGGCCTTGATCTTCGAGGGCTTCGCGCAGCGCCGGGACCAGGGTCAAATGACCGGCAGCGAGCGACGACACGCCGAGGATATGCACGTCGTTCTCGACCGCCTGGCGGGCGGCCTCTTCGGGCGTCTGGAACAAGGGCCCGATATCGACGTCGAAACCGAGATCGGCGAAGGCGGATGCGATGACCTTCTGGCCGCGGTCGTGACCGTCCTGGCCCATCTTGGCGACCAGGATGCGGGGCCTGCGCCCATGCTCGGTCTCAAAGACCTCGATCAGCTCAGCGACCCGGTTCATATTTCCGTCCTTGCGGCCCATCTCCGCCTTGTAAACCCCGGTGATTGCCGAAACGTTTGCCCGGTGGCGTCCATAGACCTTTTCCAGGGCGTAGGAAATCTCGCCGACGGTCGCCTTGGCGCGGGCGGCTGCGACGGCGCCCTCGAGCAGATTTCCCTTGCCTGTCTCAGCGCTTTCGGTGAGCGCGTCAAGAGCGCGTTGGACCGCGTCCGCGTCGCGCTCCGCCTTCAGCCGCTCCAGCTTGTCGAGCTGCTGGCGGCGCACCGAGCGGTTGTCGACTTTCAGGATGGCGATGTCGGCATCGGTGTCGGAGCGGTACTTGTTCACGCCGACGATCGTCTGGCGGCCGGAGTCGATGCGGCCTTGGGTGGCGGTCGCCGCCTGCTCGATCATGCGCTTGGGGATGCCGGCCTCGATGGCCTTGGCCATGCCGCCGAACTTCTCGACCTCCCCGATGTGCTTCATGGCGCGCGCGGCGAGGTCGTAGGTGAGGCGTTCCACATAGTAGCTGCCGCCCCACGGGTCGATGATGCGGGTCGTGCCGCTTTCCTGCTGCAGCATCAGCTGGGTGTTGCGGGCGATGCGCGCGGAGAAGTCGGTCGGCAGGGCGAGAGCCTCGTCGAGCGCGTTGGTGTGCAGCGACTGCGTGTGGCCTTGGGTCGCCGCCATGGCCTCGACGCAGGTGCGGATCACGTTGTTGAACACGTCCTGGGCGGCGAGACTCCAGCCGCTTGTCTGGCAGTGGGTGCGTAGCGCCAGCGATTTCGGATCCTTGGGCTGGAACTCGTCCATGAGGAGCTTCGCCCACAGCACGCGCGCGGCGCGCATCTTGGCGATCTCCATGAAGAAGTTCATGCCGATGGCCCAGAAGAACGAGAGCCGCGGCGCGAACGCATCGACATCGAGGCCGGCGGCGATGCCGGCGCGCACATATTCGATGCCGTCGGCGAGCGTGTAGGCGAGCTCGAGGTCAGCCGTCGCGCCCGCCTCCTGCATGTGATAGCCGGAGATCGAGATCGAGTTGAAGCGCGGCATGTGCTGCGACGTGTAGCCGATGATGTCGGAGACGATGCGCATCGAAGGCTCGGGCGGATAGATGTATGTGTTCCGCACCATGAACTCTTTGAGGATGTCGTTCTGGATCGTGCCGGAGAGATGCTCATGCGGCACGCCCTGCTCCTCGCCAGCGACGATGAACAGCGCGAGCACGGGCAGCACCGCGCCGTTCATGGTCATGGACACGGAGACCTGATCGAGGGGGATGCCGTCGAACAGGGTGCGCATGTCGTAGATCGAGTCGATGGCGACGCCTGCCATGCCGACATCGCCGGTCACGCGCGGATGATCCGAATCGTAGCCGCGGTGGGTGGCGAGGTCGAAGGCGATGGATACGCCCTGCTGGCCGGCGGCGAGATTGCGCCGGTAGAAGGCGTTGGAATCCTCGGCGGTGGAGAAGCCGGAATATTGGCGGACCGTCCACGGCCGCTGCACGTACATGGTCGGGTAGGGGCCGCGGAGATAAGGCGGCACGCCCGGAAGCCCATCGAGGAAGTCGAGACCCTTCAGATCATCCGGCCCGTAGACGGGCTTCACGGCGATGCCTTCCGGCGTCTCCCAGGCGGGCGCGCCCGCATTCAGCTCCGGCTCGCGCGGCGCCTCAAACTCGATCTCGGTGAAATTGGGAATCCCAGCCACTCTGCCTGTCCTTCAATCGGGCGCTGACGTGTTCGCGCCTAGAGCCCTAATTTTGCATACGCCCCGCGCAAGACGGCAAGGGCGTCGGCGCCGGCGGACACGAAGTCCGTGACGCCGGCGGATTTCAGTTCCGTCTCGAGATCGCTGGGCTTGCCGGCGAGATAGATATGCGTGGCGCCTGCCGTAGCGAGCGCCTTCGCGGCATCCGCGCCGTCGCTCGCATACATCTTGTCGGAGGAGCAGATGCAAACGAGCGGTGCGCCCGACGACTTGAATGCTTTCAGCATGTCTTCGCGGGACTGCGCCGCCTCGGGTGCGATGGCTTTGATGCCGCCCGCCTCGAAGAGACTCTTGGCGAAGCTTGCACGGGCATTGAAGTCGGCGGGGCGCCCGAGGCAGGCGAGGAAGATCTTTGGCCGCTTACCATGCTCGGCGAGATAGGCGTCGCTCACGTCGCGCAGGGCCTCGAACGGCGCGGCGAGGCGCATACGCGGCAAAGGCTCCGCGGTCTGCTCGCTCGGCTCGTCGCACGGCACGGACGGCGCGGCATCGAGCACGGCGACCGGCTCCTCGGCGAGGTCGGGAAAATTGGTGGTGCCGACGAGAGGATCCTTGCGGCGGGCCGTGGCGGCTTCGCGCGAAGCCCGCACCTTGGCGACCTCGCGCTGGATCAGGCCGGTGCGGAGCGCCTCCGCCGGGCCGCCCGCTTTCTCGATGTCCTGAAACAGCTTCCAGGCGACAACGCAAAGCTCGTCCGTCAGAGCCTCGATGGCGCCGGCGCCTGCCGACGGATCGGCGACGCGATAGAGATTCGACTCCTCGAGAAGGATCATCTGGGTGTTGCGAGCGACACGCCGGGCGAAAGCGTCAGGGAGACCGAGCGCCGCACTGAACGGCAGGACCGTCACCGCATTGGCGCCGCCGACGGCGGCGGCGAGCGCGGCGATGGTGCCGCGCACGATGTTTCCGTAAGCGTCGCGCTTCGTCATCATCCGCCAGGCGGTCTCGGCGGTGACGGAGGTAGGCTCCGGCTCGAGGCCGCACGCTTCCTCGACGCGCGACCAAAGTTTCCGAAGCGCACGGAACTTGGCGGTGGTCAGGAACTGGTTCTGGTCGGCGGCGAGACGGAAGAAGACAAGGCGCCGCGCGGCGTCGAGGGGAATGCCGCCTTCGTGCATGGTGCGTAAATAGGCGAGCGCGGTCGAAAGGGCGAAGGCGAGTTCCTGTGCTTCCGAGCCCCCGGCCGCGTGCACCGGCCGGCCATCGCCGACGGCCATGGGTCCCGCGAAGCCTTGCTCCATCATCTCAGCCACCAGGCTTGCGAAAACGTGCGCCATATCCGGCCACACGAAGCGGTTCCAGCCATTGGCGGCGAGGATGCCGATGGGATCGAAGCCGAAGCGGATGTTTGCGTCGCTTGGTGCGATTCCCTTCGCTTGCACCAGGTTGGCGAGCATGAGGGCGCTGTCTTTGCACATCGGACCAAGCTGAAGCTCGACGGGGACGCCCCAGTCGAGATGGACGCCCTCGAGGGCGTCTTTCAAGACGGTCTCCGACTGCGGAAGGCCGTAGCCGTAGTCGCCCACCGAGCCCTGGAAGACGAGACTAAGGGCGTTCGCGCCGTTGTTCAGATCGTCGAGGATCTGGCGGTTGGCCGCCTTGCCGTCGGCGATGTCGATGCGCTGCATGACCGCCCAAGGCGTCGCCGGCGCGCGGCCGGGTACGACGTCCGCATCCTTCGCCGGACGATAGAGCGGCTCGATGACGATACCGTCATAGCTCTTCGACTCGAGCGAAGCGAAGGGCGCGCCCTTCAGCGCCTTTTCCACCAGCGTCTTCCAGACCGCCTCGTCGGCGCTGGGAAAGTCGCGGGCCAAGGGAAGTTCAGCCATGTCCACTAAACCCTAGAATGGTTCTCGTTTTTCTCCTAGCAGATGCCCGCGTGGCAAGAAACCCGTGGGATTCTCCGGGAATAGGCCATCTTGGCGTTGGGCTCGGGCACCCGCTACAGTGCCGCAGGGCAAAGCGAGGGAGAGCGGCGGCGATGGCGAGAAAGAAGGCGGCAACCAAAACAAGTGCGGCAAAGGCCAAGGGGGATGCCCCGGGGACGGAAGCCGTCGTGAAGTTGGACCCGGAGCAGCTTCCCGCCGAGAGCGTCTATATCGGCCAGAGCAACAAGCCGGAATTCATCCTGCTGCGGCTCGCCAACCGCCACGGGCTGATCACCGGGGCCACCGGAACCGGTAAGACCGTCACCCTGCAAGGCTTGGCCGAAGCTTTCTCCGACCAGGGCGTGCCTGTGTTCTGCGCCGACGTGAAGGGCGACCTTTCGGGGGTGGCGGAGAAGGGCGAGCCCAAAGGCTGGATCGAGCAGCGCGCCAAGCTGATCGGCTATGAGGTGGACTTCAAAGCATACCCGGTCATCTTCTGGGATTTGTTCGGCGAGCAGGGGCTCCCGATCAGGACGACGGTCTCCGAGATGGGCCCGCTGCTTCTCTCGCGGCTGATGGATCTGAGCGAGGCGCAGGAGGGCGTGCTCAACATCGCCTTCAAGATCGCCGCCGATGAGAAGCTTCTGCTTCTCAATCTCAAGGACTTGCAGGCTCTGCTCGAGAATCTCGCGGCGCGGGCCGACACGCTCACCACGAAATACGGCAATATCACCAAGGCCTCAGTCGGCTCCATCCAGCGCTCGCTTCTGGTCCTCGACCAGCAGGGCGCCGAGCATTTCTTCGGCGAGCCCGTCCTGAAGGTGAGCGATCTCATGCTCAAGTCGCGCGATGGGCGCGGCTATATCAGCGTGCTTGTCGCCGACAAGCTGATGGAGAGCCCGCGTCTCTATGCGACCTTCCTACTGTTCCTGATGTCGGCGTTGTTCGAGACGTTGCCCGAGGTGGGCGATCCGGACAAACCGAAGCTCGTGTTCTTCTTCGACGAGGCACATCTCCTGTTCAGGGACGCGCCGAAGGCACTGCTGGAGAAGGTCGAGCAGGTGGTGCGGCTCATTAGATCAAAGGGGGTCGGCGTCTACTTCGTGACGCAGAACCCGCTCGATGTTCCAGACACTGTTTCCCGTCAGCTCGGCAACCGGGTGCAGCACGCGCTGCGCGCCTTCTCGCCTTTGGAGCAGAAAGCGGTGAAGGCCGCGGCGACGACCTTCCGTGCCAATCCCTCGTTCGACACCGAGAAGGCCATCATGGAGCTTGGCATCGGCGAGGCGCTGGTCTCGACGCTCGACCAGAAAGGCCAGCCCAGCATCGTGGAGCGCACGTTCGTCAAGCCGCCAAACGCGCGTGTGGGGCCGATCACCGATGCCGAGCGCAAGGCTGTGATCAGGGCGAGCAGCGGCGTGCTTGACATGGACTACAGCAAGACTATCGACCGGGAGTCGGCCTTCGAGATGCTCCAGAAGCGAATGGAGGATCGATCGGCGGCCGCAGCGGCTGATGCCGACGAGAAGGCTTCGGCGAAGACGGGCGGCGGCTCGCGCAGCGACAGCTTCTGGACCAGCCTCGGCAAGGCGATCGTCAAGTCGGCCGTGCCCATGGCCACGCGCGTGCTCGCGGACGCCATCAAGCGCAACACGCGCGGCCGGTAGCGCGCCGCCTCCCGCTTCCGTGCTATCACGCCGCCTATGTTCACACTCGATGCCATCTCTTTGCGCCTGGGCGGCCATCTCATTCTCGACCATGCGTCGGCGGCCCTGCCGCCGAGGGCCCATGTCGGGCTGGTCGGGCGCAACGGCGCGGGCAAGTCGTCGCTGCTGAAGCTGATCGCCGGCCTCCATGAGCCCGACGGCGGCAAGATCGAAGCGCCGTCGGCCATGCGGATCGGCTATGTCGCCCAAGAGGCGCCCGGCGGCGAGGTGACGCCGTTCGAGACGGTGCTTGCCGCGGCGATGGAGCGTGCCGCGCTGCTCGACGAGGCGGAGCACGCCACGGACCCGCACCGCATCGGCGAGATCCACGAGCGGCTGAACACGATCGATGCGCATAGCGCGCCGGCGCGGGCCGCGCGCATCCTCGCTGGCCTCGGCTTCCCGGAAGAGGCGCAACATCAGCCGCTCGATACATTCTCGGGCGGCTGGCGCATGCGGGTCGCGCTCGCGGCGCTCCTTTTCTCAGAGCCGGATCTTCTGCTGCTCGACGAGCCGTCCAACCATCTCGATCTCGAAGCGGCGCTGTGGCTCGAATCGTTCCTCAAGGCCTATCGCAACAGCCTCATCGTGGTGAGCCACGAGCGCGACCTTCTGAACACCGTGGTCGATCACATCCTTCATGTCGAGCGCGGCAAGACCACGCTTTATGTGGGGAACTACGATCAGTTCGAGCGACAGAGGCGTGAGCGCCAGGCGCAAACCGAAGCCGCGCGCGTAAGCCAAGAGGCCAAGCGCAAGAAGCTGCAGGCCTATGTGGACCGCTGGCGCTACAAGGCGCACACCGCGCGTCAAGCGCAGAGCCGGCTGAAGGCTCTTGGCGCGCATGGAGCCGGTGGCCGAGACGGCCGAGAATGCCTCGCTCGTCTTCGACTTTCCCAGTCCGAAGGCGCTCAAGCCGCCGCTCGTCGTGCTGGAAAACGTGGCGGTCGGCTATGCGCCGGACACGCCTGTGCTGTCGCTTCTCAATCTGCGCATCGATCCGGACGACCGCATCGCGCTGGTCGGCCGCAACGGCAACGGCAAGACGACGCTGGCGCGGCTTCTCGCTGGCCAACTCACGCCGATGGAGGGAAGGCTCGCAGCAAGCGGCAAGCTGACGGTCGGCTATTTCGCGCAGCACCAGATCGAGGAATTGGTGCCCGACGACACGCCGCTCCAGCACATGGAGCGCCTGTTGCCGGATGCCAAGCCTGGTGCGGTGCGTGGGCATCTCGGCCGGTTCGGATTCTCTGGCGAAAAGGCGATGGTCGCGGTGCGCCAGCTGTCTGGCGGGGAACGCGCGCGGTTGTCGCTGGCGCTCGTCACGCGGGACGCGCCGCATATCCTCATTCTCGACGAGCCGACCAACCATCTCGACGTCGACGCGCGCGAGGCGCTGGTGCAGGCGCTCGCCGCGTTCGGTGGGGCGGTGGTGGTGGTCAGCCACGACCGTCATCTGCTGGGGCTGATCGCCGACCGGCTCGTGCTCGTCGCCGACGGCACGGCGCAGGATTTTGACGGCAGCCTCGAGGACTACCGCGACCAGGTGCTGAGCGCAGGCAGCAAGGGCGGCAATGGCAAGACGCCCACGAAGAAAGTCAACCGCAAGGATGAGCGGCGGGCCGCGGCGGAAGCGCGCGAGCGCACCAAAGGCTTGCGCAAAGCGATCTCGCAGGCGGAAGCCGAGATGAAGCGGCTAGAGAAACTGCGCGATGAGATCGATGCGAAGCTTGCGGCTCCCGCCCCAGCAAACGCGGCCAGCGAACTCATGAAGCAGCGCGGTGAAATCGAACGGAACCTCGCTGCAGCGGAAGCGCGCTGGCTGGAAGCGAGCGAGATCGCGGAACAGGCTCTCGGCGAGACCGACGCTTGAAGCAAAACGGGCGGCCGTTGCGGGCCGCCCGTCGTAATCCAATTGCTTGCGGCGCGCCTACTTGTTCGGCGCTTGCGCGTACATCTCCTCGACGTGTTCCCAGTTGATGAGATTGTCGAACCACGCCTCGAGATATTTCGGCCGCGCGTTGCGGTAGTCGATGTAGTAGGAGTGCTCCCACACGTCGCAGCCGAGCAGCGGCCAGCCACCATGGACGAGCGGGTTCTCGCCGTTCGGCGTCTTGGTCACTTCGAGCTTGCCGTCTTTGTTGAGCGCGAGCCAGCACCAGCCGGAGCCGAACTGGGTCGCGCCGGCCTGGAGGAAGTCGGCACGGAACTTGTCGAAGCCACCGAGGTCGCGGTCGATCATGGCGAGGATGGCGCCAGGCACCTTCTTGCCGCCGCCGTCCTTCTTCATCCACGGCCAGAACTGGATGTGATTGAAATCCTGGGCCGCGTTATTGAACACGCCGGCGTTCTTGCCAAAGCTCGCCTTGACGATCTCCTCAAGCCCCATGCCCTCGAATTCGGTGCCGGGGAGGAGCTTGTTGAGATTGTCGACATAAGCCTTGTGGTGCTTGTCATGGTGATACTCGAGCGTTTCGGCCGACATATAGGGCTGAAGCGCTTCGTAGTCGTATGGAAGGGGTGGGAGTTCGAATGCCACGGCAGATCTCCGGGGGATGTGGATGGGTGAAAGTTAGGAAAGACGGCAGAAAGCTAAAGGTTCCATCGGGGTGAAGCAAGCTGAGCCACAAGCCTGTGACAAATGAACAAAAGCGCGGGGGTTTGGGAATGTTGGCGCGCTTCTTTGCTTTCGGAAGTGGAAAAGAGCGCGCGAAAATATTGCGCGTCCGTCCGTGACGGCAGCATGACGGGGCGTCTGGGCTGGGATGTCAGTTGGAGGGGTGGGCGCGGAGCCCCTGAACTCCGCGCCCGGTGCCGAGGAAGGTTCGCTACATCAGTACAGGGATCTGACGCTTTCGACTTTGCGTCTTCGCACCTGAACCCAACATGAACCGAGGGTGCAGGGTCCGTTCAGGAACGGGCTATTTGATGAGCGCCTGAAGCTCCTTGAACTCCGGGGTGCCGGCGCGCTCCATCCACTCGAACAGGACCATCTCGCTGTCGACCACGTCGACGCTGGACTTCTGGAGCCGGGCGAGCGCGAGCTTGCGGCTCGCCTTGGAGCGGGAGCCCACGGCGTCGGCGACGACGAAGGCTTCGAAGCCTTGGCTCTCCAGATCGATGGCGGTCTGCGTCACGCAGACATGGGCCTCGATGCCGCCGATCACGACCTGGGAGCGGCCTTGGCGGCGGAGCTCGTGCAGCCTGTCCCGCAGCATCTCGTTCCGCATGCATGAGAACTCGGTCTTGTCGGCGACGAAGCCGTCATTGGCGAAGGCGTCGCGAATGGAGTCGACGGTCGGGCCCAAGCCTTGCGGATATTGCTCGGACAGGGTGATGGGGATGCCGAGCTTGCGCGCGGCGTGCACGAGCCGCACGCAGCGGTCCACGACCCGGTCCTTGCCGGAAATCGCGCTCAGGAGCTTGTCCTGGACGTCGACGATGAGAACTTGGGACTTGTCGCGGGAGAGCAGCATGGGCGGCACTCTTGCACAGATGGCGCGGCTCCGCCTAGGGGCAGAGGGCTACGCTCGGCCGGCGACCTTCAGGGCAAAGGCGTAAGAGACGGCAACTTCCTTCAGACGCTCGAAGCGGCCGCTCGCGCCCGCATGCCCCGCCTCCATATTGGTGCGGAGCAGGATGAGATTGTCGCCGGTGTCATGCTCGCGGAGCTTCGCCACCCATTTCGCGGGCTCCCAATACGTCACGCGCGGGTCGGTGAGCCCGGCGAGCGCAATGATGTTGGGATGGGATTGCGCCCGCACGTTGTCGTAGGGCGAGTAGGCGGCGATGGTGCGGTAGTCCTCGGCGCTCTCGATCGGGTTGCCCCATTCGGGCCATTCGGGCGGGGTGAGCGGCAGGGTCGCGTCGAGCATGGTGGTCAGCACGTCGACGAACGGCACTTCGGCGATCACGCCGAGGAACAGATCGGGCGCCATGTTGGCGATGGCGCCCATCAGCATGCCGCCCGCGCTGCCGCCATGGGCGATGATGCGGCCACGCGCGGTGAACTTCTCTTTCGCGAGATATTCGCCGGCGGCGATGAAGTCGGTGAAGGTGTTCACCTTCTTCTTTCGTTTGCCGTCCTTGTACCAGCGATAGCCTTTGTCCTTGCCGCCGCGCACATGGGCGATGGCATAGACGAAGCCGCGGTCGACGAGGCTCAAGCAGCTGGTAGAGAAGCCGGCCGGGATGGTCATGCCGTAAGCGCCATAGCCGTAGAGGAGGAGCGGCGCGGTGCCGTCGAGCTTCGTGTCCTTCCGGTAGAGCAGCGAGACCGGCACCGTCTCACCATCTTTCGCCGGGGCCATGACGCGGCGCGTGACATAGAGATCGGGATCGTGGCCGCTCGGCACTTCTTGAGTCTTGCGGAGCACGCGCTCGCGCGTCCGCATGTCGTAGTCGAACACTTGCGCCGGCGTCGTCATGGACGAGTAGGTGAAGCGGAGCGTGGTCGTGTCGTATTCGTAGCCGTGAGAGATGCCGAGCGCGTAGGCCTCCTCGTGAAAGGCGATCTCGTGCTCTTCGCCGTCGGCGAATCGACGCACGACGATGCGCGGCAGCCCGTCCTCGCGTTCGAGCCTGACGAGGAAATCCTTATAGGCGACCACGTCGAGGATCAGCCGGCCGGGCCGGTGCGGCTCGATCTCGCGCCAATTCTCCGGGCCGGGGTCGTCGGCAGGGGCCTCGACGATGCGGTAGTCCTCCGCGCCGCCGGAATTCGTCAGGATGATCAGGCGGCCATCGTGATGGTCGACGGAATAGTCGTGCTCGGGCTCGCGGGCCGCAACAAGACGCGGGGACAAGCCGGCCGGGTCTCGCGCATCGATCAGGCTGATTTCCGCCGTCTCATGGTCGTGAATGCTGAGGAGGAGGTACCGCTCGTCTTGCGTTGCACCGATGCCAAGGAAAAAGCCAGGGTCGGCCTGTTCGTAGATCTGCCTGTCGGCTTCGTCGGACCCGACGCCGTGCGCGAACAGGCGGCGCGGACGGTGCTCCTCGTCCAGCCACACATAGAGAAGTGTGCGGCTGTCGGCGGCCCATTCGAAGCTGCCGTTGTTGTCAGCGATGCGCGCATCGACCAGCTTGCCGGTCGCCGCTTCGATGATGTTGACCGTATAGAACTCCGACCCCTTGGTATCGACGGCGTAGGCGACGAGGGTGTGGTCGGGACTGTGCGCCACGTTGGCGATACGGAAATAGGCGTGGCCCGCGGCGAGCACGTTGCCGTCCACGAGGATCCGTTCCTCGCCGCCGCCGCGCGGCATGCGGCAGAAGAGAGGGTGCTGACCGCCCGTCACGTAGCGGGTGTAATAGGCGAAGGTGCCGTCCGGGGCGGGGACGGTCGAGTCGTCCTCTTTGATGCGCCCCTTCATCTCGGCGAAGAGAGTCCCCTGGAGGGCCTCCGTGTCGGCCATCACTGTCTTGGTGTAAGCGTTCTCGGCCTCGAGATGCTGACGGATGTCGGCAGCGAGCACAGCAGGATCGCGCATCACCGCCTGCCAATTGTCCGCACGCAGCCAGGCGTAATCGTCCACGCGCTCGATGCCGTGATGGGACGAGACAAAGGGACGTTTCAGCGCGCGAGGAGCTCGCGCGTGGAGAAGCTTTTCACTCATGCCTTGGAACGACCGGCGGCCTAGAAATTATCCGCTGGTCTTGCCGCTGGACGCATCGGTGTCAAGGTCGAGCGCACATCCGTTGATGCAGTACCGCAATCCCTTCGGGCCGGGGCCGTCCGGAAACACGTGGCCGAGATGGGCGTCGCAGTTCGCGCAACGTACCTCGACACGCCGCATGCCGTAGGCATTGTCCTCGTGGGTGGTCACGGTGTCCGCGGCCGCGACGTCGGTGAAGCTCGGCCAGCCAGTCCCCGAATCGAACTTCGTATCCGAGCTGAAGAGCGGCGCACCGCAGCCAACGCAGCGGTACATGCCCTCCCGCTTCTCGGCGTGGTAGGGATGGCTGAAGGCCCGCTCGGTGCCATGCTCGCGGGTGACATGGAACTGCTCCGGCGAGAGCTTCTGGCGCCACTCGTCCTTCGACATGGCGAGATGTCCCGAGGCGGTCTTGGCGTTCTTCTCAGCGTTGCTCATGGGTGGGAACACTTTCATCTAAGTCTGCGTTCAATCCGCCAGAATATAGGTGCGGCAACGGCCCAGCCTAAGAGGTCTCGCGGGTCTCTCACGCAGGCTTGATTGAGATGCGGCGTATTTCGCGTTCAAGACGGGGAAGGAGTTTGATTTTTCAACTAATTCGAGCATCGAAGCTACGACCCTGGCTTAAAGAAGAACTCCACGCATTGAGTTCTGTTTGTTAGCTTCCAGTTCTCGGTAGAACAGACGCGTTGCGGTTTGTTCAAAAAGTGCTATAGAAATCAAATCAGCTATGCATGTTTGGGCGGCGTATACTCTGTAGTTGCGTAACATTGTCGTTTCTCGTCACAAAAACGGCGTAATCTGGTGACCCTAAGAGTCCCGTGGGCCCGAGAGCCGCGCACACCACATTGATTCGTGGTCTGCTTGGCCCTGTCGGGGGATTGGGCAGGATTAAGGAGCCAATTCATGGACGCGAATCTGGAGAAGAACGAACTCGTTGAACTGACTGCTGAGATCGTCTCGGCCTATGTCAGCAACAACACGGTTGTGGCCTCTGACCTGCCCGGCGTCATCCACAATGTGTTCGATGCGTTAAGCAAAGCCTCCAGCGCTACTGGGATGCCCGCCAAGGAAGAGCTCAAGCCCGCAATCCCGGTGAAGAAATCGGTCACACCCGAATACATCGTCTGTCTTGAGGACGGGAAGAAGTTCAAGTCGCTCAAGCGGCATCTGCGCACGCACTACGATCTGTCGCCGGAGGAATACCGTGAGAAGTGGGGGCTGCCGCACGACTATCCCATGGTTGCGCCCAATTACGCGGCGGCGCGCTCGGATCTGGCGAAGCGCATGGGCCTCGGACAGCGGCGCAGATAACGCTTCGCGACATCGCTGCTTTCGGGGTTATGGCTTCCTCGCAAGATCGGGTAGCCATCTTAGCGTTCGCCACAAGCCTTTGTGACTCTTAGTGAATCGGCGCCGCATCCCTTGCATGTGACGCCGGAACTCCACATAGTCGGAGAGTTCGCAGCGATTCGCGAGACCGGCTAGGCTCGCGGGAGGGGGGATCTAAATGCTGTCCGAACGCGGCTTTCGCGCCCGGCTGGTGACGCAAGGACAGCGTGAACTCTTCGACTATTGGCGACAATCCTCCGGCGAGCGGGCCATGCCGGCACGCTCCGACCTCGATCCTCTCAAAGTGCCGCGGCTTCTTCCGTATCTTGGGCTGATCGATCTTCGAGACGGCCTCGAACAGGGCCTTTTCCGGCTGGCGGGCACGCGGCTGCGCGACATCTACGGCAAGGAAATCACCGGCAAGCGTGTCGGCGAAGTGTTCGGTGGGGATTGCGCGGCGTATTGGAGGCGAATCCATTCGCGCGTCGCGGGGAAGGGATTGCCGGCGCATGGCGTCGTCCGCGGACCGGCCGAAGGGCGCGACCATGTCGTGCTGTTTTGGTTGAGACTGCCCCTTTCCGAGGACGGGCGGCAGGTCGACAGGATCCTTTGTCATGACGTGGCGGGGCCGAGCGCCGCCGCTGATGGTCTGGCCGAGTTCACGCTCTATCATTATCCCCGCGCCGAACCTCAGCTGCGGCCGCCGTCAGGGCAGGTGCAATTCGGCTGATCCTCGGCTTGTCGCACACCAAGGTTTGCGAGCTCTCCCTTATAGGCGCTCAACAGCCCGAGATGCCGGTTCAGGTCGTAGCTCCAATGGCCGGCTGTGGCGCGCCGCCGTTCAGCGCGGAGTGCGCGGCGGAGCTTCGCAAGGAGACGAAGCCTCCCTTCCTCTGATTGGTCCTCGATCTCGTGGGGCCAGAGCGGCAGCAACCTCGGCAGATCTCGAGACCTGACATAGGCTGACGCGCCGGCCGCGACCGTCGTGGCAAAAATGCGCTTGGCGGCCGAGCCTCCGCGGTTGGACCGCGCTGTCTCGCGCCGCCGCACTTCTCCTGACATGGCTTTCTCCTGACTACAGGCGTCGAGCATGCACCTGGCTGCGTGACCCGGGTGTTCGGCGGGGACTGCCGGCATGCGCGACACGCGCACGTTCGCGCCTCCGCGGTTATCCCCGGCTCCCTGTTCC
>CAWGXJ010000017.1:0-86266 GCA_963826465.1 uncultured Alphaproteobacteria bacterium
TCCACTGTGGACTTCACAATAGATACCGTTGGCACCGGATTTGACCCAAGCAACACTTTCAGCATCGGTTCCAATCCATAGTGAACGTCACCGTCAGCGGTGGAACCTCTTTTTCAGCGGCTACGATATTTTCAGCATTGGCACCAACTCAACCACGACGATTGATGTCGGTGGGAGTGAGAGGTCCAATCATTTCAGCTTGGTACCGGCCAAGAGACGATCACTGGCGGAAAACTGAGTGAGACCTCGATGTTTACAACCCGAATGCGTTGACCAGTTCGATCACTCGATGGCGGTGAAGCACCGATTATCTAGGTCTCAAATTCACCTCAGGAACGACATTCGACCTGAGGGCGGGACTACACCTCCAGAACATCGAGAGCCTCTCGTTCAGCTCTGATAGCGGCACGCTGCTGATCGATCAGGCGAGCCTCAACGGGTTTACCCAGATCAGCGGCAGCAGTACCGCGCAGTTGCTGACCGACGAGGCCAGCCTCGACCTGACCGGCATAAATGTTTCCAATATCAAGGTCGCCAGCGCCAACGCCACCGGTACCACCTTCACCGTCGACAACGTCAACACTGCCTTGAGCATCGTCGGCGGCCCGGGCGACGATACGATCGATGCCTCTACAATCACTTTAGCGCAAAGTCAGCGCGACCTCATCTTCCTCTCCGGTTCCGTGGAGACCATCATCGACAGCACCGGCATGCACACCACGCCGTTCGGGAGCCCGACGGTCCTGACGACCGCCGACGACACCGTCGTTCTGGGGAATGGCGGTGAGTGGTCGCGGGCATTGCTACGACCTTGAACGATGCGGATTCTCTGATGGGTGGCACGGGCCACGACATCTTAGCGCTTTATGGCCCTGGCACCTACCACATCGATCAGCTTGCGGCCTTCACCGACTTCGATGAAGTGCAGCTGATCAAGGACACATCCACTCTCACCGATATCGTGTTCGGCGACGATGTAGCTCTCGACATCATCTCGAGCGGCCAGAACAATCAGTTCACCATCGGCGCCAATGCGAATGTCTCCATCCAAGCCGAGGATGCGCGGAATATCTCGATTGGCGATGGATCGAGTTCGACGATTGACGTCAGCGCAGGTAGTGGCGGCACTAACAACACCTTCAGCTTCGGCACCAATTCCACTGTGGATCTCGCCGTCAACACTGTTGGCTCCGAATTCGGAAGACAACACCTTCAGCATCGGCGCCAACTCCACAGTCGACATCACCGTCAGCGAAACTGGGGCCTTTTTTGACGCCGACTATTTCTCTATTGGCGCCAACTCAACCACGACGATCGATGCCGGTGGGAGTGAGAGGTCAATTAGTTTCACGCTTCACCGGCAAGAGACGATCACTGGCGGAACAACGAGTGATACTTTCTATGCATACAACCCGAATGCGTTGACCACTATCAATTCACTCGATGGCGGCGACGGCACCGATTATCTAGATCTCAATTTCACCTCAGGAACGACATTCGACCTGAGGGCGGGACTACACCTCCAGAACATCGAGAGCCTCTCCTTCGGCTCTGATAGCGGCACGCTGCTGATCGATCAGGCGAGCCTCAACGGGTTTACCCAGATCAGCGGCAGCAGTACCGCGCAGTTGCTCACCGACGAGGCCAGCCTCGACCTGACCGGCATAACGTTTCCAAGATCAAGGTCGCCAGCGCCAACGCCACCGGCACAACCTTCACCGTCGACAACGTCAACACTGCCTTGAGCATCGTCGGCGGCCCGGGCGACGACACCATCGACGCTTCGGCACTGACCTTAAGCCAAAGTCAGCGCGATACGATCTTCCTCTCGACATCCGTTGAAACCATCCACGACAGCACGGGCATCTACGGCAATAGCGCCGCCAACACGATCATCGGCACCACCGGCAACAATTCGATCTTCGGCGGCAATGGTGCGGACGGCTCGAAGGCGGTCTTGGCAATGACACCCTAGCCGGCGGTCCTGACGGCGACACCTTTGTCTTTGGGGATAATTTCGGCAACGACAGCGTCATCGACTTCGAGGTCAACGTCGACACGCTCGAGTTCGCCAGTTCGGTGTTCGCCTCGGAAGCGGATGCCTTGGCGGCTGCCGGCGATGACGGGTCGGGCAACGCGGTCATCGCCGACGGCTCAGGCAATAGCGTCACGCTGACCGCCGTTGATTTCCATCTCCTTGACGTTGACGACTTCCACATCGCGTGAGGCCGGCCATGCACCCGTTCGCGTCGATCGCAGTTCCAAAGCCTGTCGGCAAGAGGACCAGTACGGAGCTTTCCGCGGCGCTCGCCCAGTGCAAAAGCGCCTTCTGGGGCGTCGGCCTGTTCAGCTGTCTCATCAACGTGCTGATGCTGACCGGGCCGCTGTTCATGCTCCAGGTCTACGACCGTGTGCTGTCGAGCCGCAGCGTGCCGACATTGGTCGTCTTGGCCGTCCTCGTGGCTGCGCTCTATCTATTCCAGGGACTGCTCATTGCCATTCGTGGCCGTGTGCTGTTGCGCATCGGCGCATCGCTCGACGCCACCCTATCTGGCCGCGTCTATGATGCGGTGATCCGCATGCCCTTGTCGCTTGGCAAGGGCGAGGGGCTGCAGCCGATCCGCGATCTGGACCAGCTACGCTCTTTCGTCTCCAGCCCAGGCCCGGCGGCCCTGTTCGATCTCCCTTGGGTGCCGTTCTATGTGGCGGTTTGCTACCTGTTCCATCCTTGGATCGGCATCACGGCCGCCACGGGGGCTGCGATCCTGTTCGTGCTCACGCTGATTACCGAAGCCGTGACGCGGGAGCCGGCGCGCAAGACCGCAAGTCTCGCGTCGAGCCGGCTCGCGCTTGCTGAATCGAGCCGGCGCAACGCCGAGGTACTGCGCGCGCTCGGCATGGGACATCGGCTGGCCGCGCGCTGGAACGACACCAACCGCGACTACCGCCGCAGCCAAGGCCGCGCCGCAGACATCGCCGGTGCCCTCTCGTCCGCCTCCAGAGCCTTTCGCATGCTGCTGCAGTCGTTCGCGCTCGGCCTTGGCGCCTACCTCGTGATCAAAGGGGATCTGACCGCCGGCGTCATTATTGCAAGCTCCATCCTAATCTCGCGCGCCGTTGCCCCGATCGAACTGGCAATTGCCAATTGGCGCGGCTTCGTCGCAGCGCGGCAGAGCTGGTACCGCTTAGGTGAGTTGTTGGCCCGGCTGCCGGCTGCTGAAGAGCCGTTGGCGTTGCCGGCGCCGCAAGCAACTCTGGCAGTGGAAAATGTCAGCGCCGCGCCGCCAGGCGAACGCCGCGTCGTTCTTCAGGACGTGGGCTTCACCTTGGAGGCGGGCGCAGGTCTTGGCGTTATCGGACCCAGTGCGGCGGGCAAATCGTCCTTGGCGCGGCTCCTGGTCGATGTTTGGCCGCCGGCGCGCGGCAAGGTGCGTCTCGACGGGGCGGCGCTGGAGCAATGGTCGCCGGAGCGGCTGGGCGCCCATATCGGCTACCTGCCTCAAGACGTCGAACTGTTCGACGGAACCATCGCCGAGAATATCGCCCGGTTCGAGCCTGAGGCAGCCGCTGACGACATTATCGATGCGGCGCAAACCGCGGGCGTGCATGAGCTCATTCTCAATCTGCCCAACGGCTATGAGACGCGCGTCGGAGAGGGGGGCGCGTCGCTGTCGGCGGGCCAAAGGCAGCGGATTGCGCTCGCGCGAGCGCTCTATGGCGGCCCGTTTCTCGTGGTTCTTGACGAGCCGAACTCCAATCTCGATGCCGATGGCGAGCAGGCCCTTACCCGGGCCATCCTCAATGTCCGCGAGCGCGGCGGCATCGTCGTCGTGATTGCGCACCGGCCAAGCGCGTTAGCCGCCGTCGATCAGGTCTTAGTTCTGGCCCAGGGCCGGCAACAGGCGCTTGGTCCTAAGGAAGAGGTGCTGCGCTCGGTTCTCCGTCCAACACCTGTCGCAAGCCCCCCTGCTGCAGCACGCCAGGAGGCAACAGCATGAGTGACGCAGACCGCGTTGGCCGTTCAATTCGCCGCAATCTCGTTGTGGGCCTGGCACTAATTCTGTTTGTCGCCGGCGGGCTCGGAGCCTGGGCGGGAACCGCAGAGCTGGCTGGGGCTGTCATCGCTTCGGGCAAACTCGTCGTCGAATTCGAGCGTCAAGAAGGTGCAGCATCCTACAGGCGGAATCGTTGGCGAGTTGCTGGTCCGCGACGGCGATCGGGTGAAGGCCGGAGAGGTTCTACTACGATTGGACGCGACCCAGACAAAGGCAAATCTTGGCATTGTGGTCGATGCGATCGACGAGCTCAGCGCGCGGAAGGCGAGACTTCAGGCCGAGCAGGATGGCGTTGACCACATAGCGTTCCCCGAAGAGCTATCTTCTCGGTTAGACGTTCCTGATGTCGAACGCATCGTCAGTGGTGAGCGACGGCTATTCGCGTTGAGGCGTTCCTCTCGTGAGGGAGAGAAGTCCCAGCTCGAGGAACAGATCTCTCAACTCAAGAACCAAATATCCGGCCTGGAACAACAGGTTGATGCCAAGAAGCGGGAGATTACGCTAATCAAGCGAGAGTTGGAGGGCGTACGCGAGCTCTGGAAGAAGAACCTCATTCAGCTGACCCGTCTTACCACTCTCGAACGTGAGGCGGCACGATTGGAAGGCGAGCGTGGGCAGCTAGTCGCCTCTGCCTCCCAAGCCAAAGGCAAGGTCGCGGAGATTGAACTTCAGATCATTCAGATCGATCAGAACCTGCGTAGCGAGGTCGGTGAAGATCTCGCCGATGTGAGGGGTAAGCTCTCTGAGCTCAACGAGAGAAAGGTCGCGGCAGAGGATCAACTCAAGCGGATAGACATTCGTGCGCCGCAGGATGGGGTGGTGCACGAGCTTGCAGTGCACACTATTGGCGGAGTGATCGCCCCTGGCGCTGTCATCATGCTGATCGTGCCTGATGCGGATTCACTCGTCGCAGAAGCGAAGGTCGACCCGGCTGATATTGATCAGCTGCATCTCGAACAACAGGCGGTCTTACGTTTCACGGCCTTCAACCGGCGCGAAACGCCCGAGCTGACTGGGGTGGTGGAAGATATCTCGGCCGACCTTACGGAAGACGAACGGACAGGTGCGAGCTACTACGTTATTCGTCTCTCTATTCCTAAGACAGAGTTTGAGAGGCTCAAGGGATTGGTCCTGATTCCGGGTATGCCGGTTGAGGCATTTGTCCAGAGGGGGCAGCGAACGGTGCTGTCTTACCTGGTTAAACCCATGAGCGACTTCTTCTCGCACTCACTCAGAGAGAGGTGACCTCTAACCACCTGGACGGACCGACTAATCGATGTCGTCATTGCAGCGGCTCTCGAACCACCGGTGTCTGCTTCTGGCACGAAGCGGACTCTTCGAGCGGATTCGCGGCACGTCTGTTGTTGGGGGCAAAGCAGACATCCCCGCGATGGTCCTAATGCCTCTTTCTGAGTACACGGCCTAACTCCATGATCTGAGCACGGCTCAGCGATTGCCCGGGCAAGTATCTCAAAGCTGTTCTCTATGACGGCTTTCGACGATTTTGGTGTGGCTAACCTTCGGATATTGCGAGATGATTCGGAAAATTGGACCTATTTCCTGCATTCTCGCGCGTAGCGGAGCCGTGTTCGGTATAGGTGGCTTCGAGCCCCCGCAACCAACTTTCCCGAACGGTCCGTTCTCTCATCGAGGGGGGCCCCTTTCTGTTTGGCTTCCATGCCCATCTCGATCATGTGGGCGACCTCCCCGATGATCTCGATCTCAAGTCCGGCCTCCCTGGGTGCTATGACCGGTCGTCTTCCAGAAGGTCTCGTCCTCATGGGCTTTTCTTTCCTGTGACAGAGTCCTTTGGAGGTGACGGCAACCTAAGGAGATGTCGGCTTATGGCACTTGACCGACATGCCCAACGGCGAGCCTGACTTCCGCTTTTGACCCATAGCGGACGCCGCGGGGCGCCCCGCTTCGTTCGAGTAAGCCCCTTCTAGAGAGCGCGCTGAGGGCGGCGCTGAACGGCAGCTTTGATCGCAAGTTCAACCGTTCGCTGATCAACTGTGTTCATCACTCGAATGAAACATCTTCAATATCGCTCGGCGACGAGGATCGATAATGGTTGCGCGAGTTGATTCCACACGAGGGGGGGAAGACGTCGTGAGAGCACCCAAGGCGCTCGTTGTCGCGCTGGGCGTCGTGTTGTGGCTGCCGATTGCTGGTCAAGCCGCGGAAAACTCCGCTCCATCCGCAAAGGAGCAAATGCCGCCAGCTGCAACGTCGGGAGAGTGCCTGAGATCCATGATGAAACTCTATGACTTTTGCACCAATTCCCGCGCTGCCCGCGCTGCGCCTGCTGCGGACACAACGACATCGGAGAAGTGTCTCAAAACCGTGGTGAGTCTGTATAACTTCTGCACCAATCCCCACGATGTCGCGGTCAAGCTGCCGCCACCGCCCGCGTCCTTGCGGTTTCCGTGTACGGGGTATGGGCGCGCCTCCGGATGCGGCGACTAATCTCGGCTCCGGGTTTGGTCGCGCGGGTCAGGCCGGATTTACCCTGCTAAACCATGAGATTAGAATTGACACCAGACGCCCGTGGGAGTTGTATGCGCAAAAGTTCGAGCAGAACTGTCCGAGGAGCGTTGCGTTGATCGCCGCTGAGGCCTTGGACCGCAGGGAGCTGAGTCCCGCCGCGCTAGTCCTTCGTCTCGAGGCTGCCGGGACTTCCAACCCGCAAGCGACCCAGGCCGTCAAGGCCAGCGAGACGCCAAGTCAAGTGCGTCATCAAGCGGCCCATCGATCCATGCACGTCCGAGGGGTTCCCGTGGGAACCAATTCCTAGGGCGTATATGCGCGTGATCGGGGGAGGAACGGGCTGATGCTTTACGACACGACCCTTCTACGAACATTCGTCGCCATCTGCGACGCCGGCAGCTTCACGAAGGCCGCGCGCGAGGTGAATCTCACTCAGTCTGCGGTAAGCCACCATGTGAGACGGCTTGAGGATCAGGTCGGCCTGCCCTTGATCGTGCGTAACACGCGCGGACTCAAGCTGACGGAGAAAGGCGAGGTCCTCTTGTGCCACGCGCGTCGCATCCTCGCTCTCTACAAGGAAGCCGAGCAGCACCTGAGCGGAGGCGGGCTCGTGAGAATCGGCGCGCCGGAATTTTTCGATATGCGCATGCTGTCGTCTTTGCTTGCGCAATTCGCTGCCCGGCACCCGGCGGTCCGGGTACAAGTGGAACTCGGCATCGCTCCCCATATCTTGGCGCTCCTCGACGAGGGCGAACTCGATCTGGCGATCGTTTTTAGCGAGATCGGCGAAGGAGAAGGCGTCTCGCTATCGCGTGAGCGGCGGGTTTGGGCGGGAGCGCGGTCGATTCAGCTCAGCCCAAACGAGCCGGCACCGCTTGCGCTCTATCCGCCTTTCTGCCCCTGGAGGCAAGTCGCCTTGAACGCGCTCGATCGGGCCGGCCGGGCGTGCACGATCATGATTCAGGGTACAGATACGTCTGCGATTCTCTCCGCGGTCGAGGCTGGCCTCGCGATCGCAATCTTTGCCGAATCCGCATTGCCGCCGATGCTCAAAGCGCTTGGCGCCGCCGAGGCGCTGCCGCCGCTTCCCGATTTTGAATTCGTGCTGCAGCGCAGCCGGACAACGTCGCCTGCGGCGGACCATCTCTCCGAGATGATCGTCAACTTTTATCAATTCTCGACCGCGCTGAAGCCCGAAGCCTACATGAAAGACGAGCAGCACCCGCAGCGTCAGCGGGAGGGAACAGGCTGATGCTGTACGACACCACTCTTCTACAAACATTCGTCGCCATCTGCGACGCCGGCAGCTTCACCAAGGCGGCGCGCAAGGTGAATCTCACCCAGTCCGCGGTAAGCCACCATGTCAGACGGCTGGAGGACCAGGTCGGCCTGCACCTGATCGTGCGTAACACGCGCGGCCTCAGACTGACGGAGAAGGGCGAGGTCCTCTTGTGCTTCGCACGGCGCATCCTCGCTCTCTACAAGGAAGCCAAGCAGGACCTGGACTGCGACAAAGTCGGGCTATTGAGCATCGGCGCGCCTGAATTCTTCGACATACAGATGCTGACGTCCTTGCTCGCGCAATTGTCCAACCGCTATCCGACGGTCCGCATGCAAATCGAGCTCGGTGTCGGTCCCGAGATCTCAGCGCTTCTCGACGAGGGAGAACTCGATCTCGGTATCGTCGGTAACGAGCTTGACGGAGGACAAGGCATCTCGTTGTCGCGCGAGCGGCGCGTTTGGGCTGGCGCGCGGTCTATGCATCTCGACCCGAACGAGCCGGTTCCGCTTGCGCTCTTTCCCCCTTTCTGTCCCTGGCGAAAAATCGCCTTGAACGAGCTCGATCGGGTCGGCCGGGCGAGCACCGTCGTGATTCAGAGCACAAGCACGTCGGGCCTTCTCGCCGCGGTCGAGGCGGGCCTCGCGATCACGCTCTTTCCCGAGTTCATATTGCCGCCGACGCTCAAAGTGCTTGGCGCCGCCGAGGGGCTACCGCCGCTTCCCGATTTCGAATTCGTGCTGCAGCGCAGCCGGACAGCGTCGCCCGCGGCCGACCATCTCTCCGAGATGATCGTCAACTTCTACCAGCTCTCGACCGCGCTAAAGCCGGAAGACGGCATGAACGGCGATCAGCACGCACAGCGTCCGCGCGTCAACTCCTAGAGCGTTTGCATCCCGCAACCATCTGTTCAGCATATGAGAAGGTCGTGCAAGTGCACTTCGCGGCGGCGGTTCCGCCGTATCAGCCGCTGGTTGCGCCCATAAACAAGGGCGTCCGACCGACTTGTAATCATCCATGAACGCCATTCATCGCCTGGATGAAGCATCTTCAATACCGCTCGGCGGCGAGGATGGATAATCGTAAGCCGTGAGGCAGGGCGTCGCGTGATCCACAGGGGGCAAGTCCGCGTCGTGTCAATCACCGACTGTGGTCGTGGCAAGCTCGGCGCGGTCGCCAATAGACGTTTCGATCCCCATCCCTAGTAACGCCAATCGCACTCCGTGAGGTAAGCAACGCGCGCCACTTTGCTCAAATTCGATCATGCTTTTCGCGTAACTCCAGTCAAAGGCGTACCATGGATCAGCGTATATTCCTGCAAAATCAGAACCTTTCGCAGCGCGCATCCTCATTAGGACGGACGGGGAGCACGAATGATAATGCACCTCCGAAGGGCGCGCCGCACATCTGCGTTGCCGACGGCAAGCACCACATTCGCAAATTTCTCAGAGAGACTCTGAGTGAATTCGGTTTCACGATTTCCGAGTGCGTTGACACGCTGGACCTAAGCGCGGCGCTCGACAAGAAGCTGCCGGATCTTGTCGTTCTTGGGCTTGCGGAAGATGGGGCTTCGCCCGGTGAGATGCTGAGGGCGCTCGCCGACAAGGATTTCGCCGGCAAGGTCCTTCCTTTTGCCCGGCGCGAGTCGGCCGCCATTGAGGATGTTAAGGAGTTCGCCGAAACGCTGGGCATCGCTCTGCTGCCGCCGCTCCTGACGCCCTTCAACAACGAGCGATTGCGGGACAGTATCAAGGTGCTGCTGCCCGAGGCATCGGACGGTCCTCTGCTGGACATGTCAGAGGCCGTGGATTCGGGTTGGCTCGAGCTGTGGTACCAACCGAAAATCGATGTACGCACGCTCGCGATGCGCGGCGCCGAGGCACTGCTGCGCATACGTCATCCCATATGGGGTATCGTCCCCCCAGCCTATTTCATCGCGGACGACGGCGATCCTCGCTCCGAGGTGGTGTCTGAGACCGTCATCGACCGCGCGGTCGAGGATTGGCACCATTTCTTCTTCGAGCGCGGTGCCATCGAACTCGCGATCAATCTGCCCATTCCCTTTCTCCAGGAGCCGGCGTCGCTCAGCTTCCTTCATGAGAAGCTGCCTCGCCATGCGGCCTTCGAAGGATTGATTGTCGAAGCCAATGGTACCGACATCCTGCGCAACCTGGATGTCGCAAGGGATCTCGCGAAACGGTTTCGCGCCCACAAGATCGCAATCTCGATCGACGATCTCGGGGCCGAGTGGCACTCATTTGCCGGACTTCGAGAGTTCCCCTTCGTCGAGATCAAAGTCGATCGGAAATTCGTCAGCGGCTGCGCCAACGATCGTCTGAAGCAATCGATGTGCCGCAGCATTCTCAAGCTTGCCGATGGCTTTGGCGCGCGCACGGTGGCCGAAGGCGTCGAAACCTGGTCGGACTTTCACGCCGTGCAGGAGATGGGCTTCGACTTGGTCCAGGGATTCCTGTTCGCCAAGCCCATGAGCGCCGAAAGCCTTATCCAGAGTTCTTGGATGGCTCCACAAGCATCTCTTCGGCGATCTCGTTCAGTCGAGGAGCGGAGTTCGCATGTTCTTGGTGCTGGTTCCGCCATATGAACGAGCCTTTCCGGCATATTTGCGCGACGCCGCGCGGCGCATCATTCATGAACGCCGTTCATCGCCGAGATTAAACATCTTCAGTACCCCCCGCTTGCGAACGCCGATAAATAAATCGGCGAGTTGGTTTGCACGCACGGGGGAAAGTTGTCGTGAGAGCATTCAAGACGCCCGCGGTCGCATTGAGTGACCCGCTGTTCGCAAGTCACGCCGCGAACGAATCTCCGCCAGGCACAAAGCAACAAACGCCGCCGGCAGCAGACCCGGCGGACGGCGCATGAGCATGCCTCCGCGTAGTGACTGATGTCGTCTTAAGCGGATTCACACAGATTGAGGAACCGATGACACGACGGAACCACCGCCGCGAACGCACTCTTGCGGACTCCAGCTTGCGTGTATTCGCCACGGCTATCGCGCTCGCGTCGCTCGTAAGCACCGGCGCGCGCGCCGCCGATTTCACAGCCGGTACCACGGCCGAACTGATTACAGCCATCAACAATGCCAATGCCAGCGGTGACGCGGTCAACACCATCACCCTCACGGCGAACATCGCCCTGACCGGAACACTGCCGATCCTCAACCCGCAGGCCGGCAGCCAACTCGTCATCAGTGGCGGCAACAACACGATCGACGGCGGGGGCAGCCAGCGCATTTTCTTCGCCAACACCGGCGACATCGCCATCCGCGACGTCACGCTCGCCAACGCCAAGGCGCAGGGCGGAGACGGCGGCAACGATTTCGGCGGCGGTGGCGGCATGGGCGCTGGCGGCGCGGTGTTCGTCCGTGGCGATCTCGACGGCCATGCGGGCGCCAGCGTCACCTTGCGGAATGTGGAGGTCGTGGACAATGCGGCCGTAGGCGGAGACGGGGGCATACTCTGGACTTTTGGTGACAGGGACCATCCTGGCGGCGGCGGCGGGCTCGGCGGAGACGGCGGTTCGGGGACCGATGGAACGGGCAACGGTGGCCAAGGCGGCGGGGGTGCGTTCTCGGGCCAGAATGGAAATGTAACAAACACCTCTAATGGGGCGCAGGGCGGTGGCCCGGACGGGGGCGCCGGCGGCGCCAGCGGCGCGGATGGAGAGCAAGGCGGCGAGTTCTCCGGCGGCGGTGGCGGCGGTACAGGCGGCAATGGCGGTGACGGCGGCTTCGGCGGCGGCGGTGGCGGCGGTGGCGTCGGCAGCACAGGTGGTGCCGGCGGCTTCGGCGGTGGTGGTGGCGGCAACGGCAGCTTCGTCGCCGTCGGCAACGGCGGTGCCGGAGGCTACGGCGGCGGCGGCGGCATTGGAACCACCGTCGGCGGTCAGGGCGGATTCGGCGGCGCTGATGGCAATCCCGGTGGCAGCACCAACAATGCGGGAGGTGGGGGCGCTGGCATGGGCGGTGGCCTCTTCGTCATGGAGGGCGGCACGCTCATTATCGAGGACGGGTTCACGGTCAGCGGCAACACCGTCACCGGGGGGAGGGGCAGGTTTCCGGGCTTTCCCCCGCGCCCCTCTAACGACGGCGAAGCGTTCGGCGCGGGTGTGTTCCTTCAGGGCAGCGGCAACGTGACGTTTCGGCCCAGCGGCGGAGAGACCCAGACCATCGACGACGTCATTGCCGACGAAGCGGGCGTCGTGGCGAACGGCTACACGCCGCCGGCCGGCTTCACGCCGGGCGCATGGAGCCTGACCAAGGACGGCGAAGGCATGCTCGTGCTATCCGGCGACAACGCCTACTCCGGCGGCACGACGATCGAAGGCGGGACGCTGCGGCTCGAGAGCGACAACGCCGCCGGCACCGGCGCCATCACCACGCACGGCTCGACCATCGATTACGCCGATGGGATCGACATCGCCAATGCCGTCGACCTCGACTCCGACGAAACGCAGCTGCAGGTCACGACCGGCACGGCGACGCAGTCAGGCAATATCGGCGAGACGAATGGACCGCGGCCGCTGGAAAAGACGGGCGACGGCACGCTCAATCTTTCCGGCACCAACACCTTCACCGGGTCTTTGACCGTCAGCGGCGGCACGCTCGGTCTTCAAAACGGCGCGGCGGTGGAAGACAGAGTGGCGGTCACCGTTGCAAGCGGCGCCAATCTGAACGTGATCGATTCGGAGGACATCGGCTCGCTGGCGGGGGCGGGCAATGTCGACATCGGCGACGGCCAGACCCTGACCACCGGCGCCAACCAAACCTCGACCACGTTCTCCGGCGTCATCAGCGGCGCGGGTGGTCTGGACAAGTACGGCGACAACACGCTGGAGCTGACCGGCGACAACACCTATTCCGGCAGGACGCTTCTCTTCGAGGGCACGCTGAGCGTGGGCCATGACAATGCGCTTGGCAGCGGCCTGCTCGTGGGGAGCCGCGGGGTACTGGACATTCAGGACGGCGTTACGATCGCCAACGCCACCAACATCATCGGCGGCCTCAATCTCTTTAGTATCAATGTCGATGCCGGAGCGACCGGAACGCATGCGGGCGTCATAGGGTCTGGCACGCTGATCAAGACCGGCGACGGCACGCTCGTGCTCTCGGGCGACAATACGTACGCCGGCGGCGGGTTCAGCGGCGGCGGCACGGAGCTCCGGGCCGGCACGCTGAGCGTGGGGCATGACAATGCGCTCGGCACCAGCACGCTCTATGCAAATGGTGGGTCGCTGGACATTCAGAACGGGATCACGGTCTCGAACGACACCGACTTGCAGGCTGATCTCGATATCAATGTCGATGCCAGCGCATCGGGAACCCATGCGGGCGTCATCTCCGGCAGTGGCGGTCTGACCAAGATCGGCGGCGGCACGCTCGAACTGACCGGCGACAACACCTATTCGGGTGGTACGAATTTGACCGAGAGGTTCATTGGCATCGTGAGCGTGGGTCATAACAACGCGCTGGGCACCGGCACGCTTTCTACGATCTGGGGAACACTGCACCTTCAGGACGGCATTACGATCTCCAATACCCACCAGCTGGAGAACAGGCTCGACGTCAGTGTCGACGCCGGTGAATTAGCGACGCATGCCGGCGAAATCCGCGGTCAGGGAACTCTGATCAAAACTGGACTCGGCACGCTGGTGCTCTCCGGTGAAAACATGAATACTGGATGGAGGTGGGTACACGAAGGCACGCTGCTAGCTGGTGCCGCCAATGTGTTTACTGGTGGGTTGCTCCTCGATGATGACCCCGATTCCGCGGTCGATCTCGGTGGTATCGATCAGACCGCTGAATTCCTCTGGAGCGACGGGGGGGGCGTGAGGCTCGGCAGCGCAACGCTGACAACGGACGTCCACGACTACAATCATGTTCTCGGCGTCATCAGTGGAACCGGAGGTCTTGTCTTTCGGGGTACCGCGACGGGAACGCACGACCTTTTTGCGGACAACACATACTCCGGCGGTACGGTTCTCGAGAGCAGCATTCTGGGCGTGGGCCATAACAATGCCCTCGGTACCGGTACGCTCACAGCGATCGGTGGGACGTTGAACATCTTTGACGGCATTACGATCGCCAATACCACCGACCTGCAGGACCAACTTAACGTCAACGTCGCGGATGGAAACAGAGGAGGTCATTCTGGGGACATCGGCGGCGTGGGCGTTCTGACCAAGATCGGCGGCGGCACGCTCGTCCTCTCCGGCGACAGCACGTACTCCGGCGGTACGGTCCTCGACGAGGGCATGTTGAGCGTGGGCCACGACAGCGCGCTCGGCACCAGCACTCTCTATGCAAATGGTGGAACACTCGACATTCAGGACGGGATTACGATCGCGAACGCGACCAGCTTGCTGACCGACCTCGACGTCAACGTCGATGCCGGAGCAACCGGAACCCATGCCGGCGTCATCAGCGGCGGCGGCGCGCTCACCAAGGAGGGCGGCGGCGCGCTCGAGCTGACCGGCACGAGCACCTATACCGGCCCGACCACCGTCAATGCCGGCAAGCTGATCGTCAACGGCTCCATCGCCTCGGAGGTGACCGTCTACGATGGCGGCATGCTGATGGGCTCGGGCATGGTCGGCGGTAACGCGCTCATCATGAGCGGCGGCATGTATGCGCCGGGCAATTCCATCGGCACGCAGACCATTGCTGGTGATTTGATGCTGGCGGGCGGTGTCTTGCAAGTGGAGGTGAACGCCGCAGGTCAAGGCGACAAAGTGATCGTCAACGGCGCGGTCAACCTCACCGGCGCCACCTTGCAGGTCCTCGCCGCCAACGGCAACTACAAGCCCAAGACCGACTACACGATCATCCAGAAGAACAGCGCCGGCGCGGTCACCAGCAAGTTTGCCAGCATCACGTCGAACTACGCGTTTCTGACGCCGCGCGTCGCCTACGACGGCGGTGACGGCAACGACGTGGTGCTAACCCTGTTGCGGACCGTGGTGCCAAGTAGTCGAAGCGGGTCGGGTTACCTGAGCTTCTGCTCGGTGGCGCAAACCGACAATCAATGCAACGTCGCCACAGCGCTCGACCGGTTCCCCACGGACGATCCTTTGTTCCTCGCTGTGCTGACCCAGACGGTGGACGGCGCGCGCCAAGCCTTCGATGCGCTGTCCGGCGAGATCCACGCCACTGTCCCAGGCGTGCTCGCCGACGACAGCCGCTATGTGCGCGAGGCGGTGCTGGGGCGCTTGATGCAGGCTGGGCATACAGGCGGGGGAGACGGGTCGGTCGCGCTTGCCGCGGCCGGCCCGCAACTCGCCTCCAGCGATGGCAACGCCATGGCCCTCGGCTATGACAAATCTTTAGGAGGAGCGCCGGCGCCTTCGCCGCTCGCCTTCTGGACTCATGCTTATGGCGCCTGGGGAGACTTCAGCGGCGATGGCAACGCAGCATCGGCGAACCGCAATCTTGGCGGCTTCGTCTCCGGCATGGACGCGCAAGTGGCGGGCTCTTGGCGCGTGGGCATTGTCACAGGCTCCTCGTTCTCCAATGTCGGCGTCGACGCGCGGTACTCCTCGGCGCAGGTGAAAACCTACGACCTGGGTGGCTATGCCGGCGGCATGGCCGGCGCGTTCGCGCTTCGTGGCGGCGGCATGTGGGCCTGGAGCGACATCGACACGAGCCGCGCCGTGGTCTTCCCTGGCTTCTACGAGCGGCAGAAAGCGAGCTACGGCGCCGATACGGGGCAGCTGTTCGGCGAGGTGGCCTATCCAACTGAGATGTTTGGCATGGCGCTCGAGCCTTTCGGCGGCCTCGCTTACGTCTCCATCAATAGTGACACGATCCGGGAGCGCGGCGGACCTCTTGCTTCCTTGCGCGGCACCACCAATCAGGATGTCGGCTACAGCACTGCGGGCCTTCGTGCTGCGGCGACCATGCATTGGGGCGCCATGCAGGTCGTGCCAAATATCTCGGCGGCCTGGCAGCATGCCTTCGACGGCGTGACGCCCGATGCCGGGCTCGCCTTCGCCTCCACCGGCATTGGCTTCACCGTCTATGGCGTGCCGCTCGCCGAGGACACGGCCCTGATCGACGCCGGTCTCGACTTCGCCCTTGGGGAGCGCACCAGCGCCGGCGTGTCCTACACCGGCCAGTACGGCGATGGCGTCACCGACAACGGCGTCAAAGGCCATTTCACTTGGCTGTTCTAGATCGCGCGTCGAATGAGGATGGATGGAATGGCAGGACCCCAGGCTCCGGCAGGCACGGGACCGAGCGGCAACGGGCCGAAGCTCACGCAGCAGGACGCTCTCGAATATATCGGATCGCTGGTGGAAGGCTTGCACGGGATCGCGCTTCAAGCCGAGCTGCCGTTTCTTGCTTATCTGCTCAGCGTAGCCTGCGAAGAAGCGGATAGTCAGATGCCCCCACACAGTCGGCCAGCGGGCGCTGAGCATTCTTGAAAGTTATGGCCAATCCCACACTTCGCATGCTCGCGGGCATGCATCCGAGCCCGCGTCGCTTGGCTTGAATAGGCCTATTCTAAAGAGACCGCTTTGAAACGGCGCCGAGCGGCACTCCCAAGTTGTTCCGACAACTGATTAACGAGCTTCATTGCTGGGATGAGGCATCTTCAGTATCGCTCCGTGACGAGGATCGATAATGGTTGCACGAATTTGATCCTGCGTCTTGAGGCTGCCGCCGCGGCTGCCGAGGCCGCTGGGGGCCTCGAATCCCCCAGGCGACCGAAGCTATGAAGGCCAGGAGGCGCCGAGCCAATTTCATCTTCGAGCTGCACATCGATCCGTACACGTCCGAGGTGTTCGCAGGGGGACTAATTCCTACTGATGATGTACGACACGACGCTTCTTCGAACCTTCGTCGCCATCTGCGACACCGGGAGTTTCACCAAGGCGGCGAGCCAGGTGAATCTCACCCAGTCTGCGGTAAGCCATCATGTCAAACGGCTGGAGGATCGGGTCGGCCTGCCCTTGATCGTGCGCAATACGCGCGGCATCAGGCTGACGGAGAAAGGCGAGGTCCTCTTGTGCTACGCGCGGCGCATCATCGCTCTTCACAAGGAAGCTCAGCAGCACATGAGCGGAGGCGAGCTCGTGCGAATCGGCGCACCCGAAGTCTTCGATATGCGACTGCTGTCGTCTTGGCTTGCGCGATTCGCCGCCCGCTACCCGGCGGTCCGCGTACAAGTCGAGCTCGGCGTCGCTCCTCATATCTTGTCGCTGCTCGACGAGGGCGAACTCGATCTGGCGATCGTCTTTAACGAGCTCGGCGAAGGATGGGGCGCCTCGCTGTCTCGTGAACGGCGCGTCTGGGCTGGTGCGCGGTCGATGCGGCTCGATCCGAACGAGCCGGCTCCGCTTGCACTCTATCCGCCTTGCTGCCCCTGGCGGCAAGTCGCCCTGAACGAGCTCGATCGGGCCGGACGGGGCTGCAAGATCATGATTCAGGGCACAGACACGTCCGCCATTCTCTCCGCGGTCGAGGCCGGCCTCGCGATCACAATCTTTGCCGAGTCCGCGTTGCCGCCGACGCTCAAAGCGCTTGGCGACGCCGAGGCCCTGCCGCCGCTTCCCGATTTTGAATTTGGGCTGAAGCGGAGCCGAACCGGTTCGCGCGCAGCGGATCGCCTCTCGCAGATGATCACCAACTTCTATCAGCACTCGACTGCGCTGAAGCAGGAAGACGGCATGAACGACGAGCGCTCCGCGCGGCGTCTGCGCGTCGACTCCTAGTCAACTGAACGCCCCATTCATCCGCGACCCGCGATGTCATCCATGAACGGTGCGCATCATTGGAATTAGACATCTTCAATATCGCGCGGCGGCGAGAACGGATAATGATTCGGCAGATTGCTGTGCACGGCACCGGGGGACAAGACCCATGACCAATCCCACACTTCGCACGCTCACCGGCATGGACCCAAATCCAGCCTCGATATCCGAGAGTGCGCTCGTGCTCATCGATTGCCAGCAGACCTATCGCGAAGGAGTCATGGAGCTGGAGAATGTCGAGGCGGCATTGAAAGAAGCGGATGCATTGCTGGAGCGGTTCCGTAGGGCCGGGCGCCCCGTGATCCACATCATGCACGACGCAGGCCCGGGCACGCCTTACGACATCACCGCGCCGATTGGTCAGATCGCCGACGTCGTTGCGCCCACCGAAGGCGAACCCGTCATTGTCAAAAAGCTCCCGTCCGCCTTCGAGCAGACAGATCTCGATGCGGAGTTGAAGAGGCGGGGCATCGACAGGGTCGTGTATGTCGGCTTCATGACTCATATATGCGTGAACTCGACCGCGCGCGCCTCGTTCAACCGCGGCTATGGCAACACGGTGGTTGCCAGTGCGACGGCGACGCGCGCAATCCCCAACCCCGCGACAGGCTCTGACCTGCCGGCCCAGCAACTGCAGGATGCAAGCCTATCGGCGCTCGGCGACATGTTTGCCGTCGTGGTTCCGAGGGCGGATAGCGTTCCGGATTAGGGATGGCTCTTCAGAGCCCTGATGTCGAAGATGAGGGGGCGCCCCTCTACCTACTTGGCACTTTGCGGACACGCTGGCGGACGAACCTCGAGTTGGCTTTTGATCCATGGTGGCTTCGGGCCCCCGCAACCAACTTTACCGAACGGCCCGTTCTCTCATCGATCTCGATCAAGGCCGCGGACGCCAGCTCCTCCAGGTGTGAATTTGTCACTGGGTAGGAGTGGACGTCGTGGGAGAGTCAGCGCCAGGTCACTTCTGGCACGAAGCCGCGCTAAGCCCATGGCAGCGGCACGCGATCCCTTCGATGAAGGCATCGACCGATGCATAAAAGGCCGCGTCGGGGTCGAGCGTCTTGAAGGCCGGTATGAGCGCCAAGGTCGCCGGATAGGCGAGGGGATCGAGCGCCCGTAGCTCCGCCTCGTCATCGTCGCTAATCGGACGCAGCAGACCTTCCCCTTCCGCCAAGGCATAGCCGAGGATGAAGGCATAAAAGGCAAGGCCGAGCCCGGCAGCCTCGGCATCGGGCAATCCGGTCCCTTGGAGCGCGCGATAGACCACCTCGCTGGAGGCGTGATCGGCAGGGCCCGTGGCGTGAAACCGAAAGTGCAGATGGAAGAGCCGCGGGTGCCGGTGGGCCAGATCCCGGTAGGCCGCGGCGACGTGTCGGAGATCCGAGCGCCAGTCGGAACTGGGCGCGGGGGCCTCGACCGTCGCCAGCGCCCGATCGGCGATCCGCCGCAACAACTCGTCCTTCGAACCGAAATGGTGCAGGACCGTCATTGGGTCGACGCCGATCCGCAGGCCGAGCTTGCGCACGGAAAACCCCGCCTCACCCTCGCGTGACAGCATGTCGAACGCCGCATCGAGGATGGCGTTCTTGTCGAGTCCTCGCCGCCCACGCGGCCGGGACGTCGCTTTGCGCGCCGCCTGTGTTGACAATTCTACACCGTAGCCAATAAAGTCTTCGGTGTAGCCATACTCGCTCATCAGCCTCTGTCAAGACTGGCCCCGCGGGTACGAGGCAATGGAGAAGTCGCGTGACCGGTTCAGTGCCGTTCGCCGAAAGACTATCGAGATTTGCCGAGCGGCGTGTGCGGCCGGCCCGTAGCGTTTCCACTCAAATCGAGCTCATTTTGAGTGGACTGAACCCGAAGGCGCAGTTGCTGCTGCTTTGCGCCCGCATCGGCTACACGCCCCACGCGAGCTTCCAGCACTAAGTTTGTCGGCCTTCGGGTCACGCTCTGCTGGAGGTTTATCGGTGACCAATCAATACCAGACCACGCAATTACAAGAACTCGACGCTCTTCACCATCTGCATCCGTTTTCGGATCACACCTCGCTTCGGGCTGGCGGGGCGCGCGTCATGGTCCGCGGCGACGGCCCTTATGTGTGGGACAGCGAAGGCAATCGCATTCTCGACGGCATGGCGGGCTTGTGGACTGCAAATGTTGGACACAGCCGCCGCGAGCTCGCCGAGGCTGCCTATGAGCAGATGATGCAGCTGCCGTTCTACAACACCTTCTTCCGCACCACCCATCCCCCCGTGGTCGCGTTGTCGCGCAAGCTAGCCGAGCTCGCGCCCGACAACCTCAACCAGGTGTTCTACGGTTCGTCGGGTTCGGAATCGAACGACACCGCCATCCGTTTGATCCGCCACTATTGGACGCTGAAAGGCGAGCCCAAGCGGCGCATCATCATCTCGCGCAAGAACGCCTATCACGGCTCGACGATTGCGGCCGCTTCGATGAGCGGCATGGCGCACATGCATGCGCACAGCTACCCGCTCTACGAGGGCTTTCGCCACATTATGGATCCGTATTGGTACGGCGAGGGCGCGGACGGCGAGTCGCTCGACGAATTCGGCCTCCGCGCCGCACGCGCTCTGGAGGACGAGATTCTGGCCGTGGGGCCCGAGAACGTCGCCGCGTTCGCGGCGGAGCCGGTGCAAGGCGCGGGCGGCGTGAAGATCCCGCCCGAGACCTACTGGCCCGAGGTCCAGCGCATCGTCGACAAATACGGAATCCTGCTGCTCGCGGACGAGGTCATCACCGGTTTCGGCCGCCTCGGCACCTGGTTCGCCTCGCAATATTACGGCATCAGACCGAACCTCATCACCTTCGCCAAGGCCGTGACGTCGGGCTACATCCCGCTTTCGGGCGTCATCGTCGACGACAAGATCGTCGCCGCGCTGCTGGCGCACGACGACGACTTCCATCATGGCTACACCTTCTCCGGCCACCCGGTCGCCTGTGCCGTCGCCCTCAAGAATCTCGAGATCATGGAGGCGGAGAGGCTGGTTCCGCGGGTCAAGGAGTTCACCGGACCGGCGCTCGCCAAGGTGCTCGCGAAGTTCAAGGACCACCCGCTCGTCGGCGAGGTCCGTTCGATTGGGATGCTCGGCGCCATCGAGCTCGTCGCCGACAAGCGCACGCGCACCCGGTTTTCGGATCCCGGCCGCGTCGGCCTCATCTGCCGCGATCATTTCTTCCGCGAAGGCTTCATCATGCGTGCCGTGTTCGACACCATGGTCACGGCGCCGCCCCTGATTTGGACACAAGACCAATTCGACGAGGCGGAGGCAGCCATCGGCCGCGCGCTCGATCTCACGCTCGCCGATGTTGCGGGAGAGATCGCCGCATGACCCGGCCGGTCGTTGTCATACCGTGTTGCACCAAGGGCATGGGGGGTTACACGTTTGACGCCGTGGGGCGCCAGTACTCCACGGCGGTCGCCGAGGTGGCGGAGTGCCAGCCTTTGCTGGTGCCGGTCGGGCCGGGCTTGGCGGATATTGGTTCGCTGCTGGAAGTTGCCGATGCGATCCTCTTGTCGGGCAGTCCCTCGAATGTCGAGCCGAGCCATTACAGTGACGACCCGCCCGTCAAACCCGAGGCGTTGGACCCTTTCCGGGATGCGGTCACGCTGCCGCTGATCCGAGCCGCGGTTGAACAAAAGACACCACTCTTCGCGATCTGCCGTGGCTTCCAGGAACTCAACGTCGCGCTCGGCGGCAGTCTGCATCAGGCCGTGCACGACGTGAACGGCCATAACGACCACCGCGAACGGCCTGAACTTCCTTTAGACGAAAGATATTGTCCCGTTCACCCCGTGTCGCTGCGCGGCAAGCTGCGCGACTGGGTGGGCAGCGACGAGATCATGGTCAACTCGCTGCACAGTCAAGGGATCAACCGCCTGGCGGCGGGCCTGCAGGCGGAGGCTTTCGCCGCCGACCGGCTGGTCGAGGCCGTGCGCGGGCCCGACGATGCGGCGTTCTGCCTGGGCGTTCAGTGGCACCCTGAATGGACGCCCAAGTCGAATGCCGTATCCGTGGCTTTGTTCCGACGCTTCGGCGCCGCGGCGAAGGGCATGGCGCCATGACCGACGCACAGCTCAGTCTCGATGAGGCACAGGCCTTCCTCGATGCCAACCCGGTGGTGCAGTGGATCGACGCCTTCGTGTTCGACATGAACGGCATTCCGCGCGGCAAGCGCATTCGCCGCTCCGATCTCCTCGGCATCGTCAAGAGCGGCATCATGATGCCGCGCTCCGTCTTTATCATGGACCCGTTCGGCAACTGCGTGGAGGAGACGGGCCAGCTCTGGGAGACCGGCGACCCGGACCAACGCTGCCATCTATTGAGCAGGACGCTGGTGCCGATCCCCGTCGGCGATCACAAGCGTGCTCAAGCCGTGATGGTCGTCGATGTCAAAGACGAGCTGGATCCGCGGACGGTGCTGGCCAACCAGGTCGAGCGCTTCACACAGGCCGGTCAAACGCCGGTCGCCGCCGTCGAGCTCGAGTTTTACGTCACCAGCCGGACGACGAATGGCGCCTTCACGTTGCATACGCCTGAAGGAGTATCCGACGCCCCGGAACGGCCGTTGACCTTCGGCTTCGAGGACATGGACGCTCTCGCTCCTTTCATCGATGACGTCTTTCATGTCTGCGAGACCCAGGGCATCCCGGTCGACGGCGTCATGCAGGAGTCGGGGCCAGGCCAGTTCGAGATCAATCTGAAGCATCGCCCGGATGCCATGGCGGCGGCCCTTGATGGCCTCCTCCTGAAGCGTGCGGTGAAGGCCGCCGCACGCGCGCACCAGCTCGACGCCACATTCATGGCCAAGCCGCACCATGATTGGGCCGGTTCGGGGATGCACGTCCATCTTTGTCTTCTCGATCAGTCGGGACATAATCTTTTCGCCGGAGATCCCATCTCGCCGATGTTCCGTCACGCACTCGGCGGACTGCGGGAGTCCATGCCGGACTTCATGGCGGTGTGGGCCCAGTCGGCCAACGCTTACAGGCGGTACGTGCCGAAGGCCTACGTCTCGATGGCCGCTCACTGGGGCTTCAACAATCGCACCGTCGCCTTGCGCGTGCCGCACGCCAACGGCGCTTCGACCCGCGTGGAACATCGGGTGGCCGGAGCCGACGCCAATCCCTATCTCGTGATGGCGTCGATCCTGGCAGGGATCAGCCATGGACATCGCCCATGAGGTCGATCCGGGTCCCGCCGTGGAGGATCATTCCGAAACGGTCGAGGCGCCGCCGTTGCCAACGGCTTGGGTGAACTCGCTCGACCGCTTCCAACGCTCTGAGATCGTGCGGGGCGCCTTCGGCGCGGCGTTTCAGGACGTCTTCTCACGGCTGAAGAATACCGAGCGCAACAACTTCGAGCGCATGGTCACCCCGCTCGACCACCTCTGGTACGCGCAGAGCGCGTGAGGGCCCTATGACGTCACTCTCACATTTCGAGAAGATCGCGGGCGTGGTCGAGCTGCCTCATCAAGCGGTGATCGATGGCCGGCTTCAGCCGAGCGTCACGGGGCGTACCTTTGAGAATGTCACGCCGCGAAACGGCACCGTGATCAACCGCGTCGCCGATTGTGATGAGGCTGACGTCGATGTGGCGGTCGCCGCCGCACGCCGCGCGTTCGACGACGGAAGCTGGCGCAATCTCCATTACCGGGAGAAGAAGCGCATTCTGTTCGCCCTCGCCGACCTCATGGAGCGCGATACCGAGACCCTCGCCGTGCTCGAGAGCCTCGATGTGGGCAAGCCGATCAGTGACGCTCTGACAGTCGATGTCCCGGGGGCGATCCGCACGCTTCGCTACTACGCCGAGGCGCTCGACAAGATCTATGGCGAGGTCGGGCCGGGAACCACCGACCGCTTCTCGTTCACCGTCGAGGAGCCGCTCGGTGTGGTCGGCGCCATCGTGCCGTGGAACTTCCCGCTGCATATGGCGATGTGGAAGGTTGCTCCCGCGCTCGCGATGGGCAACTCGGTCGTCCTCAAGCCGGCCGAGCAATCACCGTTGACGGCCCTCAAGCTTGGTCAATTGGCGCTCGAAGCGGGCGTGCCCGCCGGCGTGCTAAACGTCGTCCCGGGCTTCGGCGACAAAGCCGGTAAGGCGCTCGCCCTGCACATGGACGTCGACATGATCGCGTTCACCGGCTCCGGCGCGGTCGGTCGCCTGCTGATGCAATATTCGGGACAGAGCAATTTGAAGCGCGTCAGTCTCGAGCTCGGAGGAAAATCGCCGCAGCTCGTGTTTGCCGACTGCCCCGACCTCAATGCGGCCGCCTTTCATGCGGCCTGGGGAATCTTCTTCAATCAGGGCGAGGTCTGTACGGCGGCATCCCGGCTCCTCGTGCAAGAAGACATTGCCGACGCCTTCCTCGACAAGCTGCTCATGATCTCGAGGCGTATCGTGCCGGGTGATCCACTGGAGCCGAAGACGAAATTCGGCGCCATGGTGTCCGCCGAGCAGATGCAAACCGCGTTGCGCTATATCGAAGGGGCCGAGCGAGACGGTGCGGCGCTGCGCCTCGGCGGCAAGCGCGCCCGCGTCGACAGCGGCGGCTTTTTCGTCGAACCGACCGTGTTCGACACGGTAGCGCCCGACGCCCCGCTCGCAAAAGAGGAGGTCTTTGGCCCGGTGCTCGCCGTGACCCGGTTCAAGGAGCCGGATGAGGCGCTTCGCCTTGCCAACAACACGGTCTATGGCCTCGCCGCCGGTCTGTGGACGCGCGACATCAGTCTCGCCCACCGCGCCGCGCGCGAGATCAAGGCGGGTCTGGTGTGGGTCAATGGCTGGGACGCCTGCGACATCACCATGCCGTTCGGCGGTTTCAAGCAATCGGGCTTCGGCCGCGACCGATCGCTTCACGCCTTGCACAAATACGCCGATCTGAAATCGGTCTCGATCACGATACGCTGACGGAGACTGCCGATGAACCAGATCGTGAAAAAGTTTCCGACCGCCGCCTTCATCGACGGCGCATGGATCAATTCGGCAAACACGTTCGCGGTGACCGATCCTGCGACTGGCGCCGAAGTGGCCGCGGTCCCGGACCTCGATGCCGCGCATGCCGCCCAGGCCGTCGACGCTGCGAGCCGCGCGCTGCCGGACTGGTCCGCCAAGACCGCCAAGGAGCGGGCGGCGATCTTGAAGCGCTGGTTCGAACTGGTGACTGCGGAGGCGGAAAACCTGGCTCAGCTGATGACCACGGAGCAGGGCAAGCCGCTCGCCGAAGCGCGTGCCGAAGTTGCCTATGGGGCTTCGTTCATCGAGTGGTTCGCCGAGGAGGGCAAGCGCGCCTACGGCCGGACGATCCCGACGACCGCCGCGTCCAAGCGGTACGTCACCATCAAGCAGCCGATCGGCGTCGTCGCCGCGATTGCGCCGTGGAACTTTCCAATTGCAATGATCACGCGCAAGGTGGCGCCGGCGCTCGCGGCGGGCTGCACGATCGTCGTCAAGCCGGCGGCCGAGACACCGCTCTGCGCGCTTGCGCTGGCCAAATTGGCGGCCGACGCAGGCTTGCCGCCCGGCGTGCTCAACATCGTCACCACCACCGATGCGCCTGCGATCGGCAAGGTCCTTTGCGACGATGCCCGCGTGCGGAAGCTCTCGTTTACCGGCTCCACCGAGGTCGGCAAGATCCTCTACAGGCAGTGCGCCGGCACCGTGAAGAAGCTGACCCTCGAGCTTGGCGGTAACGCGCCGTTCCTGGTCTTCGACGATGCCGACCTCGATCGGGCGGTCGCCGGTGCGATGGCATCGAAATACCGCAACGCCGGCCAGACCTGCGTATGCGCGAACCGCATTCTCGTGCAATCCGGCATCTACGACCGCTTCGCGGCGGCCATGGTGGAGGCCGTGAACAAGCTGGCCGTCGGGCCTGGCCTGGAGGCCGGCAATACGATTGGACCGCTCATCAGCGAAGAGGCCATCGACAAGGTCGAGACGCTCGTGGCCGACGCGGTGAAGAAGGGCGCGAAAGTGCTGACCGGCGGCGCTGTTTCCCCTGCCGGTCCGCTGTTCTACAGCCCTTCGGTCGTTGGCGGCGTCCGGCCCGACATGAGTATCGTCCAAGAGGAAATCTTCGGGCCCGTAGCCGCGTTGGTGCGGTTCGAAACCGAGGCCGAAGCAATCGAACTCGCCAACGATACGCCGTTTGGGCTCTCCGCCTATTTGTTCAGCCGGGACTTGAGCCGCGCCTGGCGCGTCGCCGAAAAGCTCGACGCCGGCATGGTCGGCGTCAACGAAGGCATCTTTTCGAACGAGGTCGTCCCGTTCGGCGGCGTCAAGGAGTCCGGTCTCGGGCGCGAGGGCGGCGCCGAAGGTTTGGAGGAATACCTGGAGGTCAAATACATCTGTCTGGGCGGCATCGACGCATAATTGATCACGCCCGGAGAGAAACTGACTAGCGATTGGGCTGGTGGGCATGACCCTCACCAGCCATACTTGGAGGCGAGAAACCAACGCGGCGAAGAACTGAGACAATGAACTGAGACAATGAACGGGCAGCACGATCAGTAATCACAGGGAGAGTGATCATGTCGGACGAGCGCATCAAATCTATCTTTGGACCTCATTCCCGCCGCTCAATTCTTAAGGGACTCGGTGTCGCCGCAGTCGGCATCACCCTCACGAGCAGGAAGTACTCCGCCTGGGCCGCGGAGGAGCCAAAGCTCAACTTTTATAACTGGGATACCTATATCGGCGAGACCACGCTCGAGACCTTCAAGGACGCGAGCGGCATCGACGTCAATATGAGCCTGTTCGCGACGAACGACGAGCTGTTCGCCAAGCTGCGCGCAGGCAACCCCGGCTACGACGTCATCGTTCCGGGCAGCGAATTCGTTGAGCGCATGATCCAGGCCGACCTACTCGAGCCGCTCGACCACGCAAAGATCCCGAACATCAAGAACATCTCGCCGCAGTTCATGGACGATGCGCCCTTCGACCCGGGCCGGAAGTTCAGCCTGCCCTATACTTGGCTCGTGATCGGCATCGGTTACCGCAAGTCCAAGGTCAAGGGAGTCCCTGACAGCTGGAAGTACCTGTTCGACTCCGACGAGTACAAGGGCCGCATCGCAGTGATGTCCGATGCCAGCGAGCTTTTCCGCAACTGCTACAAATATCTCGGCAAGTCCATCAACGATGACTCCCCCGAGTTGATCAAGCAGGCCGAGGCCATGCTCATCAAGCAGAAGCCCAATATCAAGGCCTTCCACGAGGACAACGGCCAGGACCTCCTGCTCTCCGGCGAGGTCGACGTCGTGATGGAGTACAACGGCGACATCGCCCAGGTCATGACCGAAGACGACGACATCGACTTCGTCGTGCCGAAGGAAGGCGCCATGCGGCAGCAGGACACGCTGGCCATTCCGAAGGGCGCGCCGCATCCTGAGAACGCACTCAAGTTCATCAACTACATCTTCGAGCCGGAGGTCGGCGCGGAGATCACCAAGACGATCTTGTATCCGTCGCCAAACGCCGCCGCCGTGGCGCTGATGCCCGACTCCTACAAGGACAACAGCGTGGTCTTCCCGCCGGCTGATGTGATGGCGAAGTGCGAATATCCCCGCTACCTCGGTCCAGAGTTCACGCGGCTTCTCGACGAAGCGATGACCCGGCTGCGGGCGGCCTGATCTGAGCGAACGCGAGGCGGGGCAGGATCGGCCGCGATGGCAACCCGGACACAAGAGCGTCGGTTAGCCTTCTTGGCGACGGCACTACCACCCATTGGCTGGGTGATAGTGTTCTTCCTCGCCCCCCTCGCGATCGTTTGGGCTTATAGCTTCGGCCAGAACCAAGGCCTGACCGAAGTCGATATCAGCGGCACGTTCGAGAACTACATCCGAGCGGTCAGGCCGCTCTATCTCGGCATCTTCGCCAAGTCGCTCTTCGTCGCCGGGCTCACGACCTTCCTCTGTCTCGTGATCGGCTTTCCGGTGGCCATGGCGATCGTCTTCGCCAGCGAGCGCTGGCGGGCCTGGATCCTGCTCCTCATCATGCTGCCGTTCTGGACCAACCTGTTGATCCGCACTTACGCGCTGATCGCAGTGCTGCGCACCCAGGGCTATGCCAACTTCACCCTCGAATGGCTGTGGAACCAGGGCAGCTGGCTAATGACGCTGGTGGGCCTGCAGCCGCTCGGCGACTTCACGCCGCTTCAGATGCTCTACAACAACTTTGCCGTCGTGGTCGGGCTCGTCTACGTCCATCTACCGTTCATGGTTCTGCCGCTCTACGCGGCGCTCGACCGGCTCGACAAGTCGCTCATCGAAGCGAGCCTCGATCTCGGCGCTGGTCACATCCGCACCCTATTCTCCATCGTGGTGCCGCTTGCGCTTCCCGGCATCATCTCCGGCATCATCATCACGTTCGTGCCTGCGCTCGGCGCCTATCTCACGCCGGACCTTCTCGGCGGGCCCGACAGCCAGATGATCGCCAACGTGATCGAGAGGCAGTTCAAGGTCGCCAACGACTGGCCGTTCGGCGCCGCGCTGTCTTTCCTGCTGATGTACGCCACTTTCGCCGCCATCGCTCTGCGTGCATATCTGACCCGCGGCAAGGCCGCGGAAGAGGGGCACGGGATCTAGGCCATGGCTCTGCGACGCGCTCCCCTCGAATATAATCGCACGTGGCAGATGAAGCTCTGGCTGTTGCTGGTCTTTGTCTTCCTTTACGCCCCGCTCGTGGCGCTCATCGCTTTCAGCTTCAACGACAGCAAGCGCAACATCGTCTGGCGAGGCTTCACGCTCAAATATTATGATAAGCTGTTCCACAACGACGATCTGCTGATTGCTTTCGCCAACTCGCTCACTATCGCTCTGTTCGCGACCCTTATCTCCCTCGTCATCGGCGGCCTCGCGGGAGTGCTGTTATGGCGCTATCGCTTCAGAGGCAAGGCCGCGGTGGAGGGGGCGTTCTCGTTGCCCATCGTCGTGCCGGAAATCTGCATGGGCGTCTCCATGCTGCTGTTCTTCACCCGCGTTCTGCCCTGGCCCAACAACCTCGTCTGGCCGTTCAGTCTCGGCTCCATCATCATCGCCCATGTCTCGTTCTGCTTCCCCTTTGTCGCGCTGGTCGTGCGCGCGAGGCTCGCGAGCTTCAACAAGGAGCAGGAGGAGGCGGCGCGCGATCTCGGCGCCAACGATTGGCAGGCGTTCCGCGATGTGCTGTTGCCTCATCTTCGGCCGGCGCTGATCGCCGGCGCTCTCTTGGCGTTCACGTTGTCGCTCGACGACTTCGTGATCACGTTCTTCACGTCAGGCCCTGACACCATCACCTTCCCGGTCAAGGTCTACTCGATGTTGCGCTTCTCGGTGACGCCTGAGGTCAACGCCGCGTCGACCATGCTGATCCTGCTCACCATCGTGCTCATGATCTTGATGATGGCGATGCAAGGCAGGCGGCAGAAGAGCAATGGAGGATGAGGACCGTGGATCAAGTGTCGGCCAGCGGTCCTGAAACCGCCGTCAAACCGATCATCAGCTTCCGCAACATCTGCAAGCGGTGGGGCTCCACGGTCGCCGTGGACAATGTCAGCCTCGACATCGAGCCCGGAGAGTTCTTCGCGCTGCTCGGGCCCTCCGGCTGCGGCAAGACCACGTTGCTGCGTATGCTCGCCGGGCTCGAAGTGCCGAGCGAGGGCCACATCATGATCGACGGCCAGGACATGGGCGACATTCCCCCTAACAAGCGCGCCGTGAATATGGTGTTCCAGTCCTACGCCGTGTTTCCGCACATGACGGTTGCGGACAACGTGGCCTACGGGCTCAAGATCGACCGGGTGCCTCAGCCGCGGCGGGCGGAGCGCGTGCAGGAAGCCCTCGATCTGGTGCAGCTCGGTCAGCTCGCCGATCGTAAGCCTGACCAGTTGTCGGGCGGCCAGCGTCAACGGGTGGCGCTCGCCCGCGCACTGGTGAAAAAGCCCAAAGTGTTGCTTCTCGACGAGCCGCTCTCGGCGCTCGACGCCAAGTTGCGCGAAGCCATGCGGTTTGAGCTTTCCCAGTTGCAGCAGAAGGTGGGGATCACTTTCATCATGGTGACCCATGATCAGAACGAGGCCCTGGCGATCGCATCGCGTATCGCGGTTATGAACAAGGGCTCGATCGCGCAGCTCGGGACGCCGTCCGACCTTTACGAGTTCCCGGCCTCGCGCTTCGTCGCGGACTTTATCGGTTCGGTGAACATGTTCGAAGGAACGCTAATTGACGATAAGCCTGACGAAGCGACCATCGCCTGCCCGGAGCTAGAGCCGCACCGGATCCATGTTCCCCATGCCGTTCTCGGCCAGGAGTCGTCGAAAGTCTGGGTCGCCATTCGCCCCGAGAAGATGAACTTGCACAAAGACGCCGATGAGCCGCCTTCTGTCCCGGAGTGCCCCAAGGCGCACAATGTCGCCAAAGGGGAGATCAAGGAGATTTCCTATCTCGGCGACATCTCGATCTTTCACGTCTTACTTGCCAATGGGACGCTGATCCGGATATCGCGTCCCAACCGCTCCCGGTTCGACCAGGATGATTTCGGCTGGGGCGAGAAGGTCTGGGTCAGTTGGGGCGGCACAAGCCCGGTCGTGCTGCAAGGCTGAGCCCCAGCCCATTTTCTTTGTTCAACAGACGCTTAGCTGACGAGGCCCCCATGAGCGCCAAGCTCACGACCAATGATCTCGAAGCATACTGGATGCCGTTCACGGCGAACCGCCAATACAAGAAGGCACCCCGTCTTCTCGTCGGCGCCGAGCGTACCCATTACACGACGGATGACGGGCGCCGTATTCTCGACGGCACGTCGGGTTTGTGGTGCGTGAACGCCGGTCACTGCCGGCCGAAGATCATCGAGGCAATTCGCAACCAGGTCGGCGAGCTCGACTACGCGGGCTCGTTCCAGATCGGTCATCCCAAAGCGTTCGAGTGCGCCTCGAAGCTCGTCAACATCGCGCCGCCCGGCTTCGACCATGTGTTCTTCACCAACTCGGGCTCGGAGTCGGTGGAGACCGCGCTCAAGATGGCGCTCGCCTATCATCGGGCAAAGGGCAATGCGACCAAGGTCAGGTTGATCGGCCGCGAGCGCGGCTATCACGGTGTGAATTTCGGCGGCATGTCGGTCGGCGGCATTGCCAGCAACCGAAAGATGTTCGGCACCCTGCTCACCGGCGTCGACCACATCCGCCACACCCATGACCTATCCCGCAACGCGTTCAGCCGCGGCGAGCCCGAGCACGGCGCCGAGTTCGCCGACGACCTCGAACGGCTCGTGGCGCTCCATGATGCCTCGACGATTGCCGCCGTCATCGTCGAGCCGGTCGCTTGCTCGACGGGCGTGCTGATACCGCCCAAGGGCTACCTCAAGCGGCTGGCGGCGATCTGCGCCAAGCACGACATCCTGCTGATCTTTGACGAGGTCATTACCGCGTTTGGCCGTCTCGGCACGCCTTTCGGCGCCGACTATTTCGATGTCTCGCCGGACCTCATCACCACGGCGAAGGGGCTCACCAACGGCACCATCCCGATGGGGGCGGTGTTGGTGAAAAAGAAGGTCCACGAGGCTTTCATGAACGGACCGGAAGACGTGATCGATTTCTTTCACGGCTACACGTATTCCGGCCATCCCGTCTCCTGCGCGGCGGCCATCGGCACGCTCGAAACATACAAGGAGGAGGGGCTGCTGACGCGGGCGGCGGAGCTGGCGCCCTATTGGGAGGACGGCATCCACTCCCTCAAGGGTCTGCCCCACGTCATAGACATCCGAAATATCGGCCTCATCGGCGCCATCGAGCTCGAACCGATCCCCGACGAGCCGTCGAAGCGCGCGTACAACGCATTCGTCGAAGCCTTCAACCGGGGTCTGCTCGTTCGCTCGACAGGCGACATCATCGCGCTGTCGCCGCCGCTCATTATCGAGAAACAGGAGATCGACCAGTTGATCGATATTCTCTCCGGCGTTCTCAAAGCGGTCGCTTGAGCCTCGTCGATGGAGACAATCCAGAACGCCATCGGCGGGCGGAGAGTCACCTCCGCCTCGTCGCGCGTCACTCCCGTCTATGACCCCGCCACGGGAGAGCAGATCGCGCGCCTCCCGCTTTCGACCCCTGCGGAAGTCGCCGGCGCGGTAGCGGCGGCGGCGGCGGCCGCCGCTGACTGGGGCGCCACGCCGCCGCTCAAGCGGGTCAAGCCCATGTTCCGGTTCAAGGAATTGCTCGAGCGCCACGCCGACGATATCGCCCGCGCCATCTCGCGGGAGCACGGCAAGACGCATGCGGACGCGCTTGGCGAGCTCGCCCGCGGCATCGACGTCGTCGACTTCGCCTGTGGCATTCCGCATCTACTGAAGGGCGAGTACAGCCGCAACGTCGGCCCCGAGATCGACAGCTGGTCGGACCGCCAGCCGCTCGGCGTGGTCGCCGGCGTCACGCCTTTCAACTTTCCCGCCATGGTGCCGATGTGGATGTATCCCGTCGCCGTCGCTTGCGGGAATACTTTCGTGCTCAAGCCGTCCGAGCGCGATCCCTCCGCGCCGATGCTGATCTGGGAGTTGTTCCAGGAGGCTGGCTTTCCGCCGGGCGTGCTCAACATCGTCCATGGCGACAAGGTCGCGGTCGATGCGCTTCTCGATCATCCCGACGTCAAGGCGGTGAGTTTCGTCGGCTCGACGCCGGTCGCCGAGCACGTCTATCGGCAGGGCGCCGCTTCAGGCAAGCGCGTGCAGGCCCTGGGCGGCGCCAAGAACCACATGATCGTCATGCCGGACGCCGATATGGACCAGGCCGTCGATGCGTTGATGGGCGCGGCCTTCGGGTCCGCCGGCGAACGCTGCATGGCGATCTCGGTCGCGGTGCCCGTCGGGGAGGAAACTGCCAACCGGCTCGTCGGGGCGCTCGCTCCCAAGATCCGCATGATGAAGGTCGGGCCCGCCACCAATTCCGACTCCGAGATGGGTCCCGTCATCACGGCGGAAGCCAAGCAGCGCATCGCCGGTCTCATCGGTCAGGGCGTCGCGGAAGGCGCCGAGCTCGTGGTCGACGGCCGCGGGCTCGAACTGCAGGGTTACGAGCGAGGATTCTTCCTCGGCGGGTCGCTGTTCGACCGCGTGACTAAGGACATGACCATCTACAAGACCGAGATCTTCGGTCCCGTGCTCTCAGTCGTGCGAACCGGCAGCTACGCCGAGGCCGCCGATCTCGTCAACACGCACGAATACGGCAACGGCACTGCCATCTTCACGCGCGACGGCGATGTCGCCCGCGCCTTCGCCGACCAGATCGAGGCCGGCATGGTGGGCATCAACGTGCCGATCCCCGTGCCGGTCGCCTATCATTCGTTCGGCGGCTGGAAGCGCTCCCTGTTCGGCGATCACGCCGTCTATGGCCCGGAAGGGGTACGCTTCTACACGCGGCTCAAGACCGTGACGGCGCGCTGGCCGACCGGCATTCGCGGTGGGGCGGAGTTCAATTTCCCGAGCCTGAAATAGAGAGCCGGCCCGCTTGGGGGGAAGCGGACCGGCAACGGACGCGGGGGGATTTGCGTCCGGGGGTAGAACGTCAGCGGGCGACGGACTAAGCCGCCGCGAGAGCAACGCACTCCGCAAGTGTCTGTCCAAAGCCGAGCGAGGCGGCGACCGCTTGGTGCGTGATTTTGCCGTTGCGGACATTGAGCCCCGCGGCGAGATGCGGATCGTCGTCGAGCGCCGCCAAGCCCTTGTCTGCGAGCTTCATGACGAACGGCAGCGTCGCATTGTTGAGCGCCTGGGCGGACGTTGTCGGGACCGCGCCGGGCATGTTCGCCACGCAGTAGTGAATGATGCCGTCGACCTCGAAGGTCGGATTGGCATGGGTGGTGGGCCGGGACGTCTCGAAACAGCCGCCCTGGTCGATGGAGACATCGACGAGCACGGCGCCAGGCTTCATGCGGCCAAGCATGTCCCTGCGGACGAGCTTCGGTGCGCTCGCTCCTGCGACCAGCACCGCGCCGACCACCACGTCGGCGCCGAGCACTTCGGTTTCGACCGTGTCCAGGGTTGAGGCGAGCGTACGCACGCGGCCTTCGAACAGCTCGTCGAGCTGCCTCAGGCGCGGCAGCGAACGGTCGATGATCGACACCTCGGCGCCGAGGCCGGCCGCCATGCGGGCCGCATGCGTGCCGACGACACCGCCGCCGAGCACCGCCACCTTGGCCGGACGCACGCCGGGGACGCCACCCATGAGCACGCCCCGGCCACCCGTCGGGCGGCGAAGTGCGATCGCGGCGGCTTCGATGGCCAGACGGCCGGCGACCTCGCTCATGGGAGCGAGGAGGGGCAGACCTCCAGCGGAATCCGTGACGGTCTCGTAGGCGATAGCCGTCGCGCCCGATGCCATAAGGCCGCGGGCCTGCTCCGGATCCGGGGCGAGATGAAGGTAGGTGAAGAGGATCTGGTCGGGCCTCAGCCGCCGGTACTCGACCGCCTGCGGCTCCTTGACCTTGACGATCATGTCGGCGGCGGCAAACACGTCCTCGGCCGTCGGCAAGATACGCGCCCCGGCCTTCTCATAGGCCGCGTCGTCGGCGAAAATGCCGGCGCCCGCGCCGGCCTGGACCACGACCTCGTGGCCACGCGCCGTCAGTTCGCGAACCGAGCCAGGCACGAGCCCAACCCGAAACTCGTCACTCTTGATCTCCGTCGGCACACCGATGCGCATGATCCACTCCATTGGGCATCCAGTTATTCGTGCCCAAGAGAGTGGCATTTTCCGGCGCGTGTTACCCGGCGTTTTCTCACCCAAGACGGGCAATCTATGCTAGAAAGAAGCTCGAAAAGTCATAATAGACGCAGAAAAATGAAAGAAGTTGAACTCGATGCGCTGGATCGCGCGATCCTCGGGGCGCTCCTCGAGGACGGGCGTCAGAGCCAGGTCGAGCTCGCCGAGCGGATCCCTCTGTCCGCCACGGCGATCGCCCGGCGCATTCGCGCGCTCGAAGAGAAGGGTGTCATCGAGGGGTATCAGGCGCGCCTCAACCGGCACGCCCTGGGTCTTGGCATGACCGTCATCGTGCAGATCAGCCTCAAGAGCCAGAACGAGGATCTGCTCAAGGCCTTCGAGGAGGCGATCGCGCTCGCTCCGTCGGTCGTCTCCTGCCACCTGACGTCAGGCGAGGACGACTATTTCGTCACGGTTCTGGCGCGAGACCTCGCCGATTTCGAGCGCATCCATAAAGAGGAACTGTCGCGGCTCCCGGGCGTCGCCCGGCTGAAGTCGAGCTTTGCCCTGCGGGAGGTCGCCAACCGGCCGCTGCCCGCGTCCTGTCTCCTGCCGGCGCGAAAATGATGCCGTCAGGGCCTGCCTGATCCCCGCAGTCTCCGCTTCTGCAACGCCATGGCCTGTGACACACTCTGACGCCACACCCGCAAAACTGCAGGTGCGGCTGACCGCTCGTCGTCCACCACCTGCAGGTGATTGTCATGTCGCGCACGCCGTTATTCTTCGCACTCAAGAAAGCCTTGGCCCGTTCGGCCCGTGAAACTGGCGTTGTCTGGCCGCGCTCGTCAGCCTTGACGAGACGCAGGTTGCTCCGGCTCTCCGCAGCCGCGGCCGGCGCTGCTGTCCTTGCTCCCACCTTCAAGTGGACCGCCTACGCCGAGGAGCCGGGTGGGGCCTCGATCGCCATCGTCGGCGGCGGCGTCGCCGGGTTGACCGCAGCCTATCGCCTGCAAGCCGCCGGCGCGAAGCCGGTTCTGTTCGAGGCGAGCAATCGGTGGGGCGGACGCATGTACACCCACTACGATTTCTACAAGGGCATGTTCTGCGAGCTCGGCGGCGAGTTCGTGGATACCAATCACGAAGATCTGCAGACGCTCGCCGGCGAGGTCGGGGTGGAGTTGCAGAAGCTCGCGGCCGAGGGCGACGGCGAAGATCTTTATTTCTTCGAGGGCAAATTCTTTACGCCGAGCGACATGATCGACCCTGAGACGCAGACGGGCGCCTTCGCGCCGATCGCCAAACAGATCGCCGAAGACGCCGACCAGCTGACCGATGAGGACGATAACTGGACGGACTATGCGCTCAAGCTCGATCAGATGAGCCTTAAGGACTACCTGGAGCAATTCCGCGGAAAGACAGACGACTGGGCGATCGATCTGCTGGACGTGGGCTACAACATCGAGTTCGGGTTGGAGACGAAGGATCAGTCCAGCCTCAACATGGTGGACTTCATCGGCACCGACCTCAGCGAGCCCTTTCAGATGTTCGGCGAGAGCGACGAGCTCTACCGCATCAAGGGCGGCTCGTCGGCGCTCATTAAGGCCCTCGTCGCAGCGCTCGAGAACAAGATCGACATGAAGCAGGGGCATGCGCTGACCTCGCTCGACACCAAGGACGGGCAAGTCGTCTTGGGTTTCGATGCGCCCGGCGGCGCGCGCTCCGAGAGCTACGACGCCGTGATCCTGGCGCTGCCATTCACCAAGCTGCGGCAGGTAGAGGGTATCGAGCGTCTGGACCTCAGCGAGGAAAAGCTGAAATGCATTCGCGAGCTTGGCTACGGGCAGAACGCGAAGGTCCTTCAGGGGACCACGTCGCGCGCGTGGCGGGGACCGGACACGGGCTTGCCCGCGCCGTCGAACGGCACGTTCTATTCGGATCTCGGCTTCCAGAATCTGTGGGATTCAAGCCGCGCCCAGCCAGGCGATGCCGGCATCATCACGAACTATTTGGGCGTCAAGCCTGGCGCGGAAGACGCGAAATCCGCGCTTGATGCCTTTCGCGCCGACCTTCCCAAGATGTCGCCGAAATTGGCCGAAAGCATCGATCCCGCGGCCGTCGTCTCCTGGTTCTGGATCACCTATCCCTACACCCTCGGCAGCTACGCCAGCGCCAAGGTCGGGCAATATACGACGATGTTGGAGGTGGCGTCCGAGCCCGCCCTCGACGGCCGCCTGCAATTCGCGGGCGAGCATACGAGCGCCGATTTCCTCGGTTTCATGAACGGCGGTGTGGAGAGCGGCAATCGCGCCGCCGCCGCCCTCATCGAGGCCATGGCGGCGCAGAAATGAAAGAGTTGTCACGGTCGGCGGCTTGCCAGTGGCGCTCGGCAGGGTCCTCGACTAACATTTTAGACGGTATGTACTTGGGGCAGCGCGGTCTTTCGGAAGTCCGAGAGACAGCGACTCACTTGCCCCGCTCAGGGAGAAAAATGACCATGAACCGTGTTCTCGGCGTCTCAGCTTCTTTTATCCTGCTCGCACTGTCCGGGCCTGCACTGGCCGAAATGCCCACCGCTGTCGGCGAGGGCGAAGGTGAAGTCGATATCGTCGCGTGGCCGGGCTATATCGAGCGCGGTGAGACCGACAAGAGTTACGACTGGGTCACCGAGTTCGAGAAGGAGACGGGCTGCAAGGTCAATGTGAAGACGGCGGCCACCTCCGACGAGATGGTGACCCTGATGAATCAGGGCGGGTTCGATCTCGTCACCGCTTCCGGCGATGCGTCCTTGCGTCTAGTCGCGGGCAAGAAGGTCCAGCCGATCAATACCGACTTGATCCCAAGTTGGAAGACCGTCGACGACCGGCTGAAGGACGCTCCATGGCACACGGTTGACGGTGTGCATTACGGCGTCCCCTTCCAGTGGGGCCCCAACGTGCTCGCTTACAACACCGACGTGTTCAAGGAAGCGCCCAAGAGCTGGTCGGTCGTGTTCGAGGAGCAGACACTTCCCGACGGCAAGAGCAACAAGGGGCGTGTGCAGGCCTATGACGGCCCTATCTACATTGCCGATGCTGCGCTCTACCTCATGAAGACGAAGCCCGAGCTCGGGATCAAGAATCCCTACGAGCTCACCCAGGAGCAATACGACGCGGCAATGAAGCTGTTGTCGGCCCAGAGGGCTCTGATTGGCCGCTACTGGCATGACGCCATGGTGCAGGTCGACGACTTCAAGAACGAGGGCGTCGTCGCATCCTCGTCATGGCCGTTCCAGGTCAATCTGCTGGAAAGCGAGAAGCAGCCCGTAGCCTCGACAATTCCGGAAGAGGGCGCGACGGGGTGGGCCGACACCACGATGATGCATGCGGATGCCAAGCACCCCAACTGTGCCTACAAATGGCTCGAGCATTCGCTGAGCCCGAAGTTGCAAGGCGACCTTGCGGCTTGGTTCGGCTCGGTCCCGTCGGTTCCGGCAGCCTGTAAGGGCAACGAGCTCTTGACCGACGAGGGATGCGCCACCAACGGATACGACAACTTCGAGAAGATCTGGTTCTGGCGGACGCCGACGGCCAAGTGCGAGCAGGAAGGCTCGTGCGTTCCCTATTCAAAATGGGCGAAGGACTACATCGCCATTCTCGGGAAGTAGCTCAAACAGGGGGGCCCGGGGCCCGCTCCGGGCCTCTTCCCGCGATGGCGCAGCGTCATGTCGCCTGCCGTTAGATTTATCAATGTCAGCCGCCATTTCGGCTCGGTCCGGGCGGTGGATGATGTCACCCTCGACATTGCCGAGGGCGAATTCTTCGCCATGCTCGGTCCGTCGGGCTCCGGCAAGACGACGTGCTTGCGTCTCATTGCCGGCTTCGAGCAGCCCGACGAAGGCCATATCGAGATCTTCGGCGAGACTGCCGAGGGCGTCCCTCCTTACAAGCGCAACGTCAACACGGTGTTCCAGGACTACGCCTTGTTCCCCCATCTGACGGTCGGCGAGAACGTCGCCTACGGCCTCAAGATCAAAGGCGTGCCGCGGCCCGAGCGCGAGGCCAAGGCCAAGGCGGCGCTCGCCATGGTCAAGCTGGGGGGCTTCGAGGATCGCCGGCCGGCGCAACTCTCCGGCGGACAGCGCCAGCGCGTGGCGCTGTCCCGGGCTCTCGTGAACGGGCCCAAAGCCCTTTTGCTTGACGAACCCTTGGGCGCCCTCGACCTCAAGCTCAGGGAGCAGATGCAGGAGGAGCTGAAGGCGCTACAGAGGGAGCTCGGCATCACCTTCGTGTTCGTCACCCACGATCAGGGCGAGGCGTTGTCGATGGCCGATCGCGTTGCCGTCTTCAACGAAGGCAAGATCGTCCAGGTCGGCTCGCCCGCAGACGTCTACGAGCGGCCGACGTCACGCTTCGTCGCCGGCTTTGTGGGCTCGTCGAACGTGCTGCCGCCGGCCTTTGCCTCGCATCATGGCGGCGCGCGGCGATGGACAAGCCTGAAGCCGGAGAGGATCAACGTCATCCCGTTGGAGTCGCCGGCGCCGGCGGGGCACGCTCACATCGATGGGCAGATAAAGGCGATCAGCTATCAGGGCTCGGTCACCCGGTTCAGCATCGAGGCCGAAGATGTCAGGATCATCGCTGCCATGCCGGCCGACCAGGTAAGCTTCAAGGAAGGTGAGATCGTGCGGCTGACATGGCCTAAAGCAGCCATGATCGCCATGGAGGACGCGACGTGAGCTCGGCGATCACAGCCGGGCGGCAGGGCGGGGTCGTCACCAGCCTGTCCGATCTCTTCTTCGTGCGCCCCAGGCTCCTGACCTTCCTGCTTCTGCTGCCGCCGCTGTTGTGGATCGGCATCGTCTATGTCGGCTCGCTGTTCGCCCTCCTGCTACAGAGCTTCTACTCGCTCGACGACTACTCCGGCCTCATCGTCCACCAGTTCACGCTGTCGACCTACGCGGAGCTTTTTGAGGAAGCCAATCTCCAAATCATCATTCGCACGGTAGCAATGGCGGCGCTGGTCACGCTGGCCTGCGCGATCATCGCCTTTCCGATTGCGTATTACGCTGCGCGCTATGCCCGCGGCTGGACCAAGGCGCTGTTCTATCTCGCCGTGATGATGCCCCTATGGTCGAGCTATCTCGTCAAGATCTACGCGTGGAAACTCATCCTGGCCAAGGAGGGAATCCTGACGTGGCTGGCGGAGCGCCTGCATCTCTTGTGGGCGATCGACGGCATACTGGCAGTGCCGGTCATCGGCGGTCCGTCGCTTTCGTTCAGCTACATCGGCACGTTCCTGGTCTTTGTGTATGTCTGGATTCCTTACATGATCCTGCCGACTCAAGCCGCGCTCGAGCGCGTGCCGGCGAACTACATCGAAGCCTCCGCAGATCTCGGGGCGGAGCCGCGGCAGACGTTCTGGACCGTGATCTTCCCGCTGGCGCTGCCCGGCATCGTCGCCGGCTCGATCTTCACCTTCTCACTCACTCTAGGCGACTACATTGTCCCGACGATCGTCGGTAATTCGCGCCTCATGATCGGGCAGGCGGTCTATACCTTGCAGGGTACGGCGGGGAACGTGCCACTGGCTGCGGCCTTCACGGTCGTGCCGATGGCGATCATGGGCGTCTATCTGTGGATGGCCAAGCGCATGGGGGCGTTCGATGTCCTCTGAGACCAATCGCGCCAAGCCACTGGGGCTACGCATCTCCGCCATTGCGGGCCTCCTGTTCCTACATTTGCCGCTGGCGCTGATCGTCCTCTACGCATTCACCACGGAGGAGAAGAGCTATCAGTTTCCGCCGCCCGGCTACACGACGAAATGGTTCGGCGTCGCTTGGTCGGACCGGCCCGACATCTGGTCGGCGCTATACCTTTCGCTCGAGGTCGCGGCGGTCGCGACCTGTCTCGCGCTGATCTTCGGAACGCTGGCGGCTGCGGCACTGTCGCGAGCCCGCTTCTTCGGCCGCGAAACGATCTCGCTCCTTTTCGTTCTGCCCATCGCTCTGCCCGGCATCATCACCGGCATCGCCTTGCGCTCCGCCTTCGACATCATGGGAATCGATTTCTCCGTCTGGACCATTGTCTTGGGCCACGCCACGTTCTGTATCGTGGTGGTTTACAACAATGCGGTTGCGCGCTTCCGGCGGCTGTCCGGCAATCTCATCGAGGCCTCGATGGATCTCGGCGCCAACGGCTTCCAGACCTTCCGTCACGTGGTCCTGCCGCAAATCGGCACGGCGCTTCTCGCCGGCGGCATGCTTGCCTTCGCCTTGTCGTTCGACGAGGTCATCGTCACCACATTCACGGCCGGCCAGCAAACGACGTTGCCGATCTGGATGCTGTCGGAACTCATCCGGCCGCGGCAGAGGCCGGTGACCAACGTCGTTGCCGTCTTCGTCATCATGGTCACGCTCATACCGATCCTTGTCGCCTACTACCTCACGCGCGAAGGCGAGCATACGGGCGGATCATCGAAATAGTCGGCAGGCCGCAGCCGTAATGGAGGACGTTCCATGCTAGATACGCAAATGTTGATTGGCTCCAACTTCGTTACCGGTGACGCGGCGTCTGAGGCCGTGATCAACCCCAAGACCGAGGAGACGATCATCGACCTCGCCGATGCGTCTCCGGCGCAAGTAGACGCGGCCGTCGACGCGGCGAGCGGCGCCTTCGAGTCCTGGTCGCGTACCACGCCTGCGGAGCGCTCGGCCCTTCTGTTGAAGCTCGCCGATGCGATCGAGCGCGATGCCGAGGGCTTCGCCACGCTCGAAGCGCTGAACTGCGGGAAACCGAGGCTGCGCGTCCTCGAGGACGAGATGCCTGGCGTGGTCGACTGCTTTCGCTTCTTCGCCGGCGCCGTGCGCAACATGCATGGGCCTGCGGCCGGCGAGTACATGGCGGGGTTCACCTCGATGATCCGCCGCGATCCGATCGGCGTGGTGGGCTCGATCGCGCCGTGGAACTACCCTTTGATGATGGCTGCGTGGAAGCTGGCGCCGGCCTTGGCCGGCGGCAATACGGTTGTGATCAAGCCGTCGGAGCAGACACCGCTCACCACGCTGAAGCTCGCGAGGACGATCGCCGACATCTTTCCGGAAGGCGTCGTAAACGTCATCACCGGGCGTGGAGAGACGACCGGGCAGGCCCTCATCAACCACCCGAAAGTCGCCATGGTGTCGCTGACGGGCAGCATCGCCACCGGCAGGAAGGTGCTCGAAGCAGCGTCTGCCACACTCAAGCGAACGCATCTCGAGCTCGGCGGCAAGGCCCCGGTCATTGTGTTCGACGACGCCGATCTGGATTCGGTGGTCGAAGGCATCAAGGCGTTCGGCTACTACAACGCCGGCCAGGATTGCACGGCGGCGTGCCGGATCTACGCCGGCAGTAAGATCTATGAGAAGCTCGTTGCCGATCTTTCGGGCGCCGCCAAAGAGCTCAAATACAATTTGCCCAACGACGACGAGAACGAGATCGGGCCGTTGATCTCCTCGACGCAAAAGGACCGCGTGCAAAGCTTCGTGGAGCGCGCGGGCGGCCAGCGCCACATATCGATCACAGCCGGCGGAAAGTCACCCAAGGGGAAGGGCTTCTTCTTCGAACCGACCGTTATCGCCGGCGCCAGGCAGGACGACGAGATCGTGCGCAAGGAGGTGTTCGGTCCGGTGGTATCCGTCACGCGCTTCGACGACGTCGAGCAAGCAGTCAGTTGGGCCAATGACAGCGATTACGGGCTCGCCTCCTCGGTATGGACCTCGGACATCGCCAAGGGCATGGCGACGGCGGCCCGGCTCCGCTACGGCTGCTCGTGGGTCAACACGCACTTCATGCTTGTCAGCGAGATGCCGCATGGCGGCCTCAAGGCGTCCGGCTACGGCAAGGACCTTTCCATGTACGCGCTCGAAGACTACACCGTCGCCCGCCACGTGATGGTCAAGCTCTGATTCTTGAGCCCGTCGTCCCGATGGATTACTTGCACGGCTGTTACTCCTCTTTCGAGAAGAAGATCCTGCGGAAGTTTTCACCGATGAATCTCCGGAGGCTGAGCGGCTGCGTCAATAGGGGGCAACCTCGGCGGCTCGATTGATGGTACGGCCTACGAGTTGCGGCGTTGGCTTGCACTTCGAGCGAGCGCCGCGCGCTGGAAGCTCGTAACTCCATCGACTTCTAAAGCCGAGTGGGACATTGAGACTGATATCTTCAGGTCAACGTCGGAAGCTCGCCGGTGCCCTTGCGGGGCTTGCATATTTCATCGCAAGCCAAGCTGCTTGGGCCCATGTCGGGGAAGCCCATGCCGGCGCCGAGGCCTGGGATATTTGGTCGTTTACGCCAGACATCGTGATTCCCACGGTCTTGATCTGCCTTGTGTATGGCGCAGGCGTCATCCGCCGGCGCGCATTCGGAGAGATGCAGCTGTGGCGCCATGCGGCCTTTCTTGGCGGCGTGCTGGCGGTTTTTCTCGCTCTTGAGTCGCCGGTCGATTACGTGGCGGAGCATGTGTTTTTCATGCACCAGATTCAGCATCTGTTGCTGCACATGATCGGCCCGATGCTGATCGCGCTATCCGCGCCGCAGGCGATGTTGATCAGCGGCCTCCCGTCCGTGCTCCGACGCAATGCCTTGGCGCCGACGGTGAGCAACAGCGCGACGCGGCAGAGCTTCTCGTGGCTGACCAACCCGATCGTGGTGACGGCGCTCTATGTCGCCTCGCTCTATGTGTGGCAGTACCCGCCCTATCACGACGCGGCGCTCTTGAGCGAGCCGATCCACTATCTGATGCATGTGAGCATGCTGGCTGCTGGACTTCTGTTCTGGTGGCGCGTTTTCGATGTGCGCGCCGCCCCAGTCGGTCTGACCTACGGCACTCGCTTGATGATGCTGTGGATCGTGATCCTTTCCAATATCGCCCTCGGCTCTTACACGACCCTCAAGAGCGAGGTTCTCTATCCGGCCTACGATACCGTCGGACGCTTATTCGAGATTCGTCCGGTCTTCGATGAGATGCTTGGCGGCCTCATCATCTGGATCCCAAGCAGCATGATGTGCTTGGTGGGCATGATCATTGTGATCCACATGTGGGGGCGTCACGAGACACGATTGGACGAGAAAGGTATGTCTTCGTGGCTCTCGAGCCCGGGAGCCTCGGGCCGCCCGACGACAGGAGAAGCACTCGTCGAGCGCGCGCGAACAAAGAACCATGCTTTAGCCGCCGGCTTTGCCGTGTTTGCGATCGTGGTCTTCGCGACGGTCCTGTCCATCGGCGTCTTGAACCACCTGAATGGCGCCACCCCGCACGGACTGTTTGCCTCCGGACCCGGCTCGCTGAAGACGTCGGTCCAGTAGAGGGTGGGGCGCTTAGGCCTTCCCCCGGCAGGAGCCAATCCCAGCATATTTCCCAGGCCCGGCTGCCCCCGGCCTTAAGCTATTTTTGGCGCTTTGGGCTGAAACTGCCGCGTTATCGCTGAGCAGGACCCCATGATCCGATCTTATACCGACCACGCGGCTAATGAGCGGACCTTCCTCGCCTGGCTTCGCACGGGCATTGCGATCATTGCCTTCGGGTTCCTGATCGAGAAGTTCAACCTGTTCGTCGTCACGATGGCGGACGCCGTCTCCGCGGAGGGTAGGCATCTACCGGACGTCGCCGATATGGGCGGTTACGGCAGGGGCATTGGACACAGTTTCATCGTGGTGGGGATCGTCTTCATCCTGGTCGCCACGGGCCGGTTCGTGCGGACGGGATGGATGCTCGACGATCAGAAGATTCATTCGCCGGGAATCGTGGCCGATCTCAGCCTGTCGGTGATCCTCGCCATACTCCTCATCGGCGCGAGCATCCTTCTCTTCTTCGCCTGACCGGGCCTCGCGATCTCGGAGGCAGACGCTGTCGACCTGCTTTCAGCGGTTCGATCGAACGGCTATGGCTGGTGCGCCTGTTTCGCGCAGAGCCGATGGCGATAGTAGCAGTCGCCGAAAGAGAACCCGGTGCTCTCCTGGGTCATCTCCGCCTTGGCGCCAAGGTTGAAGCGATACTCAACGGAGGCATCAGGCGCCCATCCACTGCAGGACACGCGAATCACGCCTTCATAGGACTCGTTGCAGCGGTTCCGGATCCTGAGTGTCTTGCCGTCCTGGGCGACGAAAATGCTCAGGCACTGAGGCGGTGACGTGGATTGATCGCATGGCGATCCGTCGTCCTGGGGTAGTTCGGCGAGCTTCGCGTCCCACTGCTCGGAGACTTTCTTCCAGTTTCGCAGGTGATCGAGCACATCGTCCTCGACGATGTCCGGCACTTCCAACATCAGCTGATGGCCGGCATCCACAGCATGAAAGCGGTACGGGCCGTCCATGTAGTTCGCGGTCTTATTCGCGGCGACACGGCCGAATGCGCCATCCCTACGCCCCCAGATAAACAGCGTCGGCGGCCTGATCTTGCCGAGCGGATCGAGCGAACGAAACTCGAAGGCCCGGTACCAATTCAGCGCGGCGCGAAGCGCGCCGGGCTCGCCGAACACGCGCTCGTATTCTTTGACCTGTTCGGGCGAATTTCTTTGCCACTTCAGATGCCCGAGAAACGCGGCCCGGTCGAATCCCAAGATCAGCTCTGGCAGCACCGGCACCCGGTAGAACAGGACGTAGCTGCTGAGGCGCAATTGGGAGTCTGGGGCTTCCAAAGATTCGGCAAGGGCCGAAGGGTGAGGCATCGACAGCGACGTGAGGCTCAAGACCCGTTGCGGATAGCGGTCGGCGACGATCCAGGCGATGGCTCCGCCGAAATCATGGCCGATCACGTGGAACCGATCGAAGCCCACGGCGTCCGCAATCGCGAGCACGTCCGTCGCGATCTTTCCCTTGGTGTAGGCGTTCTCGTTGTAGGGTCTGGCGCCGGGGCTATAGCCTCTCTGGTCGAAGGCGACAACGCGGTAACCGGCCTTGCTCAGTTTCTCCAGCAGCGGCTCCCACATGATGGATGTCTCGGGGAAGCCGTGGAGCAGGATCACGCCTTCGCCGTGCGTATTGTTGAAGCCGGCCACGCGGGCACGGAACTCCATGCTGTTTGCCCTGATCCGCACCAGGCCGTCTTGGGATCCGTCGAACAGGGGGAGCCGCTCCGTCATCTCCGCATTGCAGGCCGGGCAAGCCGGCGCCAACAACAGCCGATCGATGGCGTAGGCGGTTGTCACGGGAAGCAGACACACTGCCACCACGAGCCAGATCTGCTTGAGACGTTTCACGGTGTTCGTGCCCCAAGACCCCTTGCCTAGGGGCTTGCTTTTGGAGACGCAAAAAGGCTGCCGAGCAGTATCAGAAAGGGGCGCGCCCCGCCACGAAGGGCCCCGACCGGCACGCCGCAAGGCTCGGCCCGACGCCGAAATCTTGTGCCATTACCGCTATTGAAGAGCCGTTAAGGGGTCGAGACGGCGACTTCGTAATTCTGGCCTTCCCAGTTCCCGCTCTCAGGCCAGAAGAAGGTGAACTGGATGCTGTCGCCCGCTTTCAGCGTTTCGGTCGGCAGCTTGGCGACATGGATGCCAAGCCCGGTGTCCTTGGTGTTGATGTCCTGGATGCCCTGCCAGCCATTGGTTCCGAAATGGACGACGGCCGGCGCTTTTACCGTCACGTAGAGCGCATTGCCAGGGTCGGTGCGACGCGGTCGGAAGCTCGGCCCCCAGATGTCGTAGTCGATCTTGGGGCGGACGCCGCGATAGCGCGCCCAGGTGGCCGCGGGCCGGTCCACCGGACGTCCCGCCGCGAGGCTATGGCAGAGCTTGGCGAATTCCGCATGCGCCCAGACGAGCGGCATGGCGGAGCCGCTCGGCTTGCCGGGCTCGAGGTGCAAGTTTGGAATGGGGGCCGTGTCCCAGACCTGCTCGGGGATCAGCCCCAAGGGGCTCGACATGGCCATTATGGCATCGAGATAGGGCGTGACGTCCTCGCCGGCGCAAAGCGCGTAATGGCCGCGCTCGCCGGTCAGAAGCGGCCAGCCCCGGCCGTGTCCCGTGCCGTTGAAGCCCGAGCCGTCGTCGTGCTCGCCATAGCCGTCATCGTTGTAGCGATGCCACACTGGGCCGGAGGGCGTGTCCGTCTTCAACAGATGGTCGATGACCTTGATGCTGTCGGTGACGGTGCGGTCGTCCGGGGCCCGCAAGCCATATCGCACAAGCTGCAAGCAGTCGGTGGAGACCTGGCCGCTCGCGGGCAGGTCGGGATTGAAAGCAAGATTCTTGATCATCACCGTCTCGGTGAAAGCGCGCTTGTCGCCGAGCTCATCGAGCGGAACGGTGCGGATATAATAGCCAGTCACCTTCAATTGCTCTGCCAGCGGCGTGCCTTCTACGAAGGACCAGTCCTCGATCCGCGCGTTCCAATAGTCGGCCACGCGGAGCGCATGCGCCTTCGCCTCGCCCTCGAGATATTCGCTGCCCTCCACCAGCGCGGCGATGGCGACGGCGAGGGTGAAGGTGTTGAGGCCGGAGTCCTCCTCCCAACGATCCTGGTCGGTGGTCGGGCCTTCGCGGCAGACGAAGCCCACGGCGCGTGTGATCATGTCCTTGACGGGGATGTCGTCGAGCGCGTCGCGCTCTTTCAGGAGCGAGGCGAGGAGCACGGGAAAGGCCGCCTCGTCGAGTTGGATGCCCTGCCAGAAGGGACGGCCGCCAAGCCATTGGTTCTGGAACCAGTGGCCGTCTTCGTGCTGGGTGGCGATGAGGTAACGCAGCACGTCACGGGCATCGCGATAGGATTCCATGGCGACCAGCGCGCCGGCCGTCTCCACCAGATCGCGAGGCCAGACAAGGTGATAGCCGCCGCGGCTCGTGCTCGTATCGCCCCAGGGCACCGAAAGGCTGGCGACGGCGGCTCCGCGATAGGTGCGGTCCTGATGCACCTTCAAGACTGTGGCAGACAAAGCGAGCCGGGCGTCGATCTCGCCGCCGAAGGCCACGCGGCGGCATTCGCCGAGCCATTCCTGCCAGGCCTGGCAATGGGCGTCCCATTCTTCGTCGAAATCGTCGAGAAGGGCCGACACCGAGAGCGTGGCGGCGGCTTGGTTGCTGGAGGCGAGGCCGAGCGCCAGAACGCCTTGCCTGGAAAGCTCGCCCATCAGGCTCACCGCACCTGGGCCCGCGCTGTCGTATTCCCAGGTCATGCGGCCATTGCGGTTGAAGTCTTGCCAGCCGTCGCTCGCTTCAAGGCAGCCGACCGAACGACGGCCCAACGCGTCAGTCCCGTTCTGATCGACGGCCGAAAGGGCAAGCGCAAACGGCCCTTGCTCCGCCCACAGCACGCGCCGCCCGTCATGGGTGGCCGCCGAGGCCACATTTTTCTCGGCGTCGTCACCGAGTCGGGCGGCGAGTAGTGCGTAGGGCCTCAGGCTCGCGTCGCCGTCGAGCCGATAGCGCATGAGAAGCGTGTCGCGTCGCTCCGACGGGCAGACCTCGAGGGTGAAGGTGAAGCGCGGATGGCGATGGACGATCGTCGCGGCCGGCACGCCAGGCTTCGGCAGAGCCACGGTGTAATCTTCGAGGCGGCGCAGCTCGACCCAGAAGCCCTGATCGTCGGCGACGATGAAGCCTAAGTCCTTGATCTGGGGGATGTCGACGCGCGGATAATAGACCTCCGTCACGATGCCTTGGGCGACCGTGTACCAGAGCCTCGAAGAGCCGAGGCTTGCGCCCACGATGTCCTTGCGGGCCGGAGCCCAGGTCGGTGTGCAATTGCCGGAGGGTGCCTGCATGAGTCCTGCCGTCGTTCCAGGTCCGCTTGCGAATGAGTCTTGCGCGGGATCGTGATTGAAGCGGCGGATATTGGCAACAAACTCCTGCTTTAGGATGACGAAATCATATGCGCCGCTCGCCGGCGCTGGCGGCCGTCTGACACCCCTCACTATTCTCTGCTGAACGCGCGCGTGATGGCGCCTAGGTCGCGGTCGGCGCGGGCGCGGAGGCCTTGTCCGCTGCGGGGGCCTCCGCTTCGCAATCTGTGCGCTGCTCGACCGGCCTGCCGTCGCGGCCGAGATTGCAAGCGCTATTGACCAGAGCGAGGTGCGAGAAGGCTTGCGGGAAGTTGCCGCAAAGCCGCTTTGCCTTCGTGTCGTATTCCTCGCTGAGGAGGCCGAGGTCGTTGCGCAACGAAAGCAGCCTCTCGAAGAGTTTCACGGCGTCGTCATGGCGCCCCAGCATCATATAGGCGTCGACCAGCCAAAAGCTGCACGCGAGGAACATGCCTTCGCCGGGCGGCAGGCCGTCGCTGGCCTTGGAGGTGTCGTAGCGCTGGACGAGGCCGTCCTTCATCAGCGTCTTCTCGATCTGCGCGACGGTTCCCGCAACGCGCGGATCCTCGGCCGGCAAGAAGCCGACCGCGGGGATCAGCAGGAGGCTCGCGTCCACCTCTTTGCTCCCGTAAGCGCGGACGAAGCTGTTGAGCTCCTTGTCATAGCCTTTCTCGCAGACTTCGGTGTGGATGGTTTTTCTGATGTCGCGCCAGCGATCGACCTGGCAACTGAGGCCGAAGCGTTCGGCGCTCTTGATGGATCGGTCGAAGGCGACCCAGGCCATGACCTTGGAATAGACGAAATGTTCCGGCCCGCTCCGGACCTCCCAAATCCCTTCGTCCGGCTTCTGCCACACCTCCTCGAGGTGATCGAGGATGGCGAGCTGAAGTTCCCAGCCAGACTCCTCGGGCGCCAGTCCGCCTTTGCGCGCTTGGTGCAGCGCGTCGGTCAGCTCTCCGTAAACGTCGAGCTGAGTCTGCTGGTGTGCTGCATTGCCGACGCGCACGGGCGCCGATTTTTCGTAGCCCGACAGCCACGGAAGCTCGACTTCATAGAGTCTGCGCTCGCCGGCGATGCCGTACATGATCTGCATCTGGTGCGGACTGCCGGCGACGGCGCGCAGGAGCCATTGGCGCCAGGCGCGGGCCTCCTCGAAATAGCCGGTGTTCATGAGGGCGAGCAGGGTGAGCGTGGCGTCGCGCACCCAGCAATAGCGGTAGTCCCAATTGCGCGGCCCGCCAAATTGCTCGGGTAGTGAAGTGGTCGCCGCGGCAACCACGCCGCCTGTCGGCGCGTAGGTCATCGCCTTCAGCGTGATGAGCGAGCGCTTCACGATGTCGGCATACGGGCCGGACATGTTGCATTGCGACGCCCAGTCTTTCCAGTACTGCTCCGTCTTGTCGACGAGCGACGTGGTATCGACGACAGGCGGGTCGCCAACATAGGATTCGATGTAGGAGAGCGCGAATGAGACCGTCTCTCCCTGGTTCACGGCGAACCTGCCCTTGGTCCGGAAGTCCTCGCCGCGCAGTTCGATGCTCGACTGCAGGACGACCTTGTGGGGACCAGCGACGGCGCGCAATCGTTTGTCCGGCAACGTGGTGACCCACGGCACCTCTTGGCCGTAGCCGAACCGGACCACGAACTCGGTTTCGAACTCGATTGAGCCCTTCTCCCCGACGACGAGCCGTACGAGGTGCGGGTGCTTGTCACACGGATACATGAAGTCGATCAGCGTGGCGGCACCGGTGTCGGTCTCGAACCGCGTCTCGAGGATAAGGGTGTCAGGGCGATAGTGGCGTGTGATCTTGGCGACAGGCTCGGCCGGCGCGATCAGCCAGCGGCCGTTGTCATGGTCGCCGAGAATCGCAGCGAAACATGCTTCGGAGTCGAAACGCGGCAGGCACAGCCAATCGAGCGAGCCGTCGCGCCCGACAAGTCCTGCGGTCTCGCAATCGCCAATCAGTGCGTAGTCTTCGATGGGGAGAGCCATTGTCCCTAGAGACCGGGGCTGCTCTGCATGAGGCCGCCGTCGGCAATGATCGTCATGGCGGTGAGATAGCTCGCGCCGGCGCCGGCGAGGAAACCGACGACGCTCGCAATCTCCTGAGGCTGTGCCATGCGTCCGAGCGGGATGGCGGCGTCCAGCTTCTTAAGCAGGGTCGGATCGTCCATGGTGCCCGTGTTGATCGGGGTCGCGACCGCGCCCGGGCCAACGCCGACGACCAGGATATCGTGCGGTGCGAGCTCAACGCCCGCGGTGCGCGTCAGCATACGCATGCCGCCCTTGGAAAGGCAGTAAGCGGTATTGCCGGGCATCGGCCAGTCCTCGTGCACCGAAGTGATGTTGATGACGCGGCCGCCGCCGCCTTGCTTGATCATCTGCTTGGCGGCGAGTTGGGTGCCGAAGAACGCGCTCTTGAGGTTGATCTTCAGGACGGCGTCGTACTGATCCTCCGTGGTGTCGAGGACCGAGGTGCGCGTCTCGATGCCCGCGTTGTTCACCATGATGTCCAGCCGTCCCAGCTTGGCGACGGCCGTATCGACGAGCTTCTTAAGATCGGCGACTTGACTCACGTCCGCGTCGACGCCGGTGCACTGGTCGCCGAGAGCCGCGACCTGGCGCTCCAACGCCGCCGTCGCCTCCGGGTGCGCCACATAGTCGATGACGATGTTGGCGCCTTGTCGCGCCAGCTCAAGAACGATCGACTGGCCGATTCCGCTGTTGCCGCCGGTGACGATCGCGACCTTGTTCTTCAAAGACATGCGCGTTTCTCCTTCAGCGGACGATTTTCATATTCCACTAACGCTGCAAGCGTAACGACTCACCTCGACAGCTACTGGCAACGGATAAGCCTAGACATTGGCAATAGCATCGGCAACCTTGCCAACGTCCTAACTTTTCATGCTCCCATCGCATGAGCACTAGACCCGATTGCCACTCATAGGGAGGACATCATGGCGGCGCAGTATGACGTCATCGTTATCGGCAGCGGCGCGGGCGGGGGCAGTGTCGCCTACAAACTCGTCAACGCCGGCAAGCGCGTACTGCTCGTCGAGAAGGGGCCGTTCCTGCCGCGCGATGCCTCAACTCTCGAGGTCAGAGAGGTCTTCGTAGACGGCGTGTTCAAGAACCACGTGGTCTGGCTCGACAGCAAGGGGCAGGATTTCGTCCCCGGCGAGTTCTACAACGTTGGCGGCAAGACCAAGTGGTATGGCGCGGCGCTGTTCCGCTTCCGCCCCGTGGAGTTCGAAGCGGACCCCGACTACGGCGTGCTCGGCTGGCCGTTCGGCTATGACGAATTGAAGCCTTACTACGACGAGGCGACGGGTCTCCTCGGCATCAACACATTCAAGAACGAGCCCGAGCTCCAGGCGCTGCTCGACAAGATCACCAAGGCGGACCCAAACTGGGAGCTCCACCAGCTGCCGCTCGGTCTATCGAAAGACATCGTCAATCACCCTGAGGAGGCGAAGCACTTCGATGGGTTCGCCTCACCGTCGGGACTGAAGGCGGACTCCGAGCGCAACCTGATCGACCATATCCGCGACAAGCCGAACTTCACGATGCTCGCCGGCGATCCCGTCTCCGATCTCGTCGCTGCGCCGGGCGATCCGCGCACCATCATCGGCGTCAAATGCGCCGACGGCTCGACCTACGAGGCGGACAAGGTGGTGCTCGCCGCAGGCGCCATGACGTCACCGCGTATCCTCCAGGATCATCTGCACACAAGTGGGCTTACGCTTCCGTGCGGCGATCTGGTCGGCGCCAATTTCAAGATGCATATCAACTCGGCGGTGCTCGGGTTCTCGCCGTTCAAAGATCACGACGTGATGCGCAAGACCGCGGTCCTCTACAACGACAAGTTCCCGCATTCCTCGATGCAGTGCCTCGGGTGGATCGATCCCGAGCTTCTCGCCGTGCAGGCGCCGTCGTGGACGCCGAAACTCGTCGACAAGTTCCTCGGCACGCGGGCGATCGGCTTCTGGGCGACCACGGAAGATTGCTCGACGCCCGAGAACCGCATCATCTCCGGCGGACCGGGCGGCAAGCCGATCATGGATTACAGCCTCGATCGCATCCCGCACGCGACGAAGGAGCATCACGCTCTGATCGACGCTTGGATCGAGCGCTTGCTCGCTGCGGGTTTGGCCGGCGTCGACAAATATATGGGCATGGCCGGCACGGCGCATGCGCTCGGAAGCATGGTAACCGGCGACGACCCCAAGACCTCGGTGGTCGACCCGCACGGCAAGGTGCACGGTATGGAGCGGCTCTATGTCGGCGACGGCAGTCCGCTGCCGCGCGCGAGCCGGGTCAACCCGTCGCTGACCATCTACGCCTGGGGCTTGCGCCTCGGCGATCACCTGGCCTCCGCAGCCTGAAGCCGCGCACTATCGCTTCGACGATTGCCTTGGCCAGCAATCCTGCCTGTTCACCTGTCGCGGATTGCGATCAACACAGACCCACTGGTTGTCCAGCAGGATAAAGAAGGGAATATCGCGATTTTCGCTGACCACGCGGTGCTTGATGCCGGGCTGGATCGCCACAAGGGCGCACAGCCCAATGGAAAGCATTGCGGTACGCATACCAGTCCCTCTGCCCCAGTCGTGAGGCAGAGTCTTCCACTCCTTGCGGCCTTGGGCAAGACCTCCAGATCAGCCGGCCCGGGCAGGACAGGCCCGGCCAAAGGAGGCGGTCTCCAGGGGTGATCTTGGGGTGGCCGCCTTCGGTGGACTGCGGCACTGCGCGAGTTGTGTTCGGGCGTCCGCCATGCTTACTTGCCGCGGCCTTTGAGGGAGGTAACCGTATGCCGACTTCGACCGTGCGCGGGTCCAGCCGAGAGCGCGCAAATACCGAATTGTTCGAGGACGTCACCTGTCCGTTCTGCGGCATTCTGTGCGACGACTTGGAGGTGAAGCGAAGCGGCGAGATCCTGGAGGTCGTGAAAAGCGGCTGCGGGAGGTCGAAGGCAGGCTTCGAGCGCAAGCTGCCCCCTTCGAGTCCCCAGATTCGGGGCAAGGACGTGCCCCTCGGCGAGGCGGTTGCCGAAGCCGCCAAGCTGATCGGCAAAGCGGCGCTCCCGCTCTATGGCGGCCTCGCCACCGACGTGGAGGGCATGCGGGCGGTGATGGCGCTCGCCGAGCGCTCCGGCGGTGTGGTCGATCACGCCGCGAGCGAGGCGCAATACCGCAACTTCAAAGTTCTTCAGTCCGTTGGCTGGACCATGTCGACGCTGACCGAGACGCGGAACCGCGCCGACCTCATCATCATCGCCGGCACCGACGTCGCAGCCCTGCATCACCGCTTCTTCGAAAAGATCGTCGCGCCTGCCGAATCGATGTTCGGCGTGAATGCGAAGAAGCGCACCGTCGTGGTCATCGGCAAAGGGCTCGACAAGGCCGCAAGACAAGCCGGCGTCGGCGAGGTGGTGACTTTGGCGTGCAAGCCAGAGGCGGTCGGCGAGGTGATCGGCGCACTGCGCGCGCGGCTTCGCGGGTTCACGCTGAACAAGCCCGATATCGCCGGGGTGAAGCTCGCCGACATCGATGCGCTTGCCGAGCGCTGCCGCAAGGCGGCATATGGCGTCGTGGTGTGGGCGCCGCCCGCCTTCGACTTTCCGCACGCTGAGCTCACCGTCGATCAGCTCGCAGGGCTCATCAAGGATCTCGCGCCAACCCAGCGGTTCGCGGGGCTGACCCTCGGCGGCGCCGAGGGCGCCACGACCGCTGCGTCCGTGGCGACGTGGCTGAGCGGCTATCCCATGCGGGTCAGCTATGCGTCCGGCGCGCCGGACTTCGATCCGTATCGCCATGCCATTTCGCGCATGCTCGAAGAGGGCGAGGGGGATCTGCTCGTGTGGATCTCCTCCTATTCGCCTGACTTCGTACCGCCCGCGACTAAGATCCCGACGATCGTGCTCGGCACGCCGGGCATGAAGCTGCCGAAATCGACCGAGGTGTTCATCCCCGTCGGCACGCCGGGGATCGATCACGCCGGGCGGCTCATCCGGGTCGACAGCGTCGTGTCCCTACCGCTGAAAAACCTTGGCCGTGCCGAGCTGCCGCAAGCGGCGGACGTATTCTCGGCGATCGAAGCCGCGCTTTAGGTCTGGAGTTTTCTATGCTGATCAAACTGACGGGCGGCAAAGTCTACGATCCTACGAACAAGGTGTCGGGCGAGGTCCGTGACATCTATGTCGAAGACGGCAAGATCGTAGCGCCTCGGCCCGACGCCAAGCCTGACCAGACCTACGACGTCAAAGGCAAGGTGGTGATGGCCGGCGCCATCGATCCGCACACCCATATCGGCGGCGGCAAGATGACGATCGCCCGCATGCTCCTTCCCGAAGACCACCTGGGTGATCTGGTCGCCCGCACGGATGTGACGCGCGCCGGCTGCGGGCATGCGGTGCCCTCCACCCATCTCGCCGGCTACCGCTACGCCGAGATGGGTTACACTGCCTGCTTCGAGCCGGCGATGCTGCCGGCCAATGCCCGCCAGGCGCATATGGAGCTTGGCGATACGCCGATGGTCGACAAGGGCGCCTTCGCCATGCTCGGCTCGGATGACTATTTCCTGCGCCAGCTTTCGGAGAAGAAGGATTTCGAGGCGATCAAGGATTATGTCGCCTGGACCATGCACGCCTCGCAGGCGATCGCCGTCAAGGTGGTCAATCCCGGCGGCATCAGCGCCTTCAAGTTCAATCAGCGCCAGCTCGACCTCGACGAGGAGCACGTCTACTACAAGGTGACGCCACGGCAGATCGTCCTCAACCTCGCCCGCGCGCTGGAAGAGCTCGGCGTCACGCATCCCTTACATATCCACGGCTGTAATCTCGGCGTGCCCGGCAATATCGAATCCACGCTCGATACGATCCGCGCCGCCGAGGGCTTGCGCATTCACATGACGCACACTCAGTTCCTGAGCTACGGCACGGAAGGGGATCGGAAGTTTTCTTCCGGCGCGGCACGCCTTGCCGAGCTCGTCAACAAGAGCCCGAACATCTCGATCGATGTCGGTCAGGTCATGTTCGGGCAGACCTGCACCGCGTCTGGCGACAGCATGCGCCAGTACGCCATCGCCAAGAGTGCGCATCCGAAGAAGCCCGTGGTCATGGATATCGAGTGCGACGCGGGCTGCGGCGTGGTGCCCATGCGCTATCGGGACAAGAGCTTCGTCAACGCGCTGCAATGGGCGATTGGTCTGGAGACCTTTCTCCTGGTTGACGATCCTTGGCGGATGTTCCTCACGACGGACCACCCCAACGGCGCGCCGTTCTACACTTACCCGCACCTGATCCGGCTGCTCATGGACAAGAGCTTCCGCGACGATACGTTCCAGAGGATCAATGCGGACGCGCAAGGCGCCAGCATTCTCCCCACGATCACCCGCGAATATACGCTCGACGATATTGCCATCATGACGCGGGCCGGGCCGGCGCGGAGCCTTGGGCTGAAAGACCGCGGGCATCTGGGCGTGGGCGCCTGCGGCGACATCACCGTCTACAAAGACAACCCCAATCGCGAGGCGATGTTCGCCACGCCTGTCATGGTGTTCAAGAACGGTGAGCTTGTCGTGCGCGACGGCAAGGTGGTGAAGGCGGTGCAGGGCGCCACGCATGTCGCCCGGCCGGAATACGACAAGGGGATCGAAAAGTCGCTCAAAGACTATTTCGATCGCTACCACACCGTGCGCATGGAGAACTTCAAGGTCGCCGACGAGGAGATCGTGCGCGGCGATAAGGGGGCGATCATCGTCCAGCCGACAAAGGCGCGCGCGGCGGCGTAATCTGCGCGTAGGTTGTGTGGGCGTAGGGGGGAGTGCATGCAGGAGGGTGTCGTCGATCAGGGCGAGGCGGAGCGTGCCGAGCCCAGTTGGTATTTGACCCGGGACGGCAAACAGATCGGGCCCCTGACGGACCGCGAGCTTTCGCTGTTTGCCGAGGGCGGCAACTTCAAAGAGGGCGATCTCCTGTGGACTGCGGGGCTCGATTCGTGGAAGCCCGCTGACGCCATCTTCGGTCTCGGATCTTCTCGCGAAGCCGACCAGGATGAAGCTGCCGAGGCGAGCGGCGAGGCGATCGACGCGCCTGTCTTTGCCCTTGAAACGACTGCCGAGACCGACGCGGCGATCACTTTCGAGCCGGACGGCGAACCCGCCGACGCCATCCTCGGCCTCGCACCCGAATCCGAAGATACAATGCACCCCGTGTCCGAGCCGCATGGCGAGGCCGTGGACGCGCTCGTTCAAGCGCTAACATCAAGCGGGGAGAAGCCCAAGCCGACCCTGAAAGAGAGAGCGATCGCGGAGGCCAAGAAGTTCGCCGGGATCTTTGTCTATCTCTGGGTGGTCTTCACCGTTCTCCTCGTGCACGAGTGGATCGTTCTCTCCGAGAACCACATCGGTTTCACCTTCTACGGGCTCGCGGCGATCAATGCCTTGGTCCTTGCGAAGATCATGTTGATTGCCGACAACACGCGTTTTGCCGAGCGGTTCAAGGGAATGCCGCTGGTCTATCCGATCGTCTACAAGGCCGTCGCCTTCACCACTCTGCTCTTCGCAGCCTATGTGCTGGAAGAGATGCTGGTCGGGGGCATCGCCGGGAGAGGCTTCCTCGCCAGCGTTCCCCACGTCGGCGGCGGTCTCATAGGCGCGCTGGCACTATGGTTGGTCTTCTGCGTCGCGCTCATTCCCTACTTCGCGTTCAGAGAGATCGAGCGCGCTGTCGGCCCGGAGATGTTCCGGCGCTTGCTGTTCGGAAATTTGCCGACTCGCCCCTGATGTCGGTCTGCCGGGCCTAGCCGAAGCGGCCCGTGATGAAGTGCTGCGTGCGCGGGTCTTGAGGACTCACGAACATGTCGCGCGCCGTTTTGAATTCGACCAGCTGGCCGAGATACATGAAGCCGGCATGATCGGAGACGCGCGCTGCCTGCTGCAGGTTGTGCGTGACGATGACGATCGTGTGGTCTTCCTTCAACTCCTCGATAGTCTCCTCGATCTTCGCCGATGAAATCGGATCGATCGCGGAGCAAGGCTCGTCGAGCAGAAGCACTTCGGGCCGAACGGCGATGGCGCGCGCGATGCAAAGGCGCTGCTGTTGACCGCCCGAAAGGTTGAAGCCGTTCTGGGTGAGGTTGTCCTTCACCTCGTCCCACAGCGCAGCGCGTCGAAGAGCGGATTCGATTTCGGCATCCAACGCGGCCCGAGGCAGTTTGCGATAGAGGCCAATGCCGAAGGCAATGTTGTCATAGATCGACATCGGAAACGGCGTGGGCCTTTGAAACACCATTCCGATGCGCGCTCTTAACAGCGGCACATCCTCGGCTAGCAGGATATCTTCGCCATCGAGCAGGACTTCTCCGTCCACGCGCTGCCCCGGATAAAGGTCGTAGATGCGATTGAAGATGCGCAGCAACGTTGATTTGCCGCAGCCCGACGGTCCGAAGAACGCAGTCACCTTTTGCGCATAGATCGGCACCGAGATGTCCATCAGAGCGCGGTTGTCGTCTTCGTAATAGAAATTGAGATTCCGGACGCTGATCTTTTCGGTCTCTGACGCCGTGGGCGTTGGCTCATGCAACCGTTCACGCGCACCGTCGATCATGACGGTGCGCTCTTCGGGTGGGTTGTTCGGTGCCAATCCTGACTTGGACACGTGGGGCCCTCTCACTTGGAGCTTAGACCGATACTGTGAAGGCGCGCCAACGGTCTTTGACTGCGATCAACGTGAAGGAGTACAGAATCGCCTAACGTGACCAGGTCTTGTCATAGAAACGTCATTTGACGAGAGCGCGTCAGATCAGCGTTCGTCTTGGTCTCAATCGGGAGGCAACGAGAAGATGTCTACGCAAGACTCAGAAAGCTTGAAGGAGAGGCGAGCGCACTTAGAGAGGATGCTTCGTGAGCTGACTGCCAGACGGAACGACCTCTATATGCCCGGCATGACCCTGATTTCCGGGGAAGCTCCACCGCCGCCGGAACAAATCGAGCTGGAGATCGAAGAGTTGCAGGCTACGATCGCCGAGATTGATGAGGAACTGAAGAAGCATCCGGAGGGCTAGAGTCCTTCCGGGACTTTGCAGATGGAGCTCTCGGGGCAAGAGAGCGTAACTTGAGCGAGGCTCAGGGTTCGCGGAGGGGCGTGTGGGCCAACAGACCCCGCCCGATCAACACGTCCCAAGCCTCTTCGGCGGTATCCACGACCTGGAACAGGGCGACATCGGCATCGTCGATCATGCCCAGCTCCACAAGCGCCTCGAAATTGATAATCCTCCGCCAGTGGTCCCGTGAGAACAGGATGACCGGCATCAGCGCGCATTTGCGTGTCTGCTTGAGGTCGAGAATCTCGAACAACTCATCCATGGTGCCGGCGCCGGCCTCGGCCGCGCCGCGATTGGCGGCCTCCATGATGCCCGGTCCACCGCCGGTACGTTATGACGTTCTGGAGCGTGCCGTCGGTGGCGAGCGCACCGCCACGCTCCGAGACGATGCGCGCGAACTTGCGCGCCTCTTGATACCAGTGGGAGAGTTCCTGCGCCTGCTTGGCGCGTTTGCGGGTCGCGGGCGCGTGGGCGCGGCTCAGCGCCTCCTCCACCTGCTCCGGCGATAGAATGCGGGAGCTGCCGAACACGACGACGGTCGAGGCGATACCCTTCTCGGTCAGCGCCAGGTCGGCCTTCGAGAACTCGAGTGCGAGGCGCAGGGCGCGCATCTCGTCGCTCTCGAGAAACGCCGCATCCTCGAAGGCGAGGAGGTAGCTGCGGGATTTCGGGTCGCCTTGTTGTTCAGTTTCCACTGGGCCGGCTCCCTTAGAGGCATCTCATGTTATGCTGCCCGAGGAGCAGTGTCTTTCGGCCTTCGCCATATTCTGCAAGCATGAAAGGGCTGATTCTGTTTTTCTCTTATGAGAAGCCCGGTCCGAAGAAGGACGGCTCAAGTGGATGAACCGGACGAGGGGAAACTGAGATGCCTATCATTGTTGTTCTGTTGCTTGCCGCGATGGTGGCCACGTTCGGATTCTGGGGCACGCTGAAAGGGATAATCGGCGCCATCGGCGTGATCGTTCTGCTGTGCTTCTTGGCGGTGCTCACCTTCTCGTTCCTCGCAGCCTGGCTGCTCCGGCGGTAGTGGCCCGCGAAAGGACGCCGCTCAGAATTCGTGGCGGGTGCCTGTGATTGCGAAGTCAGCCTCTTGGAACTGGTATTTTTGAAGCACGCTTCCCGTGTCGGAGAGGGCGCGCAGGCAGGCTTCGTGGGCCTTGCTCTTCTCGTCGTCGCTGAGCTCTTCGCCTGCTGCCGCCTGTTCCGCCGTGGTCAGGCAGATGTCGGCGTCCTGAGCCGACGCCGGGGCGGCCAGACCGGCGAGGCATAGGCCGAACAGTGCGGATCGCCAAGGATGTCGCGCTCGCATGGACGCCTCCTCGCGGCTCCACTATGGCGGAAAAGACATAGTGAACAACACAGCGCCAATAAGGCCCCGGCAGGTGGCGGGGGAGCAGCCTATTCGGCGGCGAGCCGGACGTACTGGCCGTTGGCGACCGGGCAGGCGGCCCACAGCTCTTTCAATGCGTCGATAAGGTAGGCCATCTGCTCGTCGGTGTGGACCGGCGAGGGCGTGAAGCGCATGCGCTCGGTGCCGCGCGGCACGGTGGGATAGTTGATGGGCTGCACGTAGACACCGTAGTGGGTGAGCAGCGTGTCGGTCACCGCCTTGCAGTGAACCGGGTCGCCGACCATCACGGGCACGATATGGCTCGGATTGTCCATGACCGGGAGGCCCGCGTCCGCCATCAGGCCTTTCAGCGTCCGGACCCGCTCGCGATGCCGTGCGCGCTCCAACTCGCTCACCTTCAAGTGACGAATCGAGGCAAGGGCGCCCGCGGCGATGGCTGGGGCGAGCGAGGTGGTGAAGATGAAGCCCGGCGCATAGGAGCGGATGGCGTCGCAGCAGGCTTTGCTCGCCGCGATATAGCCGCCCATGACGCCGAAGCCCTTGGCCAGCGTGCCGTTGATGATGTCGACGCGGTCCATGACGCCGTCCCGCTCGGCGATGCCGCCGCCACGCGGGCCGTAGAGGCCGACCGCGTGCACCTCATCGAGATAGGTCAGCGCGTTGTACTTCTCCGCGAGATCGCAGATCGCGCCGATCGAGGCGATATTGCCATCCATGGAGTAGACGCTCTCGAAGGCGATGATCTTCGGCGTCTCCAGGGGGACCTTCCTTCAGAAGATCCTCGAGGTGGCCGATGTCGTTGTTGCGGAAAATGTACTTCGGACCGCCGCCATGGCGGATGCCCTCGATCATCGAGGCATGGTTCTTCTCGTCGGAGAAGATCACGAGACCGGGGATTAGGCGCGTGAGCGTCGAGAGCGTCGCGTCGTTGGCGATATAGGCCGAGGTAAAGAGAAGCGCTGCCTCCTTGCCATGGAGGTCGGCGAGCTCGGCCTCCAGCTCGACGTGGTAATGGGTGGTGCCTGAGATGTTGCGGGTACCGCCGGAGCCGGCGCCCACCTCGTCGATCGCCTCGTGCATGGCGGCGCGCACCTTGGGGTGCTGGCTCATGCCGAGATAGTCGTTGGAGCACCACACCGTGACGTCGCGGATGCCCTCACGCGTGAAGTGGTCGGCGGTCGGATACGCTCCGCAGCGGCGCTTCAGGTCGGCAAATACGCGATACCGGCCTTCGCTGTGTAGCGATTCAAGATGCCGACGGAAGCGATCCTCGTAATCCATCTGTCTTCGTTTCCCTAGACCATTGGCGTCCGCCAACGGCACCCAGCTATTGGCTGAACAGGATGGATATGGCTCTTCACACCCGGATTGAGCAAGTTCTTGTACCGCTTGCTTAAAGTTCACACCGCACCGGGGTGCCTTACCCAGCTAGTTAGCCCAAGAGAGCGGCTGTCACAAGGACCGGTGGGCAATCTTGTGGCAGTTCTATTGTCGCATAGCGCTCATCAGGCCGTCCCAGCCTTGACTTGGCTCAAGGGTGCCCGTGCCCGGCGGGCCGGGGCCGCTTTACGAAACCAAAAGGAGTCTCTGGTAGTTATTGCCCTGCCGGCCGCTAGAGCCGGAATAAGAACAGTAATGGGAAAAGGCGTCCATGTTTCCGAATCGATCCCACGATTCCGCCCGGAGTTCTGCTTCGTGCTTTCTGCTCGGCGCCGGTTGCGCAGCACTTCTCGTGCTGTCGTTTGCCGGGGCGAGTCTCACCCTGTCGCAAGGAAGTGGCGGGGCCTGGAAGCCTGGCTTGAACGAATTGCGTCTGGGCCGGGTGCCGCAGCCCGCGCCCATTTTGGGCGGCCTGACTTAGGCTCGCCGGCGCTCTTATTGCCCGTGCTGTAGGGTGTCGAGCATCGCCCGCAGAAGCTCACGCCGGGCAAAGGGCTTCTCCAGGACCGGCCGGCTGCGATAGGGCTCAGTTAGCCCGGACGCGCCGTAGCCCGTGACGAAAACATAAGGCAAACCGCGGTCCTTGAGCGCATCGGCGACGGGATAGACCAGCTCGCCGGCGATATTGACGTCGAGCACCGCGGCCTCGACGGGCTCCCCGTCAAGGAGCTTGAGCGCCTGGCCCACACGGCTGGCGGGGCCGACGACGGCACAGCCCAATTCCGTCAGCATATCCTCGAGCTGGAGCGCGATCAGCGCCTCGTCCTCGACCACCAGAACCCGAAGATCCTTGAGGCTTGGGTTGTGCTCAGAATTGTTCACCGTCTGTTCGCTCCGGCCGCGATTCGCGACTGATTGTGTTTTGGCCAGAAACGCGGCCCAAATGGAGACCCCGCAGGCCTGACGAGCGGCGCTTTCTAGACCAGGTTAGGGGGCTGCGCGAGCCCCAATCCCCATGGAAAGACTCTAACGGGCTAGGGCACAAGGCAGAATCGGAAACTTGCATGATTAATGCGCGCCGCCCTGTTCACGGATTGGGCAGACTGGGGGCTGTGGGTTGGGTGTCAGCCCGCGGTTTTGGACCCTGAACAGGATCGCCGCGGTGACGGCGGCCGCTCCCGCTAATGATTTGACAATACATGGTTTTTCGGCACAATCGCGTTTGGGCTCGAGGGCCTTTCGGGGGCGCAAAGTTCGTGGCGGAAATGTCACAAGACGGCCAAAAACGCCCACGCCCGCTTTGATAGCAATTTACCTTCCTGCCGGAACGCGTATAAGCAGAACTAGAACTCTCTGTCGGGGAATTTCTGACTGCTTTCGATCGAATTTCACCGATGCAGGGCCGAAAGGCGAATTCGAAGCGAGAGTTTGGTTTAGGCAATTTATCAGGGAAGGTGGAGATGGAAATGTTTGGGGGACTGACAAAAACATCCAGCCGCATCGCCATCGCAGCTGCACTTGGCATGACTTTCTTGGGGCTATGCGATGAGCACCCCGGTCAAGGCTGCTGATTTGGGTGGTGACTGCTGCGCGGATCTCGAAGAGCGGGTGGCGGAGCTTGAGGCGACGACCGTCCGCAAGGGCAACAAGAAGGTGTCGGTGACGATCTCCGGTTGGGTCGTCAAGACCATGAACTGGTACGATAGCGGCAGCGGCAACGGCTTTGCCGTTGGCGACAAGGACTACGACCTTGGTTCGCGCTTCGCCATCACCGGTTCGGCGACGATCGCTCCCGGGTGGACCGGCGGTTACAACATCACCGTCACGATTCCGGGCAGCACGTATGGCATCAACAGCAACGCCACCGATGAGTTCTACGGTGTGAACTCCCGGCTTTACGGGGGCACCTACGGCGTCATCAACACGCTCTACTCGTACATGTACATCAAGAGCGACAAGTACGGCACTCTGAACTGGGGTCATCTGAGCCCGGCTTCGGACAACCCCGCCGTTCTGGCCGATATCTCCGGCACGGTCATCGAGTCGAACTCGGTGCTCTTCGAGGGCGGCGGACTTGCTCTTCATCCTAAGGGCGGTGCTGGCGGCCTCGGCGCCTACAACAGCCTCCTGCTTTGCTCGTCGGCTGTGGCACCTGGTGCCGACTGCTTCGGCGCCGCAGAGCCGGCAGTTCGCTACGACTCGCCGACTTGGGGCGGCTTCCGCTTCGAGACGTCGTACGGCACGGCTGACGTCGTTCCGTCGATCCTGAACAGCGACGCATCCCAGTCGCTCAACCCGGCTCTGTTCATCCATCCGAACACGTCGGACTCGAATTTCTGGGATATCGCCGCGTTCTACAACAAGGATTGGGGCAACTTCAAAGTGTCGTTGGCCTACGCCTACACGTACCTGGAATCCAACCCGCTTAACGGCGGCGTGGAGAGCTACCACCAGGCCGGCGGTACCATCATGCATGTGCCCTCTGGTTTGGGTATCTACGCCACGGGTAACTGGGAAGATGTCGGCGGCGCTTCTAACAACTGCCCCGGTGCTGGTGGTAACACCTGCCTGAGCCAGCTGACTGGCGCTGCTCTGCCCGATACCAACAGCTGGGGCCTGAAGCCCTTCATCAAGCGGACCTGGAACCCGCTCGGTGCGACCGTGCTGTACGGCGAGTACTACCAGTACAACGATATGTACGGCCTCGGGAATATCCAGGGTATCGCCAGCGCGATCCCGGCCTGCCCCGGCGGCAACTGCACGATCTACAACTCTCAGGTCGAGCGTTGGGGTCTCGGCGCCGTCCAGGAAATCAACTCTGCTGCGATGCATGTGTTCGCCCGGTGGCAGCACATGAACGTGTCCGAGTTCGACTTCGTGAACAACAACAACGGCACGCGAAATCACAGCCAGGGCTTCGACGACAACGATCTCTTCCAGCTTGGTGGCATCATCTTCTTCTAATCCACACTCTGGAAGTTCAAAGCCAACGGAAGCCGCCCTTCGGGGCGGCTTCTTTTTTGTGCCCGGCCTCTCGCATTGCTTAATTAAGCAAACAGTGTTGCCAAGGCTGGTACCCCTGAGGCTTGTGAAAGGGGCGGAGCGGCGCTATCTGTGAGGCGAGGAAAAGAGCCTTCAAGGAGAAGGGGCGTCAGCCCCCATTGCCCGCAAGCGCCCATGCAAAAAGAAGCTCCCAGCGATGGATCCGGCCGCGTCCCGGTCCTGTCAGTCAAGGACGTGTCCTACTGGTATGGTTCCAAGCACGCCCTCGATGACGTGAGCTTCGATGTTTATCCCGGTAAGGTCACCGCTTTGCTCGGCCCGAACGGCGCCGGTAAGACCACACTCTTTTCGCTGATCACGCGCCTGTTCGATGCGCCCACGGGCCGCATCGAGATCGATGGACGCTCGGCGGCCGAGTGGGGCTTCAAGGCGCTCGGCCCGCTCGGCGTCGTGTTCCAGCAGCCGACGCTCGATCTCGACCTCACGGTCAAGCAGAACCTGCGCTACTTCGCGGCGCTCAGAGGCTTGAAGCGCAAGGAGGCGGACGAGCGCATGAACCGTGCCCTGGACGCCCTCGACATGAAAGAGCGGATCACGGAGAAGGTTCGATCGCTCAATGGCGGCCACCGTCGCCGGGTGGAGATCGCCCGCGCGCTCCTGCATAGCCCGAAGCTGCTTCTTCTGGACGAGCCAACGATCGGTCTCGACGACCCAACGCGGTCGGCGATCGTGAGGCACATCCATGCGCTGGCGCGCAGCGACAATATCGGCGTGTTGTGGGCGACCCATCTCTTCGACGAGATCGAGCCCGACGACGATCTGCTCGTGCTGGATCGCGGGCGGATCGTGGCCCGCGGCCAGGCGAAGGAGGTGGTGGCGGAAACCGGCGCCAAGAATCTCGGCGGCGCCTTCAAGCTTCTCATCGGCGGCGATGCCGAGGAGGACGTCGCCGCATGACCTTCATGCACTACCTGCGCGCCTTCTACGGCATCGTGTGGCGGGAGCTCTTGCGCTTCCTGCAGCAGCGGGAGCGGCTCCTGGCCGCCCTGGTCCGACCGCTGATCTGGCTGATCATTTTCGCTGCGGGCTTCCGTGCGGCGCTTGGTATCTCGATCATCCCGCCCTACGAGACGTACATCACCTACGACGTCTACATCACGCCGGGCCTGCTCGCCATGATCCAGCTCTTTCAGGGCATGCAGAGCTCGCTCTCCATGGTTTACGACCGAGAGATGGGATCGATGCGCGTGCTGCTGACCACGCCCTTGCCGCGCTGGTTCCTGCTGGTGTCGCGCCTCTTCGCCGGCGTTCTGGTGTCGTTGGCCCAGGTCTATACTTTCCTTCTGGTCGCCTGGCTGTGCGGCGTTGAGCTGCCGGTCTGGGGTTATCTGGTGGCGCTGCCGGCGCTGGTGCTGACCGGCATGATGTTCGGCGCGCTCGGCATGCTGCTGTCGTCGACCATCAAGCAACTCGAGAACTTCGCCGGCATCATGAACTTCGTGATCTTCCCGATGTTCTTCGCCTCGTCGGCGCTCTATCCGCTGTGGAAGATGCGTGAGGGAAGCCTGACCCTCTATTATGTGTGTCTCTACAACCCCTTCACCTGGGCCGTAGAGCTGATCCGCTTCGCCTTCTACATGAAGATGAACTGGGAAGCGCTCGGCATCGTCGTCGGCTGCACGTTGGTCTTCCTGGCGCTCTCCGTCTGGGCCTACGACCCCTCGCGCGGCATCCAGCAGCGGAAGGTCGCGGCGCCGGCCTAAGCGGCGCGGGACCGGCCGCGCCTTGGTCAGACGCTTGAGAAATTCGCCGGATAGCGCTCCAACAGATCGGCATGGATCTTGTCGACGGTCTTGTGGTCGCGCTTGTCTTGCGGGATGTCGATGGTCTCGACGGCGAGCACATGGGTGGGCCGGGGGGCGAGCAGCACAAGCTGATCGGCAAGCTGGATGGCCTCGCGCGCGTTATGCGTGACGAGGAGGGCCGTTGTCGGCCGCGCCGACCAAACATCGAGCAGGAGGCGCCGCAGGCGGTCGGCGGTCTTCTCGTCAAGCGAGACGAAAGGCTCGTCCAGGAGGAGAAGGTCGGGCCTCGTGGAGAAGGCGCGGGCGAGGGCCACGCGCCGCGCCAGGCCGAGCGACAGCTCCTGCGGGTAGCGCGGCAACATGTCGGCGATGCCGACCGCGTGCGCGAGCCTGTCGAGGTCTTCCTCGGTGAAACCCGGCGCGGCGACGAGCTCGATATTCTGCCTTACAGTGCGCCAGGGCAGCAGCCGGGGCTCCTGGAACATGAAGCCGAGGCGTGCGCTGGCGGGCATCTGAATCTCACCATCGAACCGGTCGTCGAGCTGAGCGACGATCCTGAGCAGGGTGGTCTTGCCGCAGCCCGACGGCCCCATGAGCACGGTCATGCTCTCGGGCTCGAGGTCGAGGACGAAATCGCGGATCGCCGTCAGCTTGGTGCCGTCAGCCCCGACGTGCGTCTTCTCGGCGATGCGGATCTTAAACTGGCTTGTTACGCCAGCGTGTTGAATATCGTTCAAGGGGCTGCACCAATGAGTATTCGATCGCGAGCATGACGGCGACGAAGGCCAGCGTATAGCCGAGGATCGCGGTCACATTGAAGAGTTGGAAGTTGAGGTGAAGCTCGAAGCCGACGCCGTTCGGCCGGCCGAGCAGCTCGACCACCAGCACGATCTTCCAGATTAGCGAAATGCCAGTGCGCGAGGCGGCGGCGAAATAGGGTTGGAGTTGTGGCAGCGTGACATTGCGGAACTTGCTCCACGGCGTCATCCGGTAAGCCCGGGCCATCTCGTTCAGGCCCGGATCGAGGGCGCGCGCGCCTTCGCGCAAGGTCACGATCACGTTGGGAATCTTGTTGAGCGCAACCGCGCCGATCGCAGCGGCCTCGTTCAGGCCGAACCACACGTAAGCGAGAATGATGATGACAAGGGCCGGCAGGTTCAGGAGCACGATCAACCAAGGATCGAGCGCCCGGTTGAGCGCCGGCATCTGGCCCATGGCAAGGCCGAAGACGCTGCCAATGAGCATGGCGACGACGAACGAGGCGACCACCCGCCAGAGCGTGATGCCGAGTTCGGCTAGAAGCACGCCCTGCATCGTCTCCTCGTAGATGTATTGCACGACAGCAACGGGGCCGGGCAGCAGCCGGCTCTGGGCAATCTCGGCGGCGACGTACCACACGAGCAGGAAGCCAAGGACTGAAATGATCGAGACCCAGGGGCCACGCAGTAAGCGCATGCCCCGACCGGTCTCGGCGCGTGCGAAGGTGATGCTCACTGCTCGGCACCGTGCCAGAAGGTTCCAGGCGCAAGCTCGGTACCCGAGCCGACCAGCTTCTTGCCGCCGAGCTCGCGCAGGAACTGATAGAGGACTTTCGCATCGGCCTCATCGGCGGCACTGGAGCGTTCGGGGATGCCTTCGCGATAACGCCGCCGCAACGCTTCGAAGGTCGCCTCGGTGAAGGACGGATCGTTCGCCGACATCAGCGGCTTCAGCCTGTCCCACTCCGCGTCCGAGGTGGCGAGCAGCTCGTCGGCCTTGGCCGCGGCGCGCAGAAAGCCTTGAACCGCCTTGCGATTTTCGCCCGCCCAATGGTCGCTGAAGACGAAGCCGACCATGGAGACTTCGCCTTTGGCGCCGAGCTCGCGCGCGACGTCCTCGAGGCCGATCAGCTGCTTGAAGCCATCCGCTTCGAGGCGCGCCGCATAAGGCCAGAAGTTGAGCACGGCATCGATCTCGCCCTGCTTGGCCCTTTCGCTGAGGAGAGGCGGCGCGCCGTACTCTTGGGTCGTCTCGGTGCGGAGATCGAGATTGGCGGTCCGCAGCGCGTAGGCGACGATCAATAGCCAGCTCTTGTCGAGCGGTCCGCCGGCGACGCCGAGCGTCTTCCCTTTGAGGTCTGCGAGCGTTTTGATTGGAGAATTGGGAGGCACCATGATCGCGCCGAGCGCGGTGGTGAATGGAACGAAGGCGAAGTCGGCGCCGCTGGTGCGCTCACGCGACACCCACAGCCAATCGGTGGCCACGATGTCGAGCGAGCCGGCCTGCAGTCCCACGGTGGTGGCTTGCGTGCTCGCCAGAGGCACGATGTCGAGCTCGATACCTTCCGCCTTGTCGAGGCCATTGGCCTGGATGGTGTCGAGCAGCCAGCTGACCGTTCCAAACTTCAGAACGCCTATCTTGATCTTGTTCGCAGCCTGCGCGCCATGCACGACGGCCAGGCTCGCCACAGCGAAGAGCACAAAAGCTAACAGACGTGACCGCAACGGGGCTCCTCCACGTTGGTTATGTTTCTAATCCAAGTTCTTTGGGACTCGCCACCCGGCGCGCCTTCGGGTTCCTGTCGCCGCGGACGGGCAAGCGCGACCGTGGCCCTGTGGCGAGGCCCGGATGGGTTATGGCGCGCAATCGGCGAGAGTGGCGGGGCATAATCTACCGATCTGACTCCACTTAGCAAGTTTCCATTCCGTGGCTGCCCGGTTTGCGCCGGCCGTCCGGGAACATATGAGGTGGGGCCGATCTGCATCAGGCCGGCGCCTTAAGACGGTAGCCGTGGCCACGCACCGTCTCGATCAAGGGCTCGCGGCCTTCGGTGTCGATCTTGCGCCGGAGCCGCGCAATATAGACGTCGACGACATTCGTCAGAGGGTCCTCGCTGTAGCCCCAGACCTGGTTGAGGATCCGGGTGCGCGAAAACACGCGGCCAGGCGCCCCCATGAGAAGCTCCACAATGGCTAACTCCTTGGCCGTGAGCTTGATGGGCTCGCCGCCACGGGTCACCTCGAGCAAATCCCGGTCGAGCTCGAGATCAGCCACTTTGAGGACGTTCGAGTTCTGGGCGAAATGGTGTGAGCGGCGTACCAGCGCCTCGATGCGGACCAAGAGCTCGTCGAAGTCGAAGGGCTTGGTGAGGTAGTCGTCGGCGCCGAGCTTGATGCCTTTGATCTTGTCCTCCAGCGCATCCATGGCGGTCAGCATGAGGATCGGCGTGTGCTGGCCATCCTGGCGGAGGCGCTGACACACGTCGTAGCCATGCATGTCCGGGAGCATCAGATCGAGGACAATGACGTCAAACTCGCCGGTCTTGGCCAGATCGACGCCCTCGGCACCTGTCGACGCCACGGTCACGCCGTGGTTCTCGGCCCGAAGCCCGCGATCGATGAAATCGGCGACGCGTGGCTCGTCTTCGACCAGGAGCACGTTCACGCCTGTCCCCCCTCGGCTTCGGCCGGCAAGGCGATGGTGACGGTTGTCCCTTCGCCCACCCGGCTCTCCATTCTTATCCGGCCTTTGTGCGCCTCTACGATCGCTTTGGCCAGGGGCAGGCCGAGCCCAAGGCCCTCCTCGTTCATGTCCGAGGCATTGCCGCCGCGGCGGAACCGCTCGAAGACGCCCTCGATCTCTTCCGGAGGAATGCCCACGCCGTGGTCGGCGACACTGACCGTGACCTCGCCGTTGGACCTGCCGACCTTAACCTCGATGGCGCCCTTGGACTTGGAATAGCGCACCGCATTATCGAGCAAGACCATCAATAACTGCCTGAGCCTTGCCGGGTCGCCGTGGACCGTCTCATGGCCCGCCGATCCGTTGGCCAGGGAGATGCCGATGGCCTTGTTGTGGGCGATAACCTTGGCGTCGCCGCACACCTTCTCCACGAGGTTCCCGAGATCGATGGGTTGCAGGTTGAGCCGCGCGGCCCCGGCGCCCTGGCGGGCAATAAACAAGAGGTCGTTGACGAGGACCGAGAGGTGCTTGGCCTGCTCGACGATGCGCTCGATGGAGAGCTTGTATTCGGCGACGCGCTTGTTCTTGCCGCGCAGCGAAATCTCGCCTTCGCCGCGAATGACGGTCAGCGGTGTGCGCAGCTCATGGCTGATATCGGCAAAGAAAGCGCGGCGAGTCTCGTCGATCTTGCGCAAAGATTCATTTGCCTGCCGTAGCTCCTCGGTGCGCTCCTCGACGATGGTCTCCAGATTGGCATGTGCATCCTGCAACGCCTTCTGGTGTCCCTGAAGATCGGCGGCCATGCCGTTGAAGCTCCGCCCGAGCTCGGCGAACTCGTCGCGACCGGAGACGGTGATGCGATGAGAGAGGTCGCCCTCGGCGAGCTTTCGCGTGCCCTGCAACAGCTCGGCGAGCGGGGCCCGCAAGCCCCGCACCAGGAGGATCAGGAGCGCGAGCGTGGTCAGAATCGCGAGGGCAGCATGGATCTGGCTGATCTGCTCAAGCCGCGTGAGAAGGTTGGACGCGTTGGCGTCGATCCGCAGCACCTCGGCGCTCTCGTCAGCGACGGCGACCTCGATCAGCTCGTTGAGCTTCTGGTCGATGCCGCCCTTCAGCAATTCGATCAGCTTTTGCCAGGCGACATCGGGCCGGCCGCGGCTGCGGAGTTGCTCGACCTCGGCCAGCTGATCCAGGGTGTGCTGGTATTCGTGCCGGATGGCGCCGAGGCGGTCGACCTCGGCCGACTCGGCCTGGCGCTCGTCGCCCTCGACGATGCTGAGCTCTTTCTTGGAGAGGTCCTCGAGCGTCGAAAGATCCGATTCGATGACCTTGTTCAGATAGGCTGCCCCCAGAGGCCGGTCGGTCAGGCCGGTCAGAAGCGTGTCGGTCCAGGCCTTGAACAGTTGCTGGCTGTGGCGGGAGAGCTGGAGCTGCCGCTCGAGCTGCTCATGGGCGATGCGCGACCGCGTGAGGTAGCGGTTCGACTGGGCCACCCCCCAATAGGCCAAGGCCGCCGCCGAAAGGGACATAGCGAGCAGCAAACCGGCCGCGATCATTAGCTTCGTGCGGTATCGCATCAGATGCCTGCAGCCCCTTGTCTACCGCTCGCGGCGGTAAGGGGTGGCCAAATCTCCCTAGCTTTGCGAACAAGGCGCATGGGACGCCTTGAGGCCTCCAGAAGCCCGCTTAGCTATACTGTATTTTGATGCCCGCCACCCAGGCTTCCCGAGGTCCCGATCTCCACTTTTCCCGGTTCGGAACTATAGGGCGAAAAGGGCCGGCCGCGGCGTGGCACTCAAGTTACCAAATCTTCCCGAAATTCTTACCCCCAACATGTAGTGATCCCGCCTATTCAATTCACCCCACGGGTGTTTTAGGGTGTTCGTGGCCGTAACGTTGGTTGTCGGCCGCAGGGGACAAACAGAACCCTTAAAAGGGGCGGTTGGGGCAGGGGGAGAGCGTCGCGCACCGAGTTCGAGGTGCCTCTCACCTTGCGTTTGCCAGCCTTCCCGGCAGAGCGAATGGCGAAAGCCTGGCCTGCTTGAGGGTTTGACATGAAGCAGGGTTCAACTCGGGGGGCGACTCTTGCGACACACTCTCAGCACACTGTGCGGTCTTGTATGGACGGTCGCGCTGTCCGTCATCGCGGCCGCAGGCCTGTCCGTAACCCTCACGAGGCCCGCTCTTGCCGAGTACGAGATTCAGGAAACCGACGTCGAGAAGGGCGAGGTTGAGGTCGAATATCGTGGCGCCGTTCACTCGGGCTTCTCAAAGGGTGAGGAAAAGGCCGTCGCGACCGAAGGTACCGCAGTCGATACTGACGAAGAGCAAGGCGAGTTCCTTCGCCAAAGCCATGACCTTGAGTTTCAGTACGGCCTCACCGATCGATTCATGTTCTCCACGCGCTCAGCTACCGATGAGCCGCTGGATCAGGACTTCAACCTCAGCTCGGTCGAGCTCGAAGCCCAGTACGAGTTGATCGAGCGCGAGGGTGACGGCATCGGCTTCGCGCTTGATACGAGCTACAGCTTCGCAACTCGTGGCGGCGAGGCCGATGAATTTCAATTTGCTCCCTACGTCGAATGGAAAAGTGGTCCTCTGATGCTGACTATCAACCCGTATTTCGGGACCCAAGTTGGCAACAACCGCGACACCAATGGCCTCGGCTTCGAATATGGCTGGCGCGCCGAGTACACGGTTGCGCCGCGCTGGGGGCTTGGCGTGGAGATGTTCGGCGAGATCGATGAACTCGCGCACACTGGTCCCTTCAATGATCAAACGCACAGCATCGGCCCGACGCTGTTCTTCGATCCTTTCGGCGGCGATGACGAGGATGCTGGCGGTGAAGGGGATGCTGACGAAGATGACGTCGCCGGGGCTCCGGAAATGGCGTTTTCTCTCAATGTCGGCGTGCAGTTCGGACTGACCGACGCCACGTCCGACACTGCACTCAAATTCCAGGGGTCGCTCCACTTCTAAGCGCGCGCCCTCTCAAAACTCCCCAGCTATGACAACGGCCTTCGTCACACTGACGAAGGCCGCTCTTTTTGCCTTGACGGGTCGGGGGCGCAGAAGCCATTTGATCCTCCATCATGTTGATCAAGGTCATCGGCGCGGCGGCAGGCGGCGGTCTGCCACAGTGGAACTGCAACGGCCAGAACTCGGCCGATGCGCGCCACGGCGTGCCGACGGTCAAGCCGCGCACGCAAGCCTCGGTCGCGGTCAGTGCCGACGGCCGGCAATGGGTCCTGCTGAACGCCTCGCCCGATCTCAGGCAGCAGATCAACGCAACGCCGGACCTGCAGCCGGACCGAAACGGGCCGCCGCGCAACAGTCCCATCAAGGCCGTGGTGCTGACCAACGGCGATGTGGATGCCGTGGCGGGGCTCCTATGCTTGCGGGAGGGACAGCCCTTCACCGTCTATGGCAGCGCGCGCGTCCTCGACGTGCTGGCTGAAAACAGCATCTTCGAAGTGCTCAATCCGGATCTCGTGAAGCGCAAGACCATGGCGCTCGGCAAGGCATTCGCGGTCGAAGGTCCAGCCGGTCCGGTGGGGCTCACGATCGAGGCCTTCGGCGTGCCCGGCAAAATTCCGCTCTACCTCGAGGACGAGGAGGCGGGCACGGGCGGGAGCTTCGGCACCCAGGAAGGCGACACGGTCGGTCTGAAAGTCACCGACGACAAGACGGGGAAGTACTTCTTCTTCATTCCGGGTTGCTCAGGCCTCGACGACGGCTTGCGCGCGCGTCTCAAAGGGGCACCGCTCCTCTTCTTCGACGGCACGCTCTACACCAACGACGAGATGATCGTGCAGGGCCTGATGAACAAGACCGGCGACCGTATCGGACACATGAACATGTCCGGGCCGAAGGGCACGATCGAACAGATGGCGCCGCTCGGCATTGCGCGCAAGATCTTCATCCACATCAACAATTCCAACCCTGTGCTGCGCGACAACTCGCCGGAGCGGGCTGCCGTGCAAGCGGCCGGGTGGGAAGTCTCCTATGATGGGATGGAGGTGAGGCCTTAGCTTTGGCCACCGCGTCCGGTGCGCGCCTCGCCGAAGGCCACCACATTGTCTTGTTGTGGCGTCCGAACGACCGGCTTGTCGGCGCCGACTGCCGCGGTCGTCCAGTAGGCGTGGATGCGCGCGGTGAACGGCCGCGGTTTCTCCACGAACAACCTCTCGCCCCTGACTTTCGCGTCCTTGCGCAGCGCCTTGTGCCGCTTGCGGCAGCGCTTGACGAAAGCGGCGGTCTCCTCGGGACTGCCGAAGGTCATGGTCGGCGTCGAGACGAGGTGGATGAGCATGGCGATGTCGTGGTCGTCACCGAGGAGCTGCGACAGCGCGCGCGCAGCGTCGGCGCGGGCGGAGAGTTCCGAGGGCCAGCACGGGGTGAGAAGCTGCATCTGGCGCCAATGATGCTGCACCCCTTTCCGCCACTCGTGAATCTCCTCGGCTTCGGTGGTTTCGAAGGCCGCCTTGAAACTCCTGCGCGTGGCGCGGTAGCAGCGCTCGAGACCCTTGGCGAGCGGGCTGAAATCGTCGGGATAGACCACAAGAGCGGTGAAGGCCGGGCGTAGCTCAAGCAGCCGGCGCATCGCGTCTGACGCCGTGCTCTGCTCGAGGTTCTGCTCGGCGGCTTGCCGGCGCTTTTGGAGCCAGGCGCGCATGGACCGGATCGGGCCTTCGCCCTCGCCCGGTTCAGTGTTCCGTTCGAGCTTGTTGACGGCGTCAAGCAGCGCCTGGGCATCGCGCACCGCGGCGAGGCCTTTGCCGATGCTGGCGACGCGCGCGGTGAGGTTGCCGAACACGGGCTCGGGCATGCCCGGGCGCGCGAGGAGCAGCAAAGACCTCAATCTTTTGAAGCACTTGCGGGCGCTGTGAACGCCTGTATGGCGGTCCGGCGGAGACGCAAGCGAGCCGTGGGCGATATCGAGTTCGGCGAGGGCCACACACCGCAAGGCCTCGCTCATCGGCAATGCCGGGTCGAGCCGGTAACTCATCACTGCCCCCGCGTTAGCCTCCAAGTCCCCAAGGCGAATGATTCCCGCCAAGGGGCGCAGGGTCAACCGAAAAGTCAGTGTTCGTCCTTGTGGAAACCCTGTTGATAAGTGCGCCAGGCCTTTGTGACAGCAACCCAATTTCGTGTCCTGAGCTCAGGATCTTGGTTTGTCACAATATCCGTTATGACAGAGACACTGTCGGCACCGGCCGCGAGCACGGTCGGCGCTCTCTCGAGCGTAATTCCGCCAATGGCAACGAGCGGACATTTGACCTTTGCGCGCCACGCCGCAAGCCGCGGGAGACCTTGCGGCGCCCACGGCATTTCCTTGAGCGTGGTGACATAGATCGGCCCGAGCGCCACATAGTCGGCCTCCGCGGCAAGCGCCTTGTCCAGCTCCTCAGGGCTATGGGTGCTGATTCCGATTCTGATGCCCGCGCCCCGTATCGCCCCGAGATCGGCGCCGGCCAGGTCCTCCTGGCCGAGATGCACGAAGTCGGCGCCCGCCTCGATCGCCTCGCGCCAGTAATCGTTGACCACGAGCTGGCAGCGATGCGCTGAGCAGAGCGAAATCGCCCGTTCGATCTCGGCGCGAATGGTCTCTGCGCTTTGATCCTTAATGCGGAGCTGCACGAGCTTCACCCCTTGCGGCAAGAGGCGCGCGAGCCAGTCTGTGTCGGGGACGATGGGGTAGAACGGGTCGAGGCGGATCAAGAGGCGTGATCGATCTTGAAGAAGGGGGTGCCCGCCACCGGCGTCGACGGGGAGGCCATGTCGCGCGGCTCGATCAGGCCCGCCTCGAAGGCAAGCCTTCCGGCCTCGATCGCCTTGGCGAAGGCTTCCGCCATCTTCACCGGATCTCCGGCCTTGGCCACTGCCGTGTTCAGCAACACGGCGTCATAGCCCATCTCCATGGCCTCCGCCGCATGGGACGGCGTGCCGATGCCGGCGTCGATGATGAGCGGCGTATCGGGGAAATAGGCGCGCAAGCTCTGAAGCGCCGGCTTGTTGATGAGGCCACGCGCCGAGCCGATCGGGGCGGCCCACGGCATGAGCACGGTGCAGCCCGCGGCGACGAGACGCTCGGCGGCGCTCAAATCTTCCGTCGTGTAAGGCAGCACCTCGAAGCCGTCGGCGCAGAGCACGGTCGCCGCCTCGACGAGACCGAACAGCTCCGGCTGAAGCGTGTCGTCATTGGCGATGACCTCGAGCTTGATCCAGTTCGTGCCGAACAGCTCACGCGCCATCTGCGCGGTGGCAATCGCCTCCTTGGCCGTGCGGCAGCCCGCGGTGTTGGGGAGCACGCGGCGTCCGAGCTGCTCGATCAGCGCCCAGAAGCCTTGGCCCGTGCGGGCGCGCGCCGATTCCCGGCGAAGGGAGACGGTCACGATCTCCGCGCCTGAGGACTCGACCGCTTGGCGCAGGACATCGGGGGACGAATATCCGGCCGTGCCGAGCAGCATGCGCGAGGCGAAGCGTTTGCCGTAGAGCTCGTACATCAGCCGCCCTGCCTTGGCGCCACGATCTCGACCTCGTCGGCCTCGGTGAGGTGCGTCGCGGGCCTCGCGGATGCGGCCACGAAGCTGCCGTTGACGGCCGTGGCGACCTTCGCCTCGGCGAAGCCGAGCTTGGCACAAAGCTCGTCGAGGTTGCGGGCGTCGGTGGCGAAGCGCTCACCGTTAAGCAGGATCTGCAACGAACACCTCCGGATCGGTGGCGCCGGTCTCGATATAGTTCGCGACCAGCTCGGCCATGACCGGCGCGAGCAGAAAGCCGTGCCGGTAGAGGCCGTTGACGTAGATATAGCCCTTCGAGGCGATAATCCTAGGCCGATTGTCGGGAAAGGCGGGGCGCACGCCGGCGCCAAGCGCCACGATCTCCGCCTCGCCGAAGGCGGGATCGAGCACATAGGCGGCGCTCAGGAGCTCGAGCGCCGAGCGCAGCGTGACGGGGCCTCCGTCCTCCCGCTCGATCGCCGTGGCGCCGACCATGAACAGACCGTCGCCCCAGGGCACGAGATAAAGAGGAAAGCGCGGATGGAGCAGCCGCACGGGCCGCGCGATGGCGATGTCGGGCGCGCGCACCACGATGCGTTCGCCGCGCACGCCGCGAAGCGTGGGAAGGGCGTCCTTCGCCGCGAGGCCCCGGCAATCGATGACGAGATCCGCTCCTTGAGGCGCATCGCTCACGCCAAGTTGCACGCCGACGCCGGCTGTCTGTACCTCCTCGAACAGGAAAGCGAGCGCCGCATTCGGGTTCAGGTGGGCCTCGCCGTCAAAATAGAGCGCTGTGCCGAAGCGGGGACCGATATCGGGCTCGAGCGCGGTGAGCGCGGTCGCGTCGAGGCGCTCCCCGCCCTCGGTCATGCGCGCGAAGCGGTCGAGCAGAACGCGGTCGCGCGGCGGCGCGACGACGAGACTGCCGTTGGCGATGATGCCGGGATAGGCGTCTTTCCACAGCGCGATGCCGCGCAAGCCGAGCTCGCGGACGATCGCCTCGGCGCTCTCCTCTTCGCAGCGCGGCGCGAGCATGGCGCCGGCGTAAGGGCTGCACGCATCCGCGAACGGTGTGGTGGAGCGCTCGGTGAGCATCACCTGGTGGCCGCGGCGCGCCAGCGTCAGCGCTTGCCACAGCCCGACAATGCCCGCGCCGCGGATCGCGATTCTGAGAGGTTGGCTCGTCATGCTCATGGGGTGCCCCGAGACGACGCCCTCTGTCTAGTCCCCCAGCGCCACGCCTTCGCGCCGCGGATCGGCGCCGCCTTCGAGGCCGTCCGGCGTCACGGCGATGATGTGCTCCCCGCTCGTCATATCCATGCGCTGCACGCTGTGGCCCTTCGCCTTAAGCGCGGCGGCCAGCGCATCCCCGGCCGCTCCGCTCTCGATCAGAGCTCCTTGCGGCGTGCCGCCGAAATTGACCAGCGCCGCGGCCTCGGCCGCATTCATCTGCCAGTCGAGCAGCGCGAAGAGCGTCTTCAAGTTGAAGAGGATGATACCCGGGCCGCCGGGCGAGCCCAGCACGTAGTTGAGGCGGCGGCCGTCATCGCCGAACACCATGGTCGGGTCCATCGAGCTGCGCGGGCGCTTCCCCGGCTCGACCCGGTTTGCGATGGGGCGCCCGTCCGCGTCCTTGGGCAGGAAGGAGAAATCGGTGAGCTGATTGTTGAGCAGGAAACCGCGCACCATGGTCCGCGCGCCGAACGAATATTCGATGCTCGAGGTCATGGAGAAGGCATCGCCCGCATCGTCCACCACCGAGACCTGGGTCGTGCCACCTTTCTCCGTGGTGTGATCGGTGCCGAAGGCGCTGGGCGGTATGACCGGGGGTGTGCCGGCCGTCACCACGTCGAGCGCATGGTCCGGATTGATCAGCGCGCGACGGCTGGCGAGATAGGTCTTGTCGAGCAATCCCTTTACGGGAACCGCGATGAAATCAGGGTCGGCGAGGTAGCGGCCGCGGTCGGCGAAGGCGAGGCGCTCTGCTTCCGTGATCAGGTGCGCGGCGTTCCCGTCGAAGAGGGATTTGCCGAGATCGAAAGGCGCGACAAGCCCAAGCACCTGGCCGACGGCGACCGCACCGGACGAGGGCGGACCTGCGCCGCACACGCGGTCATCGTGATAGGGCATGCAAACCGGCCGGCGGGGCACGGCGTCGTAGTTGGCAAGGTCGTCGATGGAGAGCGTGCCGGGTGTGCGCGGATCGGTTTGGACCGTATGGGCGATGTCGGCGGCGATCGCGCCTTCATAGAACGCATCCGGCCCTTCGCGGGCGATGATGTCGAAGGTGTCGGCGAGCTCGGGATTCTCGAGAATGTAGCCGGCTGGCCTGGGGCGCCCCTCAGCGTCGAAAAAATAGGCGCGCGCGGACGGCGCGAAACTTTGCGGGTCGGTCTGGCTGAGCATCTCGGCGAGGCGCGGCGAGACCGGAAAGCCCTCGCGGGCGAGTTTGATGGCCGGTTGGAACAGCTCCGCCCACGGGAGCTTGCCGTATTCGTCGTGCACCAGCTTCAGCGCGGCCAGCACGCCCGGCACGCCGATCGAGAGTCCGCTGTGCATGGCGGCGTCGCGCGGTAAGGGCTTGCCGGTCGCATCGAGGAAGAGCTCGGGCGTGGCGCCGGCCGGCGCGATCTCGCGGCCGTCATAGCTGGTCAGCGTCTCGGCGCCCGCCTCCCAATAGAGCATGAAGGCGCCGCCGCCGATGCCCGAAGACTGCGGCTCGACGAGATTGAGCACCATTTGCGCGGCGATGCCGGCGTCGATTGCCGAGCCCCCTTTGCGCAACATGGCGAGACCGGCCTCGGCGGCGAGCGGATGCGCGGCCACGACCATGTGCTTCTTCGCGTGCACGAGAGGCTTGGGCTCAAGGCCGCTTGCGCCTTCGGGCAGGTCGAAGGCGCGTGCGGCAGGGGCGGCCAGCAGGAGAAGCGCAAGGCAGACGCAGGAAAGGAGGCGTTTCATGCGGCGCAGCATAGCGGCTTTCCGCAGGCTGGCTAGGTCAGTGAAAGTCGCGGGATTTGGGGATGATGCGCTCCTCGCGCGGATGGCAGCGCGGGTGCCAGCGGGGATGACGCCGTTCGCCTTTCGCGCGCGGGTCCCCGCCCTCCGGATGCTTGACGTGGTCGGCGGAGGAGAGGGGCAGCGGCAGCTCTTGGCGTTCCCGCGATGCGCGCCAGGAGCCGGGGTCAGGGCGGCGCACCTCATCGGCATTGGCGAGGCTTGCCTCCATGGCCTCGCCGTCCTCGGTGAGGAGAGAGAGCCAATCGCTGCGGTCCTCGAGCCGCTCGGCCACCACATGAATAATGTCCTCGTGACGCTGCACGCGGCCGTGCACCACGACGAGCCGCGCGCCCATCACGACTTTTCGCATCCGCTCGAGAACCTTGGGCCAGATCACCGCATTGGCGACGCCCGTTTCGTCCTCGATGGTCATGAACACCACGCCTGCCGCCGAGCCCGGACGCTGGCGCACGAGGATGACGCCGGCGACGTGGACGCGCGCACCATCCCGCGCCGATTTGAGCGCGGCGCACGCAACAATACGCGCGGATTGCGCGCGGGTGCGCAAAAATGTCATCGGGTGGGCTTTGAGGGAAAGCCGCAGTGTGCGGTAGTCGTTCACCACGTGCTCCGAGAGCGGCATGATGGGCAGGGCGACATGCAACTCGGTTCCCGTCTCGGCCGCGTCGGCATGCTCGAACAGCGGCAGGGGAATCTCCTTCGGCAGGCCGCGCACTTCCCACAAGGCTTGCCGGCGATCGAGACCGAGCGAACGGAAGGCGTCGGCGCTGGCGAGCTTCTCGAGACCGGCGCGGCCGATGCCGCTCCGCCGCCACAGATCACGCATGTCGCGATAAGATGCGCTCTCCCGCATCGTGACGATCTGTTGCGCGGCGTCTTCGCGTAGGCCGTCGATCTGGCGGAGACCGAGGCGTAACGCGCAATTGTTTTTTCTTTGCGCTACCGCGCTCTGCGCTACTTGAGCGCTGGCTGGCTCCAGCGTGCAATCCCAGCGGCTGTGAGTGACGTCGGCCTCGCGCGCCTCGACGCCGTGATCCCGCGCGCAGCGCACGATCTGCGCCGGGGCGTAGAAGCCCATGGGCTGGGAATTGAGCAGGGCGCAGGCGAAGACGTCCGGGTAATGGCATTTGAGCCAGGACGAAACATAGACGAGATGGGCGAAGCTCGCGGCGTGGCTCTCGGGGAAGCCGTATTCGCCGAAGCCTTTGATCTGGTTGAAGCAGCGCTCCGCAAAGTCCGGCGGATAGCCGCGCGCGGTCATGCGGCCGACCATCTTGTCTTGCAGCTGGCCGATGGTGCCGCGGCGGCGGAACGTGGCCATGGCGCGGCGGAGCTCGTTCGCCTCGGGGCCGGAGAATTTGGCCGCCACCATGGCAAGACGCATGGCCTGCTCCTGGAAGAGCGGCACGCCCATGGTCTTGCCGAGCACCTGGTGGAGCTCGTCATGCGGACCATGGTCGGGATGGGGCGAGGGGAAGTCGACCGGTTCGGCGCCGGAACGCCGGCGCAAATAGGGATGAACCATGTCGCCCTGGATCGGGCCGGGGCGCACGATGGCGACCTCGATGACGAGATCGTAGAAGCAGCGCGGCTTGAGACGCGGCAGCATGTTCATCTGCGCGCGACTCTCCACCTGGAACACGCCGATGGAGTCCGCGCGGCACAGCATGTCGTAGACGGCGGGGTCGTCGCGGCGGCACGGTGCCGAGCGTGATGTCTTGGCCGTAATGCTCTTTCAGCAGCGCGAAGGCCTTGCGGATGCAGGTGAGCATGCCCAAGCCCAGCACATCGACTTTGAGGAGCCCGAGCGCGTCGAGATCGTCCTTGTCCCATTCGATGACGGTGCGGTCCTCCATGGCGGCGTTGCCGATGGGGACGACCTCCGACAAAGGCCCGCGCGTCAGCACGAAGCCGCCCACATGCTGGGAGAGATGGCGGGGGAAGCCGATCAGCTCGTGGCGAGCTCGAGGCAGCGGGCGAGCAGCGGGTCGCTTGGGATCGAGCCCCGCCTCGCGCACATATTTCTCCGGCAGGCTCGCATTGCTCAGGCCCCAGATGGTGGTGGCGAGCGCGGCGACCGTGTCCTCTGAAAGACCGAGCGCCTTCCCCACCTCACGCACCGCCGAACGGCCGCGATAGGAGATGACGGTTGCTGCCAACCCGGCGCGGTCGCGGCCATAGCGGGCATAGATATATTGGATCACCTCCTCGCGCCGCTCGTGCTCGAAATCGACGTCGATGTCGGGCGGCTCTTTCCGCTCGGGCGAGACGAAGCGCTCGAACAGGAGGTCGATCTCGGTCGGGTCGACATTGGTGATGGCGAGGCAATAGCAGACGGCCGAGTTGGCGGCGGAGCCGCGGCCCTGGCACAAGATGCCGAGGCTGCGCGCGTGGTGCACGATGTCATGGACGGTGAGGAAGTAGGGCGCGTAGTTGAGCGCGGCGATGAGCACGAGCTCCTTCTCGATGGTGTCGCGGACATGAGCGGGAATGCCGTCCGGGAAACGCCATTGAGCGCCCTCCCAAGCGAGATCCTCGAGATGGGATTGCGGGGTCTTGCCGTGTGGCACCGGCTCGTCCGGATATTCATATTTCAGCTCATCGAGGGAGAAGGTGCAGGCTTGCGCGATCTCGATGGTGCGGTGAAGCGCTTCCTCGTGGCCTCTGAACAAGCGCGCCATCTCTTCCGCGGGTTTCAGATGCCGCTCGGCATTGGCTTCGAGACGGAAGCCGGCTTCCGTTATCGTGCACTTCTCGCGGATGCAGGTGAGCACGTCCTGGAGCGGGCGGCGGTGGGGTGCGTGATAGAGCACGCCGCCCGTGGCGACGAGGGGCGTTCCAACGCGCACCGCAAGGTCTGCGAGGGCCGCGATGCGGGCGCGATCGCCGCCGCGATAGGAATGCCGCACGGCGAGATAGAGGGGCTCCGGCAAAATGCCTTTGATGCGTAGGAGCTGCGCTTCGAAATTGTCATGCCCGCGAAGACGGGCATCCAGTAACCCCTGATCTTCGTGATCGAGACCGACGGGGTTACTGGATCGCCCGGTCAGGCCGGGCGATGACAGGCCAGGAGGCAAGACGATGAAGATGAGGCCGTCGGCGTGGGCGGCGACGTCCTTGAGGTAAAGCGTGCATTGTCCTTTCTCGGCGCGGCGCTGGCCGAGGGTGAGCAGGCGGCAGAGCCGGCCGTAAGCCGCGCGATCCGTCGGGTAAGCGAGCAGGCTCGGGGCATCTTGCAGGACGAGGCGCGCGCCGGGGATGAACTTGATGCCCACTTCCTTGGCGGCGAGATGGGCCCGCACCACGCCGGCGAGCGTATTCGCGTCGGCGACGGCGATGGCCTCGTGGCCAAGCGCCTTCGCGGTCGCCACCAGCTCTTCGGCGTGCGAGCCGCCGCGCAGAAAGGTGAAGTTCGTGGTGACGTCGAGCTCGGCGTAGCGGGGTGGGGCGGCCGTCATCACGCGAACACCCCATGCAGAAACCAGCACGGCGCTTCGTCCACGCTTTCCTGATAGAGACCTTCGCGGAACACCCAGTAGCGGCAGCCGTCCTCGTCCTCGATGCGGTAATAGTCGCGCGGCCGAGGCTTGGAGAGCAGCGCGCGCCACCATTCGGGCGCGATGCGCTCAGGCCCCTCCGCCTTGACGACGCGGCGGCTGACGCGCCGCCAGGTGAAGCGCGCCGGTGGGCCTTCCGGAATCTCGGCGAGAACCGTGAGAGGCTCCGGCTTCGCGAGGAGAAGGAGGGGCCGTGGCGGCTTGGTTGGTGCGTCGTCGGTCCAAGCAGGCACGCCGGCAAAGGCGCTGCGTAGGCTTTGCGCGCGCTCCGGTACGTGGCTCGCCCGCGGGAAGAGGCGGCGCACGGCGCCGGTCCCGAGGCGGTTGGCCAGCGCATCGATCAGGACCTCCGGCCCGTTGGCCTCGTCCGCCTCGGTCAGGCTCGTCTGCGTGAGGGAAAGCCGCTCGGTGGCCAGCGCGGCCAGCGCCATGAGGTCGACGCCGAAGCCCATGTCGATGGTCTCGATCTTGTCCTTCAGGAGCCGCACGAGATGCGCAGCCTCACGAGACGGCGCGCTCAAGCCCGCTTCGACCGCCGTCGAAGAGCCATCCGTGCGCGCTGCCCACAGGACAACGCGCCGTACGCCGCGGCCGGCGCGCGCCAGTGCGCGACACAGCTCTCCTGCGAGATGGTCGAGACCGGCCAGGACGCCGTCATGGGTGATGAGCGGCTCGGCAAAAGGAAGCCGCGCCACGAAGTCGGGCACGGGCAGCAGGGCTTCGCGTTTTTCCGCGCGGGACCCGAGCCCCTGATCGAGACGGCGCAGGACCGCTTCGGCGGCCTCCTTGGCATGGAAGCGGCGCTCGAGGCTCGCCCGCGGCAGGTCGTAGAGCTGGCCGATGCGCTTCAGGCCGAGGCGCCGCAACAGATGCGCGGTCTCGGGCTCCAGGCGCAGCGCCTCGACGGGAAGTGTTGCGAGTGTCGGGCGGAGTTTGCCGTCAGGGATGATGCAAGGCGAAGCCCGCGCGAAGCGGGCGAGCGCATGGGCCCCCCCCAAGGTCTCGGCGAGCCCGAGCCGCGCGGTGAAGCCGGCCCGCGTAAGGCGCTGCGCAAGATCGGCGAGAAGGGCGCTTTCGCCGCCGAAGAGATGCGGCACGCCGGTGATGTCGAGCCACAGCCCATCGTCGCCGTCCACGTTGAGGGTCGGGCTGTAGCGGGACGCCCAGCGGGCAAGCGCGCGCAGCGTGTCGGCGTCCTTTTCGGGTGCGGCCGGCTCCGTGAGGAGATGCGGGCAGATGGCGCGGGCATCGGCGAGGCTCAAGCCCGGCAGGAGACCGTCGCGGGCGCTCCGCGCATTGACCGCGGTGAGGGTGAGCCCGCGCGCGTCGCTGCCGACCAGGGCGAACGGCCGGTCCTTGGGAACGGATATGTCCGGTTCGGACGGCTCAGGGGTGCGCGCGGCGCCGTTCGCCGCTCTCTCCCGCTTCAGCCGCTCGATCGGAAGATGCGGCAGCCACACGGAGACGATCCGACTCATGACTGAACTCCACGCGAAAACTCATTCCCGGCGCGCGTCCCCGGCATCGCTCCAGCGTGAGGCGCCAAGAGGCGGCGCCGGGCGCGGCCGCATCGAAGGGGGCGGGGCGGCTCAGCTCCGTGGCGATGCGCCAGCGGGTCAGCGTCCCGGGCAGACCTGTTCCAGGCGAGCCTGTTCCAGGCAGGCCAGAAAGATCCGCACCCCCATAGCCCGAGAGAACATGGCCGGAGAGGAGGAGGCAGGGGGTGCGGGAGGCTTGCGCGGCAAGGCCAAGGCGGCGGGCGGCGAGGGCGGTCTTGATGGGGATTTGCGCGAGGCAGGCGAGGAGCGCGCCGCTCTTCAGCCCTTCTTCCAGGGCCCAGGCGGCGTCATCCGCCGTCCGGGCCTCGACGATGAGCAAGCGCGCAGGATCGAGGCCTGATCTGAAAAGAGCCGGACCATAAGGGCGCCCCCATTCCCGGCCTGCGGTCCGCGTCAGGCACCACAGCACGAGGCCGCGACAATTTGTCTGCGCCGCCTCAGCGATCACGGCGAGGGCGAAGCCGAGGGCCGTAGGGGTGTCGCGATAGCGTTCCGGCTTGATCTCGTGGACGCCGCCCCGCTTGAGCCCCTCTAGAGGGAACTCCTCTAGAGGGCTTTCGCCGTTGTCGTTGGAGGCGGGAGGTAAAGAGCAGGCGGGACGGGAAGGGGCCGCGCCCGGTGCGGGGGGTGTGGCCAGAGACACGGGAACCTGCTCAAGCGCACGGATCGAAGCACGTAGCTGCTCAATCAGGACCCTCCCCGTGGATCCGCCTGCTCTTTTTTCAACGCCAGCCGGCGGAACGAGCCCACTATGATCGCCGCCTGGAACGTTGTTACGCACGACTGACACTCCACTCTCGTTCCTGTTTTGTTCTAGTCTGGAGTCGTGCCCGAGTCAAGACGACGCTCTCGGAGGCCGGATTTCCGGGCGCGTTTCCCCCGTAAGGACAGGCGTTTCCGTTTCGCTAACCAGAATCACCCGACACTAAAGGGACAGTCAGACGGGGGTTTTGTGATGCGTATCCTCGGTCTCCGGCCGTTCGCCGCGGCTGCAGCAACCATGCTTTTCGTCCTTCTGCCGAGCCAAGCCTCGGCCGGTCTCTTCGATTTCTTCGGGGATTCCTACCAACCGCAGTCCGTTGTGGGGCGCCACCTGGTGTCGTTCCCACCCGGCTACGAGCCCGGCTCCATCATCGTCCAATTCAGCGCGCGCCGGCTCTATTACGTGCTGCCCCAGCAGCGGGCGATCAGCTATCCGATTGCGGCGCCCATGGGCGAGGCAAGGTGGTCGGGAGAGACCTATGTCAGCGCCAAGAAGGTCAATCCCCCCTGGACCCCCACGGCCGAGATGCGGGAGGAAAATCCGAGCCTGCCGACCTATGTGGCGGGGGGCGACCCGCGCAACCCGCTAGGCGTCCGGGCCATGTATCTCGGCAAGAGCACCTATCGGATCCACGGCACCGATGCCCCTTGGACGGTGGGCCAGGCGGTCTCCCACGGCTGCATCCGGATGTTCAATGAGGACGTCGCGGATCTCTATCAGCGCGTGCCTGTCGGCACCCACGTTGTTGTGATGTGGTAAAGCCATGGTAAAGACAAGACAAAGCTTCGCTAAACTTGAAGCAAAAATCGGCGAAATTGCTTGAATCCTGAAAATTCTCTTTTTCGATTTGTTTACCTTGAGTGGCCTGTCTCTGTTGGATTGATTTAACCTGTGTCTAACGGGTGAATGTTAGCTTTCGCGTCAGGTTCCACCGGCGAAAAGCTAGACGGTGCGGGGCCTTTATGAGACCGATCGAAAGGGAGTGTCGAAAATGAGGACTTCTGTTGCACGCTTCGTCAAGGACGAGTCGGGCGCCACGGCTATCGAGTACGCGCTCATCGTCGCTGGCATTGCTGTCGCGATTATCACGGCTGTGGGGACGGTTGGCACCAACCTGTCGTCCATGTTCACCACCATCGCCGGCAAGCTGACCGTCAGCTAACCGAGCATTCAGTTTTGTGACGGGCCCTTGCCTTGATTGGCATCGGGCCCGTCGCAACTTTCAGTGCGTGCCAAGCCTAGCGGCAGCCTGACGCCTCTCCAATGGCGCCCGGCGGAAGGAATTCCGGAAATGAAAACGTCTGCGCGACGGTTCCTTAGGAATGAATCGGGCGCCACGGCCGTTGAGTATGGGCTTATCCTTGCCGGCATCGCCATCGCCGCGCTCACGGCCCTCGGTACGCTGTCCGGCGCAATGACCACGTTTTTCACCAGCCTCGCCGGCAAGCTGACGATCAGCTAAGCGAAGTTAAAGTACCGGGTCCTGCGCTCATCGGAGCGGACTCGCCTATTTTTCGCGCCGTTTTGAGCGTGGTGCGAAGGCAACAGCCCCCAATCTTCCTTAATTCGCGTGTAAGTTCTGCTCACTTTCGAGGGAGCTTGAATCTTGCCGCATGCTTGCGGAGAACTCCCTTGATCGTGGGGTGCGTTCTCTGCCGGACCGGCTCGGCCTAGGATCAAGCTGATGGTACTGGGGGCACTGCTTCGACGACGGAGATTGGCCGGCGCGCTTGCGCTTGCCGGGATGGCATTTTA
>CAWGXJ010000018.1:0-67707 GCA_963826465.1 uncultured Alphaproteobacteria bacterium
GCCTACTGTGACCCTATGTGCCGGGGGGCTTCACAGTGGATTCGTCGCTTTGCCGCGTTTGCGGCCCTTTGCGGCATTTCCATCTATTCGGCCCTCATTCCCGGCCACATCGTCTCCCAAGCCAACATCGCGATTGAGGCAGGCCTGGGCCTTGCTCCGGTCATGTGCCACGCCGGCGCCGACCGTGAGGCACCCACTCCGGACGATCCCTCGGCTCCGAAAAAGAAGTGCCCCTTCTGCGACGGCTATGCCGGCTTTGCCGCTGCCGCCCTGGTGCACGCCGAGAGTGTCGTTCTCCCGGTCGAAACCGCATCGGCCGTTCTCGTCACGCACGAAGAGCCCGACACGCGGGGCGTGCGCCGGACGCCACAAAATCGCGGTCCCCCCAACCTCCCGGCCTAATCACAAAGACGCCGATCCGCCGGGCCCACCAAGGCCCGGCAAGAGACAACGGCCATCGGCCTGCCCGCTCGGCGTGAGCGCGACGGCGGCGGGTCCTGCGTGGCAACCTTTTTGGGGGTAGTTATGAAACACATCACGAGGCAGCTCGCGGCTGCGGGCCTGCTGTCGCTTGGGCTTTCGCTTCCGGCGAATGCTCACTGCGTCGTCGGCAACCGGTTCTTTCCCGCGACAATCGCTGTCGACGACCCATGCGTCGCCGACGAGCTGTCGCTGCCGACCGTCGCCGGGTTCAAGAATGGCGATGATCCTTCGGCGCGAGAACTCGACATCGCCGGAGAATACTCGAAAACCATCACGCCGAATTTCGGCATCTCCTTCGAGGAGGCGTGGATCCATCTCGATACGCCGGGAGGGGGAACCGCTTCAGGCTTCGACAATCTCGGAACCAGCTTCAAATATCAATTCGTGAGAGATGCCGACCGCGAGCTTGCGATGTCCGTCTCGCTCGACGCAGATTGGGGCAAGACAGGCAGCAACGCTGTCGATGCCGAGTCGTTCACCACACTCACGCCGACGGCTGTTCTTCGGCAAGGGTCTCGGATTCCTGCAGACGCCGCTGCTAAAGCCGTTCGCCATCACAGGACAGGTCGGATATGCACTCCCGACCAAGGACTCGACGACCGCCGTCGACGAGACCACGGGACTGATCGACACGACGCCCAATGCGCACTCGATCGTGTGGGGTGGCACGTTGCAATACAGCATGCCCTACCTCAAATCGAGCGTGCGGGACTTCGGCCTGCCTGAGTTCGTCAATCACCTGATCCCGCTCGTGGAGCTGGACCTCTCCTCGGAAGTGTCGAATTTCGACGGAGAAGAGCCAACGACCGGGACGGTCAATCCCGGGGTGATCTACGTCGCCGACAAATTCCAGCTCGCCGCCGAAGCCATCATCCCCATCAATCGCGCAAGCGGCGATGGGATCGGCGTCGTCGGCCAACTCCACCTCTACCTCGACGACATCTTTCCCCGTTCGATCGGCAAGCCGCTGTTCGGCGGCGGAAATTCGATGGAGCACTAGCATGAGCAAGCTACATACTCTCGCACTCGCAGCGATGCTCCTTGGCGTGACGACCGCCGCTCAGGCACACGCCATGCTCGATCACGCGGTTCCTTCGGTCGGCAGCACCGTCGCCTCCGCGCATCAGGTCACGCTCTATTTCACGGAGCAGCTCGAGCCGAAGTTCAGCGGGGCGGAGGTCCGCAATTCGGCCGGCGCCCGCGTTGACCGCGGTAAGAGCGTCAGCGGCAACGTGATGCGCGTCAGCCTGAAGACTCTGCCACCCGGCACTTACACAGTGACCTGGCACGCGCTATCGGTCGACACGCACACCACGCAAGGGAGCTTCAGCTTCCATGTCGGACGATGATCGTGCCGGGCGCGATGAAAGCGCGCTCCAATGTTTGATCTGATTGTCGTAGCGCGGGCTGTTCAGTTCGCGTCCAGCATCCTAATCGCCGGCGCGGCGATCTTCTCTCTCGTTGTCGTCGCGCCGGCGCTGAACCCGCATGACGTGCTTCTAGGGCGCAAGCAAAGGCAGCTCTACGGGCTCATGCTTGCGGCACTTGGGTTCGCCATCGTGTCAGGGGCCCTTTGGCTGCTCCTACTCGCGGCCGAGATCGGTCACAGCTCCATCATTGAGGCGCTGACGAACGGCACCGCCCGGGCCTTCCTTACCGAGACCCAATTCGGCCGCGTCTCCGAAATACGACTTGCCCTTGCCATCGTTCTCGCGGCTCTCGTTTTGGTGCGACTGCTCGTGACGTGTTCAGCCATGCCGGCGGCCTGGGCCGCCGCATCGCTCAGCACTGGATTCGTGGCGAGTCTCGCTTGGTGCGGTCACGGCGGCGGAGGCTTGGGCATCGGAGGCGATGTCCACGCCGCAAGTGACGTCGTTCATCTGGTCACCGCCGCTGCTTGGGTGGGTGGCTTGATCCCCTTGCTCCTATTGATCAGGCCACGCGTCGAGATGCCGTCGGTGGAGCGGTTCCAGTTCATTCGACGCTTTTCGTCCCTTGCCGTGCTGGCGGTCGCAGGACTTGCCGCAAGCGGCGTGATCAACACCTGGTTCATGTTGAACGGGGGGCGGGACCTTGTTACGACCAACTACGGCCGCCTCGTTCTGCTGAAGGGGGCGCTCTTTCTTGCCATGCTGGCCTTCGCCGGAGCCAATCGGCTTGGGTTGACGCCGAGACTCGATTCGACGAGCGCCACAAGCAGCGCACAAAGGAACGCGCTCCGGCGCATTTGCGTTTTCACGGCGATGGAGGTCGCATTGGGGGTTGCGGTAATCTGCGTCGTTGCCCTACTCGGCCAACTGCCGCCAGCGGCGCATCACGCAGCCGGCTAGAACCTACTGCGCGCCAAGGCGCCGATCCCTAGGCTTCCAGGCGCAGGAGGCGGGTCGTCAGCTTGCTGTCAGGTTGGCGGGGCACCTTTTGAACGCGTGTGCGCAGATTGAAGGACGTCTGCTTATGAGGTCTCAAGGCATGCCTTTGCGTGGGGCTCGGGCGCACATCAGGACTTATGGACGAAGCAAACTGGCCTTTGAGGGCTAACAAAGAGAGGTCGCATGACGCAGGTGGACTTGCAGTCTTATCCCGTGTGGGACGGACCGACGCGGTGGTTCCATTGGATCAACTTCGTATGTATCGTTGCCCTGGCCGCCATCGGAACCGCCATTCTTTTTGACAAAGAGCTTGGCGTGACCGACGCCGGCAAGACCCTCTTGAAGACCACCCACGTCTTGGTCGGCTACGTGTTCGCGATCAATTTGGGTTGGCGCATCGTCTGGGCCTTCATTGGCAATCGCCACGCGAGCTGGTCGGCAATTCTCCCCTTTGGCAAGGGCTACGGCACCGAGCTCAAGAGCTACTTGCGTGCGTTGATCCGCGGCGATGCCAATGCCTACCTGGGGCACAATCCCGTTGCGCGTCTCATGGTCTCGGCGCTCCTCGCGCTTCTTGTGGTGCAGGCGGCAACGGGCCTCGTTCTCGCTGGGACGGATATCTACTACCCGCCATTCGGTCATTGGATTGCCGACTGGATCGCAGCACCCGGGGTCGACCCATCGACGATTGCTCCCTATAGCAAGACCGGCGTCGACCCCACGGCGTGGGACGCGATGCGTTCTTTCCGTTCGCCGTTTGTGGCGGTTCACTATTGGACCTTCTATGCACTTCTTCTTATGATCGCCGTCCATATCGTCGGAGCGATCGTGACCGAGTTACGCGAAGGTGGCGGTATCATTTCGGCAATGTTTACGGGCCGCAAGATTCTGAGCCGGAAGCCGCAAGACGCGCCCTGAGACCTCTTGAGGCATAACCCCATGCGAAGTGTGCATAAGGAGAGTCATCTTGTCGGGCGGATCGGCTGGCTCCGTGCAGCCGTGCTCGGGGCGAATGACGGGATCATCTCCACCGCCAGTTTGATCCTTGGCGTCGCTGCGGCAGGGGCTTCCAAGGGCGACATCCTGCTCGCAGGCATCGCCGGCCTCGTGGCCGGCGCAATGTCCATGGCGGCCGGAGAGTATGTCTCGGTGAGTTCCCAATCCGATACGGAACAGGCGGACCTTGAAAGGGAGAAGCGCGAGCTTCTGGAGGATCCGGAATTCGAGAAAGAGGAACTTGCCGGCATATATGTGAAGCGCGGCGTCGAAGCCGGCCTCGCCCGCCAAGTCGCCGCGCAGCTTATGGCCAAGGACGCGCTTGGCGCCCATGCAAGGGACGAACTCGGAATATCGGAGATTACGACGACACGACCAGTGCAGGCGGCACTCACATCAGCCGCGACTTTCTCCGTCGGCGCGGCCGCCCCTCTCGCGCTCGTGATTCTCGCGCCGTCGAGCGTCCTTATTCCAATCGTGTCGGTAGGCTCGCTGGCCTTTTTGGCTCTGCTCGGCTGGCTCGGGGCAAGAACGGGGGGTGCTGCGGTCCTGAGGCCAATCGTGCGCGTCACCTTTTGGGGTGCCTTGGCGATGGCATTGACGGCTGGTATCGGCGCCATTGTTGGAACAGTGGTCTAAATCTATCTTGCTGCTGAAGGCGCAAACGCAGTCGGAGGCACCCATGAGGTCTCAAAGAGACGGCATCAATCCATCAGCCGAGCCGAGCGGTACAGGCTGCGCGGAATGCTTGGCGGCCGGCGGGTGGTGGTTCCATCTCCGCCGATGTGCCGAATGCGGCCATATTGGCTGTTGCGATAGTTCGCCAAATCAGCACGCATCGAAACATCACGCAGAGACAGGCCATCCTGTCATCACGAGCTTCGAGCCCGGAGAGCGGTGGTTCTACGACTACCGTACCGCCGACGTCTTTGTCGGTCCGGAGCTTCCGGCACCGCATTCCCATCCACTCGATCAACCCGTGCCCGGACCGGCCGGGCTGGTGCCCGTGGAGTGGCAAACTCTGCTTCACAAATAAGAAGGGCGTGGGAATAGACGTTGATCCACGCCTGAGGCGGGATCGAATTCCAGCATCCCTTACATTTGCGGGGCCCATGCTCAAGTCTTATGAGCTCGCTCGCCAGCACAAAATGTGGGTGAGCAGATGAGACCACATCTGCTTTGGTTTTAAAGGGGAAATTCGGCTGGCCCCAGCAAATGTCTTCTGCTTGTCACGGGCGGAAAATCTCGATCGGCCATTATGTGTTGCTCACCTGCGGTCTATGGGTGACACTTGTATGGATTTATCCGCTGGGCTCGTGAGGGATTTGCTCAAATGATATTGCGTCGGTGCGTGTGGCTGCTTTCCGGCGCAATTATCTGTGCCCCGATCGTGTTTGGCGCCCAAAGTAACCCCGCCCACGCGGAAGAGACCGTTGTGGTGCCGCCCACGGTCGCGGCGGACGCCCCGTCCGAACCTCATACCGGCGAGCCGCCCTCCCCCTCGCAGCCCGAGCCGGTCTATCCCGAGGGAGAGCCCGGTAGCGCCGCCGGATCCGAAGACGCGATAGAGACGGAAGAGCCTGCCGGCGGCCGCGGCGACGGATGAGCAGGCCGGCGAAGCGGCGAAGCAAGACGAGGCACAGCAGGCTGACGAGAGCGACGAGAAAGAGGCCTACGAGGGGGCGAAGGAACTCGGCACGCTGGAAGCTTGGGAAGCGTTCCTGAACAATTTCCCCACCGGCTTCCGCGCCGACCTGGCCCGCGCCTATGTGAAGCGGCTCGCGGATGAGACATCCGAAGCCCCTGCCGACGAGGAAACAGAAACGACATCCCCTGCGCCGGAGGCGGCGGAGGCCCCGGCTGCACCGCCGAGCGCGGAAGAGACATCGAGCGAGGCACGAGGAAAAGGAGGCTTACGACGCGGCGAAGGAGCTCGGCACCGTCGAAGCCTGGGACGCGTTCCTGAGCAATTTCCCGGAAGGCTTCCGCGCCGACCTGGCCCGCGCCTATCTGAAGCGGCTCGCGAACGAGCCAGCCCCTGCTGCGGAAGAAACCGAGACGGCCGCGCCGCCGGCTGACGCGACGGAAGCGCCCGACGCAACGGCGAGCCCGACGGAGTCCTCGGCCGTCGCCGAGAAGGACGCGTTCGAGGCGGCAAAGGAGCTCGGCACCGTCGAAGCCTGGGACGCATTCCTGAACGCTTATCCGCAAGGCTTCCGCGCCGACCTGGCCCGCGCCTATCTGGAGAAGCTCGGGAATACGGCGCCTGAGTTCCCTGCATCCAGCGAAACCGATGAAACGCCGCCGCCTTCCCCGGCTGTCACCGAGGCGCCGCCACCGCCGCCCGACATCTCGCTTGCCATGACGTCCCAGGGCGCGTGCACGGGCGGCGAATCCTGTGCGATGAGCGTGACCGCCACGAATAGCGGTGGGCAGCCATTCAATGGCGAGCTCGTCCTCGCCGCGTCCGTGGCCCCCCTTGGTGCTAGCCTTTCGAGCGCCAGCCCCCAGCCCTGGTTCTGTCAGGAAATGGGCGGCGGGGCCGTCTGCACCAATCCGTCGGTCGATCTCGAGCCGGGCCAATCGACCTCCGTCTTGATCACTTTCACCCTGCCGCGCCATGCCGGAGGACAGGTGACAAGCTGCACCGGCGTGTCATGGGGCGGCGTGCCGACGGCCAGCAGCGCGCGTGACGTGCAGCAGGCCTTGAACGATGCGGGCTTCGACGCCGGCCCCGCCGACGGCAAGCCCGGGCGCAAGACCGCCGCGGCCATCAAGGCCTATCAGGAACAGGTCGGCTTGCAGACCACCGGCGAGATCGACCTACCGTTGCTTCTGTCGTTGTTCACCGAGCCCGCGCCGGGCGATGCCGACCCGATCAACGACCAGGCTTGCGCAGGGCGCGGCGGTCATTGCGGCGGCGGCACCAGTCGCGGCCGAGCCGCAAGTCGACTATTGCGGCGGCGGACGGATCCGCGACGCGAACGGGGCGTGCGCCTGCCCGGCCACCTTCCCCTATTGGACCGGCAAGACCTGCATCCCGCGCCGGGAGCGCAACTGCATCGGCGGCACCTATTACGACAAGCGCCAGAAGCTCTGCCTGTGCCCGTCGCGCAGACCCTATTGGTATAACGACCGCTGCCACGGCACGCTGAACGAATGCCCCGATGGCGGCGTCGTGGTCGGGAATGTCTGCGTGCGGCAGTTCAATCGCGGGCCGTTCCCGCCCGGTAGCAACGGACATTTCCCGAACCGTCAGGCCTTCTGTCCGCCGAACCTCACGCTCGTCGGCAATTCTTGCGTCAATCTCTCCAACGCGCCGGTGTTCGGCTTCGGCAGAGGCGGCTTCCAAGGCGGCGGCAAAGGTGGCGGCGGCGGCATTCCCAATGCCGGCTTCAAGCAGGGCGGACCCGGCGGCAAAGGCGGCGGTGCGCCAAAAGGCGCAACCCAGCAAAGCGGCGGCGCTCCGAAGGGATTTACCGGCGCGAAAGGCGGCGGCGGCAAAGGCGGTGGTGCGCCGAAGGCCGCAACCCAGACACCGACGCAGCAACCTCAGCAGCAGCAGAACACGACCACCCTGCCGCCGCCGATCGTCAAGCAGATACAGACGCCGACGCAGCAGCAGAACACGACCACGCTGCCGCCGCCGATCGTCAAGCAGATACAGACGCCGACGCAGCAGCCTCAGCAGCAACAACAGGGCAACGTGACCGCACCGACTGCCAACTGCCCAATTGGCGCCCTCAAGGATTGCACCTGTCCGCCTGACACCCATACTGTGTCTGGCCATTCCGGTCTTGAGTGCGTGCCGAAAATTGATTTTTCACACGCGCAGACCATACAACAGCCGCCGAACACAACCACACCGCCGCCGCCACAGCAGCAGGTGACACCGACGCCGCAGCAACAGGTGACGCCGACGCCGCAGCAACAGGTGACGCCGACGCCGCAGCAGCAGGTGACGCCGCAGCAGAAGAAGCAGCTGCAGCAACTGCAGAAGTCGGCGACGCCGCAGCAGAAGAAGCAGCTGCAGAAGCTGCAGAAGTCGGTGACGCCGCAGCAGAAGAAACAGCTGCAGCAACTGCAGAAGAAGTCGCTGACGCCGCAGCAGCAGAAGAAGAAGCTGCAGCAGCTGCAAAAGTCGGTGACGCCGCAGCAGAAGAAGCAGCTGCAGCAGCTGCAGAAGTCGGTGACGCCGCAGCAGAAGAAACAGCTGCAGCAACTCCAGAAGAAGCAGGCGGCCTCCAAGAAGAAGAAACTGCCGGCGTGCGTGCCAGGGCAGGCGTCGCCCCCCGGCGGCTGTATCGCGTCAGACGCGCGCCTGAAGCGGGACATCGTGCCTCTCGCGACCCTGGCGAACGGCATCAAGCTCTACAGCTTCCGCTACCTATGGTCGGACACGGTGCAGGTCGGCGTGATGGCGCAGGACCTGTTGGCCGATCCCGCGTGGCGCGAGGCCGTGCGCCTGCAGCCCAACGGTTACTACGCGGTCGACTATGCGCGGCTCGGCCTGAGGATGGCGACCTTCGCGGAATGGCAAGCGCGCGGGCTGGCGTCCGTGGTGCTTGAGCCCGCGCAAGGCCGCCTCGCGCCGACGCCCGTGGCGCATGCGCAGGGGGACGTGTCGCCCGACCATTGATGCACTGAAGACAATGGCCTTCCACAAAAGCTAAGACTCTGCCGGCACTGTCCGCCGCCGGCCAGAATCCGACGCGATACTCGTCGGCCCGTCGTTCCGGTCTGCCCCCGAAGCGGACGTCTAGTTCCGGCGAGTGATGAGATGAACGATCTCGCGGCCCACGCCATGGCCTTTATCAAGGCTAATCCCGACTGGGCGATATTCGTCATCGGGCTTACGGCCTTTGGGGAGTCCTTCGTTTTTCTCAGTCTGCTGTTTCCGGGCACTGCCATGCTCATTGCCGCAGGCACCCTGGTGTCCGAGGGCGTACTCAATCCGCTTCCATCGATCCTTGCGGGGATCGTCGGCGCCGTCCTGGGCGACGCGGTTTCATTCTGGCTCGGCAAGAAATTTGGACCCGTTCTCCCAAGCATATGGCCGTTTCGAAGTCATCCGGAGATGCTTCCGCGCGGTATTCGCTTTTTCGAGCGCTTTGGGGGTAGGAGCGTTTTCATCGGCCGCTTCTTCGGGCCCTTGCGTGCGGTAGCGCCTTTGGCGGCCGGCATGATGCGCATGCCGTCTTTGCGCTTCTACGTTGCGAACATCTTATCCGCGCTGATTTGGGCGCCGGCGCTTGTGCTTTTCGGCGATCAGCTGGCTCAGCTGTTGGGCCAAGAGAGCCTCGCGACGAAAATCCTCTGCATCGCGCTCGTTGCTGCAGCCGTGATCATAATCGCCGCATGGGTGCGGCGACGGTTCCTTTCGAGCTAGGAGGTCCGGGACCTCTCACTCAGGTGCAAGCTTGGATGGCGCATTTCTGTAACCGGCGCCAAGCCTAAGCGGCCTTCTGCTTTGCGACTTCGCCGTTGAACAAGAGGCCATCCTTGCCGGCGGTGACCTTCACCGTCTCGCCGTCGTGGATCTTGCCTTGCAGGATCATCTCGGCGAGCGGGTCTTGCACGAATTTCTGGATCACGCGCTTCAAGGGCCGCGCGCCATAGGCCGGGTCGTAGCCCTTGTTGCCGAGCCAGTCCTTGGCCTGATCGTCGAGCACAATCGTGATCTTGCGATCGGTGAGGAGCTTGCGCAGGCGCTCCATCTGGATATCGACGATGCGCCCCATGTGCTCGCGCTTCAGCCGGTGGAACAGGATGATCTCGTCCACGCGGTTGAGGAACTCGGGCCGGAAATGGCCGCGCACCACGTCCATGACCTGGCTCTCCACGGCCTCGCTATCCTCGCCCTCCTTCTGGTTGACGAGATATTCGGAGCCGAGATTGGACGTCATGATGATGAGCGTGTTGCGGAAGTCGACCGTGCGGCCCTGGCCGTCGGTGAGCCTGCCGTCGTCGAGCACCTGGAGCAGCACGTTGAACACGTCCGGATGCGCCTTCTCGATCTCGTCGAACAGGATGACCTGATAGGGGCGCCGCCGCACGGCTTCGGTGAGCGCGCCGCCCTCCTCGTAGCCGACATAGCCGGGCGGCGCGCCGATGAGCCGGGCCACCGCGTGCTTCTCCATATATTCCGACATGTCGACGCGCAGGATGGCGTGCTCGTCGTCGAACAGGAACTCGGCGAGCGCGCGGGAAAGCTCCGTCTTGCCGACGCCGGTCGGGCCCAAGAACATGAACGAGCCCATCGGCCGGTTGGGGTCTTGGAGCCCGGCGCGGCTGCGGCGCACCGCCGTCGACACGGCCTCGACCGCCTCCTTCTGGCCGACCACGCGCTTGGCGATCTCCGTCTCCATGGCGAGCAGCTTCTCGCGCTCGCCTTCGAGCATCTTGTCGACGGGGATGCCGGTCCAGCGCGACACGACCTGCGCGATCATGTCGGGTTCCACCACTTCCTGCGCCAGGCCGCCGGCCTTGCCCTCTTCCTCTTCGAGTGTCTTCAGCTTCGCCTCGAGATCGGGGATCACGCCGTAGGCGAGCTCGCCGGCTTTCGCCAGGTCGCCTTTGCGCTGCGCCTGCTCGAGCTCGATGCGCGCATGATCGAGGTCTTCCTTGATCTTCTGCGCGCCGGCCATCTTCTCTTTCTCCTCGTGCCAGCGCTGGGCGAGCGCGTTCGCCTCCTCCTCCAGATTGACGAGCTCCTTCTCGAGCTTCGCCAGCCGGTCCTTCGAGGCGGTGTCGGTTTCCTTCTTCAGCGCCTCGCGCTCGATCTTGAGCTGCATGATGCGCCGGTCGAGCTCGTCGAGCTCCTCGGGCTTGGAGTCGACCTGCATGCGCAAGCGCGACGCGGCCTCGTCCACGAGGTCGATCGCCTTGTCGGGCAGGAAGCGGTCGGTGATGTAGCGGTTGGACAGCGTCGCCGCGGTGACGAGCGCGGCGTCCGAGATGCGCACGCCGTGATGCAGCTCGTACTTTTCTTTCAGGCCGCGCAGGATGGAGATGGTGTCCTCCACCGTGGGCTCGGCCACGAACACCGGCTGGAAGCGCCTTGCGAGCGCCGCGTCCTTCTCCACGTGCTTGCGGTACTCGTCGAGCGTGGTGGCGCCGACGCAATGGAGCGTGCCGCGGGCGAGCGCGGGCTTGAGCAGGTTGGAGGCGTCCATGGCGCCGTCCGCCTTGCCGGCGCCGACCAGCGTATGCATCTCGTCGATGAAGAGGATGATCTGGCCGTGGGAGGACTCGATCTCGCTGAGCACGGCCTTGAGCCGCTCCTCGAACTCGCCGCGATATTTCGCGCCGGCGATGAGCGAACCCATGTCGAGCGACAGCACCTTCTTGTCCTTCAGGCTCTCCGGCACGTCGCCCTGGACGATGCGGTGCGCCAGCCCCTCGACGATGGCGGTCTTGCCGACGCCGGGCTCGCCGATCAGCACGGGGTTGTTCTTGGTGCGGCGGGAGAGCACCTGGATGGTGCGGCGGATCTCCTCGTCGCGGCCGATCACGGGATCGAGCTCGCCCTTCGCGGCGGCTTCCGTGAAGTCGCGCGTATATTTCTTCAAGGCGTCATATTGCTGCTCGGCGCCGGCCGAATCCGCGGTGCGGCCCTTGCGCAAATCGTTGATCGCCTCGTTGAGGCTCTGCGGCGTGACGCCGGCATCCTTGAGAATGCTCGCGGTCTCGCCTTCCTTCGTCATGGCTGAGCGCCTGGAGCGCCCGCTCGACGGTGACGAATGCAGTCGCCCGCCTTGGTCGCCATCTGCTCGGCCTGGTCGAGCACGCGGGAGAGGCCGGGCGTCATCTGCGGCTGGGTCGCGCCCGAGCCGGACACCTTGGGCAGCTTGGCGAGCGCGGTGTCGGTGCGCTGCAGCGCCGTCTTGGCGTCGCCGCCCGCGCGGCCGATCAGCCCGGCGGCAAGCCCCTCCGGATCGTCGAGCAGCGCCTTCAGGAGGTGCTCAGGGGTGATCTGCGGGTTCCCATCGCGCACCGCAATGGTCTGCGCGGCTTGGAGGAATCCCTTGAGGCGGTCGGAAAGCTTCTCGAAATCCATGATCTTCCCTGTTGATCGGGCCAGGCGCGGACGCGGCCGAAAAAGATCGATTGATGGTGGCGGGAGCCGGTTTCGAGCCTCTTACCAGGGGCTCGTTAACGGACATATAGCGAGCCGTTTAGCGCACAAAAAGGGGGCCCGACTTGAGGAATTGCTAAGCGGCCTTCTGCTTCGCGACTTCGCCGTTGAACAAGAGGCCGTCCTTGCCGGCGGTGACCTTCACCGTCTCGCCGTCGTGGATCTTGCCTTGCAGGATCATCTCGGCGAGCGGGTCTTGCACGAATTTCTGGATCACGCGCTTCAAGGGCCGCGCGCCATAGGCCGGGTCGTAGCCCTTGTTGCCGAGCCAGTCCTTGGCCTGATCGTCGAGCACGAATCGTGATCTTGCGGTCGGCCAGGAGCTTGCGCAGCCGCTCCATCTGGATATCGACGATGCGCCCCATGTGCTCGCGCTTCAGCCGGTGGAACAGGATGATCTCGTCCACGCGGTTGAGGAACTCGGGCCGGAAATGGCCGCGCACCACGTCCATGACCTGGCTCTCCACGGCCTCGCTATCCTCGCCCTCCTTCTGGTTGACGAGATATTCGGAGCCGAGATTGGACGTCATGATGATGAGCGTGTTGCGGAAGTCGACCGTGCGGCCCTGGCCGTCGGTGAGCCGGCCGTCGTCGAGCACCTGGAGCAGCACGTTGAACACGTCCGGATGCGCCTTCTCGATCTCGTCGAACAGGATGACCTGATAGGGGCGCCGGCGGACGGCCTCGGTGAGCGCGCCGCCCTCCTCGTAGCCGACATAGCCGGGCGGCGCGCCGATGAGCCGGGCTACCGCGTGCTTCTCCATATATTCCGACATGTCGACGCGCAGGATGGCGTGCTCGTCGTCGAACAGGAACTCGGCGAGCGCGCGGGAAAGCTCCGTCTTGCCGACGCCGGTCGGGCCCAAGAACATGAACGAGCCCATCGGCCGGTTGGGGTCTTGGAGCCCTGCGCGGCTGCGGCGCACCGCCGTCGACACGGCCTCGACCGCCTCCTTCTGGCCGACCACGCGCTTGGCGATCTCCGTCTCCATGGCGAGCAGCTTCTCGCGCTCGCCTTCGAGCATCTTGTCGACGGGGATGCCGGTCCAGCGCGACACGACCTGCGCGATCATGTCGGGTTCCACCACTTCCTGCGCCAGGCCGCCGGCTTTGCCCTCTTCCTCTTCGAGTGTCTTCAGCTTCGCCTCGAGATCGGGGATCACGCCGTAGGCGAGCTCGCCGGCTTTCGCCAGGTCGCCCTTGCGCTGCGCCTGCTCGAGCTCGATGCGCGCGTGATCGAGGTCTTCCTTGATCTTCTGCGCGCCGGCCATCTTCTCCTTCTCCTCGTGCCAGCGCTGGGCGAGCGCGTTCGCCTCCTCCTCCAGATTGACGAGCTCCTTCTCGAGCTTCGCCAGCCGGTCCTTCGAGGCGGTGTCGGTTTCCTTCTTCAGCGCCTCGCGCTCGATCTTGAGCTGCATGATGCGCCGGTCGAGCTCGTCGAGCTCCTCGGGCTTGGAGTCGACCTGCATGCGCAAGCGCGACGCGGCCTCGTCCACGAGGTCGATCGCCTTGTCGGGCAGGAAGCGGTCGGTGATGTAGCGGTTGGACAGCGTCGCCGCGGTGACGAGCGCGGCGTCCGAGATGCGCACGCCGTGATGCAGCTCGTACTTTTCTTTCAGGCCGCGCAGGATGGAGATGGTGTCCTCCACCGTGGGCTCGGCCACGAACACCGGCTGGAAGCGCCGTGCGAGCGCCGCGTCCTTCTCCACGTGCTTGCGGTACTCGTCGAGCGTGGTGGCGCCGACGCAATGGAGCGTGCCGCGGGCGAGCGCGGGCTTGAGCAGGTTGGAGGCGTCCATGGCGCCGTCCGCCTTGCCGGCGCCGACCAGCGTATGCATCTCGTCGATGAACAGGATGATCTGGCCGTGGGAGGACTCGATCTCGCTGAGCACGGCCTTGAGCCGCTCCTCGAACTCGCCGCGATATTTCGCGCCGGCGATGAGCGAACCCATGTCGAGCGACAGCACCTTCTTGTCCTTCAGGCTCTCCGGCACGTCGCCCTGGACGATGCGGTGCGCCAGCCCCTCGACGATGGCGGTCTTGCCGACGCCCGGCTCGCCGATCAGCACGGGGTTATTCTTGGTGCGGCGGGAGAGCACCTGGATGGTGCGGCGGATCTCCTCGTCGCGGCCGATCACGGGGTCGAGCTCGCCCTTCGCGGCGGCTTCCGTGAAGTCGCGCGTATATTTCTTCAAAGCGTCATATTGCTGCTCGGCGCCGGCCGAATCCGCGGTGCGGCCCTTGCGCAAATCGTTGATCGCCTCGTTCAGGCTCTGCGGCGTGACGCCGGCATCCTTGAGAATGCTCGCGGTCTCGCCCTCCTTCGTCAGGCGAGCGCCTGGAGCGCGCGCTCGACGGTGACGAATGCTGTCGCCCGCCTTGGTCGCCATCTGCTCGGCCTGGTCGAGCACGCGTGAAGCCCCGGCGTCATCTGCGGCTGGGTCGCGCCCGAGCCGGACACCTTGGGCAGCTTGGCGAGCGCGGTGTCGGTGCGCTGGAGCGCCGTCTTGGCGTCGCCGCCCGCGCGGCCGATCAGCCCGGCGGCAAGCCCTTCCGGATCGTCGAGCAGCGCCTTTAACAGGTGCTCAGGGGTGATCTGCGGGTTCCCATCGCGCACCGCAATGGTCTGCGCGGCTTGGAGGAATCCCTTGAGGCGGTCGGAAAGCTTCTCGAAATCCATGATCTTCCCTGTTGATCGGGCCACGCGCGGACGCGGCCGAAAAAGATCGATTGATGGTGGCGGGAGCCGGTTTCGAGCCTCTTACCAGGGGCTCGTTAACGGACATATAGCGAGCCGTTTAGCGCACAAAAAGGGGGCCCGACTTGACCAAACGCAAGTCTAGCCGTCTGGCGCGCGCCGCCGGCCGCGCCCATCTCCGTTACCGAACCGTTAGGGGCTGTGATCGCTGGACGATGATCGCAACGGCCTGGAACGCGCGTGGCTAGCTCACCGTATCGGGAGCGTTCTCTTCGTCGGAGTCTTGCGCCTCGGCCGGCTCGGAGCCGTTTGCATCCTGCACGCCTTCGCCGCTGCCATTGGCCCCTTGGCGGCCACGGCCACGCTCGCGGTTGCCCGGATGATGCTCCCGGTTGCCCGCGTGGCGCTCACGGTCCTGGCCGCCGCCACCCGTGCGCTCACGATCGGGCCGCTCCTGGCGGTCCTGGGCGCCCTGCCCGACCGCCTCGGCTGCCTCCTCTTCGGAGGTGTCCTCGTCCGGGTCCGAATGCCAGCGGTTATATCGTCCGCCGCCGTTCGGCGCCTCGCTGGGCTGACCGCCCTGCTGCGGGGCGAGCTGCTGCTGCTGCGCCGCCATGATGATCCGGTTGTAGTGCTCGGCGTGCTGGAGATAGCTCTCCGCCGTCACCATGTCGCCGGAGGCGAGCGCGTCGCGCGCGAGCGACATGTATTTCTCGGCGACATGCGCCGCGGTCCCGCGGATCTTCACGTCGGGTCCGTTCGACTCGTAGTTCCGTGCCAATGGATTCTGGGTCTTGCGACCGCGGCCGCGGCCCCTACGGTTCTGCTGTCCTTGCCTCATAAGCCTTGTTCACCTGATTGGCGGCTCGAAAGCCGCGTCCTTGCTCCCTGCTCAACTCTCAAAAAGTGCCGCCCACTTGGGCCCGCTTTGCCCTTGAAAGCCGGATCGGCCATGCAGCCTTCAACGTTTTCTTTTTTTGTTGCTGCCTTGTCTTGGGTCGGTTCCCGGCGCACGTGTCCTGAATTCTTTGGGCTAGCGCCAGCCAACCAAAATCTGATGGGCGATTGAGCGTTCCTAGAACAACCCGAGAGGCACACCGCCTGTCAATCGAGGTTCACGAGGGTCCCGCTTCAGCTGCCATGCAACCGGCCGCGCTAAAGTTGCCCCGCGCAGGCCGCATATCGTCAATTCGTTACCACAAAGCTACTCTGCCCCTCCCGGTTTTCCAAGCGCATTTTTGCCTCTCCCCAGGGGCTTCCGGCCAGGACACAGCGGGGCCGGCCGCCAAGGTCCCGGCGCACGGACCCCTCGTCCACCAAAAAACCGGCCCGCCGTAAGAGGTTGAGGACCGAATCGGCCTGGGAAGCCCCGATCTCGAGCAAAAGCCGCCCGCCCGGCGCCAAACGGGCCGCCGCCCCCTTGGCGATGCGCCGGTAGGCATCGAGCCCGTCCGGGCCGCCGTCGAGCGCACGCCTCGGGTCGTAGACGGCGACCTCCCGGGCAAGACCCGCAATCTCGGCGCCCGGGATATAGGGTGGGTTCGAGACGATCAGGTCGAATGCCCCCTCCACGCCGTCGAACCAGTCGGCGGCGAGGAAACGGGCGCGCGCCGCAACCCCGAGCCGCCGCGCATTCTCGCCTGCGACCCGTAGCGCGCCCTCGGAGGCGTCGGTGCCGACGCCCTCGGCCAGCGGCAGCTCGGCCAGCAATGTCAGGAGGATGCATCCCGAGCCGGTGCCGAGATCGAGCAGTTTGAGCGGCCGATCCTTTGAACCGTCCCGCGCGATCGCCTCGAGCGCCGCATCGACCAGCGTCTCCGTATCGGGACGCGGATCCAGGGTTTCGGAATCGATGAGGAAGTCGCGGCCGTAGAAATCGCGCATGCCCGTGATGCGTGACACGGGCTCGCCGGCGAGACGCCGCGCGACATAGCCGGCAAGCCGCGCCGCTTCGGCCGCCGCAATCGGCTCCCGCCCATGGGCGATGAGGGCCTCGTGACTAAGCCCGGTGGCAAGGCGGAGAAGGAGCCGCGCATCGAGCATCGGCGTCTCGGCGTCGCCATCCCGCAACGCCCGCGCCGTTGCGACCTGCGCCTGGTCGAGCGTCCTCGTCACTGCTCCTCCATGGCGGAGAGCTGGCTCGTTTGATCCTCGGTGATCAGCGCATCGATGATCTCGTCCAGAGCCGGCTCGCCTTCGAGCACATATTGGAGCTGATGCGTGGTGAGGCCGATCCGGTGATCGGTGACCCGGCCTTGGGGGAAGTTATAGGTGCGGATGCGCTGGGAGCGGTCGCCGGTGCCGATCTGGCTGCGACGGTCCTGCGCCCGCTCCGCGTCAAGCTTGGCCCGCTCCATATCGTAGAGCCGCGCGCGCAACACCTTCATGGCCTTGGCCCTGTTCTTGTGCTGGGACTTCTCGTCCTGCTGGATCACCACGAGGCCCGAAGGCATGTGCGTGATGCGGACCGCGCTGTCGGTGGTGTTGACCGACTGACCGCCGGGTCCGCTCGCCCGGTACACGTCGATGCGTAAATCCTTGTCGTCGATCTTGATATCGACATCCTCGGCCTCGGGAAGCACCGCCACGGTCGCCGCCGAGGTGTGGATGCGTCCTTGCGCCTCCGTCTCCGGCACGCGCTGCACCCGGTGCACACCGGACTCGTACTTCATCCGCGCGAACACGCCCTTGCCGGTGATATTGGCGATGATCTCCTTGTAGCCGCCCGTGGCCGACTCGCTCGCCGATAGGACATTGACCTTCCAGCCGTGCCGGTCGGCATAGCGCTGATACATGCGGAACAGATCGCCGGCGAACAGCGCCGCCTCCTCGCCGCCGGTGCCGGCCCGCAGTTCGAGGATCGCGCTCTTCTCGTCGGCTTCGTCCTTGGGCAGAAGCCGCACCTTCAATTCGTGCTCGAGTTGCTCGATCTTCTCATCGAGCCCGCCGATCTCCTCCCAGGCGAGATCCTTCATCGCCTGATCGGAGCTGCGGTCATCGATGATTTCTTGCAGGCCGTCACGCTCGTGCTGCGCCACGCGCAACGCGTTGATCGTCGCCACGATGGGATCGAGCTCGGCGAACTCGCGGGAGAGCTGCACGTAGCTGTCCTGGTCGGCGCGCGCGGCGAGGCTGCCTTGCACCGTCTGCCAACGGGCGACGAGCTTGTCGAGCTTCTCGGCGGGAATCGTCGTCATGGAATGAGGCGGGGAAGCCTAGTTGTCCGGAAACTTGCTCGGAAGCCTATCAGCCTTGCGGCTGCGCGGGTCGTCCGGGTCGAGCACCGGCTCGGATGCGTTAAACCCGGAAGACGTGGTTGGCGAGGATGAATTTCCAAGCACCAGCCATAGTCCAATAAGGATGACCGAGGCAACCAGGGCGATGATTCCCCATTTCAACAGCGCGGGCTTCTTGGGCTTCTGCGCGGGCTCCGGCTCGGCCATGAACGTCGCGTCCTCGCCCTGAAGCGGCGCGGCAGCCGGCGGCTCGGCGGAATAGGTATGCGGCTGCTGATAGGGTTGCGGCTGCGGTTGCGGCCGGGGCGGACGCGCCTGGGGCTGCGGCGCTTGCGGCCCGTTCGGCCAAGCCGGAGCCTGGGGCGCCTGCTTCGCCATGCCGCCAAAGCCGCCTTGGGGGAATTGCGGTGCGCCGCCGGGCCAAGACGCTTGCTGCGAAGGAGCTTGCTGCAAAGGCGCTTGCGGCGACGGGGCCTGGGGCTGAGCGGCGCGTTGGGGACCGTTCGGCAAAGGGGCCTGGGGCTGGGGAGCGCGTTGCTGACCATTAGGCCAAGGCGCTTGCGGCGAAGGGGCTTGGCGCTGGGGCGCTTGCGGCGCGGCCTGAGGCTGCCGGGCCGGCGCCTGCCCCAGATTGTTGCCGGCGCCGAACCTTCCATCGCCCCCCGTTTGCGGCATGACGGGGACATCCGGCATGGTTTTCGGCCTGAGCTCCACAATTCCTGCTTCGAGTTGCGCGTAGATGCGCCGCAATAGCGGGCGGGTGTCGAGATTGAGCAGCGTGCCGTAGGCGTTCACCACGCGGCAGGTCTCGGGCCACGGCGGCAAGGCGTAGATGGCGCCCTGCTCGAGCGCCTGGACAACCTCGATCGGAGTGGCGATCCGCTGAGCGAGGTCTGTTTCGGACAGGTTGCTGGCGGCCCTAAGGTCCCGAAACAGCTCAGCCACTTCCGCATCATAGCCGGCTGGCATTTACTTGATCCCGTGAATATGGAGACGATGCCGCACCGCGCCCGGCGACGGGTCCACTAGCACAGCTGCGGCCCAGCTGCCATGGCTCGGCCGGCCCCATCTCCTGCGATCCTTGGCTAACACAAGCCCAATGCCGGTGAGTTTGCAAGTCTTGGCGAAACTACCATATTGCGGTACCTCACACAGACCGCTCGCTGCCGCAGGGAACGCTTAAACCTGCACGCCGCTTTCAGCCGCGAAGCGCTTCAAATCTTCGCGAATCGAGGTGGTTTTGCTCTCCAGCAACGCCTCCAGATTCTCTCTCAGATTGCCGGCATCGAGCGACAAAACCATGGCCTTGACCGGCCCCACCGAGGCCGGCGCCATGGAGATGGAGCGAAAGCCGAGCCCGATCAGCGCCATGGCCTCGAGCGGCTTTCCCGCCATTTCGCCGCAAAGCGTGAGCGGCACCTGGTGCTTCTCCGCCGCCAAGACGATTTGCTTGAACGCCCGGAGCGCCGCCGGGTGCAAGGAATCGAAGCGGTCCGACACGCGGGCATTGCCACGGTCGGCGGCGAACAGGAACTGCATGAGATCGTTGGAGCCGACCGAGGCGAAGTCGGCCAGGGGCAGGACGCTGTCGAGCTGCCACAGAAGGGCCGGCACCTCGATCATGGCGCCGATCATCAGCGTCTTCGGTTCCGACCGCCCGTGCCTCTTGAGCAGCGTGACTTCGCGGTCGATCAGCGCGCGCGCCATCCTGAGCTCCGAGACGTCGGAAATCATCGGTAGCATGATGCGCAGCTCGCGCCCTTGCGCGGCGCGCAACAGCGCCCGGATCTGCGTGCGGAACAGCGCCGGACGGTCGAGCGCCATGCGGATGGCGCGCCAGCCGAGTGCCGGGTTCTCCTCCGCGTCCGCGCGAAAATAGGGGATCACCTTGTCGCCGCCGACGTCGAGCGAACGGAACACCACGGGCCGGTCGCCGGCAGCGTCGAGGATCGCCTTATAGAGGCGTGTCTGCTGGTCGAGCCGAGGAAAGGTCGACGAGATCATGAATTGCAGCTCGGTGCGGAAAAGCCCGATGCCGTCCGCGCCGGACTGATCGAGATGCGGCAGATCGAACAGGAGGCCGGCATTGATGTGCAGGCCGACGCGCTGATTGTCCAACGTCACGGCGGGGACGTTCCGCAGCGCGGCGTATTGCGCCTGCCGCCGCGCCCGGAAGCGCACCTTGTCGGCGTAGGCCGAGATGACCTCTTGCGTTGGCCTCAAGTGCAGCTCGCCGCCCTCGGCGTCGAGGATCGCCGCATCGCCCTGCTCGACCGCCTCCAGAACGCCCTTGCACTGGGTGATGGCGGCAATGCCGAGCGCGCGCGCCACGATGGCGACATGGCTGTTGGCGCCGCCCTCCTCGAGCACAAGACCGCGCAGACGCTGCCGGTCATAGTCGAGGAGCTCCGCGGGCCCCATGGTGCGCGCAACGACGATGGCATCCTCGGGCAGGCTGCCCGTGGCCGCCGTTTCCGCGCCCCCGCCCGACAACAGGCGAAGCAGCCGGTTCGACAGATCGTCGATATCGTGCAGGCGGTCGCGGAAGCGCTGATCGGGCATGCGCAGCATGCGCGCGCGCGTGTCGTTGCGCACGCGCTGCACGGCCGCCTCCGCGGTCAGGCCCGTGGCCAGCGCCTCATCGAGCCGCCGCCGCCAGCCATGATCGTGCGCAAACATGCGGAACGCCTCGAGCACCTCCCGGTGCTCGCCGGCGCGCGCCATGTCGCCGCGCTCCATCATGTCGTCGATCTGGCTGGTCAAATCTTCGATCGCCTGGAGCAGCCGCCGCCGTTCCAGCTCGACATCCTCGGCGATGAGGCGCGTCACCACGATGCGCGGCTCGTGCAACACCACATGGCCAAGCGCCACGCCCTCTGAGATGGGCTGACCCTCGAACCGTGCGTTGGCGTCGCGGCGGGTCTCCGCCGTGACCTCTTCGCTGACGATCCCGCCGGAGGCGAGCATCTCGGCGAGCACCATCGCCGTGGTCTGGAGGGCCTCCACCTCCTCGTCGCCGTATTGCCGCATGGTGCGGTTCTGCACCGTGAGCACACCGACCGTGTGACCGCCGCGCAGGATCGGCACGCCGAGGAAGGAGTGATAGATCTCCTCGCCCGTCTCGGGCCGGTACGAGAAGGCCGGATGGTGCTGGGCGTCGGCGAACTGCTTCGGCTCGGCTTGCTCGGCGACCAGGCCGACCAGACCTTCACCGGGCTTCAAGTGGGTGCTGTGGACCGCGGTCGGGTTCAGGCCCTCGGTGGCCACAAGCTCGAGCGAGCCGTCGCGCCGGCGCAAATAGAGCGAGCACACCTCCGCGACGATATTGGAGGCGATCAGCACCACGACCTTGTCGAGGCGAGCCTGGGCGCTCTCGTGCTCCGCCATCACCTCGCGCAGGCGACGGAGCATTTGTCTTGGAGCACCAACTGACGCAGGCATGACCACCAGTCCTCGCCGACCGGGCTGCGCGGCCGACCAAGCGTCTCGAAAAAGAGCTTAAGGTTAGCCGCTTTTCGCCCGTTAACGGCTGTCTAATCCGAACAAGGAATGCAAGGTCCGCACCGCCAGCTCGGCATAAGCAGCGTCGATCAACACGCTGATTTTGATCTCTGACGTCGAGATCGCCTCGATATTGATGCCTTTTTCGGCAAGTGCTTGGAACATCTGCGCGGCGACCCCGGCGTGGCTCCGCATACCGACGCCGATGGCCGACACCTTGGCGATGTCGGTGGAGCCACGCAAGTCCAAATAGCCGATCGAATCCTTTGATTTCCTTAAGACTTCAAGCGCGCGATCGAGATCGGCGCTCTGCACCGTGAAGGTCATGTCGGTGTGACGTCCGTCGTCCGACACGTTCTGCACGATCATGTCGACATTGATATGAGCCTCGGCCAAGGGGCCGAACACCTGCGCCGCCACACCCGGCTTGTCGGCCACCTTGAGCAGGGTCACCTTGGCCTCGTCCCGCGCATAGGCAATTCCACTGACGACGTTTTGCTCCACGATTTCATCCTCATGGCAAACGAGTGTCCCAATCCCCTCGCCCGTCTCGGGGTTGCCCTTGCCGGCGAGGTCGGGCGTATCGAAGCTCGACCGGACGAGCACCCGCACGCCCTTCTGCATGGCGAGCTCGACGGAGCGGGTTTGCAGCACCTTCGCCCCTTGCGAGGCCATTTCTAGCATCTCCTCATAGGAAATGCGGTCGAGCCGGTGGGCCTTCGGCACCACGCGGGGGTCGGTGGTGTAGACCCCGTCCACGTCCGTATAGATGTCGCAGCGGTCGGCGGACAGCGCCGAGGCCAGCGCCACCGCGCTCGTGTCCGAGCCGCCCCGGCCGAGCGTGGCGATGCGGTTGCCCGGGGCGATGCCTTGGAAGCCCGCGACCACCGCGACCTCGCCGTCCAGCATCCGCGCCTTCAGCTCGCCGACATCGACGCCGGTGATGCGGGCGGCGCGATGGGCTTCATCGGTCCGAAGCGGGATTTGCCAGCCCTGCCAGGACCGGGCCTTGATGCCTCTCGCCTGGAGCACGAGCGCCAAAAGGCCGGAGGTCACCTGCTCGCCCGAGGACACCACCGCGTCGTATTCGCGGCAATCGTACTGGGCCGACAGCTCTCCGCCGTTTTGCTTGGCCGCCTTGAAGCCCCAAGCCTCCTCGACGAGAGCCACGAGCTGGTTGGTCTGCCCGGCCATGGCCGAGACCACCACGGCGCATGCGTGCCCGGCGTCGACCTCGCGCTTCACATGCACGGCGACGTTGCGGATGCGGTCGAGGTCGGCAACCGATGTGCCGCCGAATTTCAACACCAGCAAGGACATGACAGCTCACAACAAGAGGGCCGGCCCTCTTATGGGCCGGCCGGGAAATCGGCTCCTTCATACTGATTGAGGCCGAAAGCCGCAACATGGCTCTCTTCGGAGCGCCTTGACATGGTCAGGACCTGCGCGGCCAATGCCGCTCATGGCCCAAGCCGCTGACAAGTCTGACGATCAGCCCGCCACGATCGACCGCGAGGAGGTCGCCCGCTTCGCGAAGCTCGCCGCCGAATGGTGGGACGAAAAAGGGCCGTTCCGGCCGCTTCACCAGATCAACCCGACCCGCCTGACCTATATCCGCAACCGGTTGTGCCAGCATTTCGGGCGCGACCCGAAGGCCCCGCCCAGCCTGACGGGCTTGAGCGTGCTCGATATCGGCTGCGGCGGCGGGCTCGTCGCCGAGCCCCTGACGCGGCTCGGCGCCGAGGTGACCGGCATCGACCCGGCCCTCGAGACCATCGAGGCGGCCAAGACCCATGCGGCCGGCGCCCGCCTCGAGATCGCCTATCGCGCTGCGACCGCGGAAGACCTCGCCGCCGAAGGCCGGAGCTTCGATGCCGTCCTGCTCCTGGAAGTGGTCGAGCACGTGCCGGACGTGCCGGCGTTCTTGCAGCGCATCGCGCCCCTGGTGAAGCCCGGCGGCGTGATGATCCTGTCGACGCTCAACCGGACTCTGAAGGCCTATGCGCTCGCCATCGTCGGCGCCGAGTTCCTCCTGCGCTGGCTGCCCGTCGGCACCCATCAATGGGAGCGCTTCGTCAGGCCCGAGGAGCTTGCGGCCGCGCTGCGCGGCGCGGGCCTGACGCTCACCGACACGACGGGCATGGTCTATGACCCGCTCGGCGATGCCTGGAGCCTGTCAGGCGATACCGACGTGAACTACTTCGCCACCGCGACGAAAGGCTAGGAAAGCGCCGTCACCCCGCGGTGCCCGCGCGTCAGCGCGGGCCGGTGAGGTCGGCTAGTAGCCCGGCGCGCGGAACCACCCTCTGCGGCGCGGCTGATATTGCTGGGGCGGCGGCGAGTCGTAATAGGGCTGGAAGAGCCGACGCCGCTTGCGGAAGGCACGCGGCGGCTCGTCGTTATAGCCATACCGGTCGTAATACCGGTCCGGATAGTTGGGATAGGCCCGGGGCGGCGGCTGCGAGACCTTGTACTCGCCGCCCGGCGTGTCGCCCGTCAGCACCACTTCCGTTTTATCAAGCCCGGTATCCGCGACCAGATCATACAGGGTCTTGGCGTTCTTCGGCGACAGACGCACGCAGCCATGCGAGGCGGGCTTGCCGAGGTTCCTGACCTCGTTGGTGCCGTGGATCGCGTGCCCCTTCTTGGTGAAGAAGATGGCATTCGGCATGGGCGCGTTGTCCCACTGCTTCGAGTACCAGATCTTGTTCATCGAAGCCGGAGTGTACGTGCCCGACGGCGTGACGTAGCCGGGCCTGCCGGTCGACACCGGCCAATCGTATTTCTCTACGCCGTCGACGAAGACGGTCATCTGCTGGCTGGCCTTGTCGATGGTGACGATGATCCTCGGCTCGGAGGGCGTCGTCGCGGCATCCGCGTCGGCATCGTCGCTCTGGACCGTGTCGATGTCGGCGTCGCCATTGGGATCGACGGGCTCCGGCTGCGACGAGGCCGCGTCGTTATCCTGCGGACCGGCAAGCGTCGCAGGCGTTTGGCCGGCTTCGGCCTCGGCCGTCGTTGCGTGTGAGGAGGGTTCGGCGCTCGCAGGGCTTGCAAGCAGGACTGCTAGCAGCCCGGCGGCGATGATCGGAGAGGTGAATCCCTCGGGTCTCAATAGCGATAAGAGGCGCATTTGTTCGTTCCCTGGTTACGCGCAAACCACCGCCCGGCAGCCTCAGAATACAGGGCTAACAAGGCTTTGCCAGGGCGCCTCGCGAGAAATTGTCCCTCTTTATACGGGAGGCCCCCAAACAAGAGGTTACCCCACTCAGGCAACCGTATCATTGCAACGCCTTCACGTCAGTTGTGTTCCTCGGGCAGCTTCGGTAGCGGCAGCGCCGGAATTCCCTCTTCGTGCAACGCCTTAGCCTCCTCGAGGCTGGCCTCGCCATAGATGTTGCGCGCATCCGTCTCGCCGTAATGCATCTTGCGCGCCTCTTCGGGGAAGGCCTTGCCGACGTCGTCGGCATTGTCCTTGAGATAATCGCGCATGCCCTTGAGGAAGGCATAGGTCTGCTTGCGCTCAGCCCCGACAGGTGATTCGCGCTTCGTCTCCTTGGCCCTTCCGCGCAGCACGGCCGGCGCCATGGGCGCCTTTTCCACATGGGTGCTACCGCAGGTAGGGCAGACGATGGCCTTCGCCTCCATCTGCTCGTCGTAGGAATCGCCCGACGAGAACCAGGCATCGAAGCCGTGGCCACGGTCGCAGGTGAGCGCGAAGCGGATCATGAGGCCGCCCTCCGGGGCGCGTCCTCAGTCCCCACGATCTCGATCTCGAAATCGCGGCCATGCCTGAGCGCCGGAATCCGCGCGCGGGCGTCCGCTACGCCTGCGAGGTCGATATCGGCAAAGATCACGCCAGGGTCCTCGCCCGCTTCCGCCAGAACCACACCCCAAGGCGACACGATCATGCTGTGGCCGAACGTGTTGCGGCCGTTCTCATGCAGGCCGCCTTGCGTGGCGGCGAGCACGTAGGACCCGGTCTCGATGGCCCGCGCACGGAGCAGCACGGCCCAATGCGCCTCGCCGGTCTGCTTGGTGAACGCGGCCGGGACGGCGATGACCTCGGCGCCGGCGCGTGCGAGCGCGCGGTACAGCGCAGGGAAGCGCAGGTCGTAGCAGATGGTCATACCGAGCCGTGCGAACGGCAGATCGACCACCACGGCCTTCTCGCCCGGTCCGTAGTATTGGGACTCGCGATAGCTCTCGCCGTTCGGAAGATCGACATCGAACATGTGAAGCTTGTCGTAGCGCGCGACGACGGCGCCATGCGGATCGACGACATAGGAGCGGTTGGCCACGCGATCCTCGCCGAGCTTGATGCCGAGCGAGCCGATATGCAGCCAAATGCCGAGCTCGGCGGCGAGAGCGCTAAGGCGCGCCAGCGGCTCGCTTTCGGACTCCGGCTGGACGAGCGCCAGCACACGCTGCGGATCGAGCTCCATAAGCGCCGTGTTCTCCGGCGTCTGCACGTACTCGGCGCCGCCTTTGGCCGCTTGGCGGATCAGCGCCTCGGCCTGATCGAGATTGGGAGCGATGGTGCGCCCCGCCCGCAATTGCACGAGCGCCGCACGAAAATGCCGTTCGCCGATCATGCTCATGACTCCGAGGTCGCCGGCGTGAGCGTCTCCGGCATGAGCGCCTCCCGCGCAAGCGGCTCGGGCTCGCGCGCAAGCCAGGCCTCGAGCTCCCCGGCCCGCTCGAGCGCGGCGAGCTCGTCATAGCCGCCCACATGGCGCCCCTGGATGAAGATCTGCGGCACGGTGCGGCCGCCTCTAGACAGCGCGACCATCTCCGTGCGCCTCTCCGGATCGAAGCCCACATCGATCTCCTCGAACGCGAGCCCCTTCGTCGCCAGCAGCCGCTTGGCCGCCAGGCAGAAACCGCAGAACTGTGTGGTGTAGAGGAGGATGCGCGTCATATGTCGTCGCCCGAAGGGGCCCAGAATTTCCCAACCCAAGGTAACTGGGACTTTAACCGGTCCGGCGCAAGCCTCTCCCTAAAGCACAAAGGCCGCAGGCTCGACCACCCGGGCCAGAGCCAGCACATCGACCCGCGCCGCCTTGGCCCGCTTGAGGACCCGCGCGCAGGCCTCGACGGTCGCCCCCGTGGTGATGACGTCGTCCACGACGACGATCTTCTTGCCTTTGACGGCGCCCGCGCGCGAGGGCTCGACCCGGAAAGCGCCCGCCACGTTGCGCTTCCGCTGCTCGGGCGAAAGCCCCACCTGGCTTGCCGTCCGGCGCACGCGCTTCAGGGCGAAGCAGTCGACCGGTACCCCCGTCGCCCGCGACAGGCCTTGCGCCAGCATGGCCGACTGGTTGAACCGCCGCCACCACAGCCGCGAGCGGTAGAGCGGCACCGGCACGATGAGGTCGGCATCGCCGAGGAGCTCCGCGCCGGCACGGGCCAGCCACCGGCTGAACAGCCGCAACGCCCTCCTGGCGGTCGCGGTATTTGAAGCTCCGGACCAGATCGCGCATGGTCTCCGAATAGCGCGCCACGGCCCGCGCCCGGTCGTAGACTGGCGGTGCGGCAATCGCCGCCGCCGAGAGAGACGGCTCGCCGGGATCGTAGGGAAGCGGTATGCCGAGCCGCGCGCAAAGAGGAGGCGCGATGAACTCGATTTTGCCGAAGCAATCGCCGCAGAGAAGCCCGTGGCTCTCGATACGCGTGCGGCACGCGATGCAGACCGGCGGCAGCAAGAGATCGGCGACGGCATGAAGCGCCGTCCGCCACGAAGGCATGCGCCGAGGCCCTGTATCGCTCACGAGCATGACGACATGATACAGCTTCAGCGGGCTATTCTAGAAGAGGCAAGAGACGAGGCCCTGAGAGGCAAGGCTCTATGAGCGATGAGCGCCTTCTGTTCGACCGCAGCCTCTTGCGCAAGCGCCGCGCCCGCTTCGCCCACGAGATCGGCGAGCGCGAGTTTCTCATCGCTTATGTGGCCCGCGAGATCAAAGAGCGCGTCGAGATCATGCTGCGGGAGTTCCCGCGCGCGCTCGACCTCGGCGCCTATCACGGCCTGCTTGGCCGCACCGTCGCGGCACTCCCATCCGTGGGCGAGATGGTCTACGCCGAGAGCGCGTTCGAATACGCAACGCTTTGCCCGCGGCCGGCGATCGTGTGCGACGAGGACCTCCTGCCCTTCAAGGACGCGAGCTTCAATCTCATCGTCTCGGGGCTCGCGCTTCATCGCGTCAACGACCTCCCCGGTGCGCTCGTCCAGATCCGCCGTGCGCTCGCCCCTGATGGCCTGTTCATGGCGGCGGCGCTCGGGGCCCGCGCGCTGATCGAGCTGCGTCAGGCGCTGCTCGAGGCGGAAGGAGAATTGGAAGGCGGCGCCTCTCCCCGGGTATCCCCCTTCGGCGATGTCAGAGAGTACGGCGCGCTCCTCCAGCGCACCGGCTTCGCCCTTCCCGTGGCGGACGCCGAGGTCGTGAAAGTCGTCTACCCGTCTCCGCGCGAGCTGATGCGCGAGGTACGCGCGCTCGGCGGCGGCAACGTGCTCACGGCGCGCAGCAAGGCGCCACTGTCCCGGCGCACGCTGGAGCGCGCGGAGGAGATCTATCGCGCGCAGCACGGAACCAAGGACGGCAAGGTCACCGCCACCTTCGAGTTCGTGTTCATGAGCGGCTGGGCGCCCGACCCGAGCCAGCAAAAGCCGCTCAAGCCCGGCAGCGCCGCACAACGGCTCGCCGATGCGCTCCATACCGAGGAGCACTCCGCCGGCGACAAGGCGTCCTTCCCGACGACGCCAAGCAAGGACAGGGATGGGTAGGAGCGATCGCCTTCTAGGACGGTCGCAAGAGACGGGGCAACGTCTCCTTCAGCGGCTCATCGGCCGGGGGCATGGCATAGGCGGACAACGCCTCGGGCTTCACCCAGGCGAGCTCCTGCCCCTCGTTGGCTGCCATAACGCCCTGCCAGTGCCGGCATACATAGATCGGCATGAGGAGATGGAACGCGGGATAGGCATGGCTCACGAAGGTAAGCGGAGAGAGCCTGTCCGGCGCGATGTCGACACCGAGCTCTTCTTTTAACTCGCGGACCAGGGCGTGCTCGGGGGTCTCGCCCGTCTCCACCTTGCCGCCGGGAAACTCCCACAGCCCCGCGAGCGGCTTGCCTTCCGGGCGCTTCGTGATGAGCACGGCGCCGGCCTCGTCCACGAAGACGCAAGCAGCCACGAGGACGAGCTTGTGGCCTTGCGCGTCGTCGCCCACGGTCGCTCAGGACCGGTAGTCGGCGTTGATGGCGATGTATTCCTTGGTGAGATCGCACGTCCAAACGGTCGACCGCTCCGTGCCGACGCCGACATCGACGGTGATCTCGATCTCGGGACGCTTCATATATGTCGCGCCCCGCTCCTCACGGTAGGTCGGAGCGACCTCGCCGTCCTTGGCCACCTCGATGTCGCCGAACCAGATCGCGAGCCTGTCGCGGTCCGCCGCCTCGCCCGCCTTGCCGACCGCCATGACGATACGCCCCCAATTGGGGTCCTCGCCCGCGAGCGCCGTCTTCACCAGCGGCGAGTTGGCGATCGACTTGGCGATCGCGCGCGCCGCGTCTTCCGTCTCGGCGCCCGTCACCGTCACCGTCACGAACTTGGTCAGCCCCTCGCCGTCCTTGACGATCTGATGCGCCAGTTCGCGCATCACCGCGAACAGCGCGGCGCGGAACCCTTTGAGGCGCGGATCATCGCCGTCCGAGATGCGCGGCGCACCGCGCTTCGCCGACGCGCCCGTGGCGAAGATCAGCGCCGTGTCGCTGGTCGAGGTGTCGCTGTCGATGGTGATGGCATTGAAGCTGTCCTTGACGAGCGGCGCCATGACGTCGTGCAGGGCCTTCGGCTCGATGGCCGCATCCGTGAACATGAAGGCGAGCATGGTCGCCATGTCCGGCGCGATCATGCCGGCGCCTTTGGCGATGCCGTTGATCGTGACCTCGACGCCGTCGATGTGGCAGCTGCGCGTGGCGAGCTTCGGAAACGTGTCGGTGGTCATGATCGCCCGCCCCGCCATCTCGTAGGCGGCGGCCTCGGCCTTGTCGGCGAGATCGCTTAAGAAGCCGATGAACTTTCCCGGATCGAGCGGCTCGCCGATCACGCCGGTCGAGGCGATGTAGACGTCGGCGTCCAGACAGTTTGCCACTTCCGCCGCGGCGTGCGCCGTCTGCTTCACCGCCTCACGGCCGCGCATGCCGGTAAACGCATTGGCGTTGCCGGAATTGACCACGAGCGCCCGGGCCATGCCGTGGCGCAAATGCTCCCGGCACCATTCGACCGCGGCCGAAGCGGTCTTCGACCGGGTCAAGACGCCGGCAACGGTCGTGCCGGCATCGAACAGCGCCAAGAGGAGGTCCGTCCGCCCTGGATAGCGTATGCCCGCCGCGCACGCCGCCAAGCGCACCCCGTCAATGGCGGGTAACGCAGGCAGGCGCTTCGGCGCGAAAGGTGAGATCTTGGCCAAGGCTGACGGCGAACGGTTTAGTGATCCTCGTTGTCGTCCTCATCCGGCAGCGGGGGCGTCTCGCCGCGCATCGCCGCGTCGTCGAGCGACCGCTTGAGTTCCGGATCGACGACGTCGATGGTGGCCGTGTCACGCAAATTCGTGACCACTTGCTGCGCCTTCTGCTGGATGAGTTGGGCCATGATGGCTTCCTTCACCTCGGCATAGCTCGGCAAGGGCTGGTCGCGCTTCTCCTCGACCTTGATGACATGCCAGCCGAACTGCGTCTGCACCGGCTCGGAGATTTGACCGGGCTCGAGCGCAAAGGCTGCGTCCTCGAACGGCTTCAGCATCTGACCGCGGGTGAAGAAACCGAGATCGCCGCCTTTGGCGTTGGTGTCTTTCGACTTCTCGTCGGCCACCGTGGCGAAGTCCTCGCCATTCTTCAGCCGCTTGATGACCTCTTCCGCCTCTTCCTTGGTCTCCACCAGGATGTGCCGCGCGTGCACCTCCTGCTCCGGCTTCATCTTCGAGATCTTCTCGTCGTAGATCTGCTTCGCATCCGCATCCGAGACCGCGCCGGCAATGCCGGAATCGTAGAACGCATCGCGGAGCGCGCGGCGCGTGTGATATTTCACACGGGCCGGAAACGTGTCGGTCTGGTCGAGCTTGTCCTTCTCGCCGGCGCCGGCCATCAGCTCATTCTCGATGACGAATTGCAGCAAGATGCGGCGGCGATCGTCCGGCCGGATGGTTGCGAGCCGCGGTCCGATTTCGGTCGCCGCGAAGTCGAGGTCGGACTGTTTGATCTCGTGGCCGTTGACGCGCGCGACGACCGCATCGTCGGCGGCGGCAGCCAGCGGGACAAGAGCAATGGAGGCTGCAAGAAGCAGCAAAGATGACCAAGTTTTCACAGGAAGAGATCCTCGTGTTCTGCTCGACCGCGGCCTTCGCGCGAAGGCCGGCGAGCGGGTTTGGGCGCGTCCCTCGGGGCGCATGTTTAGCCCTGGGCCCTCGCATTGCCAAGCGGGGGAATTGACAGCGGCAAATATTTCTATATTTCTAGAAGTATGGATATATCCAACGCCGTCGCGGCCCTTGGCGCCCTGGCCCAGGAGAGCCGACTTAAAGTGTTTCGCCTCCTCGTACGCGCGGGGACCAAAGGAATTGCGGCCGGCGAAATCGCGCGCGCCCTGAAGGTCCCGGCCAACACCATGTCCTCGCATCTTGCGGTTCTCGCCCGCGCACGGCTCGTCGTTTCGCGCAAAGCGGGCCGCTCGGTGGTCTATGCGGTGGACCTCGAAGGCACGCGGGAGCTTCTGTCGTTCCTGGTCGAGGATTGTTGCCAGGGCGAGCCATCGGTCTGCGCGCCGATGATTGAATCAGCCTTAGCCGCGTGCTGCGCGGAGTAATCGGAGGAAACGCCATGACGGCCGCCAACAGCCACGAGCCCCTCAATGTTCTCTTTCTTTGCACCGGCAACTCGGCCCGGTCGATCATGGCCGAATGCATCCTGAATCGGCTGGGACAGGGGAAGTTTCGCGCCTTTAGCGCCGGAAGCCACCCGGCAGGCCAGGTCAACCCTTTGGCGCTGCACCTATTACGCAAGTCGAACTACGATGTCTCGCAACTCCGCTCGAAGTCGTGGGACGAGTTCGCCGAGACTGATGCCCCGAAACTCGACTTCGTGTTCACGGTCTGCGACGACGCGGCGAACGAGGTCTGCCCCATCTGGCCAGGCCAGCCGATGACCGCCCATTGGGGCTTGCCCGACCCCGCCAAGGCGCAAGGCACCGAGGCAGAGCGGCTGCTCGCGTTTGCCGACACGATGCGCATGCTCACCCAGCGCATAGGCATCTTTGTCAGCCTGCCTCTGGACAAATTGAGCAAGCTCGCCCTCCAGAAGCAGCTCGACGCGATCGGCAAGGCGGCCGCCCCTGCCACCACAGAGCCCGCCTAGGCACGGCGCGAATTTCCGGCTAGAGGAGGTGAAGGCTGGGGTCTCGAGCGTGTCCATGAGGAACGGGATGCGACGACTTCTTCTGGCGCTGGTCATCTCGGCGATGGCCGCGGGCCAAGCTTTCGCCGATGTGCGGATCTATTCGAGCCCCGGCGGCAATGTCGCTACCTATTTGACGTTCTTCTCGCAGGTCAAACGGTCCGGCGAACGGGTCGTCATCGACGGTCCATGCTATTCGGCCTGCACGCTCGTGCTGAGCACGATCCCCCGCGGGAGGGTTTGCGTCACACGGCGGGCCGTGCTCGGCTTTCATGCCCCCGAGGTGATCGGCGACAACGGCCGCCCCTACCACTCGTACTCCGTGACCGAGGCGATGCTGGCGTCCTACCCTTCAAGCGTCAGAACGTGGATCAGGCGCCATGGCGGGCTCAAGTCGGGCCTCATCTATTTGCGGGGTCGGGAACTGACGGCCTTGTACCGGCGGTGCTAGCCGAAGCGGCCGGGACGCGGCGTTGCGTTGACAAGGATAGAGCCGCCTCTTATGTCTCAGCCGCAGTGTTCCCGGCCTTTTTCGTCACATTTCTCGAGGTTTGACGGGTATCAGCCGGGGGCTGCCGCACTCACGTAGCCAAGGACCCAAAAGGGCTTTCCACGATAGCCCCGATCGGCCCGGCTCATGCCATAAGAGGCTAAAGATCCATGCTTTCCTTTGGCGCCCTCGCCACCAAAGTCTTCGGCTCCGCCAACGAGCGCAAGGTCAAGAAGTACACGAGCTCGGTTGACGCCATCAACGCGCTGGAGCCCGAGGTCGCCGCGCTCACCGACGAGCAGCTCCGCGCCCGCACCAAAGAATTCCGCAAGCGGCTGGCCGACGGCGAGACGCTGGATGATTTGCTCCCCGAAGCCTTCGCCACCGTGCGCGAGGCCGCCAAGCGTACGCTTCACCAGCGCCATTTCGACGTTCAGCTCGTCGGCGGCATGGTGCTGCACGAGAGCCGCATCGCCGAGATGAAGACCGGCGAGGGCAAGACGCTGGTCGCGACGCTTCCCGTCTATCTCAACGCGCTGACCGGCCGCGGCGTCCACGTCGTCACCGTCAACGACTACCTCGCCAGCCGCGACGCCGCCTGGATGGGCAAGGTCTACACCTTCCTCGGCCTCACCGTCGGCACCATCATCCACGACATGAGCGACGAGCAGCGCAAAGCTCAATATGCCTGCGACGTCACCTACGGCACGAACAACGAGTTCGGCTTCGACTATTTGCGCGACAACATGAAGTTCGCCGACACCGAGATGGTGCAGCGCGCCCATTACTACGCCATCGTCGACGAGGTGGACTCCATCCTGATCGACGAGGCGCGCACGCCGCTCATTATCTCCGGTCCGCTCGACGACCGCTCCGATTTCTACACCACGATCGACGTGTTCATTCCGCAGCTGAATGCGGAAGACTTCGAGCTCGACGAGAAGACCCGCCACGTGACCTTGACCGAGGTGGGCAACGAGCATGTCGAGCAACTTCTGAACGCGGCGGGCCTGCTCAAGGGCGAGTCGCTCTACGACGTCGAGAATGTGAGCGTGGTGCACCACGTGCAGCAGGCGCTCCGCGCCCACAAGCTCTTCCTGCGCGACCGCGACTACATCGTGAAGAACGACGAGGTGGTGATCATCGACGAGTTCACCGGCCGCATGATGTCCGGCCGCAGGTACTCGGAAGGCCTGCACCAGGCGCTCGAGGCCAAGGAACACGTCTCCATCCAGCCCGAGAACCAGACGCTCGCCACCATCACCTTCCAAAACTACTTCCGTCTCTACGAGAAGCTCGCCGGCATGACCGGCACGGCCGCCACCGAGGCCGAGGAGTTCATGGACATTTACGGCCTCGACGTGGTCGAGGTGCCGACCAACATGCCCATGATCCGCAATGACGAGGACGACGAGGTCTATCGCACCGCCGGGGAGAAGTACCGGGCGATCATCGAGCTCATCAGGGAGGCGCAGAAGAAGGGCCAGCCCATGCTGGTCGGCACCACCTCCATCGAGAAGTCCGAGGTGCTGGCGGAGCTGCTCAAGAAGGAGAAGGTCCCGCACAAGGTGCTGAACGCGCGCTATCACGAGCAGGAGGCGCACATCATCGCGCAAGCGGGCGTCCCCGGCGCGGTGACCATCGCCACCAACATGGCGGGCCGCGGCACCGACATTCAGCTCGGCGGCAATCCCGAAATGCTGATCGAGGACTGGCTCGCCGAGCAGAAGCAGAACGGCAAGGAGCCGACCCCCGAGGAAGTCGAGAAGAAGCGCACCGAGATCGCCGCCGACGTGGCCAAGAAGAAGAAGCAGGCGCTGGACGCCGGCGGCCTGTTCGTGATCGGCACCGAGCGCCACGAGAGCCGGCGCATCGACAACCAGCTGCGCGGCCGCTCGGGCCGTCAGGGCGACCCCGGCCGCTCGCACTTCTTCCTGTCGCTCGACGACGACCTCATGCGCATCTTCGGCTCCGAGCGCATGGACGGCATGCTGCAAGCGCTGGGTCTGAAAGAGAACGAGGCCATCGTCCACCCCTGGATCAACAAGGCGCTGGAGAAGGCGCAAGCGAAGGTCGAGGCGCGCAACTTCGACATCCGCAAGAACCTGCTCAAATTCGACAACGTGATGAACGACCAGCGCAAGGCGATCTTCGACCAGCGCCGCGAGTTGCTGAGCGACGCCGATCTCAACGAGACGATCGCCGAGATGCGCCGCGACGTGGTTGACGGCATGGTCGCCCTGCACATCCCAGAGAAGTCCTACGCCGAGCAGTGGGACATCGCGGGCCTGAAAGAGGGGGTCCAAAATATCTTCGGTCTCGACCTGCCGGTCGAGGCATGGGCGGCTGAGGAAGGCATCGCCGAGAACGAGATCCACGACCGCCTGATCAAGGCCACAGACGAGGCGGCGGCGAAGAAGGCGGCACAGTTCGGCCCGCAGATCATGCGCCAGATCGAGCGCGCGGTTCTGCTCCAGACCCTCGACGGGCTCTGGCGCGAGCACATCGTGACGCTCGAGCATCTGCGCCAAGTCATCGGCCTGCGCGGCTATGGCCAGCGCGATCCGCTGAACGAGTACAAGAGTGAGAGCTTCACTCTGTTCGAGCAAATGCTGACGCGCCTGCGCGAAGCGGTGACCGGCCAGCTCATGCATGTCGAGCTCGCCAGGCAAGATGAGGTGCCCCCGCTGGAGGGCGCCGAGCTGCCGCCGATGGAGGCGCATCACATCGACCCCATCACCGGCGAGGACGAGTTTGCCCTCGAAGTGGCGAATGCCGGCCCCGCCGGCGCGACCGCGACCGCGGCCAAGCCCGCGCGTGCGCGCAGAGCCGCAGCGTCGGAGGTGAACCCGGCCGATCCGGCGACTTGGGGCAAGGTGCAACGCAACGCGCTCTGTCCGTGCGGCTCAGGCAAGAAATACAAGCACTGCCACGGCACCTTTAGCTAAAGCCACGCACAGCATTCAGAGTTAATGTCGTAAGCGTCTCTTGCTGTCCCGCCGCGCGCGGGAACCGGATGGGCCCTTGGGCTCTTTTGTCCGCGAGGCAGGGAATCCATAAAGACATGACTCTCGACCAAGCGCTGGCCTTTGCCATCATCCTCGGCATGATGGCGCTCTTCGTCTGGGGGCGCCTGCGCTACGATCTCGTCGCCTTGCTGTCGTTGCTCGCGGCCATCGCCGCCGGCATCGTTCCGCCCGAGAAGGCATTCACCGGCTTCAGCGACGACATCGTCATCATCGTGGCGAGCGCGCTTCTCGTCAGCGCCGCCGTCAGCCGCTCCGGCGTGATCGAGCGCGTGGTGCGCAAGCTCGGTCCCTACCTCACCGACGTCTATCGCCAGGTCGCGGCGCTGGTCGGCTCGGTGACCGTGCTCGCCGCCTTCGTCAAGAATATCGGCGCGCTCGCCATGCTGATGCCGATCGCGTTCCAGTTCGCGCGCCGCACCGGCACCTCGCCCGCCTCGCTGCTCATGCCCATGTCGTTCGGCGCCCTGCTCGGCGGCCTCGTCACCCTGATCGGCACCTCGCCGAACATCATCGTGTCGCGCGTGCGCGAGCAGATTCTGGGGGAGCCGTTCCACATGTTCGACTTCGCCCCGGTCGGCGCGAGCCTCGCCCTCCTCGGCTTCCTGTTTCTGATCTTCGGCTGGCGTCTCCTGCCGACGGACCGCAAGGGCGCCGTCTCCATGGACGCGGCCTTCAACCTCGAGGGCTACACCACCGAGGTCACGGTGCCGAAGGACTCGCCCGCCGCGGGGCTGACGGTGAAGGCGCTCGAAGATCTCGGCGAAAGCGAGATCGAGGTCATCACGCTGCTCCGCGGCACGAAGCGCCGATACGAGCCCGCCGGCAACGTCGTCATCAAGCCCGACGACATTCTCATCTTGCGCGGCGAACCGCAGGCGCTCGAGCGCATCGTCGCGCTGGAGAAGCTCAAGCTCACCCGCGACGAGGACACCACGGAAAAGGACACGCCGACCGACGAAATCGGCATCATGGAAGCGGTCATCACGCCGGACTCGGAGCTGATCGGCTCATCGGTCGGCCAGCTCAAGCTGTTCGACCGCCACGGCATCAACCTGCTCGCCGTGAGCCGGACCGGGAGGCGCATCGCCAACCGCTTGCGCACGGTGAAGCTCAGGGCCGGCGACGTCGTCGTGCTCCAGGGCAATCTCTCCACCATGCCGGAGACGCTCGGCGAACTGCATCTCCTGCCCCTGGCCGAGCGGGACCTGCGCATCGGCCGCAAAGGGAGCCTCGTGCCCCTCGGCGTGCTCGCCGTCGCAATGGCGCTCGTCGCCTTCAATCTGGTGCCCGTGGCCATCGCCTTTTTCGGCGCGGCCGTGATCCTTCTGCTCGCCCGCTCGCTGACGCTGCGCGAGGCCTATGACGCCATCGACTGGCCGATCCTCATCATGCTCGGCGCGCTGATCCCGGTGAGTAACGCCCTGCGCACGACCGGCGGCACGGATCTCATCGCCGCCTGGCTCTCCAATGTCGCCATGTCGCTGCCTCCTTACGGCGCGCTCGCGCTATTGCTCGCCGCCGCCATGGCGGTGACGCCGTTCCTCAACAATGCGGCGACGGTGCTGGTCATGGCGCCCATCGCCGCGAGCTTCGCCGGCAATCTCGGCTACAAGCCCGACGCGTTCCTGATGGCGGTGGCGATCGGCGCGGCGTGTGATTTCGTCACCCCCATCGGCCATCAATGCAACTTGCTGGTGATGGGCCCCGGCGGCTATCGCTTCGGCGACTATTGGAAGCTGGGCCTGCCGCTATCGTTCATCGTGCTCGTGGCCGGCACGCCGCTCATTCTCTATTTCTGGCCGATCTAGGCTCTAGGAGTTTCCGGCAACCTCGGGCGGACAGCGGGCCTCGACCAGGCTGTTCACGGTCGCCGGGCTTCCCGCCTGGAACACGTAACGGCCGTCGCACACGCTGACGACCGGCGGCAGGTGGCTTCTCTCGAATAGGTCATAGCCTGTCTTGAGGTCGGTCCAGAAGCCGCTCCACTTGTAACCCTTGCGCAGGCTCAGATTGCGCTCGGTCATGCGGAACGGGAACGCATGGACCGGAATGCGCTCCTGACCGTTGTCGAGCGCCGCCGTAACGAGAGCCCAGATCTCGTCCACCACCTTGTCGGTCACCGCATAGCAGCCGATGGACGAGCAGCCTCCGTGCACCATGAGGAAGGAGCCCGTGCGGCCCTTGCTGCGGTCGTACACGTTGGGAAAGCCCAGATTGAACGAGAGATGCATGCGGCTGTTCGGGTTGAGCTGCTCTTTGGCCACCGTATAGAAGCCTTCCGGCGCTTGCCGGTCGCCTTCCTTGAGCTTCGGCCCCAGCCGACCCGACCACAGGCAGATCGGATAGGTGGCGAAGCGCTCGAAGCGGCCGTCCTTCTCCACCCAAAGCTCGAGCTCGGACTCAAGCTTGAAGATGCGGATATAGACCGGCGCGCCGAGATGGACCCCTTCGGCTTGAAGCCGCGCATCGAGGCGGGCGAGATCCGGCGTGCCGGGCAACGGCTCACCGGCGCGATGGAGCGATTTGTACTCCGCCCGCATCATGTTGATGTGCACGCGGTCGATGAACTGCCGCCCCTGCGGGGTCAGCAGGTAGTAGAAGCCGCCGGCGAGCGCCAGGAGGACAACGGAGACAATCAGGTGCCGCAACATCGCCGATCAGCTGCCAGATCGATAAGGCCACATGATGGAGTATAGCGCCGCGGCCCGCCGTGTCGCGCCGGCGGTGAGGCTACTTCTTGGCGGTCTTCTTGGCGCTTGGCGTCATGCTCGGCGTCGCCGGTCCGAGCGTCATCGCGCGATAGGTCGGCGTGATCGACCCGAAGCTCAAGCCCATCGCGATGCCAAGCGGCTTTGCCAGCGTGGCCTGGGCGACGGCCTTCTTGCCGTCGTCCTTCGGCGGCTTGAACGCCACCACCGGAAGTTTCCGGTAGGCGGGACACGCGCCCGACGGATTGGGGTGCGCGCCATTGAAGGTCGCATTGACGACATAGCGCTTGCCGCACACCGCGAGGTTCGGCGCGAGCCGCGTGGTCTCGAAGTAGTCGTAGCCTTCCTTCAGGTTGGCCCAGAAGTCGTACCACTCGTCTTTGCGATGCGCCTCCATGTTGGCCGCCGTCATGCGGAACGGAAAGGCATGGAGCTGGAACGACGTCTGACCAGCGGCCAGAGCGTCGCGCGCGAGGATGTAGATCTCCTCGATCACCGCGTCGGTCATGGCGTAGCAGCCCGCCGACGTGCAATCCCCATGCACCATCAGATTGGAGCCCGTCCGGCCGAGCGCGCGATCATAGGCATTGGGGAATCCGGTGTTGAAGGAGAGATGATATTTGCTCAGCGGGTTCAACTGGTCGCTGTCGATCAGATAGAACCCTTCCGGTGCTTGCCGGTCGCCTTGCTGCACCTTCGGTCCGAGCCCGCCCGAGTAGGCGCAGATCGGATAGGTCTTGAAGTGATAGAAGTGCCCGTCGTCCTTCTGCTTCCACACTTCGAGCTCTGACTCGGCCTTGAAGATGCGGATGAGGATGGGCTGATCTTCGGTCATGCCCTTCGCCGCGAGCAGAGCCCGGGTTTGCGCGGAGAGCGGCTTCATATAGGGGGGCGAGAATTCGCCACAGCCAGCGAGCGCGGCAGTAACAACCACCACGCCAACCGCGATTACGGCCGTGACAAACCTTGATCGAAGCATACGCAGTGCCCCTCGCGCACCTCGGCCAAGTTCAAATTGAAGGGTTAAGAGGAAGTTACCGCGAGGATGGCCCCGCACGCCTCCACTTCCCCCGATTTTGGCCTGTAATTATACGCCCGCCACTGCCCGAATTGGACTAAAAAAGTGGCGCTTTTTTGGGCGAAATCGCCTTAGCCGGCCCGGCCCATGGCCAGGAATTTCTCGCGGCGATCCTTGCGAATCGCCTCGGGCGTCATGTCGTCGAACTCGGTGAGCGCCTGGACGATGACGTCGCCCGCCGCGCTGACCGTGTTCGCCCCGTCCCGATGGGCCCCGCCCACCGGCTCGGGGATGATCCCATCGATGATTCCGAGCCGCTCCAGGTCCTGAGCGGTGATTTTCATGTTGGTGGCGGCGTCCTGCGCGCGGGTCGAGTCCCGCCACAGGATCGAGGCGGCGGCCTCCGGCGAGGCGACCGTGTAGATCGAATGCTCCAGCATGTAGAGGCGATTGGCCGTGGCGATGGCCACCGCGCCGCCAGAGCCCCCCTCGCCAATGATCACCGACACGATCGGCACGCTGATGCGTATGCAGCACGCGGTGCTGCGGGCGATCGCTTCGGCCTGGCCGCGCTCCTCGGCGCCGATGCCGGGATACGCGCCGGCCGTGTCGACCAGGCTGATCACGGGGATCTGGAAACGGTCGGCCATCTCCATCAGACGCACCGCCTTGCGGTAGCCTTCCGGCCGGGCCATGCCGAAATTGTGCTTGATGCGGCCTTCGGTGTCGGAGCCCTTCTCGTGGCCGATAAGCATGACCGAACGCCCCGAAAGCCGCCCGATGCCGCCGATAATGGCCTCGTCCTCGGCGAAATAGCGGTCGCCGGCAAGCGGGGTGAAGTCCCGCACCAGCCCTTGGATATAGTGCTTGAAATGCGGGCGCTCGGGATGGCGGGCGACTTGCGTCTTCTGCCACGGCGTGAGCTCCGCATAGGTCTCCTCGAGCGCCTCGCGGGCTTTGCCTTCTAATCTGGCAAGTTCATCGGCGATCGGCACGGAGGCATCTTCGCCGGCGAGCGCCTTCAGCTCGGCGACCTTGCTCTCAAGCTCCGCGATCGGTTTTTCGAAATCGAGATATGTACGCATGCGCCTTGGCTAGACCCCTTGGGAAACCCCGTTTTCCCGGGCGGGAATCCATCAACAGGAATAAGGGCAACGGGAATCCGGTTGTAAGTGGCCTCGCTAAGATACCCTGTCAACCGGTACCGCGCTTTCGGCCGATGAGGAGATTAGCGCCGCTTGGTTAAATGAGCCTGAGCCAGGGGGTGATGCTCCTCCACCAGGCGCCGCAGGCGCTCCTCGATCACATGGGTATAGATCTGCGTGGTGGAGATGTCCGCATGCCCGAGAAGCTGCTGGACCGTGCGCAAATCCGCGCCCCGCTCCAAGAGGTGGCTGGCGAAGGCATGGCGCAGCACGTGCGGCGACACCCGCGCCGGATCGAGATTGGCGGCGAGCGCGAGCGCCTTCAGCTCCTGCCCGAAACGCTGGCGGGTGAGGTGCTGCGCGCCATCGCCGGTGGGGAACAGCCAGGGGGACGCGCCCCGTCCCGTCCCCGCTTCTTTCATCGCCGCCATGTGGGCAGCGAGGGCCTCGCGCGCGGCCGCGTTGAGGGGCACGAGCCGCTCGCGCCCGCCTTTGCCCTTGATGGTCAGCACGCGGTCGTCGGCGACGAGCACGTTGCGGGGGAGCGCGATCAGTTCCGACACCCGCAAGCCCGAGGCATAAAGCGTCTCGAGCAGCGCATAGAGCCGCAAACCCCGGCGCCGCGCCGCGCCGTCCGCCGTCTCGCAGGCCGCCTTCGCCGTCTCGATCAGCGCCTCCACCTCGGCAAGTGACAGGATCTTCGGCAGCGGCCGGCCGAGCTTCGGGCTGTCGATGGCCGAAGAGGGGTCGTCGGCGCGCAAGCCCTCGCCCAAGAGGAAGCGGAAGAACTGGCGGATCGCCGAGAGCTTCCGCGCCCGCGAGGTGGGTGCCAAGCCTTTGCGGGCGAGGCTTTCGAGATAGGCGCGCAGATGATCGGCGGACGCCTTGCGGACGCTTACCCTTTTCGCGGCGAGAAACGCGAGAAACTCGGAGATGTCCCGCGCATAGGCCTCGAGCGTGTGGGCCGCGGCACCCCGCTCTGCGGTGAGCATGTCGAGAAAGAGGCCAAGCTCGGAGGCGCCTTCGCCCTTGGATGAGCCCCTCGCCGCAGCCACGGCCTCTAAGCCCTATCGCCGCGTGGGACAGGCGGCACGGCCTGACCCAGGAGCGCAAGACCCCGATATGGAGGCTTATTCCGCGTCCGCGCGTGGAACCCGGTACTCATTGACGTTCGGCCCGGTCGAGGCCGTCGAGTCCGCCTCATCGCGCGGGTGTGCCTTGACGTTGCGCAGAGCTTTGGTGATTTCCTTAGGCTCTGGCTGAAAATATTCGGCGAGCACATAAAGACTTCCAGCGACGACACCGACGATCGTCCCTAAAACCATGAGGAAACGAAACAGTGTTGGCATCGAGCCGCCCCGTCTATCCTAACTGTCTATTAGTCCCGAACAGGGCCGTATTATGACTCAAAACCACCGGGCGCCTTAACCCCTACAATCGGATCATGGACGATTCGACACTGCCCTGTCAGCATGGGGAATATAGTACACCCCTTCTTCGAAGATGACCCTACGCTTGGCTGAACATAACAAGGATGACCGCGAGCGGCAGTTGGCGGAGATCCGCCAATCCCTGGGCGGGCGCTCGATCGTGCTCATCGGCCTGATGGGCGCCGGCAAGACCGCCGTCGGCCGGCGGCTCGCCAATTGGCTCGACCTGACCTTCACCGACGCCGACAGCGAGATCGAGGAAGCCGCGGGCCAGACCATCACCGAGATCTTCGCCGAGCATGGCGAGGCCTATTTCCGCGAGGGCGAGCGCAAGGTCATCGCCCGGCTCTTGGAGGGCGGCCCGCAGGTTCTTGCCACCGGCGGCGGTGCCTATATGAACCCGGAGACGCGGGCGGCGATCAAGGCGCGCGGCGTCTCGATCTGGCTCAAGGCGGATTTGCGGGTGCTCCTGAAGCGCGTGGGGCGGCGCGACCACCGCCCCCTGCTTGCCGTCGGCGACCCGGAGGCCGTAATGAAGAAACTCATGGCCGAGCGCGGGCCCATCTATGCCGAGGCCGACATCATCGTCGAAAGCCGCGACGTGCCCCATGACGTCATCGTCAGCGCCGTGGCCGACGCGCTCGCCGCCAAGCTCGGCTGCGACGCCGTGCTTTCCCGGGGCGCTCAGGCGGCCAAGCCCGGCCGCAAGAAGGTGCAGTGATGCGCGACGGCACTGCCACGCTCGACCAGGTCGGGAACGAGACCACGATCGAGGTGCCGCTACCCGGGCGGCGCTACGCCATCGTCATCGGCGAGAGCCTCATCGCGTCTGCCGGCGAACGCCTAGCCGCGGCACTGCCCCGCTCCAGGTTCGCCGTGGTGAGCGACAAGACCGTCGCCGAGCTTCACCTCGCTCCGCTGAAAGCGAGCCTCGAAGAGCAAGGGCTGTTCCTCGGCTCGGCCGTCGTGGCGCCGGGCGAAGCGAGCAAGAGCTTCCCGGTGCTGGCCAAGCTTTGCGAGACGCTGCTCGAGCTCGGCGTCGAGCGCGGCGATTGCGTCATCGCCTTTGGCGGCGGCGTGGTGGGCGACCTCGCCGGCTTTGCCGCGTCCATCCTGCGGCGCGGCGTGCGCGTGGTGCAGGTGCCGACGACGCTGCTCGCCCAGGTCGACTCGTCCATCGGCGGCAAGACCGGCATCGACACCAAGCAAGGCAAGAACCTGATCGGCACGTTCCATCAGCCGAGCCTCGTGCTCGCCGATGTTTCGGTGCTGTCGACCTTGAGCGCACGAGAGTTTCGCGCGGGCTATGCCGAGGTGGCGAAATACGGCCTGCTCGGCGATGCCCCGTTCTTCGCCTGGCTCGAGCAGAACCGGGCCGACGTGTTCTCCGGCAAAGACGGCAAGCGCCGCCACGCCGTAGAGACGAGCGCCCGCGCCAAGGCGGAGATCGTCGTCGCCGATGAGCGCGAGGAGAGCGGCCAGCGCGCGCTTCTCAATCTCGGCCACACCTTCGGCCACGCGCTTGAAGCCTTCGCCGGTTACTCCGACCGCCTGCTGCACGGCGAGGCCATCGCCATCGGCATGCGTCTCGCCTTCACCTATTCCGTCGAGCAGGGACTCTGCCCAGCCGAGGACGCCGCCCGCGTGGCCAAACATTTCGCCGACGTGGGGCTGCCCACCGAGATCGCCGCCATTCCGGGCGAGGCGCCCACCACCGGCGAGCTGTTGCGCCTCATGGCCCAGGACAAGAAGGTGAAGGGCGGCAAGCTGGCGCTCGTGCTCGTACGAGGCATCGGACAAGCCTTTGTCGAGAGCGACGTCGCCATGGAGCCACTGACCGACTTCCTGAAGCGGGAGTGTGCGCGCCGATGACCTTAGGGCTAGGCATCACGCTCGGCGCCATTCTCGGCCTCCTCATTATCTCCGCATATTTCTCGGGCTCGGAGACGGCGCTGACGGCCGCCTCGCGCGCCCGCATGCATGCGCTCGAGGAGGACGGCAACAAGCGCGCGCGCATCGTCAACCGCCTGATGCTCACGCGCGAGCGCCTGATCGGCGCGATCCTCTTGAGCTACAATCTCGCCAACATCGCGGCGTCCGCGCTGGCGACGAGCGTGCTTCTCAAGATTTTCGGCGATGCCGGTGTGGCCTACGCCACCATCGTCATGACCGTGCTGGTCGTGCTGTTCGCCGAGGTGCTGCCGAAGACCTACGCCATCGTCAATGCCGACCGCATGGCCCTCGCCGTCGCGCCGGTCATCCGCTTCGTCGTGGCCGTGCTCGCGCCGGTGACCGCCGCCATGCAGTTCCTGGTGCGCCAGACGTTGCGCCTGTTCGGCATCTCGGTGAGCCCGGACACTGAGGTTCTCTCGGCGCATGAAGAGATCCGCGGCGCCATCGAGCTGCATCACAAGGAGGGCGGCGTGGTGAAGCTCGACCGCGACATGCTCGGCGGCGTGCTCGACCTGCGCGAGCTCACTGTCTCCGATATCATGGTGCACCGGACCAACATGGACGCCATCGACGCCGAGCTCCCTACGGGCGAGATCGTCGACGCCGCGCTGAAGAGCCCGCACACGCGGCTACCCTTATGGCGCGGCGAGCGCGAGGAGATCGTCGGCGTTCTGCACGCCAAGACGCTGCTGCGCGCCCTCCGAGAATCCAAGGGTGATCCGAGCAAGATCGACGTCATGGGGCTCGCCACGCCGCCCTGGTTCGTGCCCGACACCACGACGCTGAAAGATCAGCTCAACGCCTTCCTGAAGCGCAAGGCGCATTTCTCCATTGTCGTCGACGAGTACGGAGAGGTGATGGGATTGTTGACGCTTGAGGACATCATCGAGGAGATCGTCGGCGACATCACCGACGAGACCGACATCGCCGCGTCGCTCGCCAAGCCCCAGCCCGACGGCTCGCTGATCGTCGACGGCCTGGTGCCGATCCGCGACGTGAACCGCTTGATGGAGTGGGACCTGCCCGAGGAGGAAGCGACCACGGTGGCAGGCCTCGTGATCCATGAGGCGCAGACCATTCCCAATCCGGGTCAGGCCTTCACCTTCCACGATTTCCGCTTCGAGGTCTTGCGGCGGCACCGCAACCGCATCACGTCCTTGCGAGTGACGCCCCTCGACAAGGCCCGCCACATCGAAGCCAAGGCGACAAGCCAAGCCTCATGAGGCCCGCGCGCCCTCCCCTGGGCTGAGCGCCGTGATCGCGAGCGCGTGGATCTTGCCGGCAAGCTCCTCGGCGAGCACGTCGTTCACCATGCGGTGACGCTCCACCCGCGACTTGCCGTCGAACGCCGCCGACACCACTTTAACGCTGAAATGGCTCTCGCCGCTGCCGGGCGAGCCGGCATGGCCGGCGTGGTGATGGGAGTCGTTCACGACGTCGAGCGCCTCGGGCGCGAAGGCTCGCGTCAACTTTTCTCTGATTGAATTCTCAACGGTCATGCTTGGAGATCCTCGACAGGGGTTTGCGTGCGCCGGCGCTTAACCGCCCAGACTATCGCCTTTGTCATCGTGGAGCCATTCTTGTTGTGACGAATACCGCTACCCATAATGCCAATTCCATGAAGCTCAACTCCAAGTTCTTCGACCGCCTGCGCGTCAAGCCTGACGAGAACCGTCTGCTGCGCGACACCTGCCCGAAATGCGAGTGGGAGGGCTGCGACGAGCCCGGTCTTTACCCGGCGCCCAAGGGCCGCGGTCTGGAAGGGCAGTACCACCGCTACTGCCTCGACCATGTGCGCGAGTACAACAAGGGCTACAACTATTTCGCCGGACTTCCCGACGACGACGTGGTCCAGCACCAGAAGAGCGATGCTGTCGGCCACCGCCCCACCTGGTTCGTGGGCGTGAATTCGTCATCTAGGAATCGCACGAGGCGTGGCAGCCGGGCGGCCGGCTACGCCCATCGCTTCGAGACCCAGGACCCGTTCGGCCTGTTCGGCGAGCACGCGCCGGGAGGCCAGACGCCAGGTGCGGCACCGCGCCGCCCCCTGAAGCGGCTGGAGCGGAAAGCCATGCGCCAGCTCAATCTCGACGACAACGCCACCAAGGCGGACATCAAAACCCGCTTCAAGGAATTGGTTAAGCGCCTTCATCCGGATCACAACCAAGGCGACCGGTCCTCGGAGGACAAGTTGCGCGAAGTGATCCAAGCCTATAATTATCTAAGGCAGGCGGGGCTTGCATAAGTCGCCCGGCCAGCCCCCAGCAAAATCAGGGTTTTCCGGTACGCCGAGCCCTTACCGAAACGCGACACACAGGCTCATCATCGATCATGACACTTGAAGCTGCCCACAACGGCGCCGGCCTGCCGGACATGACGGTTTCCGTGCGCCAGGTCTTCGGCATCGATTCCGATCTGGAGGTCCCGGCCTATTCGCAACCGGACGAGCACGTCCCGGACATGGATCCCGATTACCTGTTCAACCGGGAGGTGACGCTCGCCATCCTGGCCGGCTTCAAGCACAACCGCCGCGTGATGATCCAGGGCTATCACGGCACCGGCAAGTCGACCCATATCGAGCAGGTGGCCGCCCGGCTGAATTGGCCGTGCATCCGCATCAATCTCGACAGCCATGTGAGCCGTATCGACCTCGTCGGCAAGGACGCCATCGTCATCAAGGACGGGATGCAGGTGACTGAATTCCGCGAGGGCATCCTGCCTTACGCGCTTCAGTCCAACACGGCGCTGTGCTTCGACGAGTACGACGCCGGCCGCCCCGACGTGATGTTCGTCATCCAGCGCGTGCTGGAGGTCTCGGGCAAGCTCACCCTGCTCGATCAGTCCAAGGTCATCCGGCCGCATCCCGCCTTCCGGCTGTTCGCAACCACGAACACCATCGGTCTGGGCGACACGAGCGGCCTCTATCACGGCACCCAGCAGATCAACCAGGGACAGATGGACCGCTGGTCCATCGTCGTCACCCTCAACTATCTGCCGCACGACGACGAGGTCGCCATCGTCCTCGCCAAGGCAAAGGCATGGAACACCGAGGAAGGCCGGAAAGTCGTATCCAACATGGTCCGCGTCGCCGAGCTTACGCGCAACGCCTTCATGAACGGCGATCTCTCCACGGTGATGAGCCCGCGCACGGTGATCACTTGGGCCGAGAACGCCGAGATCTTCGGCGATGTCGGCACGGCCTTCGCGCTGTCCTTCCTCAACAAATGCGACGAGCTGGAGCGCGGCCTGATCGCCGAGTTCTACCAGCGCTGCTTCGGCGAGGACCTGCCGCAATCGACGGCCAACGTGGCCTTGAGCTGACCCCATGACGTCCACCAAGCGGAAAGAGGCGCCCCTCGATCCGTTCAAGCGCGCCGTAACGCTCACCACCCGCTCTATCGCGGCGGATGGCGCCGTCGAGGTGATGTTCACGACCGAGCCCCCCGGGCTGAGCGGCAAGACCGCGCGCGTGCCCGAGCCCTCCCGCGTGCCGACCCGGGACGAGATCGCCGTGATCCGCGGCCATGCCGATGCCGCAGCCCTCGCCGTCGCCTGTCACGACGACAGCCTGCACCGGGCGCTTGCGCCATCCGGCGGTGATGCGCGCGCCGTTTTCGAGGCGGTCGAGCAGGCGCGCGTCGAGGCGGTCGGTGCCCACCTCATGGAAGGCGTCGCCGCCAATCTCAAGGCGCGCATGGAGCAGCGCTACGCGCGAAGCCGCATCACCGAGGAGACCGAGCGCGCCGAGGCGCCGCTGGCCGATGCACTGGCGCTTCTCGTGCGCGAGCGCCTGACCGGAATCGCCCCGCCCGCCAAGGCGCGCGCGCTGGTCAATCTGTGGCGCCCGTGGATCGAGGAACGCTCCCGCACCCTGCTCGACCGCATGCCCGACACGCTGTTCGACCAGGAGGCCTTCGGCCGGCTCGCGCGCGACGTGCTCGCCGCCCTCAATCTCGCCGACCAGCTCGACCAGAACCAGGAGGACGACGAGCAGATCAAGGACGGCGACTCCGATCCGAACGCCGCCGAAAACCAAGATGACAGCGCCGAGGGTCAGGACCGCGCCGAGCTGGCGACCGAGTCCCGCGCCGAACCGGACGACACGGCAGAAGAGACCCTGGACGACCAAGAGGACGGCTCGACCGACCAGCTCGACCGCGACACCGAGGCGGCCGACCTGCCCCGGCGCTCCGACCCCTGGCGCCCGAACATCTCCGTTCTCGATAACCCCGAGGCGTTCGGCTACAAGGTGTTCACCCGCGCCTATGACGAGATCGTCGCCGCCGAGGATCTCTGCGACACCGAAGAGCTCGACCGCCTGCGCGCCTTTCTCGACAAGCAGCTCGTCGCGCTGCACGGCGCCGTCGCCAGGCTCGCCAACCGGCTGCAGCGGCGGCTGCTCGCCCAGCAAAATCGCGGCTGGGACTTCGACCTCGAGGAAGGCATGCTCGACGCCTCGCGGCTTGCCCGCGTCATCGTCGATCCGATGCACCCGCTGACCTTCAAGCAGGAGCGCGACACCGAGTTCCGCGACACCGTGGTGACGCTCCTCCTCGACAATTCCGGCTCGATGCGCGGCCGCCCCATCATGGTCGCCGCCTGTTGCGCCGACATTCTCGCGCGCACGCTGGAGCGCTGCGGCGTGAAGGTTGAGATTCTCGGCTTCACCACGCGGGCCTGGAAGGGCGGCCACTCGCGCGAGGCGTGGCTCAACGCCATGAAGCCGCCGCTTCCCGGCCGGCTCAACGATCTGCGCCACATCATCTACAAGTCGGCCGATGCGCCATGGCGGCGCGCGCGACGCAATCTCGGGCTGATGATGCGCGAGGGGCTGCTCAAGGAGAACATCGACGGCGAGGCGCTCGCCTGGGCGCACGAGCGACTCTTGGCGCGGCCTGAGCAGCGGCGCATTCTGATGATGATCTCCGACGGCGCGCCGGTCGACGATTCAACGCTGTCCGTCAACTCAGGCTCGTATCTGGAGCGCCATCTGCGCCAGGTGATCCACGAGATCGAGACCCACTCCCCGGTCGAGCTGCTCGCCATCGGCATCGGCCACGACGTGACGCGCTATTATCGCCGCGCCGTCACCGTGACCGACGCCGAGGAGCTTGCCGGCGTCATGACCGAGAAACTGGCCGAGCTGTTCGACGAGGACCTGGCCTGGCGGCAATTGCATCGCAGTCTGCCTGCCGCCGCGCGCGCCAAGCGGCGCAAGCTCCACTAGGGTTGCCTCTCATGTCCAGGAGATGGACCTTTCCCCTCGCCGCCACGCTCGTGGCCGGCGCGGGCTTCCTCGTGGCGCCGGCGCTCGCCGATAAGCCCGCCGACGTGCTCACTCAGCCGATCACGACGCCCGTCTCCGCCATTCCCATCACCTTCGACCGCGATCAGCCAGAGCGCAAAGAGTTCGGCAAGCTCATCTTCCGCGGCGGGCTCAACCTGTTTGCCAAGTCGCACCAATTCGGCGGCTATTCGGGAATCGCGATCGACGCGACCGGCACGACGCTGCTCGCCATCTCGGATGCCGGCACCTGGATGCGCGCGCAGCTCGCCTATGACGGCCGCTCACTGAAGGCGCTGCAAGACGTGACGCTCGGACCCATTCTCGGTCATGACGGCAAGCCGCTGAGGAGTGACAACGAACGCGATTCAGAAGGGCTCGCGCTCGCAAGCGGCGACACGAGCGCGGGCAAGCGCTTACGTCTCCTTCGAGCGCGACCACCGCATCTTGCTCTATCCCTTCACGCCGAAGCGCTTCGGCCCGCCGGACCACGCCGTGCGCCTGCCGAAAGAGTCGCGGGCTATGAGCCCCAACCAGGGCATCGAGGCGGTTGCGCTGATCCGCGCCGGACCGCTGAAGGGGACCATCGTCGCCTTCTCCGAGCGGCTGAAAGACAGAAACGGCGATCTCAAGGGATGGATGATCGGGGGACCGAGCCCGCGGCCGATCACCTTGCGGCGGCTCGGCGGCTTCGACATTACCGACGCCGCAGGCCTCCCCGACGGCGGCATCGTCGTGCTCGAGCGGCGCTTCCGTTACAGCGAGGGCGTGAAGATGCGCATCCGCCGCATCACGCCGGCCGAGCTTGAGCGCAACGCGCTGATCGAGGGCGAGGTTCTGCTCGAGGCGACCGACGTCCTCAATATCGACAACATGGAAGCGATTGCCGCACACCGCTCGCGCACGGGCGAGACGATCCTGACGCTCATGTCGGACGACAATTTCAGCCCGCTCCAGCGGACGCTGATCATGCAGTTCGCCATTCCCGAGGGAAAGCGCGTCCTCGCGGGCCCGCAGGCCCCCTAGAGAGCCTAGGAGGCGGCTTGCGCCTGGGTCACCTTGGCGACCTCACGCTTGAGACGCCGTGCCTTTATGGAAAGCTCGTCATCGCCGGCCTTGAGCAGATAGGCGTCGAGGCCCCCCCGATGCTCCACCGAGCGCAGCGCATTGGCCGAGATGGTGAGCCGGACGCGCTTCTTGAGCGCCTCGCTCTGGAGGGTGACATTGCACAGATTCGGCAGAAAACGGCGCCGCGTACGGCGCTTGGCATGGCTCACATTGTTGCCGGTGAGCACGGCTTTGCCGGACAGCTCGCAGCGACGGGCCATGGTCCTTTGTCCTTCTCAACGATATCTATGGAAGCCTGTAGCGGCTCGTGACAACCCACAAGCGCAGGCGCCAGGGAGCCGAGATATACGGGGATGGCCCTATTCGGTCAAGGCACCGCCTCGATTTCGGTCTATGCTTCGCGAATTGACGAATCCCCCAAATACCTGGACATTCCGGGGCCGTGGGGGCCTTGCGGGGCGCCTTGCCAGAGGTCGGGAGGCATGTGGGCAGCACGACATTGTTTGAGTCTCGTGGCTGTCGTCGGCCTGACATTGGGGCTCGGCGGCAACCTTGACGGTGAGCACGCCCTCGCTGAAGACGCCGGTCCCAGGGCGTCCTCGATCGTCGCCATCTATCAGGTCAATATCGGCCGTCTCAATCTCGGCAACTTCCAGGTGACGACCACCTTCAGCGGTGACGGCTACCAGATGCGTGGCGAGGGCCGTTTCTCGATCCTCGAGGGGATCCTCTATGAATGGCGCGGCTCCACCGCGAGCGCCGGGCGCGTGACGCCGGAAGGCCCCGAACCCTCCATGTACGCCGCCAACTATTCGGACGGCAGCCAGGGGAGCGAGCAATTGCGCATGACCTTCGACGATGGCGCCGTGCGGCACATCTCGATCGTGCCCAATAAGCGGCCCATCCCCGGAACCATACCCGTCACCCAAGAGCAGCTCGAAGGCGTGGTCGACCCCATGAGCGGCGCATTTCTCACGGCCCGTTCGCCGAACCCCTATGGCGACCTGAGTGTCTGCAACCAGATGCTGCCCGTGTTCGACGGCAAGGCCCGCTTCGATCTCGTGCTGAAGCCGAAGAAGGCGGTGATGGTACACAACGCCACGCCCGGCAATTATTCCGGGCCGGCCGTGATCTGCCGCGTGAAGTTCATCCCCATCGCCGGCTACCAGCCCGACAACCCGGGGATCAAGCTCATGAGGCAGTCCGACGAGATCGAGGTCTGGCTGATGCCGGTCAAGGGGACCCATATGTATGTGCCCTATCGGATTGTGTTGCCGACGCCCGTGGGCTATGGCACCGCCGTGGTCACATCGATACAGGTTGCAGGCCCGAGGCGTGCCAGCCTCAATTGAGTGCGCGCGCTGTTCGCACCAGGTGTTAACGCGAAAGCCCCAAAACCCAACATGTCGTAGGGAACGGACGTTGAAAATTTACGCTCCCCTGATTCGCCCCCGCTCTGTTCCCGTTGCGATCCTGCAAAGCTAGGGGCCCGAAGAAGACCGGAATCGACATATAGCGTTCGACCCCGAAGGCGCGAGGCAAGCGCCCGAGAACCGAGGACGCCCAGAAAGGTGTGCCGTTTTAGGGCAGAACATAATCCGAATGGGCCGAGTCAGCGATTCGGACGGGATTCGTTCTGCCCCCGTTCACGCCACGAGCGAGAGTCACGTTAAGACCTAAGTAGAATGACCAGGTCCTTTTCCACGCAATCCACAGGTGGCCTCAAAGGCCGCGGCGTCACCGCGGTGCTCGGGCCCACCAACACGGGCAAGACCCACCTCGCCATCGAGCGCATGCTCGCCCACGACGTGGGCGTCATCGGCCTGCCCCTGCGCCTCTTGGCGCGCGAGGTCTACGACAAGGTCGTCGCCCGCGTCGGACCGGGCAAGGTCGCGCTCGTCACCGGCGAAGAGAAGATCAAGCCGCCATCGGCGCGCTTCTATGTGTGCACCGTCGAGGCCATGCCGCGGGAGCTCGAGGCCGACTTTGTCGCCGTGGACGAGATCCAGCTCGCGGCGGATGCCGAGCGCGGGCATGTGTTCACCAACCGGCTGTTCCACGCGCGCGGTCTCAACGAGACGCTGCTGCTTGGCGCAGCCACCATGCGCGACGCCATCCGTGAGCTGCTTCCCGGCGCAAACCTCGTGTCGCGCCCGCGCCTGTCGAAGCTCACTTACGCCGGCGACAAGAAGATCACCCGCCTGCCTCGCAGGACGGCCATCGTCGCGTTCTCGGTCAACGACGTTTACGCCATCGCCGAGCTCGTGCGGCGGCAGCGCGGCGGTGCTGCGGTCGTCCTCGGCGCACTGAGCCCCCGCACGCGCAACGCGCAAGTGGAGCTCTACCAGAACGGCGACGTGGACTTCCTCGTGGCGACCGACGCCATCGGCATGGGTCTCAATCTCGATCTCGATCACGTGGCCTTCGCCGGCATCCGCAAATTCGACGGCCAGGCGCATCGCAATCTCTCGCCGTCGGAGATCGGACAGATCGCCGGCCGTGCCGGGCGCCATATGAACGACGGCACATTCGGCGTGACCGGCCAGGTCGCGCCCTTCGAGTCCGAGCTGATCGACCGGCTGGAGAACCACACCTTCGATCAGGTCGGCATGCTGCAATGGCGCAGCCGCACGCTCGATTTCGCTTCCATCGACGCTCTGAAGGAGAGCTTGCGCGAGACCCCGGACCATCCGCGCCTGACCCGCTCGCGCATGGTGGACGACGTGATCGCGCTCGAGAACGTCACAAGCGACGATGCGGTGCGCGATCTTGCCAAAGCGCCGGCTGCCGTGGGCCTGTTATGGGAGATGTGCCAGCTCCCCGACTATCGCAAGGTCTCGCCGACGAGCCATGCGGAGCTGGTCGGCACACTCTTCCGCTTCGTCATGAGCGACGAGGGCAGGATCCCCGAGGACTGGTTTGCCAACCAGGTGGCGCAATCCGACCGCACCGACGGGGATCTCGACACGCTGTCGAACCGGCTCGCCCAGATTCGCACCTGGACCTACGTGTCCCATCGCGCCCAATGGCTCCAAGATCCCGAGCATTGGCAGGATCGCACCCGCGCGATCGAGGACACGCTGTCCGACGCCCTTCATGAACGCCTGACACAACGTTTCGTCGACCGGCGCACCAGTGTACTCATGCGCCGCCTGCGCGATAAGGAGGAGATGATGGCCGAGATCAGCCCTGACGGTCAGATTTTGGTCGAGAACCATTATGTCGGCCGCCTCGACGGCTTCCGCTTCACGCCGGATGCATCGAGCGACGGCATTCACGGCAAGGCCGCGCGCCATGCCGCCGCGCAAGTGCTGGCGACAGAGCTTGCCTCCCGCGCCGAGGCGCTTGCCGCCGCTCCTGACGAGGCCATCACGCTGACGCCGAGCGGCCGCATCGTGTGGCAGGGCTCGGAGATCGGCCGGCTCGAACGCGGCGAGACGGCGCTGAGACCGCGCGTCCAGGTCTTTGCCGACGAGCATTTGAGCCCGCCCGACAAGGAGCGCGTGATAGCTCGCCTCGATGCCTGGCTCGCCGCGCATCTTGAGGCAAGGCTCAAGCCGCTGATGGCGCTGAGCGAATCCCAGGACCTCTCCGGCCTCGCCCGTGGGCTTGCCTTCCGTCTCACCGAGAATCTCGGCGTGCTCCGCCGCGACACGGCCGCCGCCGAGATCAAGGCGCTCGACCAGGATGCCCGCGGGCAGCTGCGCAAATACGGCGTGCGCTTCGGCGCCTTCAATCTCTACTTCCCGGCGCTGCTGAAGCCTGCTGCAGCGGAGCTTCTGCTTCTCCTGTGGGCCCTGCACGGCGGCCAAGAGCACGGCCTCGACGCCGATGGCTTGCCGGAACGGCCGCAGCAAGGCCTGACCTCCGTCGCGGCGGACAAGGCCATTCCCGAGCCCTATTGGCGCGCCGCCGGCTTCCATGTGGCCGGCAATCGCGCCGTGCGCATCGACATGCTGGAGCGTCTGTCCGACCTCATTCGCGCGCGGGTCACCTGGCGGGCGGCGGAAGGTGGCGAGGCCGGGGCGGCGCCGTCAGGTGCCACCGGCGACGGCGGGTTCCGTGTCGTGCCGGAGCTCATGTCCATGGTGGGCTGCTCCGGCGACGAGTTCGGCTCGATCCTGCGGGCGCTCGGCTTCCGGCTCGAGCGGCGGAAGCGTGAAGGCGACAACGGCGTTGCCGCGCCGGCACCCGCCGCCGAGGCGGCCGAAGCGAGGCCCGCCGCGGACCCCTCGACCGAAGACGCGGCGAGCGCCGAGGCCACTGCACAGCCCGAAGAGGCGGTGTCGTCCGAGCCCGTCTTCGATGAGATCTGGCGTCCCAGCAGACGCAAAGAGACGCAACGCCCGCCCCACACAAAACAGCGTGGGCCGCACGCCAAGCAGGCCGATGCTTCGGGCAAACGCCCGCCACGCCATGGCAAGGGTCAAGCCCGCGGCAAGGGGCAAGACCGCGGTCAGGCGAGAGCGCACGACCGCCAACTCCAAGCCAAGCCCGAACGTGTTTCCGAAAGCTCGCCGTTCGCGGCCTTAAAAGAGCTGAGAGACAGCCTCGCCGCGCGCAGCCGGTCCGAGCAGAGTTGACGCTTGCCGGAGCAGCGCCTCGACAAGTGGCTGTGGTGCGCACACCTCGTGAAGACGCGCTCGGGCGCCGCCCGCCTCATTTCTGACGGCAAGGTCCGTATCAACGGCGAGCGGGCGCTGAAGCCGAGCCGGCTCGTGCACGATGGCGACGTGGTGACGGCCGCCCATTCGGGCCGTCTGTCGGTCGTACGCGTGATCGACGTCGCCGAGCGCCGCGGACCGGCGAGCCTCGCGCAAGCCCTCTACGAGGATCTCACGCCCAAGGCGGCGCCGGATACCACGCCTGAGCTGCAGCGCCCGGGAAAACGACCGACCAAGCGTGATCGCCGCCGTCTCGACGCCTTTCGCGGCGGCGACGCTTGAGCCCTCCGAACGGGTGAAACGTTAGGCCGCCGACGTGAACCGCCGCTGCTGTGCCGCGGACGCAGGTTCGACGCGCCCTTCGCGCAACATCGCCGTCGCCTGGGCTGCAGGCACGGGCCGGCTGAAATAGTAGCCCTGCGCCTGCTCGCAGCCCGCGCCGATCAAGAAGCGCATCTGCGCCTCCGTCTCCACACCCTCGGCGATGACGTCGAGACCGAGCTCGTGCGCGAGCCGGATCGCAGCGCGCACCACTGCGGCATTCCGGTAATCGACGGTCACGCGGAACACGAACTCCTGCGCGAGCTTCAGCCGGTTGACGGGATAGGTCGTCAGATATTTGAGCGAGGAATAGCCGGTACCGAAGTCGTCGATGGCGATCTTGGTCCCCAGCCGGCGCAGATTGTCGAGCGTATGGTTGTGCTTCTGCGTCGCCTCCATGAGAACCGACTCGGTCAGTTCGAGTTCGATGTTGCCGGGGTCGACGTTCCATTTGACGAGGCTCGCCTCGACCTCGCGTTCGAGCTCGGACGCGCTCTTGAGCTGCACGCCGGACACGTTGACCGCGAGAATTTGCGGGGCGATGCCCTCCGACTGCCAGATCTTGAGCTGACGGCAGGCGTCGTCGAAGATCCATTTCCCGAGAGGCAGCACCGCTCCGGTCCGCTCCGCGATCGGAATGAACGAGGCCGGCGACAGCAGGCCGCGAGTTCGGGTGATTCCAGCGAACCAGGGCCTCGATCCCAGTGACGCGGCCCGTCGCGAGTTCGACCTGCGGCTGGTAGTAGAGTTCGAGCTGGCCCTCGTCGATCGCCGTCCTGAGCTCGTCGGCGACCCGGACGCGCTCGTGCACCTGCCGGTCGAGGTCCTCGCTATGAAACTGGTAGCGGTTGCGGCCCTCGTCCTTGGCACCATAAAGCGCGAGGTCTGCCTGGACCATGAGCGCCTCCGGACCTGCGATGTCCCGCGAGAACAACGCAATGCCGATGCTCGAGGTCACGGAGATCTTGTGGCCCTCGATGACGAAAGGCTCGGCGAGCGCTTCGCCGATTCGTGCCGCGAGGGTACCAGCCTCGGTCGGGTCGTTCACATTGCACGCGAGAACGGCGAACTCGTCGCCCCCGAACCGCGCTACGAGATCTTCTTCCCGCACCACCTCCTTCAAGCGGGCCACGACCATCTTCAAGAGCTCATCGCCCATGGCGTGACCAAGGGTATCGTTCACGTCCTTGAAGTCGTCGACGTCGAGATAGAGGACCGCAAACGGCGGAGCGCCGCGCAAGCTCGCCGCAAACGCCATCTTGAGCTGCTTCATGAACGCGCGGCGGTTCGCCAGTGCGGTGAGAATGTCGGTCTGCGCGAGCTGCAGGATCCTACGGTTGGCGGTCTCGAGCCGCAGCGCATGGCGCAGCGAAGCCCACATATAGGCAAGCACCGCGGCGAACACCAAGGAGATCAGCGCCACGACCAACCAGGCGCGGTAATAGTTGATCGGACTGAAACTGGCCGGCACCACAACCAGCTCCCAACGGGCATCGCCGGCGGCAAGCGATGCGGACCAGTGGGGCAATGCCAAAAGCGAAGCTCTGGTCGCCGTCGGCTTTTGCTCGCCACCGACGACGCGCGAATAGAGCGGCGGCGCATCCTCGCCGGTATTTGTCGGATAAATGAAGACGTCGACGCTCCGCGGCAGCACCGCCCTCTTGAGTATGGAGTCGAGCACCGTGGACGTTTGAAAGACGCCGGCGATCACGCCCGTCAACATTCCGGCGTCTTGTCATGACGTTGTCGTGAGGAAGGCCCGGCTTGTAGATGGGCATGAAGACAAGAAAGCCGGCGCGCTTTCCGTCGATCGGATTGCGCAGCTCGATGTTTTGGGCCGTCGCCATCAGGTCTCCATCAACCGCACGATGGATGGCGTTGCTTCGCACCGCCTCCGAGGCGAGATCCGTGCCGAACGTCGCCGTCCGGGCGTGTGAGACGGTGGAATAGAGGATCGGAAAGTACTCTTGGCGGGGCTTCGAATCGTAAACCGGTCCGGCGGGCGCCCATTTCTTGATCGAATAGTCGGAAAGCCCGTTGTCGCGCACGTCGTGCTCGAAGGCGTCCCGCTCATCGCCGTTGACGCGCGGACACCAGACGAGCCGCATCGCGTCGCCGTGCCCGGCCAGGATCTGGCTGGTGAAGAGATTGAATTCCCGGCGCTCGACGCCGTTGGAGGCGTCATAAAAGGCACGAAGAGCCAGGATCTTGTCGAGATAGGCGTCGAGCCCGTGCTGCAGGACCGTCGCGTAGTCGCCGGCGACGTCATTGAACTTTGCCTTGGCGAGCCTCTCCTCCCAGACCGAGACCGCGATCCAGGCGGCGACGGCGACGGCGACACCGAGCCCGGCGACGATCAGCAGGGGCCAGACATGCGCCATGGGACGCCGCTTGGTCATCATCTCAGACAGGTCGGGCATTCGGCGCTTGCTGCCTCTCAGCACGCTAGAGACGATCGACCAACAAGGGGACTACCGGCCGGAAGGCCCGAAGCCGGATCGCGCGGCAACCGCCCCCCACGGCTCGCGACCCAACCTCGGGACGTGCCATAAATTGATTGACGCGGGCTTAGGACGCGCCCCGAAATTCAACCTATAAGTGTCAGCTTCAATCGTCGGCCTGCCGCAGAAACCGACTGTTTGCCAGGCATTGCGCCGCCTTGTGCTGGTGGCGCGATTGTTATAGGCAGGGCGCTCCCTGGGCTGAAATCGACGGCCCGCAAGGGCTTGGAGTCGTGGGCTGGGCAAGCCCGGAACCGTGTGGGATCGATGACTTACGTCGTCACTGAAGTCTGCATAAAGTGCAAATATACCGATTGCGTAGAGGTCTGCCCCGTGGATTGCTTCTACGAGGGCGCCAACATGCTGGTCATCCATCCGGACGAGTGCATCGATTGCGGCGTCTGCGAGCCGGAATGCCCGGTCGAGGCCATCAAGCCCGACACAGAGCCCGAGCTTGAGCAATGGCTCGAGGTCAACCGGCAATATTCTGAGACTTGGCCGAACATCACGACCAAGAAGCCGGCGCCCCCGGACGCGGATGCGTTCGTGGCCGAACCGGACAAGTTTCAGAAGTACTTCTCGACCGAGCCGGGCGAAGGGGACTAGCCCCTTCAAGGGGTTAAGCGTTAACCCTGTGGTCAAAATGCCGCATATTGCGGCGCCAAAAGGGCCATGCTGCGGCACGGGACGGCTTCCGGATTCACTAAATTTGTGTTATGGTGCCTTTGAATTGGCGCAGACTGTCGGCGCGTGAAGCACCAAGAGAGGCGACGCCGTTTGGCGCGCTTTTTTTCTGACTTGAGGGGAGTTGGCGCGATCAGGCCCCTGATCGACCACTCATCTTGTGCCCATATACCGCCCAAGGCGAAACTCCAGCGGCACGCGCTGGTTGTAAGAATTGGGCAAGCTCACGCCACCGCGGCTTTCGTGCCCACCAAGCAATTTTCAATAGTGAGGCGGTAGCATGCCCGAAAAGAAGAGACCCCAGCAGAGACACGGCTTTCGGACAAACGAATATATTGTTTATCCGGCGCACGGCGTCGGCCGGATTGTGAGCATCGAAGAGCAAGAAATTGCCGGCGCGAAGCTCGAGCTGTTCGTCATCAACTTCGAAAAAGACAAGATGACGCTTCGCGTCCCGACCTCCAAGCTTGAGAGCGTCGGCATGCGCAAGCTCTCCGAGGAGAAGGTGCTCAAGAAGGCCCTCACCACCCTCAAGGGCAAGGCGCGCGTGAAGCGCACCATGTGGTCTCGCCGCGCTCAGGAATACGAGGCCAAGATCAATTCCGGCGATCTCATCTCCATCGCCGAGGTGGTGCGCGACCTCTACCGCTCTGAGGCCCAGCCCGAGCAGTCCTACTCCGAGCGTCAGCTCTATGAAGCCGCGCTCGACCGCATGGCGCGCGAGCTGGCGGCCGTGGAGAAGATGGACGAGGCGAGCGCCGTGGCCAAGATCGACGACGTGCTCGCCAAATCGGCCCGCCACGCCAAGATGGCCGCCGAGGCGGAGCCCCGCGGCAAGGCCGCCTAAAGCCTCCACCTATACGAAATTGGAAATGGCCGGGCGCATCGCCCGGCCATTTTCGTTTCTAGCCTCAGAGCGCAGGCGCCGGCCCCAGCACCTCGATCTGTTCGGGGTGGGTCGCGGCGATCATTGGGCCGTTCCACCACTCCACCCAGCCCCGCACCCGAACCCGCTTCCCCGGAAGACGCTCAAGGTCGAGACCGGCCGTCTCGAAGGCGGCCAGATCCTTCCGCGCAATGGTGATGGTGAAGTCGTGCCGCCAGTCTTCTGCGAAGTTGACGTAGATCCATTTGTGCCCTTCGCCCACCGCATGAACCGTGCCCTCGATGAGCTGATAGGTATGGGTGAGCCGGCCTAGGCGCTTCACGTCGGATGCGTCCTGGATGCGATAGGCCCACGAGTGCCAAATGCCCCGCCGCGCATCCCGCGCGCTTCCCTCTCGCGATCGAGAAGCTCGGCGACGCACGCGCGCGTGTCGGCCAAGGAGTAGACTCGGGCGAGGCCTTCGGTGACCAGCGCCTCTTGCACCCAGACCTTCGTCTCGCCGCGCACCACATAGACCTGCGCCAGCACGTGGTCGTGGCGGTCGCCGCGGCGCGCGTCGAAGTGAAGCTCGACCGTGGCGCCTGACGCCAGCTTCGACAGCGCGGCCTTCGCCTCGGTCACGAACGGCCAGGGGCCATCGCCGGTCCAGCCAAGCGGCGCGGACGGCGCCTTGATGCCGATCAGCCTGACCGTCCTGCCGTCGGTGAGCTCAAGCGTCTCGCCGTCGAGAATGGACGCCACTGTCGCCGTCTCGCCCGCCGGCAGGTCGCACGCGACCGCCGGAGCGGCCCACAGCGCCCCGCCCGCGATGCCCGCCAGGATGCGCACGAACCACGGTGTCATCGGAGCTCACGCCGCAGGCCGTGGCCGGATGCCGAAGATGGAGATCATGCCTTTGCCTTTGACCTCGAGCTCGCCCAGCAACTCGCCGTGAAAGGCGGACTGGACCTGCTCCCAGATCTCCCGTGTGGCCGCGACGCTGCCCGGCGCACTCATGCCGAGCATGCGCGCCGCGATATTGACCGTGTCGCCCCAGATATCGAACTGATACCGCTCCTGGCCGACCACGCCGGCGACCACGGGACCGGCGTGAATCCCGACCCTGACCTCCCAGCCGAGATGGGCGTCGATCAGGGTCGTAGCCATCTCCAGCCCGCATCGCACCGCGGCATCGACAGGATCATCCATTTTTTGCAGCAGGCCGGCCGCGGCCATGAACCCGTCGCCGATGGTCTTGATCTTCTCGAGCCCGTGCTTTGCCGTGACGCGCTCGAAGATGACGAACAGCGCATCGAGCCGGGAGATCACCTCCTCGGGCTCGTGCTGGTCGCAATAGGCGGTGAAGTTGGTGACGTCGCAGAACAAGACGGCGACGTTCTCGTAGCGCCGCGGAATCACGGTGCCGAAATTGCGGATCTCGTCGGCGGCCTTCTTTGGCAAGAGCGCATGCAGCAACTGGTCGGCCTGCTCGCGTGCGTCCTGGGCCTCGGCGAGCGCGTCCTGGAGCGCAAGCTGCGTCCGCACCCGGGCCATGACGATGGGGGCGGAGAACGGTTTGTGGATATAGTCCACCGCGCCAACCTCGAAGCCCTTCTCCTCGTCGACCGAATCCGTCTTCGCCGTGAGGAAGATGATGGGGATCTCGCGCGTGTCTGGGTTGGCCTTCAGCCGCCGGCACACCTCGAACCCGTCCATGCCGGGCATCATCACGTCGAGCAGGATGAGGTCCGGCTTCTCCGCAGCCGTGGCGATGGCCAGAGCCTTTTCCCCGTTCGTCGCCACCTTGGTCCGGTAAGCATCCTTCAGCACGCCGGAGACCACCGCGACATTGGTCGGCGTGTCGTCGACGATCAGCACGAGTTTGCGGTCGGACGAAGGCATCATTTGCCCTCGAGATTGAGCGAGAGCCGCGAGGCGATGCCGGAGAGGCTCTTCAGCGCCGCATCGAAGTCGAAATTGCCCACATGGTCGGAGAGTGCCTTGACCTCCGCTGGCGTGAGCACGCCTTGCAGCTTTGACCGCGCGTCGATGATGAAGTCGGCCGCCTCGCCGTCGTCGCTTTCCAGGAGCTGCTTGAGGCGCGAAAGCGGCTCGACGACCGTGATCGGATCGCCCGCGGACGCATCCTTGCCGTTGCCGCCCCCCTCTTCCGGAAGGCTTGCGACAATGCTCTCGACCACGGGAGCGAGCGCCGCCGCCAGCCCATCAAGCGCGGTCTCCGACCGCTTGCCCATGCGGATCGCGATCTCCACTTGGGCCGCCGCCTCGGACAGCGGGCCTGCACCCAGCGTCGCAGCGGCGCCTTTCAGGGAGTGCGCCGCGCGCTCGGCCGCGGCGGCGTCGCCGCTCGCGAGCGACTGTCGCATGGCCGCGACTGCGCTGTCATAGCGCTCGGCGAACTTGCGTAGGAGCGATTCATAGCGGCTGCGGCTGCTGCCCGTGAGCCTAAGCCCAGCTGCCGTGTCGACACCGGTGAGCGCAAGGGGCTCTCTCTCCGGCGTCTGGGCCCGCGCGGGCGCGGCAGCGCGATTCACCTCATGCCCGCCCTCGGCGTGGTCGCCGCGGCGAATCCAGTGCCTGAGCACGCCGAAAAGCTGATGCGGATCAATGGGTTTTGCAATGTGATCGTTCATGCCGGCGGCAAGGCACGTCTCGCGGTCCGATGCCATGGCATTGGCGGTCATCGCGATGATGGGCAAGTCCTTGAACCGCCGATCGGCTCGCAACAGGCGGGTGGCGGCCACGCCGTCCATCACCGGCATCTGCATGTCCATCAGCACCACGTCGTACTCGTTCTGCTCGATCAGCCGAATCGCCTCCGCGCCATTCTCCGCCAAATCGACGAAGATATTGGCGTCTTCGAGCTGCCCCACGGCGACTTCCTGATTGATCTCGTTGTCCTCGACCAGGAGCACGCGCGCGCCGCGCAACAGGTCGACGTCGAAGTCCGGCCCCGTTTGCGCCGCTTCCACATGGTCACGCTCGCCGCCGAGCGCCTCGACCGCCGTGTCGAACAGGATGGAGGACGTCACCGGCTTGATGAGGACGTTCTCAAAGCCGCTCTCCTCGGCCTGCTTCAACACCTCCTCGCGGCCATACGCCGTCACCATCACGAGGTGCGGCGGGACCTGATTTCCGGGCAGCGACAAGATGCGCTTGCCGGTCTCGATGCCGTCGAGGCCGGGCATCTGCCAGTCGATGAATGCGATCTCGTATTTCTCGCCGTATTCCGCCGCCTGGCGGAACATCTCGATCGCTTCCTCGCCGGAAGCCGCCTCGTCGGTGTTGAAAGTCATGTTCGTCAGCATGTTCGCGAGCACCGCGCGGGCATGCGAGTTGTCGTCGATGACAAGCACGCGGCGCCCCCGCAGGTCGGATTGCAGGAGCCGGGGACGATGCACGGCGACGCCCTTGCCGAGTCGCGCCGTGAAGCGGAACACGCTGCCTTTGCCGAGCTCACTTTCCACCTCGACGGCGCCGCCCATGAGCTCCGTGAGTTGCTTCGAGATGGCGAGCCCGAGCCCGGTGCCGCCGTATTTGCGGGTCGTCGAGGCATCGGCCTGCTCGAAGGCCTGGAACAGGCGCTCCACCTGCTCGGCCGTCATGCCGATGCCCGTGTCCTTGACCGAGAACTCGACCAGCTGATTGTCCGCGCTACTCTCCAACACGCGGACCTGGACCATGATTTCGCCGGTCTCGGTGAACTTGACGGCGTTGTTGCAGAAATTGATCAGGATCTGGCCGAGCCGAAGCGGATCGCCCTTGAAGTGGGTCGAAACGGAAGGCTCGACCTCGAAGATCAGCTCGAGCCCCTTGGCGGAGGCCTTCTCGCTCATCAGGTTGCCGACATTCTCGAGCACCTTGTCGAGATCGAAATCGATGTTCTCGATCGACAACTTGCCCGCTTCGATCTTCGAGAAGTCGAGGATGTCGTTGATGATGCCGAGCAGGTGCTGACCGGAGCTCTTGATCTTGAGCACGTAGTCGCGCTGGCGCGGCGTCAGCTCCGTCTTCAGAGCGAGATGCGATAGGCCGATGATGGCGTTCATCGGCGTCCTAATTTCGTGACTCATATTGGCGAGAAAGACGCTCTTAGCCTCGTTGGCTTCGAGCGCGGCCTGGCTCGCCTTCTCGAGCTCCGCTTGCGCCGCTTCGAAAGCGAGCTCCGCGGATTTGCGGGCGTCGATATCGCTCCACGAGCCGACCACTTCGAGGGGACTGCCGTCCTCGTCGCGGACCAGATGCTGCTCGTCGCTCAGCCAGCAATCGGTGCCGTCCTTGCGCCTGAAACGGTACTCGATCAGATGGTCTCCGGTCTCGAAGACCGCTTCCTGCTTGGCCTCGACCTCTGCAAGGTCGTCCGGGTGGACGTGACTTCGCCAGAAATTCGCATCCCTCAAATATTCTTCCGGTTCGTAGCCTAGGATTGGTTTGATGCTGGCGCTCACGAAGGTCGGCGCGAAGTCGCCATCCACCTTGAAGCTGTAGATAACGACCGGTGCCGCGCAAAGCAGCATGTCGAGCCGCTCGCGCGCGGCCTGCCGTGCGCCTTCTGCCTCCTTGCGTGCGGTGATGTCCGTCCACGACCCCGCGATCTCGATTGGCTCGCCCTTGTCGTCGCGCACAACCTGCTGCCGGTCATGCACCCAAAAATAGGAGCCGTCGGGCCGCCGGATGCGATATTCGATCGAGCGCGTGTCGTGGTCGAAGATCACGTCGACCCACGCATTGATGCGCGGGATGTCGTCCGGGTGAACAAATTTGCGCCAGAGATACGGGTCAGCCAGATATTCGCTCGGTGTGCAGCCGAACAGCCGCTTGATGCCGTCGCTGACGAACGTCGGTTGGTAGTCGCCACTCGCCGAGCGGCAATAGATCACGGCCGGCGATGCGTCCAGCAGGACGGACAGACGCTTGCGCGCTGCTCGCTCAGCCTGCTCCTCGAGCTCCCGCTCGCGCGCCTGGTCGAGGTCGCCGAGCATCTCATCGAACGCGCCGGCCAGCCGTCCGATCTCATCGTTGCTCTCATAGTTGACCCGGTGGGAGTAGTCCTTGCTCTCTTGAACGCGCCGGGCCACGCCCTCGAGACGCCAGAGCGGGCGCACGATGTGCCGGTGCGTCAGGTACGCGAGCAGGATGCTCAGCGCCGTGAGGGTCAACATGACGGCAAGGCTCCGGTAGAGCCGGCCCGTGAAATCGTCAATGCGTTGGTTCAGAAGCCCCTTCAGCTCCGCGAGTCCGGCGGTCCAGGCGTCGAGCGTGTCCGCCGCCGCGCTGGTCCACAGAGGCTCGAGCGAGGCGCGGTCCGGCCTCCCCGACGGGGCCACGCTATCATCCATCGCCGCGAGATAAGCGGTGACGCTGGACAACATCACCGCGATCAGCGGTTCAGTTTTTCGCCGAAGGGTACCGCTTGGATTCCCCCGATACGCAGAGGCGGAGTTTTTCGCGATCTCCTCCGCGGTCGACTGGGCCATCGCCGTTAGGGCAACGAGGCGCGCGTTGTCGTCCCGTTCCGTCGCCGACTCGTGGTTGCTCGCGGCGCTCCGCAATTTGCCGAGCCGGGCGAGCAAGCCGGGCATTTGCCGAACCAGAGTATCCTGCAGATAGTACGTGTCGAGGTCGGGATCGAGGGCGAGATTGGAATCGTCGCCGATACGCCTGATCAGGTCTCGGGATTTCTCCAGCGCCTCGGCGACAAAGTTGAGTTGCGCCTCGCCCGTTGTCTCTCCCGACCAAAGCCGCCGCAGCGTCGCGGCCAGCGATTGCTCAAGCTCCTTTGTCTGCAGGCGACGTCCGAACTCCGCTTCGGCGCCATCGAGCGAGTCTATGATCGCGCCGGCGTTGTCAGGGGGATCTTTGACCAGCGCGACGTAAACGTCCTTAAGGCTTTCCATGTAGCGGACGCCGACGATCTCCTTGTTGGCAAAATCAATGGCGATGAGCTTTTCGGCAACGAGGCTATAGATCGCCACCGCAATGGCGATCACGAAGGCGCTACAAAGCAGGAAGAGCTTCCTGCTGGTGCTGATGTCCCTCAACATCGCCTCGGCCCGCACGCATTCCGAAAGACTGCTTGACCGGGATTCGGCAATCCCTGTTGGCGCGCCGCTGGCGCATCAACATGGTCGCGGCGCCCATTTTTGCGTTGCTTTCCGGCGGCCGACATGACTGGACACCCTCCAGGAGGCCCACCATCCGGCCGCCCCCCTTCTGGTTGAGGAGCCTAATGCCTTCGAGCGCCTATGGAAACCTGAGACGCGAGGTTCGGTTAGCGGTGGGGGGCGTCCTGGCAAGGGCGGGAAATGGCCCGGAGGCAGGCTTGCGGGCGGGGCCCCCCTCCTCTAAATCCAAACGAGTGCCCAGCATGGGACCCCGTAGCTCAGTAGGATAGAGCATCAGATTCCTAATCTGAGGGTCACAGGTTCGAATCCTGTCGGGGTCACCATTTGGATCAGGGGCTTGCTGAATTAGAGTGTCCCGTGGTCCGCACGTTGGCCAAGGCCTAGCCACCACATAGCTACCACGCGCAGCGGGTGCATAGACCGTCGATCCATCAACCATTCGGAGCGTCAGATCACGCCGGCTTTGTGATCACTGCGTAGTCAGCGTACCCGCGATACAAGTGTCGAAATCCCAGCGCAGCGCCGGTCTCGCTCGCCAGTTTGGTGAGTTCCGGTTCGAGCTCCGCCCGCGGATGCACGGAGAATTGGCGGAGCCAAGCGAACAACACGGTCTTGAGCCACCGGGGCCACGCCTCTTGCTGACCGAAGTCCACAATGTGCAACCGGCCGCCGGGACCGACAGCGTCGAGCGCCTGCGGCAGCACCTGCCGCCATGGGGGGATCATCGAGAGGGCGTAGGAGATGAACACGCGGTCCGCGCGCGCCTCGCCGCACAAGTCCGACAGATCGAACGCCGTCGCGTCCGCCTGATATACGTCGATGCGATCGGAGAGCCCCGCCCGCACGATGGACGTGCGCGCCGTCTCGAGCATCGCTCGCGAAATATCGAAACCGACGAACCGGGCGTTCGGATAGCGTCGCGCCGCATGGATGAGGTTTCGGCCGGTGCCGCAGCCGATTTCGAGCACCGTTGACCCGTCGTCCGGCTGCAGCTCATCGAGCAGGCGATCGCGCCCAAGCAAATAGTACTTCCGTGTCGCGTCGTAGATGTAGCGCTGATACTGGTAGATGCCGTCCATGTGGCGGGCGGCATCCTGCGTGGGCTCACGCTGCCGCCTCCGCCGACTTGTGAACATAGAGGTGGAAACCGCCGTAGATGGACGACCGGTCCTTCGCCGTCAGTGCGCGACACCTCTCCGCGTCATAGGTGAACTTCGACAGGATCGAATCCGGCACCCGGCCTGGGAGAATGCTCTCTTCGCCGGCGGTGCGGAAGATCACCCGCGCGCCGGGACGCGCCGTCCGTTCGATCTCACGCCAGAGATCGTTCAGCATTTCGTCGGTCATCCAGTCCTGTGCATCCAGCAGCACGTAAGCGTCGAGCGACGCCGCTTCCTTCGAGGCGAGATACTCCGTGAACGAGCGGTGCTGCACATCGACGTTGCCGATCCGAGAGCGCAGGTTGTCAAAATTCTCACGCAGCAGATAGGGCGGCAGAGGGCCGGTCCCGCCCGTCGCATAGCGCCGGCCGAATGCTTGCCATGCGAAGTAATTGTCCGAGAGATCGAAACCGCATGCCAATCGCTCCAACCGCTGATGCACGACGTTCGACATGTGGGCCTCGTTCCCTTTCAAGGCCGCGAACTGCGATGGCGGAATACCGAGACCGAACAAGATCGAGGGCTTGTTGAGCAGCCAACGGATGTGCCGCTTCTCGAACAGAGGTGCGAGCTCGCTCTCGAAGATCTCGCGCTGCTCTTGGAGGTTCTTGGAGGCGAGGATCTTTTTGGGGTTGCGGCCGTGCATTCGCGCCAGCAGATGGCTCGCACCAATGAAGGTGCCCAGCAGGCCGTGCCGATAGAGGTTGGTACGGAAATAGCCAATTCGCCGACGACCGAGCAGATTGCGCGCTTCCCAATAGCGTCGTGACGTCTCATCGAGATACGGCCGGATATAGTCCTTGTAGGCATGCACGTTCTCGTGCGCATCGGCCTCGGCAAAAAAGCGGTGGAGCGTGCGGTGGTCTGGCAGGTGCCGGACCGATGCAAGCTTCAGCTTGTTCAGCGCGACGTGCGCCGGATTGAGGTCGACGGCCGTGATTCGGATGGGGGCCGTGGCGAGATAGCTCAGAATATTGCAGCCACCGGACGCTATCGCGACCAGGTGCTCACCTTCCATAAGCGACAAAGCTTCCAGATCTACGAGCGGATCTTCCCAGATCTGCGGATAGACGAGCCCCGAAAACGCGAGCGTGAACAGCCGCTCCTGGATGCCTTGCTTGGAAATCGGCTTGTGGCGGTGGACGGCCTGCCGCAGTCGTTTGTTCCTGCTTCGGCGCCGTTGCTGTGTCTCATCGCCGTATGCGGCCGGCTGCTCGATCAATGTCATGTCGGTCCCTTTGTGAGTCTCGGGATTCCAGGATCACGACATTTCCATATCTGGATTATGACAAAGGGGGGGCCCCTGGAGGTTCTGAAAGCAGCGCTAATGTCGGCTTTGGGTCAGAAACGGACTTCATCCGTAGGCTAGAAC
>CAWGXJ010000019.1:0-86450 GCA_963826465.1 uncultured Alphaproteobacteria bacterium
TGGGCTGCTCGCGCCGGGCCTCGCAAGTGACCCTGAGCGTTACACCCTTGCCGTCACGCTCACCCGCATCACCTTCCCCGCGCTGCTGCTCGTCTCGATGCAGACCATGATCTCGGGCGAGCTCAACGCCAACGGACGCTTCGCGGCTGCGGCCGGCGCGCCGATCCTGCTCAACATTTGCATGGTCATCGCGCTTCTGTTGTCGGCCTGGTTCCCCAACGCCGGCTATGCCGCCGCCTGGGGCGTGCTCGCCGCGGGCGTCGTGCAGGTGATCCTGGTGGCGGTCGACGCCGAGCTCCATCATTTCGGTTTGCGGCTCCGCATCCCGCGCCTCGACCTGCCCACGCGGAAGTTCCTGAAGGCGCTTGGGCCCGCCATCATCGGCGCGGGCGGCGTGCAGCTTGCGCTCTTCGCCGACACGCTGATCGCCTCGTTCTTGCCCGCCGGCGCGCTTTCGGCGCTCTATTACGCCGACCGCATCAATCAGCTTCCCATCGGCGTCGTCGGCATCGCCGTGGGCACCGTGCTCTTGCCGGAGATGTCGCGGCGCCTTGCCGCCGGCGACGAGAAGGGCGCGGCCTCGGCGCAAGCCCGCGGCATCCAGCTCGCGCTCCTCCTCACCGTGCCGTGCGCCGCCGCGGCGATCACCATTCCGGATCTCATCATGCGGGCGTTGTTCGCGCGCGGCGCGTTCACCGCGCAGGACGCCGCCGCTGCCGGCGCCACCCTTGCCGCCTACTCGGCCGGGCTCCTGCCGTTCGTCCTGCTGCGGAGCTTCACCGCCCCGTTCTACGCCCGCCGCGATACGGCGACGCCGGTCAAGGCCGCGTTATTGGCTGCGGCGATCAATGTCGCGCTGAAATTTGCGCTCATGGGGTCGCTCGCGCAGGTCGGCCTCGCGCTTGCGACCAGCGCCGGCGCCTGGATCAATCTCGGTCTGCTGGCCTATTTCGCCCGGCGTCAGGGCTTCTTGGTCTCGGGCGCCGCCATCGGCAAGCCCGTGTCAAAGCTCATCCTCTCCGGCGTCATCCTCGGTGCGGCGCTGTTCGCCGGCGCTTACGGACTTGGAATCGCGCTCTCAGGCCTCACCCATTTCCGCGACGAGACGGCACTCGCGATCCTCGTCGTCCTCGGCGGGGCGCTCTATTTCATGCTGGTCTGGCTTCTGCTCGGCCGCAAATGGTTCATGGGCCTGCTGCGGGATGTCACCGAGGCGGCGGACACGCCGGCGCCTGCCGCGCTCGGGGAGGTCGATCCGCTCGCCGATTCCGCGGCACTGCCGGATAACGAACCGCCGCCGGACACTTAAGTCTTCCGCAAGTCGACCAGTTCGACGGAGGCCTGATCGATGTCGCGCCCGAGGAAGATCGCGCCAACGCGCGCGAAACGCTCCGGCGAGTCCGTGGCGAAGAAGCGGATCGCCGGCCCGTCACCGACGTTTTCCTCCATCGCAAGGTTGCGTTTCGCCAGCGCCTCCGCCACCGCGGCCGCGGTGGTCTCGGCCGAGTCCACGAGTGCGATGTCCTCGCCGACGGTGCGGCGGATGGCGCCCGCCAACACCGGAAAATGCGTGCAGCCAAGCACGAGCGTGTCCGGCGCATCGGCGCCCGAGAACAGGGGATCGAGATAATGCGCGGCCGTGGCGAGCGTCGCCGGCGTCTCGGCCCAGCCCTCTTCGGCGAGAGCCACGAACACCTGGCAGGGCTGCTGCACCACGTCCGCATCCGCCATGAGACGGCGAATGGCCCGCGCATAGGCGCCACCCTTCACCGTGCCTTCGGTCGCGATCACGGCGATGCGCTTGTTCCTGGTCGCGGCGACGCCGGCCCGCGCACCCGGCTCGATCACGCCGATCACCGGGACCGGATCCCACGCCTCCTGGAGCACGTAGAGCGCGACGGCGGACGCCGTGTTGCAGGCGATCACCACCATCTTCACGCCTTCGCCGACCAGGAGGTGCGTCGCCTGCAGCGCGTAAGCCTGCACGGTCTCGGCGCTCTTGGTGCCGTACGGCAGCCGCGCGGTGTCGCCGAGATAGACGAAGCGCTCATGCGGCAGCCGGCCCGCGAGCGCGCGCAGCACCGTCAAGCCGCCCATGCCGGAGTCGAAGACCCCGATCGGCCGGCTGTCACCCGCCATCGCTGCCCCCTGCGAACGCCTCGAAATAGCGCTCGATGAAGCGGCGATAGATGGCGGTCAGTTGATCGAGATCGGCGACTTTGACGCTCTCGTCGGTCTTGTGGATGGTCTCTGTGGTCAGCCCGAACTCGACGACTGGGCAATAGTCCTTGACGAAGCGGGCGTCCGACGTGCCGCCGTCGGTGGAGAGAGACGGGGTAAGCCCGGTGACCTCGTTTACCGCCTCGCTGAGCAGCGCATCGAGTTGCCCCGGCTCGGTGACGAAAACGTCACCCGGCGGCTCGAAGTCGAGCGTAAAGGAGAGCTCCGTCCCCGACAGCGCCGATGCCACCTGCTCGCGCAACATCGCTTTCAGCGAATCCGGCGAGTGCCGGTCGTTGTAGCGGATGTTGAACTTGGCCTCGGCGCGCGCCGGGATCACGTTGGTCGCCGGGTTGTCCACGTCGATGCTGGTCACTTCGAGGTTCGACGGGGAGAAATGCGCGCTGCCGTAGTCGAGCGGCGAGTCGTAGAGCTTGGCCAGCACGGTGACGATGCCTTTGACCGGGTTCGCCGCGAGATGCGGATAGGCGACGTGGCCTTGGCTCCCGGTCACCGTCAGCCGCCCGTTCAGGCTGCCGCGCCGGCCGATCTTGATGGTCTCGCCAAGCTTCGTCGAGTTCGACGGCTCGCCGACGATGCAATGGTCGGGCTTGATACCCTGCTGCTCCATCCACTTCAGCACCTTCTTCGTGCCGTTGACGGAAGGGCCTTCCTCGTCCCCGGTGATGAGCAGACTGATCGTGCCGTCGATCTCCCGGTTCTTCGCCTTCGCGTAGTCCATCGCCGCCGCCGCGAAACAGGCGATCGCGCCCTTCATGTCGGAAGCGCCGCGGCCGTAAAGCGCGCCCTCTGCGACCTCCGCGGCGAAGGGCGGATGCCTCCACAGCGTCTCGTCGCCCGGCGGCACCACGTCGGTATGCCCGCAAAAGCAGAGATGCGGCGGGCCTTCGCCGATTCGGGCGACCAGATTGTCGATGGCCGGCGTCCCACCCTCGGTAAAGGTGAGGCGGTCGCAGACGAACCGCGCCTTCTTCAGCGGCTCGATCAGCACGTCGAGCGCGCCGGCGTCCTTTGGCGTGACGCTAGGGCAGCGGATCAAGCCTTGCGCGAGCGCGACGGCCTTCTCGCCGAGCGTGGTCATTGAGCGGTACCTGGTTCGAAGGTGACGGAACGCCACCGATGAGAACATGACGGCGCAGCGCCCCCCTGGCAAGCGAGGCAACGCCCAAGAAAACGTTGGTCTTCCGCGATTTGCCTTGCGCAGGCGTTAAGCGCCTCGCCTAGTCGATCGCCGCGAGCGGGTCGCCCCCGAAATGGTTCTGTCCCGGCGTCCCCTTGAGGATGCCGAGATCGATGAGGAACCACAGGCCGACGCCGAGATTGATGAGGGTGCAGAGCCAGCCGAGCCCGTTCGGCTGCCCTGGGGCTCCTGTGAGCCCCCAGGTCGTCAGGAGATTGGCGATCAGCACGGGCACCAAGCCGTAAAGCGCAGTTTTCCCCGGCCTGTCGCGGTCCTGGAAGCGCTTCGCGGACACCGCATAGCTTGGATAGAAGAGCGCGAGCACCAGCAGTGTGATCAGGAAGCCGCCAAAAAAGCCCCGGCCGAAAATCATCTGGATGATGAAGTTGATCACGAGGCTGACGATCGCAAGGATGACCATGCCCGCCCACCATTTGGCCCGGTTTATGCGCCCGTCCAACGATGCGAAGAGGTATTGCAGATCCATTGCGTCCCCCTAGTCCAGCCTCGAGTCCCCGACTGGTTTTAAGACCGAACGGAGGGCTTGCGAAGGGGGAATGATCTCACCCTTCTGAGCCAGCCCTGTCAGCCCAAGCTTGCGTCCGACTGCTCTTGGCCCAGCGGGTCGGGACCGTAGCGATTAGGGCCCTGGGTGCCCTTGAGAAACCCAAGCTCAACCAGAATCCAAAGGAAGATCAGGGAAATGACGACATCGGCCCCTTGCGCCAAGGTGCTCGGATTGAGGGAATCGAACACGTCGAACGTGTAGAGCAGATTGACCGCGTAGACGGGCACGAGGCCGATCAGGGCGAGCCAGCCCGGCTTGTCGCGGTCCTGGAAGCGTTTTGCCATGACGGCGTAGGACGGGTAGGCGAGCGCGAACGCCACGGCTGCACTGAGGGCGATCGCGCCTTGGGACACGCCGACCAGCAACACGATCAGATACGTGGCGGCAAAGCTGATGACGGCGAGAATGACCGTGCCGAGCCAAAACCTGGCCCGGTTGATTCGCCCGTCGAGGGAGAGGAAGAGAGAGGAGAGGTCCATTGCGGGGCTTGTGACTGACTTGCGCGCCACCGAGACTGGCGCCCGATGCGCTCCTGAAACTGAACAGCTCCGAGAGGAGCATATGGCGAGCCTTAGTCGCGCAACAACTCGTTGATGGAGGTTTTGGCGCGCGTCTTCTCGTCCACCGTCTTCACGATGACCGCGCAATAGAGTGACGGCCCCGGCGATCCGTCTGGGAGCGGCTTGCCGGGCGCGCTGCCCGATACCACCACCGAGTAGGGCGGCACACGGCCCTGATGCACGAAGCCCGTGGCGCGGTCGATGATCTTGGTGGATTGGCCGAGATAGACTCCCATGGAGAGCACCGAGCCTTCGCCGACGATCACGCCTTCGGCCACCTCGGCGCGGGCGCCGATGAAGCAATTGTCCTCGATGATCACCGGGTTCGCTTGCAAGGGCTCGAGCACGCCGCCGATGCCGGCCCCGCCCGAGAGGTGCACGTTCTTGCCGATCTGCGCGCAGGAGCCGACGGTCGCCCAAGTGTCAACCATGGTGCCGGAGTCGACGCGCGCCCCGAGATTGACGAAGCAGGGCATCAGCACCACGCCCGGCGCGATATAGGCGGAGTGGCGCACCACGCAGCCCGGCACCGCGCGGAAGCCCGCCTCCTTGAAGTCCTTGGCCTTCCACTTCTCGAACTTGATCGGGACCTTGTCCCACCACGCGGAGTCGTCGGGGCCGCCGTCGATCTTGTGCGGATCGTTCAGGCGGAACGAGAGCAGGATCGCCTTCTTCACCCATTGGTGCACGATCCAGTCGCCGCCGACCTTCTCGGCCACGCGGAGCTCGCCTTTGTCGAGCAGACTCAGCACCTCCTCGACCGCGTCGCGCACCACGCCCTTGCTGTCGGGTGTGATCTCCGCGGCATGATCGAATGCGCCGTCGATGAAGCTCTTGAGGTGATCGTAGGACATGGGACTCCGTCAGGTCAGGCAGAACTGCGCTTGAAATGTGGGGATCTCGGCCTGCTCCGGCTCGCGCGCGAGCGCAGCGGCGACCGCGGCGAGGAACGGCGCAAGCCGCTCGGTGCGGTGGTGGATATGATCTGGCAGCTCGGTCCAGCCCGCGCTCGCTTGGTGCTCGGGCCGCGCCGAGCGGCAATCGACGAGGACCGTGGTCATGCCGACGGCGTGGGCGGTCGCCAGATTGTGCGGCAGGTCGTCGAACATCGCCGCACGCGGCGCCGCGATGCCATGCGCTTTGACGAACCGGTCAAAGGCTTCGCGCGTCGGCTTCGGATAGATGTAGTCGAGCGCATGAATGTCGTAGATCGCCTCGAAGCGGTCGATCACGCCGAGCCGCGTCGCCACGGCTTCCGCGTGCTTGCGCGAGCCGTTGGTGAACACGAATTTCCGCCCCGGCAGCGCGCCGATGGCAGCCGCAAGCTCCGGCGCAGGCGACACCGCGGCGAGGTCGATGTCGTGCACGTAATCGAGGAATGCGTCCGGCGAGACATCGTGTAATTGGACAAGGCCCGCGAGCGTCGTGCCGTGCTCGGCGTAGTAGCGCTGCCGCAAGGCATGTGCTTCTTCCAGCGACAGGCCGAACGCCTCGGCGATGAATGCCCCCATGCGCCGATCGATTTGGGCGAACAGGTCGCAATCGGCCGGATAGAGCGTGTTGTCGAGGTCGAACACCCAGGTCTCGACATGGCCGAAGCCCTGCAGATCGGCGGTCCCCGTCATCGCGGCGCCCTCGCGGAGCCGCCTCTGGGGCGCCGCCGCTCGATCAGCGTACCGGCGCCATGCTCGGTGAACAGCTCGAGCAGCACGGCGTGTGGCACCCTGCCGTTGATGATCACGACGGCCTCGACGCCTTCGGCGATCACGTCCATGCAGCTTTCGATCTTGGGGATCATGCCGCCGGAAATCGTGCCGTCGTCGATCAGGCTTTGCGCTTCCGCCGTGGTTATGGAGCGGATCAGCTGGCCGTCCTTGTCGAGCACGCCGTCGACGTCGGTGAGCAGCAGAAGGCGCTTCGCCTTCATGGCGACGGCGAGGGCCGCGGCAAACGTGTCCGCGTTGATATTGAGCGTCTCGCCGTCAGGACCGACTCCGATCGGCGCGATCACCGGAATCAAGTCGGAATGGATGATGACGTCGACGATATGCGGCTCGACCACGGCCGGATCGCCGACGAAGCCGAGATCCATGATCTGCTCGATATTGGAGTCCGGGTCGCGCCAGCGCCGCTCGAGCCGCTTGGCCCGCATCAGATTGGCGTCCTTGCCGGAAATGCCGACCGCCTTGCCGCCCTGGTCGTTGATGGCCGAGACGATCTCTTTGTTGACCGAGCCGGCGAGCACCATCTCGACCACATCGACCGTCTCCCGGTCGGTGACGCGCAAGCCGCCCTTGAACTCGGACTTGATGTTGAGCCGCTCCAAGAGCGCACCGATCTGCGGGCCGCCGCCGTGGACCACCACCGGGTTCACGCCGGCCTGCTTGAGGAGCACGATGTCCCGGGCGAAGTCGCGGGCAAGCGCCGTATCGCCCATGGCGTGGCCGCCATATTTCACCACCACGGTCTGGCGGTCGTAGCGCTGCATATAGGGCAGCGCCTCGGACAACACCTTGGCCTTGGCGTGCACCGAGGCGAGCACGTCGGCGAGGTCCGCCGCCGCCTCGTTGGGCGCGGGATCCTTCGACTTTGCCGGGGATGTCTTTGTCTTGGCCACGAGCGCTTATACCGGCGCTTTGCCTCAACGCACAACGCCGTTTGGCGCAAAGGCCGCGACCGCGGCGCGCAGCTCCGGGATGCCGGACCCCGTGCGGGCCGAGGTGACGAGCACTTGTGGATAAGCCGCCGGGTGCTTGGCAAGCTCGGCTTCGGCCTTGGCGATCACCGCCTCGAGCTCGGACGCCTTCGGCTTGTCGGCCTTGGTCAGCACCGCCTGGTACGACACGGCCGACTCGTCCATCAGCTTCATGGTTTCCCGGTCGTTAGGCTTGATGCCGTGGCGGGCGTCGATCAGGAGGAACACGCGTTTCAGCTCCCGGCGCCCCCTCAGATAGTCGCCGATGAGCCGCGTCCAGCCTTTGACCGCGGATTTCGGCGCTTTGGCGTAGCCGTAGCCCGGCATGTCCACGAGATAGAGCGCGCCGGTGAGCCCCAGGGCGAAGAAGTTGATCTCGCGCGTGCGGCCCGGCGTCACCGATACGCGCGCGAGCGTCTTGCGGCCGGTGAGTGCATTGAGCAGGCTCGACTTCCCCACATTGGACCGTCCGGCGAAGGCGATCTCGGGGCGGCCGTCATCCGGCAACGCCTCGATGCTGGTGACGCCTTTGACGAAGACGCAAGGTCCTTTGAACATCGCCTCGCCGCGGGCGATCTCCTCGGCGCTGAATTCAGAGATGTCCGTTGCGCTCATGGTGGCCGCTCAAATGGACGGGGCGACATTAAAGACGTGAATGGCCGGGACAAGCCCGGCCATGACGAAAGAGGCATCAATTTCTGAGGAGGGGTTAAGCCGGGCGGTCCTCGTCGGCCTCGCCTTCGGCGGGCTTCGTCGCTTCGGGGGATTTCGCGCTCACCTGTTTCGCCGCTCGGCTCGCCCGCCGCGAGGCCTTGGCGGACTGCTTGTCGTGCGCCACCTTTTCCGCCTTTTCTTCCTCCGGCGCTTTCTTCGGCTTGATGCCGAGATTCTCCAGAAGCGGGATCTCCACGCCCTGGCGCGCCATGATCACCGATTGCTGGATCACCGACAGCGTGTTGTTCCACGCCCAGTAGATCACGAGCCCGGCCGGGAACGAGGCGAGCAGGTAGGTGAAGAACACCGGCATCCAGGTGAAGATCTTCTGCTGCACCGGGTCCGGCGGCGCCGGGTTCAGCTTCATCTGCACCCACATGGTGCAGCCCATGATGATCGGCCACGCGCCGATCATGAGGACCAGTGGCGGGTTCCAAGGGATGAGCCCGAACAGGTTGAACACGCTGGTCGGGTCCGGCGCCGACAGGTCGTGGATCCAGCCGAAGAACGGCGCATGCCGCATCTCGATGGTGACGAACAGCACCTTGTAGAGAGAGAAGAACACGGGGATCTGCACGACGATCGGCAAGCAGCCGGAGGCGGGGTTCACCTTCTCCTTCTTGTACAGCTCCATCATCGCCTGCTGCTGGCGCGTGCGGTCGTCGGCGTAGCGCTCCTTGATCTTCTGCATCTCGGGCCCGAGCTTCTTCATCTTGCTCATCGCCACGTAGGACTTGTTGGCGAGCGGGAAGAGAATGAGCTTGATGCAGAGCGTGACGATGAGGATGGCCACGCCGAAATTGCCGACGAGCTTGTAGAAGAAGTCGATGGCGAAGAACATCGGCTTGGTCAGGAAATAGAACCAGCCCCAATCAATCAGGAGATCGAATTTGTGGATGTCGTAGGTCTTGGCATAGCCGTCGACGACATTGACCTCCTTGGCGCCGGCGAACACGTTGCCTTTGACCTCGGAGGTAGCGCCGGGCTCGATCGTGACCGGGCCCATGAGGTAATCCGACTGGAAGTGTGGTTGGGCGTCGCCCTTTTGCTTGCCGCTGAACTTCGCGTCGAAGCTCTTGCCCTGCTCGGGGATCACCACCGTGGCCCAGTATTTGTCGGTGATGCCGAGCCAGCCTTCCTTGCTTTTGAAGGTCGCGGGCGGGTTATCGACCGCTTTCTTGTAGCTGATCTCCTCGAGCCCGTCGTCGACCACGCCGATCAGGCCCTCATGAAGAATGTAATAGCTCTTCGTCTGCGGCTCCCCGTGCCGCGACACGAGCCCGTAGGGATAGATCGTGACGGCGTCAGTGCCGGTATTGGCCACCTTGTCGTCGATCGTGAACATGTATTTGTCGTCGACCGATATGGTGCGGGTGAATTTGAGGCCCTTGCCGTTGTCGTAGGTGAGGACGACGGGCGACTGCGGCGTGAGCGGGCCTTGGCTCTCCGCGGTCCACAGCGTGTCGCCTGCGGGAAGCGCGAGATCCTCTTTGCCTGAGCCGACAAAGCCGCGCTCGGCGTAATAGGCATCCGGCTCGCCGGATGGCGACAACAGTATGACCTGCGGGCTGTCGGGGCTCACCGTGACCCGGTAGTCCTTGAGGATCACGTCGTCGAGGCGCGCGCCTTTAAGCGCGATCGAGCCTCTGATGCTCGGCGTGTCGATCTTGACGCGCGGCGAGGCTGCCAGCGCCTCCTCACGGGTCAGCCCCGCCAGAGCGCCTTCGGGCTGAGGCTTCTCGCCCACTTGCGGCGTGTCGCCGGGTTTGGGCGTCTCGCTTCCGGTGGAAGGGGCGGGCAGCTGCTGCTCGGTCTGCTGCTGCTCTTGCGCCGGCTCCTGCTGATCCTTTGGCGTTTCCGGCACGAAAAAGAACTGCCAGGCGAACAGCACGACCATCGACAGCACGATGGCGAGGATAAAATTACGGTTGTTCTCGTCCATGTCGCTTTCAGCTCAAGGGCCGGTTTCGTCCGCGAAGCGCGAAGGGAAGAAGCTAATCGGTCTTGGTCGGGCGGCGCGTTTTTGCCGAAGAGGGCTCGTGCACCTTGGCAAGCGCGCGTTCAAGGTCCTTGATCAGCTCAGTGAAGGGCCGTTGTACCGTGCCTCCCCGCGCGATCAACACATAATCATAGCCCTCAGCCGCGTGGGCCGGCCCCGTGAGGCGCACAGCCTCCTTGAGACGCCTGCGTGCCCGGTTGCGGACGACCGCCCCGCCGAGGCTTTTAGTCGCGGTGAAGCCGAACCGCGCGAGATGGGGGTCTGCGGCCGCTCCCGCGCTCCGGCGGCGCGCCTGAAGCACGAGCGAGGGCGTGGCGAAGCGCGTTCCGCCCTTCACATAGAGGAATTCAGAACGGGTCTTGAGGCGTCCGATGGCCGTCACCGGGGTGAGGCGGCTCGCGCCGCTTTAGGCTGACAGGCGCTTGCGCCCCTTGGCCCTGCGCCGCGCGAGCACCTTGCGGCCGGTTTTCGTCGCCATGCGGGCGCGGAAACCGTGGCGCCGCTTGCGGACGAGCCGCGATGGTTGATAGGTGCGTTTCAAGGACTTTCTCCTGCCGTCCGGCCGTGGCCCCAGAGACTTGGGGCCGGCGCTTGGCGGCTCAAGCTTCGGGGCGGCTTATAAGTTGCGGAGGCGCCCAAGTCAATCAATCGGGGCCGATTCGGGGCCTTTGACGGGATGGCGCGCACCTTCCTGCGTCTCTTGGCCGCGAAGCCCGGGATGGCTCACCTCCCGGGAGTTGTGGCGGTGCACAAAAGTCGGTTAATCAGGGGGTAGCCTCTTCCGACCCGGGCGCGAAGCCGCCTTGTCCACGTCAGTCCTTCAAGTCCGTCCGCACCGCATGCCAGACCGCCAGACTGCGCCAACAGGTCCGTTTTGCATCACGTCGAGTGACGGCGCATCACAAGGGCGCGAAAGGCCGTTTTCAGGGTGGATGGGGTCTGCCTATGTCTTGGCTGTCGGCAGCCAAGGAGTACGTTTGAGCATGGACACCGTCTCGGAGATGACGCGCGGCGCCGCAAGCTGGCTCAAGCGTCTTTGGCCTCTCCTTCTCCTGCTCGGGGTGGGCGGTCTCGTCTTCGCCATGGGCTGGCACCGCTACCTCACCCTTGAGCAGCTGGCCAACCACCGCGACACCTTGCGCGCCCTCATCGAGGGCAACCTTCTGCTCGCGCTTGCCGCCTTCGTCGCCCTTTACGCCGTCACCGTGGCGCTATCGCTGCCCGGCGGCGCGGTGCTGACGATCGCCGGCGGCTTTTTGTTCGGCTGGATCGTGGGCGGCATCGCCTCGGTCGTCGCCGCGACCATCGGCGCCACCGTCGTGTTCGTCATCGCCAAGAGTGCGCTGGGCGACGTGCTGGAGGCCCGCGCCGGGCCCTGGCTCACCCGCTTCCGAGAAGGTTTCCACAAGGACGCGTTCAGCTATCTTCTGTTTTTGCGGCTCGTGCCGATCTTCCCGTTCTGGCTGGTCAACCTCGCCCCGGGGCTGCTCGGTGTTGCGTTCACGACCTATGTCGTGACGACATTCCTTGGCATTATCCCCGGAACGTTTGCCTTCGCGCTGGCAGGGAATGGGCTCGACAGCGTCATCGCGGCGCAGCAAGCTGCGCACCAATCCTGCCTTGCCAAGGCCGGAGAGGGGGGTCAAGAGTTGTGCCCGTACGGGCTCGATCCGAGCGCGTTGCTGACGCCGGAACTGATTGCGGGATTGGTGGCGCTGGGGCTCGTGTCGCTAATTCCGGTGGCGGTAAAGTGGTTCCGGCGGCGGGCGGCCTGAGGCGGCTAAGGGGGATTAGGCGATCATGGAAGAGGTGCTGAAGCCCGACCTCTGTGTCATCGGCGGGGGTTCAGGCGGCCTTTCGGTTGCGGCGGCGGCGGCGCAGTTCGGCGTGCCGGTCGTGCTCATCGAGAAGGGCCTCATGGGCGGCGATTGCCTCAACTATGGCTGTGTCCCCTCCAAGGCGCTGCTCGCGGCGGCCAAGCGCGCCGACGCCGTGCGCACCGCCTCCAATTTCGGCATCGAGGTGCTCGAGGCGCAGATCGATCATCGCGCCGTCCACGATCACGTACACGGCGTCATCGCGGCCATCGCGCCGAACAACTCGATCGAGCGTTTCACCGGGCTCGGCGTCCGCGTCATCCAGGCGCAAGCGAACTTTCTCGACAAGTTCACCGTGGAGGCCGGCCGCGTGCTGGTCCGCGCGCGCCGCTTCGTTATCGCCACCGGCTCCTCGCCGACGATCCCGCCGATCCCCGGCCTCGACGAGGTGCCTTATCTCACCAACGAGACCATCTTCGACGTCAGCGAGCGCATCCAGCATCTGATTGTCTTGGGCGGCGGCCCGATCGGGCTCGAGCTCGGCCAGGCCCATCGCATGCTCGGCTCCCACGTCACCGTGTTCGACACGGCAGACATCTTGGCGCGCGAGGACCCCGAGGCCGCGAGGGTGCTGCTTAAGCGGTTGCAGGATACCGAGGTCGTGCTCTACCCGAAAACGCGGATCGAGCGAGTGGAGCCCTCGGTGCAGGGCGTCGCCGTGCATTTCCACAAAGACGGCGAGAGCGTCATCATCAAGGGCACGCATCTTCTCGTGGCCACCGGCCGCAAGCCGAACCTGAAGTCGCTCAGCCTCGACCGCGCCGGCATCGCCCATACCGACGACGGCATCAAGGTCAACGAGCAGCTCAGGACCACCAATCGCCGGGTCTATGCCATCGGCAATTCGGTGGGCGGGCAGCAGTTCACGCACCTCGCCAACTATCACGCCGGCATCGTCATCAGGAACGCGCTGTTCCGGATCAAGCCCGACGTCAGCGCCGTGCAGATCCCCCGCGTCATCTACACCGATCCGGAGCTCGCCCAGATCGGCCTCACCGAGGCCGAGGCGCATGAGAAGCATCGCCGCATCCGCATCTACCGCTGGCCGTACGCGGACAACGACCGCGCCCAGTGCGAACGCCAGACCGAGGGCTTCATCAAGGTCATCACCAAGAAGGACGGCACCATTCTCGGCGTCACCATCGTCGGCGCGGAAGCGGGCGAGTTGCTTCAGCTGTGGATCATGGCCATGGCCAAGGACATCCGCATCGGCGATCTGATTTCGCTCGTCCTGCCCTATCCGACCCTGTCGGAGCTCTCCAAACGCGTGGCCTACGCCTACTACCAGCCCACCCTGTCCAAGGGCTGGCTGCGCACGATTATCGGCCTGCTGCGCAAATTGGGCTGATCCTTGGGTTTTCCGGCAAAAACGGCCCGATTTTCGTCTAGAATCCGTTTCGTCTAGAATTAGGCCTTGGGTGGTAGGATCCGCGGCCCTGGAAGGGCTGGCGGATTTGAGAGCGTTGCCGGTGGACGACGAAATTCGAAGCAAAGCGACGGAAGCCAAGCAAGTCTCCCGCTACGTCGCGGGACTCTCGACCAAGCTTCTTCTGCTCACCATCATCTTCGTCATGGTGGCCGAGGTGTTCGTCTTTGTGCCGTCGGTCTCCAATTTCCGCCGCCAATGGCTGATGGAGCGTCTCGCCGCGGCGCAGATCGCCTCGCTTGCGGCCGAGGCCGCCCCTGGCGGTCAGCTTCCCAAGATGCTCCGCGACGAGCTCCTCGACAGCGCCAAGGTGAAGGCGATCGCGGTGAAGCGGGCGGATGCCCGCGTGCTCGTCATCGAGATGGATATGCCGGCGGAGATCGATGCCGCATACGACCTGCGCAGCAAGTCTTGGCTCACGCTGATCGCCGATGCCCTCATGGTCTACATCGCGCCGGACGGCCGCGTCATCCGTGTCGTCGGCGAGCCGGGCTTCAACAAGGGCGAGACCATCGACGTGGTCATGGAGGAGGGGCCGCTCAAAGCCGCGATGCTGAACTACGGGCTCGACATTCTCGGCCTGTCGATCCTCATCTCGATCATCACCGCGGCCCTCGTCTATCTCGCGCTCAATGCGCTCCTGGTGAAGCCGATGACCAGGCTCACCTGGAACATGGTGCGCTTCGCCGAAAAGCCAGAGGATCCGACGCGCATCATCAAGCCGTCGTCGCGGCGTGACGAGATCGGCACCGCCGAGCGCGAGCTCGCCACCATGCAGCACGAGCTGTCCGAGGCGCTGTCGCAGAAGACGCGTCTCGCGGCGCTCGGCTTGGCCGTGAGCAAGATCAGCCATGACTTGCGCAATATGCTGTCGAGTGCCCAGCTTCTGTCCGACCGCTTGCGCGCGGTGAAGGACCCGACCGTGCAGCGGCTCGTGCCGAAGCTGATCGCCTCGCTCGATCGCGCCATCAGGCTTTGCGTCCAGACCCTCGACTTCGGCCAGGCGCAGGAGGCGCCGCCGCAGAGAAGGCGCTTTGCGCTTGCCCCGCTGGTGAGCGAAGTGGGCGACAGCCTCGGCCTGCCGCGCGAAGGGATCGCCTGGACCCTCGACATCGAGGAGGGGCTAGAGGTCGACGCCGACCGCGATCAGATCTATCGCGTGCTCGCCAATCTATGCCGCAACGCCATGCAGGCGCTCGAGAGCGATACCGGCCTTCCGGGCGAGATCATCGTAACCGCGCGCCGCGAGGGGACCGTGGCGATCATCGACATCGCCGATACGGGGCCGGGCGTTTCGGAGCGGGCACGGTCGCGTCTGTTCCAGGCGTTTCAGAGTGTGGCGCGCAAAGGCGGATCAGGCCTCGGTCTGGCCATCTCCGCGGAGCTCATTCAGGCCCATGGCGGTCAGATCTCGCTGGCGAGTAATGAAGGCGGCGCCACCTTCCGCGTCACCATTCCCGACGTGGTCGTCGAGCTGGAGCGGGCCAGGCAGCGCCGCGCTTAGGTAGGCATTGCTGCAGGCGGCTACTGGACCCTTACGGCCAGCGCCTTGCTGACGGGCTTACCCTTGGCGTCAGAGTTCTCATAAGCGAACTTCTTGAACTTGTTGCCTCGCTTGACGATCTTGGTGGTCCAGCCCGAGGTCCAGTTGATCACCGCGACCCTCTTTGCGGACGCCCATCTGCCAGTCATCCGCTCGCCCGGACGGATTGCCCTGGCATTGCCGTTTGCATAAAGGTCGATCTGCATTGGATGGCCCATTGTGTCGGTGGTCATCCACTTGCCGGTGAAATCGGTAGCGGCCTGCGCGGTCCCGATCGACAGAGCGACTGCGAGAACGGCTGCGACCATGAGCCCTGCGGCTTGGCTCAAAACCTTGTTTGCGTACATGGGGGTCTCCCTAGTTGTGTGACTTACCGATCCAACATGGCCGGAAACGGCTAACATTCCGTGATGTTCCTCAGTCTTGCCTTCATTCGCCCAAGGTATTACGTAGGCTGCAATCGAGCCCGCCTGAGAGTCCGGCGTGCCTCGTAGCAGCCAATCCCGCTCAAGCTATTTTTCGCGGAATTGCGGCTTTCAGCGCCCGTAGCTCAGCTGGATAGAGCACCAGACTACGAATCTGGGGGTCAGGAGTTCGAATCTCTTCGGGCGCGCCACCTTTTTTCATTTGCCGAGAAATGCCGCGAGAAACCGGCGCGAGCTTGTAGAATGCCGCGCTGCCCATACGATATGGGCTCTGGTCAACGGCCTGCATGCCGTTGACCAAGGGGAGTGAGTGCATGCGACGGCGCACCGGACTCGCCACGAACGGCACGATTTGAGAGCCATTTATGAAACTAAAGCTGGTTGCCGCCGTTTCCGCTCTTGCAATACCGGCGCTTGCTCACGCGGAACAAAGTGGTCCGCACCCAGCCGTACTGAAGCCAACAAAAGCGGATGCTCAAAAAGTCGTCCAGATAATTACCAGCGATAAAGTCGCTCAGAATTCTGCCGCCGACGCCGATATTGATGAAGACTTCAGCATCATTACGGGGCTGTCTGGAGGGTCAACCAGTTATCTCGATGGCATCAAAGAAATGCCTTGGGTGCTCAAACTGCTTAACCAATGTGGTCTGGACGAGCAGCACATCAGGGGGTCGGCGACGAGCGCAATCATGCGAACGAAGCTCGGATTTGTGAGTAGTGATGAAGATGTACTTGAGCGCCCATTGTTCCAGCTAATCGTTACAGCGCTTCCGGCAAGCTCCGGATGCGCCGCTTCAATATCCGCTAGAGTGATAGCCCCCATAGAGGGAGCGCGATTTGTATACGACAAGAAAGCCCCTCCAAAAGTACACCGACGTGACGATTTGGGAGGACGCGTACGGAGAGGGCGGTCAGGCGATTTATGAACCACACGAGCAGATAACGGCCAGGATTGAAGCGACCATCGATACTTTAATCAACGAATTTGCCGAAGCCTGGACACACTCACAGGGCATCGGCCATCCAAGATATGGGGCGCCATAATTAGCGGGCGCGCCACCATTTTTTCATTTACTGAGATAATGCCGTGATAAACCGGCGCGAGCTTGTAATATCCTCGCGTCCACCGGCCTCGCCCGCTGTTGGACCGGGAGGCGACTGTTGGACAGATGCGACGTCGCAGCGGATTAGCCGCCACCAGCACCGTCACTTTGGCAGGCTCGCGTTTGACCTGCCCGTGCCACGTGTGCGCCCTCTTCAACGGCGCCGAGGAGCAATACGACGTGCTCCTCCCCTTCCTCAAAGATGGCTTGGATGCCGGCGAGCGGGCCCTGACTTTCGTCGATGCGAACGAGCGGGCCAGGCGCATTGACCGCTTGAAACGCGCCGGCATCAACGTGGACACAGCGCAGCGGAACGGTCAGCTCGAAATTGCTACGTGGGAAGAGGTCTACTTGCCCGATGGCCGATTTGACGCCCAGCGCATGCTCGCCTTCGTACAAGAGACGATCAACACCGGGCGGCAGCGTGGTTTTCCACGGACCAGGATCTGGGCCAACATGGAATGGGCGCTCACCGGCGCGCCGGGCGTCGAGCAACTAGCGGTCTATGAAAGCCGCTTGAACTTCTTTCTGCCGCTCTATAGCGATGCCGTGGTGTGCGCCTACGATGCCACGCGCTTCCCCGCATCCATGCTTGAAGACATCGTGCGGGGGCATCCTCATCTCTTCGCCGACGGCTTCGCGCAAACCAACCCCCACCACGTCGCCCCTGAGCAATTGGTGCCGGAACTCGAAAGCAGATTGTCTTAGGGGACGCTATTCGCGACGAGCTGGCGTGCGCCGGCCGCACTTAAAGGCAGGGTTACGGGCTGTTGGCCTTGACGAGATCGTCGCGCGCCTTCTCCAGATGATCGCTGATCAGCGACTGGGCGAGTTGCGCATCGCGCACATGCAGCGCATTGAAGATGCCGCGATGCTGACGGTTGTACTCCCTGATCACATCGGGCGTCAGGACCTTCTCCTTCATCGCGTCCCACTGCGCATGGAGCCGCACGTGGTTGATCTGGCGGTAGACGTTGAGCAAGAGCGGATTGCCCGAAGCCCGGGCGAGGAGGAGATGAAACTCGCCGTCCCATTTGGAGAACGAGTCCTTGTCGTTCACGCATGCCTCGGCGTGCGCCAGCACCGCCTCCATCTCATCGAGCGTACGCCGTGTTGCATGCAGCACCGCAAGCCGCGTCGTGAACGGCTCGACCGCAAGGCGCGCCTCGATGAGCTGCAATGGACTGAGCTCGTCGACGAGATCGGCGGCGCGCCTTCCGCCACTGGAGATGGACGCGCGGCCGACGAACGTGCCGCTGCCGAGACGGCGCGACACCAATCCTTCTTTCTCGAGCTTGTCGAGCGCGCGTCGCACTGTTGAACGCGCCGCCTTGAACGTCTCCGCCAATTGACGCTCGGTCGGCAGCTTGTCGCCTTCGCTGTAAGCGCCTGTCTCGATGGCGCGCTTGAGATAGGCCGAGATGGCGCCGACACCGGATGCCGGTTTGGCAAGACGCGCGAGGACGGCGTCGGTTGTTCGCAAGGGCTGGTTCACGGACATCGTCTCCCTTTCCCGGACCATGACTGTAATGGACCACTTTGGGCTCGTAAACAACAAATTGGTTTGCAATCGGCCCCGGGTCGTGCAGTAATGGTTGCGGGTTGGATGACATGGCGTTGGGTATCGCAGTGTCTTTAGGTCTGTTAGCGCGGTTCACCAAAGAGAACCAATTTGGGCCCAATTCTTTAGGGGAAGGGGGTTCCGCGTGACCGTTCCCGCCACCAAAGCCGCCAAATACGCGATCATCGGGGCTGGAATTCACGGTCTGAGCACGGCCTATCACCTGGCGCAGATGCTGAAGGCGACGGGTCGCGGCTCGGGCGAGGACATCCTCGTCATCGACAAGACGTCGATCGGCGGCGGCGCGTCGGGGATTGCCTGCGGCGTGGTGCGCAACAATTACTATCAGCCGGCCATGCGTGAGCTGATGGCCCACTCCGTCGGGGTGTGGGAGAGCGACCCCAAGGCGTACAGCTATCATCCGGTCGGCTACATGCAGATCAGCCCCGAGGTGATGCACGAGCAGGTCGGCACGATCTACGAGCAGCAGAAGGCGATCGGCTACGAGTCGACCTTCATCGAGGGTGCCGCCGACTGCCAGAAATATATGCTCGGCCTGTTCGACGACTGGCAGGCCAAGGGCATCACCTCCGTCCTGCACGAGAAACGCGGCGGCTACGCCAACAACACCGCCTCGCTCTATGGCCTGGCCGGCAAGGCTGAAGCCGAGGGCGTGCGCATCGCCACCGGCGTCGAGGTCAAGGGCTTCGAGTACGGCTCGAACTCCGGCGCGGTGACCGGGGTCATCACCAACAAGGGCACGATCCCGTGCGAGGTCGTGGTGGTCGGCGTTGGCCCTTGGGTCATCAAGATATGGGACATGCTCGATCTGCCGAGGGCGATCAACATCAAGGACTTGAACGGCGACGTGCACGAGAACGTGCCGATGTGGAAATTCTGGTGCCTCGAGGAAGGCACGCTCGGTGTCGATCCCAACATGCACAAGACGAATGACGGCAAGATGCCGCCGGTCATTCATGTGGATACCGACGCGCCGCTTTATTCAGACGTCGACGGCTCGCTCATCACCGACAAGCTGTGGGGCCTCTATTACAAGCCCGACTTCAATTTCGGCGGCATCCAGGGCGGGGCCTCGCCCTACAAGGTGGAGCAAGACCCCTACGATGTCGCCCTCGATCCATACGGCCCGGATTCACCCGACTTCATCGTCGGCGACGACTTCATTCATATGTGGTGCTCGATGCTGGCCCACTGCCAGAAGCGGTTCGAGGGCAAGATCGGGTTCTATAAGCAGAAAGAGAAGTCCGGCGGGCTCGGCTGCTTCACGCCGGACAACTTCCCGGTTTTCGATACTTTCCGCGAGAACGTCTATGTCATCGCCAACTCCAATCACGGTTATAAGATGATCGGCGTTGGTAAGCTCGTGGCGCAAGAATTGATGGGAGAGAAGAGCAGGTTGCTGGAGCCGTTCCGTTTCGGACGCTTCGCCAAAGGCGAGCTGCACCCGACCTCCCATAGTCCATTTCCGTGGAGCTGACGGCAGGGAGTAGTCGATGGATATCGAACGCTTTGTAGACGATCCGCAACGCCAAGAGCTGGTCAAAGAGGTACGCCGCAAGATCGACGAGCTCGGCGTTGATTACCTCTATCTGCAATTCGTGTCGGTCACTGGCCGCATCATGGGCAAGGGCATTCCGGCCGACCATTGGGAAAGCATCGCCGAGAAGGGCTTCCAGCTCGTCTATGGCGCCACCGTCAATCTCTTCCTCAACCGGCATGGCGACTATCTCGGCTACGGACCGGAAGCGATGGAGCTGGTCGGCATCCCCGAGCCGGAGACCTTCATGCAGCTCCCGTGGGACAAGCGGGTGGCGCGGCTATGGTGCACGCTGTTCCGCAATCGCGAGGAGCGCCAGGACCCGGGCACCTTTCTGACGGCGGATGCCCGCGGCAATCTCCGGCGCATCCACGACCAATTCAAGAAGGACCACGGGCTCGAGCTCCGGCACGGCACCGAGCCAGAGATGATGTGGTTCAAGAAGGATGAGAACGGCAAGCCGGCCGGCGGCTACTCCAATCCCTACTGCTATCACATCGACCAGTTCGAGAGCCTGCGCCCCGTCTATCTCCGGGTCATCGATTACTGTCGCGCGATGGGCCTCGACATGATCCAGGGCGATCATGAGGATTCGCCCGGCCAGCTCGAGCTCAACTTCACCTATGACGACGCGCTGCGCACCGCGGATCGGCTCTCGACCTACCGCCAGATCTGCGCACAAGTGGCCCGCGAGTTCGGCATCATCGCCTGCTTCATGTGCAAGCCGTTCATGGGCGTGTCCGCCAATGGCTGCCACCACAACATCTCGCTGTGGCGCGGCGGTGAGGACCAGCTCAAGCATCTCGGCAATGATCCCGACAAGCTGCCCGGCATGGCGCAGAACTATATGTATCGCCGCGGCGGCGATAACACCTTCATGCCGGAGACTGACGACCTGCAGCTTCCCGGCAAGATTGGGCTGCACGCCATTGGCGGCATCGTCAATCATCTGGGTGCGCTGACCGCGGTCGGCTGCTCGACGGTGAACTCCTATCGCCGTCTGTGGGACACGGGCTTCTGGGCGCCGGTCTTCGCCGATTGGGGCTTCCAGAACCGCACCACGGGCTTGCGTGTCTCCGCGCCCGGCCGCTTCGAGTACCGCGCGGTGGATTCGATGGTAAACCCCCATCTGATGGCCACGGTCCTGCTCAAGGCCATGGACGACGGCCTCAGGAACCAGATCGATCCCGGTCCGTCCGAGGAGCGCAACATCTATCAGGCTATGGAGGCCGGCAAGCAGGTCAGGAAGCTGCCGATGACGCTCGGCGACGCGCTCGAGGCCTTGAAGAAGGACGACGTCATCCGCGCGGCCATGCCGGGCGACATGTACCGGCTCTACGACGAGTACAAGCGGGACGAGTGGGAGCGCTTCAACCACACCGTCACCGAATGGGATTTGGAAACCTATCTCGACTGCCTGCCGTAAGATCGTGCGCGCCGCGCTCGAGCTGCGAAGCGGTGACGCGAATTAAGTTAGGGAGGAGAACTGAATGTGCGGGATTGCCGGAGTGATTCATCGGGGCGGCGCCACCGGCGTCGGCCAGGAGATGACGGCGATGCTCCAGAGCTTGAAGCACCGCGGGCCTGATTCGACGGGGTTCGCCGTCTACGGCATGACCACGCCGGATGAGTACGTCATGCGCCTCAAGCTGGCCGAAGCCGAGGATCTGCAGACCGACTACAAGATCCACGATAAGATCAGGGAGCGCCAGGGCCAGGTCGATAGCCGACTGGCCGAGCTTGGCGCCGAGACCCTCGACGTGGCTGAGCCGAGGCCTTACGCCTTCCGCTACCGGTTGCGCTATTCCGGCGACACCAAGCAGCTCGCCACCGATATCGAGCAAATCGAAGGCGCCGAGGTCCTGTCCTTCGGCAGCGCGCTCGAGCTGATCAAGGACCTGGGCGACGCCACCCAGGTCTCTGGACAATATGGTCTGGGGACCTTCCGCGGCACCCACGGCATCGGCCACACGCGCATGGCGACGGAGTCCGACGTGGATATCCGCTCGGCGCATCCTTATTGGGCTTACCCCTATAACGACATCGCCGTGGTCCATAACGGCCAGATCACCAATTACTGGATCATGCGCCGCGAGATGGAGCGCCTCGGCCACCGCTTCATGTCGAACTGCAATTCCGAGCTGCTTGCGGTCTACACCGCCAACAATCTGGAGCAGGGCGCGACGCTCGAAGATTCGTTGCGGGCCTCGATCAAGGAGATCGACGGCGTGTTCACCTATCTCGTCGCCACCGACAAGGAGCTTGGCCTTGCCAAGGACACCATGGCGGCGAAGCCCATGGTTCTCTACGAAAGCGACGACCTCGTCGCCCTCGCGTCCGAGGAGGTGGCCATCCGCGCCATCGTCCCGCGCGAGATCGACACATCAGACCCTTACGATGAGGAGGTGCGCGTATGGCAGCGCTGACGCGATCGGCCCCGTCCGAGCAGGAGCTCAAGTCCCATGAGATGGGCATGCATACCGAGCAGCTCACCGGCCGGTCGATCCAGAAATTCTTCGACATCGACCTGAGCGAGGAGCACCACGGCTTCTCGCTGCCCGATACCTTCGATGTCGACTTCAACAAGCGCGGCGAGATCGACGCCTCCAACATGGACGCCAAGGCGGTCAATCTGCGTATTCGCGAGCTGATGGGAGAGGGCTACGGCACCATCGTCCTCAAAAATCCCGGCGCCAAGCACTCGCTCGCCGTCTGCATCTTGAACCGGCTCAATCTCATCGTCGAAGGCTCGCTCGGCTATTTCGGCCTCGGTCTGATCGACGGGCCGAATGTGCGCATCTCCGGCCGCGTCGGCTGGTCCTGCGCCGAGAACATGATGAGCGGCACGGTACTCATCGAGAAAAACGCCGGCTCTCAATTCGGCGCGGCCATCAGAGGCGGCGATCTCGTGTGCAAGGGCGATGTCGGCTCGCGCACCGGTATCGACATGAAAGGCGGCAACATCATCGTCGGGGGCAACACCGGAGCCTTCACCGGCTTCATGATGCAGCGCGGGCGCATGGTGATCTGCGGCAATGCCGGCAAGAATCTCGGCGACTCTATGTATGACGGCGTCATCTACATCGCCGGCGAGCCGCAGAGCCTCGGCGTCGATGCGGTCTGGAACGAGATGACCGACCTGGACCGCCAATGGCTTGAGCGCAAATTGCGCATGTACGACGTCATGCCGAAGGGCGGCATCGAGTCTTTCCGCAAGATCGGTAGCGGCAAGCAGCTGTGGAATTACGACAATCTGGAGCCGACCGAGAAGAAGATGGTGCTGTAGGCGCCGACGAAGGGGCTGGGTAAATGGCAAAGAACAAGAAGCGAAACGGAAACGGCGCGCAGGAGCCGGCGGAGCAGAGCCGGTTTAGCCTCGGGCATAGTCAGATCTTCACGCCCAATGTCATAAACGACATTCACGTGAAGTCCGAGCTTGGCCGCTACCGCATGCGCGGCTTCTCGCTGTTCAAGAAGATCCCTCACTGGGACGATCTCACCTTCCTGCCCGGAACGCTGACGCGCTTCGTCATCGAGGGCTATCGCGAGAAATGCGATACCAAGACGGTGATCGGTCCGAAGGCGAAGCGTCCCATGGAGCTCGACATTCCGGTCTATGTGACCGGTATGAGCTTCGGTGCGCTGTCCTTCGAGGCGAAGATCGCGCTGGCCCGCGGCGCCACCATGGCGGGCTCCGCCACCTGCTCGGGCGAGGGCGGCATGATCCCCGACGAGCGGCGCTATTCCAGCAAATGGTTCTACCAGTGCATCCAGTCGCGCTACGGCTTCAACCCGCATCATTTGCGGCTCGCCGATGCCTGCGAGTTCTTCATCGGCCAGGGCTGCAAGGTGGGCCTGGGCGGTCATTTGATGGGCCAGAAGGTCACCGACCAGGTGGCCGAGATGCGATCGCTCCCCGCAGGTATCGACCAGCGCTCGCCGGCGCGCCATCCCGACTGGCTCGGCCCCGACGATCTTGCGCTTAAGATCGAGGAGATTCGCGAAGCGACCAACTGGGAAATCCCCATCCAGCTGAAGCTCGGCGCAGCCCGCGTCTATGACGACGTGCGCATGGCGGTGAAATGCGGACCTGACTCCATCTATATCGACGGCATGGAAGGCGGCACCGGCGCCGGTCCGCATATCGCCACCGAGGATACCGGCGTCCCCGGCATCGCCGCCATCCGCCAGGCGCGCCGCGCCATTGACGAGCTCGGCAAGCGCGGTGAGGTCACCCTCGTCTATGCCGGCGGCATCAGGAACGGCGGCGACGTGGCCAAGGCGCTGGCGCTCGGCGCCGACGCCATCGCCATCGGCCATTCGGTGCTCATGGCGCTCAACTGCAACAAGGAAATTCCGGAGTCCGATTTCGAGGCCGAGATGGGCGTGCCGGCCGGCTATTGCTATCACTGCCATACCGGCCGCTGCCCGGTCGGCGTCGCCACGCAAGACCCGGAGCTTCGGAAGCGGCTCGACCCCGACGAGGCGGCCGAGCGCGTCTACAACTTCCTGCACACGCTGACGCTCGAAGCGCAGATGCTGGCGCGGGCGTGCGGCAAGACCAATGTCCACAGCCTCGAGCCCGAGGATCTTGGCGGCGCTGACCATGGAGGCGTCCGCCATGGCGCAGGTGCCGCTCGCCGGCACCGACATGACCGTCGGCGTCGCGAACTATCACAAGCTCGGTTGAGGGGAGGCGGCGCATGGCCAAGGACATGAAGAACGGCAAGGGCGCGAAAGCGGCGAAGGGCGCCGACGACGTCGACAAATACCTGAAGGACTCCGCCGGCCTCGACACCGACCGCGAGAAGGTGATCGGCCAGCACATCGGCTACCGCTACGACGTCAATCTCTTGCCCGACTACGGGCGGCTGACGCCGTTCCTGAAAGAGTACATGGAGTTCATGGGTTGGGACGACCTCAACTGGCTCGAGGACGTGCACATGGGCTACGAGGCGGGCGAGCCCGCCATCTTCGACCGCAATATCAACGGTTGGGTGCGCATCCCCAAATCGATGAAGCTGCCCGACAACCAACAAGATCGCGACATGCTGGCGCGCGAGCTCCTGGTCCGCTTCCAGACCTCGCCCCACCACCCGCTCCACGAGCTCAACAAAGCCTATCGCAAGTTCTGAAGGAGGTGAGAGCCGAACCAAACGCCTGAGACTGCTCGATAAACAAGAAAAGAAGGACCGGAAAATCCGGCCGACATGTGCTCCCGGCAGCGTGCCAGGAGCGCCCCAGAGGGAGGAATACCAATGGTTGAAACAACTGCCGGTGCCGGCAGCGGCACTGCCACGTCTGAATCCCAACTTCATCGAGTCATCGGCTGGAAGGACGCGTTTTGGGTCGCAAGTGGCGTCCCGGCGCTCGTGCTGTTCTCCATCGGCGGCATCGCCGCCACGGTGGGGACGCCGTCCGTGCTGGTCTGGACCCTGTCGGTCCTGTTCGGCTTCATCCAGGCCTTCACCTACGCCGAGATCGCGGGCCTTTTCCCGAACAAGTCGGGCGGCGCCTCGGTCTACGGCGCGGCGGCCTGGGTGCGCTACTCCAAGTTCATCGCGCCGCTTTCGGTGTGGTGCAACTGGCTCGCCTGGACGCCGGTGCTCGCCATCGGCTGCGGCATCGCCGCCGGCTACATTCTGACGGCGCTGTTTCCGGCCGAAGCCGTGATCAGGACCTGGCAGATCCAGCTCATCGATCTCTCCTTCTTCAAGGAGGGCTTGAGCCTTCGCCTGAACTCGACGTTCTTCATCGGCGCGGTTCTGATGCTGATCTCCTTCGGCATCCAGCATCGCGGCATTCTCTCGACGGCCAAGGTGCAGACCATCGTCGCCATTTCCGTGCTGTTGCCGCTCCTGATCATCGGCATCGTGCCGCTGATGACCGGCGACGTGGCGATGAAGGCGTTCGAGCCGTTTGCGCCGGGCACCGACATCGCCACGGCCGCCTGGGACAAGGCCGGTTGGACCTTGTTCTTGGGCGGTCTCTTCATCGCCGCCTGGTCGGCTTACGCCTTCGAGACGGCGATTTGCTACACGAGCGAGTTCAAGAACCCGGCGACGGACACCTATAAGGCGATCCTCTATTCGGGACTGCTTTGCATCGCCGTCTACATTCTCGTGCCGCTCTCCTTCCAGGGCGCGCTCGGGCTCGCCGGCGTGATGGCGCCGGGCATCGTCGACGGTTCCGGCGTGGCGCAGGCCATGGCCTCCATGGTCGGCGGCGGGGTGTTCATCACCAACCTGCTCGTGGTGATGCTGATTCTCGCTCTGATGCTGGCGATCACCACGGCGATGGCCGGCAGCTCGCGGACCCTCTACCAGGGCTCCGTCGACGGCTGGCTGCCGCGCTATCTGAGCCACGTCAACAAGAACGGCGCTCCGACCCACGGCATGGCGACGGATCTCTGCTTCAACCTGATCCTGCTGATGATGTCGGACTACCTGTTCGTGCTGGCGGTGTCGAACGTCTGCTACATCGTGTTCAACTTCTTGAACCTCAATGCCGGCTGGATCCATCGCATCGACAACGCGCATGTGAAGCGCCCGTGGAAGGCGCCGACGCTGATCATGGGCGTGGGCGTGGTGCTTGCCTTCGTCAATGCGTTCCTGCTTGGCGCCGGCGCCGATGTTTGGGGATCGGGCACGTTGACGGCGGGCATCATCGCCATCGCCATCGTGATCCCGGTGTTCATCTACCGGCATTTCATCCAGGACAAGGGCGTGTTCCCGCCGCAGATGCTGTCTGACCTGTCCGTCGACGGGCAAACCATCAGCGCACCGAAGGCGGGCATGTTGCCCTATGTAGCGCTCGCCGGCGGCATCTTCACCGCCGTCGTCGCCTACGTGATCTTCTGGACGTAACCGAAGCGAAGCGAGACTTCTTTCCCGCTCGCTGACTTGGCCGAGATCAGTTTCTGGTCTCGGCCATTTTCCAATCCGGCTTGAATGCCAGGACCTGCACCGTGTCGGGCAGGGTGCGATTGAACACCCGGTTATGCCAGATCGCGGCATCGCGATCCGCGTCGCCGGCATCGAGCACCTTGACCTTGCAGGGGAGCCGATAGGCTTTGCGCCCTTGCGCGAAGTCGAGCACGCACCGCTTGGCGGCGAGAACGGCGTTTGCCAGAGGCGCATCGGCCGGCAGCGTCGCGACGAGGCGGTCGCGGAACGCATCCGGCGTCTGGAAATAGTCGGCTTGCAGAAAGGCGAGCGCCTTCTCGTAGGTCTCGCGTGGATCGACCGCCTTCATCACCTGAAACCGGAAGAAGGCGGTGCTCTCCTCGGGGTCCTTTGGTACGAGAAGCACGGTGAGCGCCGGAAGAAGCTCAGCGCCCGTCTCATCCAAGAGACGCGGCTGCATGCCCGGTGAGGGACGGCCGCCGTCTTCGCGCATGGCGGTCTGCCGGATACGGCACTGCCAGTCGAGAAACTTGTCGCGCAGCATTTTGCTCTTCGATTTGCTCACCCGCGCATCACTGCCCCGTCGTGAGTGCCGCCGTCAATTGGATGCACGGAATGCGGCGCGATATCCGCAAAGCCCATCGCGCGAGAGACCGAGCCATGACCGAAAAGCCGGGCTTTTTGCTCGCCTCTGCACAGCTGTACCGATCCGCCTCCGGCCCGCTTTGGCTCCAATTTTGCCGGGTTTTGCCGCAGGTTTAGGGGAAAATCGGCCCCCGGAATCGCGGTTCGCGCGACCACATGCCGCCTAAGTCCCTGTTTCACGGAAGGAAACCGCCGCTGTTTGGGCGCATGCCTGATTTTTCACCAGAGGAAAAGCAATTTCATGTCGGTTGACGCGATTTGGGGTACCGCCTAGCATCCTGTTACGATGAGATAAGTTTCGGAAAGACGCTTTCCTGGCAGTGAAGAGGGACAGCCAACACGACGTCGCTGAACATCCATCGGGACGCGGGACCACACCGGGGAGCCGGGTGCCGCGGGGGTGAACTCACGGGGGTATATCAATGGACGGCAACCTAAATGCACTGACGACGATCTTCACCGAGTTCTACTATTGGGTGACGATCGTCATGATGTTTCTCATTCATGTCGGCTTCTGCACCTACGAAGTCGGCGCGTCTCGCCGGCGCAACCATCTAAAAACGCTGATGAAGAATGCGATGGCGATCCCGATCGTCACCATCACCTTCTTCCTCTTCGGCTGGTGGATCTACTTCGCGTTCGCCAATGGGCCGGGAATCACCGGCGGCATGATTTCGGCGCCATGGGCCTTACCTTGGAACCCGCTGATGGCACCGCATCTCTCCGGCGTCAATCCCGGTGAGTCGGGCGTCACGGCGGACGATGCCGCGCTTTGGAGCCGCCTCAACGGCGTGTTCTGGGGCGCCTTCCTGCTGTTCTCGATTACCACCGCCTCGATCGTCTCAGGTGCGATCATCGAGCGCGCCCGCTCCGGCGCATTCTGGTTCATCGCCGTGCTGCTGGGCTCGGTATTGTGGATCCTCGATGCGTCCTGGGGTTGGAGTCCGCAAGGCTGGATGGTCAAGCTGTGGGGCTATCATGACGCCTATGCTTCAGGCGTCGTTCACGCCATCGCGGGCGGGTCGGCACTCGCCTTCTTGATTGTTCTCGGTCCCCGTCTCGGCAAATTCCGGCCGGATGGAACGGCGCGCGACCTACCTCCCCATAATATTTGGCTCGTAACGGTCGGCCTGTTTCTGATCTATACGGGCTTCTGGGGCTTCTATGCCGCGTGCAACATTCCGATCATTAGTCCGGAAGCTATCGGGGGTCAGGTCACCGGAACCATCTGGACCGCGACAAACATCTATTTCGGGCCGACCTCGCTTTCGGCGATCACCTTCAACTTCCTGATGTCGCTGACGGGCGGCATGATGGCCGGCTATCTGATCTCGAAAGGCGATCCCTTCTGGACGTTCTCGTGCGGATTGTGCGGCGTCATCGGCGCGTCGGCTGGCAACGATCTCTATCATCCGATCCAGGCCCTGTTCATCGGCGCCATCGTTCCGGTGATCTGCTACAAGCTGCACTACTTCGTCGAGCGGACATTTCAAGATCGACGATGCGGTGGGCGCAGTCGCGGTGCACGGCTATGGCGGCTTCCTCGGCGTGGTCGTTGCAGGCTTCCTGTTGTGGGGGCAGCCGTCTTCTCCATTTGAAGGCTTCGCCCACATCAATCCGCTCGGCAACTTCGCCGGTGCATGCCTGATGTTCCTGCTTGGCTTCATCCCGACCTGGATCGCCTGCAAGATCATGGACGGCATGGGCATATTGCGGGTGCCGCAAAAGGTCGAGCTCGAGGGTGTCGACTTTGCGCTCAACCACGCTTACGAGGCCTCGGTCAAAGAAGTCGGGGACGGCCGAGAAGGCCATGGTCAAGTAGAGATCCAAGAGGAGAGAAAAAGATGACGACCAACGGATTAACAAGCTGGGCCGTCGACCTCAAGGATGTCGGCGCGATCTATCCCTTCCAGGGATGGGAAGTGTTCATGGTCATCCTCGGGTTCATCTTCTGGATCGGCTGGCACATCATCCAGACGCGCCAGGAGAATGCCGAGATTGCCGCCGATATGGAGGCCGATCGGAGCGGCGACGAAACCAGGGCAGCGATTGATCGCTACTAATGCGACAAACGGTTAAGCCAACCTAAGCGAACAGACTAACCCTCTGGGGCGTCGGCCTGGTGCTGACGCCTTCTTTTTTGCCTGCGCTCCGGGGACTTGCGGCTCCGGATCACCGAGACCGCGAAGCCCGCAGCCGCGCCGTCCCACTAGCAGTCGAGCGTGCTGGCCCGCTCCCACGGCGTCAGCTGCTGCGAATACTCGTTCCAATCCTTCGTCTTGAGTTTGACGTAGGAATCGACGAACTCGTCGCCGAGATCGCGCCGCAGAAGCTCCGACTTGGCCGTAAGCCTGAGCGCGTCGAGCAGGTTCAGCGGCAGCTTCTTGACGTCTTTCGGCGCCTTGTGGCCTTCGGCATACATGTCGATGTCGAGCGGCTTGCCCGGGTCGGTCTTCTTGGCGATGCCGTCGAGCCCGGCGGCGAGCACCACGGCCGGCAGCAGATAAGCGTTGGCCGCGCCATCGGCGAGCCTGAACTCGAAGCGGCCGCTGCCCGGCACGCGGATCATGTGCGTGCGGTTGTTGCCCGCGAAGGTCACAGTGTTGGGCGACCACGTGGCGCCCGACAGCGTCACCGGCGCGTTGATGCGCTTGTAGGAGTTCACCGTCGGGTTGGTGATCGAGCAGAGCTCGTCGGCATGAGTGATCAGGCCGCCGATGAAGTTGTACGCGTCCTTCGACAGGCCCAGACCGTCGCTGCCGTCGTCGAATGCGTTCTTGCTTCCCTTCCATAGCGAAACATGCACGTGGCAGCCATTGCCGGTGAGATGGGCGAACGGCTTCGGCATGAACGTGGCGCGCAAGCCGTGCTTCTCGGCGATCGCCTTGACCATGTATTTGAAGAAGACCATGCGATCCGCGGTCTTGAGCGCATCGTCGAACGCCCAGTTCATCTCGAACTGGCCGTTGGCGTCCTCGTGGTCGTTCTGATAGGGGCCCCAGCCGAGCTCGAGCATGGAGTCGCAGATCTCGCTGATGACGTCATAGCGCCGCATCAGTGCCGCCTGGTCGTAGCAGGGTTTCGACTGGATATCGGCGGGATCGCTGATCGCCGACCCGTCCGGGCTCACCAGGAAATATTCGCACTCGACGCCGGTCTTGAGCGTAAAGCCTGCGTCCTCGGCCTTCTTGAGCATGCGTTTCAGCACATTGCGCGGTGCCTGGTCGACGAGCTTGCCGTCCATATAGGCATCGGCCGCGAGCCAGGCGACTTCCGGCTTCCACGGAATCTGGATCAAACTGTCCGGATCGGGGACGGCCAGCATGTCCGGATGAGCGGGCGTCATGTCGAGCCAGCTGGCAAAGCCGGCGAAGCCCGCGCCTTCCTTGGCCATGTCGGCGATGGCGCTGGCCGGCGCGAGTTTGGCCCTGAGCGTGCCGAACAAGTCGACAAACGAAATCAGAAAATATTTGATCCCGCGCTCGCGGGCCTCGACTGAAAGATCAACCGCCATGGGACTCCCCTTCGTTACGACTTCGAGGCCCGCTGCCTCTTCCTACCGGTCAGATTTCGATCCTGGAATCCAGTCGGTGCCGGCGAGCGGCACCTTGGCCATGGCTGCCGCCTCGACCGTGAGCGCCACCAGATCCTCGGGCTCCAGATTGTGAACATGGCTCTTGCCGCAGGCGCGGGCGATGGTCTGCGTCTCCAGCGTCAGAACCGAAAGATAATTGGCGAGGCGCCGCCCGCCGAGCACGGGATCGAGCCGCGCGGCAAGTCCCGGATCCTGCGTCGTGATGCCCGCCGGGCAGCGGCCTTCGTGCCAGTCGTCATACGCGCCGGCGGTGGTGCCGAGTGCCTGATAGTCGTTCTCGTAAAGCGGATCGTTGTCGCCGAGCGCGACAAGCGCCGCCGTGCCGATCGACACCGCGTCGGCCCCAAGCGCGAGCGCCTTGGCCACGTCGGCGCCGGAGCGGATGCCGCCGGAAACGATGAGCTGCACCTTGCGATGCATGCCGAGGTCTTGCAGCGCCTGCACCGCTGGGCGGATGGCGCCCAGGATCGGCAGGCCCACATGCTCGATAAACACTTCCTGCGTGGCAGCCGTGCCGCCTTGCATGCCGTCGAGCACCACCACGTCGGCGCCGGACTTCACCGCGAGCGCCGTGTCGTAATAGGGCCGCGAGGCGCCGACCTTGATGTAGATCGGCTTCTGCCAATCGGTGATCTCGCGCAACTCTTGGATCTTGATCTCCAGGTCGTCAGGCCCCGTCCAATCCGGGTGACGGCAGGCCGAGCGCTGGTCGATGCCCTTGGGCAGCGTGCGCATCTCGGCCACGCGGTCTGAGATCTTCTGACCCAAGAGCATGCCGCCGCCGCCAGGCTTGGCGCCCTGGCCGACGACGATCTCGATCGCATCCGCGCGCCGGAGATCGTCCGGATTCATGCCGTAGCGCGACGGCAGGAGCTGATAGACGAGGATCTTCGAGTTTTGGCGCTCCTCCTCGGTCATGCCGCCGTCGCCCGTGGTGGTCGAGGTGCCGACTTGGGTCGCGCCGCGGCCCAGCGATTCCTTGGCCTGCGCCGACAGCGAGCCGAAGCTCATGCCGGCGATGGTGATCGGGATCTTCAGGTGGAGCGGCTTCTCGGCGAAGCGGGTGCCGAGCCACACATCGGTGGCGCACTTCTCGCGGTAGCCCTCGAGCGGATAGCGGCTCATCGAGGCGCCGAGGAACAGGAGGTCGTCGAAATGCGGCACCTTCCGCTTCGCGCCGCCGCCGCGAATGTCGTAGATGCCGCTCGCCGCCGCCCGCCGGATCTCCGACAGCGTGTAGTCGTCGAACGTCGCGGATTTGCGAGGCGTGGTCCTGGGCGTCGCGTCCATCAATACTCTCCCGCGTGATCGACGTTGAAATTGTAGAGCTTCCGCGCCGAGCCGTAACGCTTGAATTCGCTTGGGTCGACCTCGCCGTCGAAGCCGGCGCGGGTCAGCACCTGATGGACCGCGCGCTTGTGCTCGTCGCGCATCTCCTTCTCGATGCAGTCGGCCCCTAGGCTCTTGACGCCGCCGCGCACGAAGAGCCGCGCCTCGTAGATGGAATCGCCGAGCGAGTCGCCGGCATCGCCGAACACCACGAGATTGCCGGCTTGCGCCATGAATGCGCTCATATGGCCGACCGAACCCTTCACCACGATGTCGATACCCTTCATGGAGATGCCGCAGCGCGACGATGCATTGCCGTCGATGCGCAAGAGCCCGCCGCGCCCCGTGGCGCCGGCCGATTGGCTCGCATCGCCCGCCACGTGGACGAAGCCGCTCATCATGTTCTCCGCCACACCGACGCCCGCGCTGCCGTTAATGACCACGGTGGCGAACTTGTTCATGCCCGCGCAGTAATAGCCCACAGGCCCGTTGATCTCGACGGTGATCGGGACGTTGAGGCCGGAGGCGATAGCATGACGCCCGGCCGGTTGGTCGATGACCCAGTGGCGCTCGTTGGTTTCCGGCGTCAGGCGGTGCAGCGCCGCGTTGAGCTCCCGGAGCGGCGTGACGCTGAGATCGACTTCAGGCATGTCTTAGCGTTCCCAGAAATAAACGGTGGCGGGCTCCGGTTCCCATATGCGCGCCTGCTCGATCCCGGGGAGGGTGGCGAGCACGCGGTATTCGGAGCCGAACGCCACGTACTGGTCGGTCTCGGCCATCACGGCGGGCTTGCAGGCGATGCCGTCGCGGAGCACGCCGAAGCCGTTCTCGGTACCGACCACGAAGGTGTAGAAGCCGTCGAGGTCGTCGAGGCCCACTTTCAGCGCATCGCCGAGAGACAGCCCCTCGCGCATGCGCCAGGTGAGATAGCCGGCCGCGACCTCCGTGTCGTTCTCGGTCTCGAATTTGAGGCCTTCGCGCTTCAGCTCCCGGCGCAGATTGTTGTGGTTCGACAGCGAGCCGTTGTGCACGAGGCACTGGTCGGTGCCGGTGGAGTAGGGATGGGCGCCGTCCGTGGTCACGGCGGACTCCGTGGCCATGCGGGTATGACCGATGGCGTGCGTGCCGCTCATGGTGGCAAGCCCGAACCGCTCGGCCACGCTCGATGGCAGGCCGACCTCCTTGAAGATCTCCATGCGCGTGCCACGACCGACGATCTCGGTGTCGGTCGCCTCGCGCTCCAGCCATTTGACGAGCGCCTCGACCTCCTGGTCCGGCAGCGCGACCACCGCATGGGTGTCGTGCAAGCTGGCTTCGGCGCCGGGAAAGGCGTCTTCGATCTCGGCCACGGTCTCCTCGATCGCGGTGGCCGACGGGCCACGCAAGGTGAGCTTGGTTTGCCCGGCCTGGCCCGCGCCATAGACGGCGAAGCCCGCGCTGTCGGGGCCGCGATCCGACATGGTGGCGAGCATGCCGGCGGTCAGCCGGCCGAGCTCGGGCTCGAGCGCAGGGTCCTTGAGAAACAGTCCGACAATGCCGCACATGGCTGAAAAGCTCCAGGTTACGCGCCGTTCACCATGCTACGGCGCCGTGGGTCGCGTCAACCCAGGTGAAATAAAGTTTCCCTTGGGGAAAGTCCAGAGGGGAACTAGGAGCGGGGATAAATAATGATCGAGAGATAGGTCATCGGCCGCTCGACGAGCTCCTCGGGGCCGTGCGGCGCGGCCGCGTCGAAGAATAGCGCGTCCCCGGGCGACATGGGATAGAGCTTGTCGGCGTGCCGGTAAATCACTTTTCCGGACAGCATGTAGATGAACTCCATGCCGTCATGCTGGAACTGGGTATAGGGGTTCGCATCCTCCGAGAGCGTGATGAGATAGGGCTCGACCACGATGTCGCCGGAGAGCGAATGCCCGAGCAGCTCGTAGCGGTGGCCGGCCTTCGTGCCCCGCCGCTCGATCAGGACGCCTTGCCCGCCGCGCACGTAGGAGCAGTCGCGCCGCTCCTCGAAATCGGCGAAGAAGCTCGTCATCGGCACGTTCAGCGCCCGTGCCAGCGCCCGCAAGGTCGAGAGTGACGGCGACGTGCCGCCGTTCTCGATCTTCGACAGCATGCCGGGAGAGAGCCCGGCTTCCGCCGCAAGCTCCGTCGCGGTGAGCTGTAAGCGCTGACGCAACAGCCGCACCCGGCGCCCGATCGAAACTTCGAGGTTGAGCTCGCCGGTGGTCGGCGCGTTGGAGCCGGTGGCGTACTCCGGCGCTTTCGGCTCTTCGGTCTTCTTCGGCTTGGCGCCTGTCGGTGTGGACCGCTGCCGTTCAAAGGAGCGCTTCCGAAGTTTCTTGGAAGAAAGCCGCGTCGCCATCAAGCCTCCTGAAGGGACATCTCATTGCGCGGAAACCGCCCGGATCCCAACAAACCTAGCACCAAAAATTTTGCCGTACGCACAATTTAGGCGGATGCCCGCGTGTGGCTCGGCGGCTCGCCGAAGGCGCCCTTATAGGCGCGGGCGAACTGGCTCGCCGAGGTAAAGCCCGTGGCGAGCGCCACGTCGAGCACCGGCAGCGTCGTCTCGCGCAGGAGCTGGCGCGCCCGCTCGAGCCTGAGCCACCGGTAATGCCGGTGGATACCGTGGCCCACATGGCGGTGGAACAGCCGCTCGAGCTGCCGGAGCGAGATGCCCGCCGCGCGCGCCAGGCTTCCCCGCGGCAGCGGCGTCTCGAGGCTCATCTCCATGGCGGAGAGCGCGCGCAAGAGCTTCTCGTCGGCGATGCCGAGCCGGTAGCGCAGGTCCATGCGCTGCGGTCCGAAGCCCTCGCGGATATGGGTGTGCAGGAACCAGTCGCCGACGGCGGCGGCAAGCGGCCGCCCGTGGTCGCGCTCGATCAGCGCCACCATCATGTCGAGCGCCGAGATGCCGCCCGAGCAGGTGATGCGGTTGCCGTCGATCTCGAACAGCGACGGCACGACGGCGACGTCGGGGAACGCCTCGCGGAACGCCGGCATGTGCTCCCAGTGCAGCGTCGCCCGCCGTTCGTCGAGCAGTCCAGCGCGTGCCAGGATGTAGGGGCCTCCGGAAATGCCGCCGAGGATCGTGCCTTTGCGCGCGAGCCGCCGGAGCCAGGCGAAGGTGCTCTTGTCGTCGAACGTCGCGGGGTTTCCGCCCGCGCACACGAACACCATGTCGGCGCGCCGATCGCTGTCCGTGCCGCAATCGGGGATGATGGCGACGCCATTCGAGGCGGGTACCGGCTCGTCCGTCGGCCCGGCATGCCACCAGCGATAGAGCTCTTGGCCTGCCAGCAGATTGGCCGCGCGCAACGGCTCCATGGCAGCGGCGTAGGACATCAAGGCGAAGCCCGGCACCAGCAAAAAGCCCACCGTCTTGGTATCTCTCTTGGGGTATGCCGTCATGACGCAAAATGTCAAATAAGCGGCGTGGAATGTCAATCCACCTCTGAAAAGCGGCGCAAACTCGGCCCATGCGCTACTCGCTTGGAAGCCTCCTCGCCAACGCCGTGACCGGCAACCGCAACTGGAAGCCGGTGTGGCGCGAGCCCGAGCCCAAGGCCCAGTATGACGTGGTCATCGTCGGCGGCGGCGGCCACGGCCTCGCCACGGCCCATTACCTCGCCAAGCAGCACGGCATCACCAATGTCGCCGTCCTGGAGAAATCCTATCTCGGCTCCGGCAATATCGGGCGCAACACCACCATCGTCCGCTCCAACTACATGCTCCCGGGCAACGAGCCCTTTTATGAGTGGTCGATGAAGCTGTGGGAGGGCCTCGAGCAGGACCTCAACTACAACACCATGGTCAGCCAGCGTGGTGTGCTCAACGTCTTCCACTCCGATCCCCAACGTGACGCCTTTGCGCGCCGCGGCAATTCCATGCTGCTCCACGGCGCCGATGCCGTGATGCTCGACCGCGAAGGCGTGCGCAAGCTCGTGCCCTTCGTCGATTTCGACAATGCGCGCTTCCCCGTGCGCGGTGGCCTGTTCCAGCCGCGGGGTGGCACGGTGCGCCACGACGCGGTCGCCTGGGGCTATGCGCGCTCGGCAGATTCCCGCGGCATCGACATTATCCAGAACTGCGCCGCGACCGGCTTCCGCATCGAGAACGGACGCATCGTCGGCGTCGAGACCGAGAAGGGCTTCATCCGCGCGAAGAAGGTGGCGCTCTCCGTCGCCGGTAGCTCGAGCCGCGTCGCCGCGATGGCGGGCTTGCGCCTTCCCATCGAGGCGCACGTTTTGCAGGCCTTCGTCACCGAAGGCATCAAGCCGCTCATCGACACCGTCATCACCTTCGGTGCGGGACACTTCTATTGCAGCCAGTCCGACAAGGGCGGCCTCGTCTTCGGCGGCGACATCGACGGCTACAACACCTATGCGCAGCGCGGCAACCTGCCGGTCGTCGAGGACGTCGCCGAGGGCGGCATGGCGCTGATGCCGATCATCGGGCGCTTACGCGTCCTTCGCTCCTGGGGCGGTCTGCTCGACATGACGATGGACGGGTCGCCGATCATCGACACCACGCCAGTCGACGGTCTCTATCTCAATGCCGGCTGGTGCTATGGCGGGTTCAAGGCGACGCCCGCCGCCGGCTGGTGCTTCGCCCATCTCATCGCCACCGGCCAACCCCATCCTTACGCCGCCGCCTATCGTCTCGACCGCTTCGCCGAAGGCCGCGTGATCGACGAAAAGGGCATGGGCGCGCAACCGAACCTGCACTGAGGCGAGACGATGCGGATCAAATGTCCTTATTGCGGTGAGCGGGCGCTGGAAGAGTTCAGCTATCGCGGCGACGCCACGGTCAAGCGGCCCGAGAGCCTGGAGCCCTCCGCCACGGACGCCTGGGTCGATTACGTCTATCTCCGCGACAACCCGGCCGGCCTCCACAAGGAGCATTGGCACCACAGCGCCGGCTGCCATTCATGGCTCGTGGTGACGCGCGATACGCTCACCCACGAGATCGTCGGCGTCGAGTTCGCCGAGAAGGGGAGCTGACATGGCGCCCCCGCAAATCAATCGCCTGCGCGACAAGGGCCTCGTCGACCGCAAGCGCGTCATCGGCTTCAATTTCGACGGTACGCGCCTTACCGGCCATCCCGGCGACACGCTGGCCTCCGCGCTCCTCGCCAACGGCATCAGGCTTGTCGGCCGCTCGTTCAAATATCACCGCCCGCGCGGCATCCTCACGGCGGGCTCCGAGGAGCCGAGCGCGCTGGTCGAGCTCCGCACGGGCGCGCGCCGCGAGCCGAACACCCGCGCCACCACGGTCGAGCTTTACGAGGGGCTCAACGCCGCGAGCCAGAACCGCTGGCCGTCGCTGAAATACGACCTTCTGTCGGTGAACCAGCTCGCCGCGCCCATCTTCGGCGCGGGCTTCTACTACAAGACCTTCATGTGGCCCGCCTCCTTCTGGGAGAAGGTCTACGAGCCCATGATCCGCCGCGCCGCTGGGCTCGGCCGTGCCGCCGAAGCCGCAGATCCCGACCATTACGAGAAGGCGAACGCGTTTTGCGACGTCCTGGTGATCGGCGCCGGTGCCGCCGGCCTCTCCGCCGCGCTCGCCGCGGCCCGCGCCGGAGCGCGTGTCATCTTATGCGATGAGGATTTCCGCTTGGGTGGCCGCTTGCTCGCCGAGCGCGACGAGATCGACGGCAAGCCGGCTCATGAATGGGCCACAGCCGCCGCAACCGAGCTGGAAAGCCTGCCCGGCTGCCGCATCATGCGCCGGACCACCGTGTTCGGCGTCTATGACGGGGGCACCTATGCGGCGATCGAGCGGGTCAACGATCACGTGCCGGTGCCGCCGGAGCATGAGCCGCGCTTACGCCTCTGGCGCATCGTCGCCAAGCGCGCGGTGTTGTGCGCCGGCGCCATCGAGCGGCCGATCCTGTTCGGCGACAACGATCGCCCCGGCATCATGCTGGCCGGCGCGGTCAGGACCTACGTCAACCGCTTTGGCGCGGCCCCGGGCCGTCAGGCTGTCGTATTCGCCGACAACGACGATGCGTTCCGCACCGCGAGCGACCTCGCCGCTGCCGGCATCGAGGTGAAGGCGCTGGTCGATCCCCGGCGCGAGGCATCGAAGTCCGTTCAGGCCATCGCCGACGCGGCAAACGCGCCCTACATCGCGGGCGGCGTCATCGGCAGCGTGCGGGGCGCCCTTGGGCTCAAGTCCGTCCTCGTCAACGATGCGACCAGCCACACGCAGCAATTCGATTGCGACGTTCTCGCCGTCTCGGGCGGCTGGAACCCCACTCTCAATCTCACCACCCATCTGAACGGCAAGCCGGTATGGGACCACACCCTGTCATGCCTGGTGCCGGGCGCAATCCCCCCCGGCATGAACGTGGCGGGCAGCGCCGCCGGCAAGTTTTCGCTTCCATCCTGTTTGGCAAGCGGGGAGGCGGCGGGCGCTGAAGCTGCAAAATCTTGTGGCTTCTCTCCCTCAGCGCTCGTTCGCCCCGCGCCAAAGGAGGAGGCGATCGCCGCGAGTCCGCTGTGGCAGGTGGAGAACAGCCGCGGCAAGGCCTTCGTCGATTTCCAGAACGACGTCACCGCCTCCGACGTGAAGCTCGCCGCCCGCGAGGGCTTCCGCATCCCTGAGCACGTGAAGCGCTACACCACGCTCGGCATGGCGACCGACCAGGGCAAGACCTCGAACCTGAACGGCGCGGCGGTGCTCGCCGGCCTTACCGGGCGCTATGTGGGTGCCATGGGCATGACCACGTTCCGCCCGCCTTACACGCCCATCGCCATCGCCGCCCTTGCCGGCCATCATCGCGGGCCCGACTTCCGCCCGGTGCGGCTCGCCCCGTCGCATGCCTGGGCCAAGGAGCAGGGCGCGGTCTTCGTCGAGACCGGCGCCTGGATGCGCGCGCTCTATTTCCCGCGGCCCGGCGAGACGCCGCAAGAGACCGTCAATCGCGAGGTCGAGACCGTGCGCACCAAGGTCGGCGTGTGCGATGTCTCCACGCTCGGCAAGATCGACGTGCAAGGCGCCGACGCCGGCGCCTTCCTCGACCGCGTCTACGCCAACACCTTCTCCACGCTCGCGGTGGGCAAGGCGCGTTACGGCATGATGCTGCGCGAGGACGGCTTCGCCATGGATGACGGCACCACCGCGCGTCTCGCCGAGGATCGTTACTTCATGACCACCACCACGGCGAACGCGGTCAAGGTGAGCCAGCATCTGGAGTACTGCCAGCAGGTGCTGTGGCCCGAACTCGACGTGCAGACCGTGTCGGTCACCGAGCAGTGGGCGCAATATGCCGTCGCCGGCCCGAATGCGCGGAACGTCATCGAGGCGCTGCTCGATCCCGGACAGGACATCTCCAACGAAGCCTTCCCCTATATGGCATGCGGAGAGTTCACCGTGTGCGGCGGCATCGGCGCGCGCGTCTACCGCCTCTCTTTCTCCGGCGAGCTCGCTTACGAGATCGGCGTCCCGGCACGCTACGGCGACGCTATGATCCGCAAGATCATGGAAGTGGGCGCGCCGTTCGGCATCGCGCCTTATGGCACCGAGCCGCTCGGCGTAATGCGGATCGAGAAGGGCCACCCGGCCGGGCCCGAGCTGAACGGACAAACGACGGCGCACGATCTCGGCATGGGCCGGATGGTGTCGAAGAAGAAGGACTTCATCGGCCGGTTCATGGGCGAGCGCCCGGCGCTCACCGAGGCCGAGCGGCCCTCGCTCGTGGGCCTCAAGCCCGCGGACAAGACCGAGCGCATCCGCGCCGGCGCCCATCTCGTGCCGAAGGACGCCGACGCCACGGCCGCCAACGACCAGGGCTACGTCACCTCGATGGCCTATTCGCCGGAGCTCGGCACCTGGATCGCGCTCGCCATGCTCTCGAACGGGCCGGCGCGCCATGGCGAGGTGGTCACGGTGTGCGATCCCCTACGCGGCACCGAACTCCTCGCCGAGGTCTGCGCGCCCCACTTCGTCGATCCGGAAGGAGCGCGCCTCCGTGTCTAGCCAGCTCACATCCATGTCGGCGTTGCACGGGCTCGCGCTTCCCGGCCGCTACGGCAAGACGGACGGCGCTCCTGGCGTTGTCATCGCCGAGCGTGCGGATCTCGGCCTCGCCACCGTTGCCTGCCGCAAAGGCCAGGACGTGGGGCTGAAGACGAGCGTGCGCGAGGCCTATGGCGTCGACTTACCCGTCACCGCGACGGTGGTGCGCGGCAAGGATGTGAGCTTCATCGGCACAGGCCCGGGCCAATGGCTGGCGGTGTCCGAGAGCCTCGAGAACGAGGCGCTTGCCGCCGATCTCGTCGCCAAGCTCAAGGGCCTCGCCTCGATCGCCGACCAGAGCGGCGGGCGCGCCGTCATCCGCTTGAGCGGCCCGCGGGCCCGCGACGTGCTCGCCAAGGGCCTTGCCGTCGACCTCGACCCGCGCGTCTTCCCCCTTGATGGCGCGGCGACGAGCACCATCTCGCATATGGGCGTGCAGCTCTGGCAGGAAGGCCCGCAGACCTACGACATCGCGCTCTTCCGCAGCGTGGCGGAAAGCTTCTGGCGCTGGCTTACCGCGTCCGCAGCCGAGTTCGGCTACGAGGTGGTCACGGCATCGTGACCGGGAAAAGCACCGATTTCGGCTTTGGCGTCGCCGTGAAGCCGGCCGGAGGGTGATCGCCGGGTTTGGGTTCCGCACAAAGACCCGCTAAGATGTACGAAACGGGGCAGGAGCCCCATGCGGCGTCGGCCAGTCGCAAGCGACATCAAGAATAAGAGCTCGGCCGTCAGCTCTTGGAAATGAGACGCCGCAATGATTCGTCATCTCGTTGCCGCAACCGCCCTCCTGGCGCTGGCCTGCGGGCCGGTGGCGGCCGCCGACATTAAGACTCCGTCCGATCAGCCGACCCGAATGGGCGAGCCGAAGGACAAGCCGGTTTTCGTTCAACTGATCGTCAAGGCCTGCCACGCGGCCGAGACCCCGCTCCAGCCCATCAACCAAGGCAAGAGCTACGACAACGAGAAGCCTCTGACGCTTGAGGAGCGCAAGGCGGCCCTGACCCGCTTGGGCTGCATCGACGTGCCGGTGCCCATGGACTTTCTCGCTGAGGGCATGTCGGCCACCGCGTGCATGGGCCACGGCGGCTACATGGCCGCCATGCAGTTTCTCCAGCAGCGGCACGATCTCGCCGAGTTCCCGACGGTCGGCGCCTGGGAATGCGTGATCACCGATCACGAGGTCGTCGGCGCTTCCACCATGTAACGGCGCGCCGCAGCACCTGAGAATTGCAAAAGGGCAGGGATGTTTCCCTGCCCTTTTTCGTTACGAGCCTGATGAACCGTGTCTAGGTGATCTGGACGTGCGCGATCGACGCGCGCGTCACCTCGATGACCACCGTGTCGCCGACCTGCAGGTTGTCGAAGCCCGTCACCGTCGGCGGCACGTAGATCGTGCGCGTCTTGCCGTCGGTTCCGGCGAAGGTAACGGTGCGCATCTTCTTGTCGATGGCGGCGATGGTGTCGGTGACCTCGACGGTCGTGAGGTCGCTCTCAGCGCCCGACGGCGTCGTCTCGACCCAATCCTGCTCTGCGACGGTCGGCGCGTTCATGTCCATGCCGGCCGTCTCTCCCGCTTCCATGCCGTCTTGGGCTGCGGCGGGAGGGCCTTCGGGGTTCCGCAGCGCCACGGCGATCTCTTGGCTGTAGTCGATGGTGACCTTGTCCTTCAGCTTGATCTTTTTGATGTCCTTCACGTCGGGGCTGATGATCCCCACGATCGTGGTGCCGTCGGGCCCGACCACCGTGAGCAAGCGCTCCGGCACCTCGATGTCCTCGACCGTGCCCGTCATTGTGATCACGCCGGAGCCTTCCTCGACGGGAACCTGCGCTCTTGCGTCGTCGATAAAGAGCACCGCAATACCTAACGCCAACACGCCCCTTACGGCGGCGAAGAGAACCTGCATGGACTTTCCTCCCAGACGGAATTGCCTCGAAACGGCGCCCGAAGATCACAATTCGTGCGGCCGAAGCCACACTATAATGGACGCCGCAGGCGAGGAAACCGGCCTCGGCGCACTTCGTGACAGGTAAATTCCGGTCGGCGCGGGAAAATCGCCGGTGGCGCGCGGCGTCTGCCTAAGAGGAGACCTTGACCTTGCGCGCCCGGGCCACCGACTTGATGGGCGGGCGGCGACTCCCGGACATTTCGGCGATCTTCTGGTCCTGGCTCTCGATGATGGTGCGTGCCGGCGCGTCGCCGTCCAGGCCGCCAAGCTCGGACGCCGGCACTTTCCGGTTCGATGTCTGCGTGCCGTCTTCGTAGAAGACGTCAAACAAGACAAAGCCGCTTGGGCGCGCCTGCTGTTTCTTGGCCATGATGGTTCAACCTTCGGCTAGGCCTCGTCGGCACTCGTCTCGGCACTCGTCTCGGCATCGGCGGCCGCAGCGTCGGCATCCGGCTCGCCGCCTTGCGCCGCCTTGCGCTTCTCCGTCTCCTCTTGAAGACGCTTCAGCTTTTCCTGCTTCTTCTGCGCCTTGGCGCGGCTCCGTTCGGCTTTCTGGAAGTTGTAGTTGGGTTTGAACGCCATGATGCGTCTCTCCTTGTCTGGCTCGTCGCTAGGTCTGCTTCGACCGCCGCACCTTGCGTGCCTTGGGCGCGGACGCCGCGGAGGCGGCAGCTTCCTTGTCCGCGGCTTCCTTGGCGAGGCGAAGTTCGCGCAAGCGCGCCGTCTTCTCCGCCATGGCGTCGTTAGCGATCTTCTGGTCGAGCTTGAAGCTCTCCTGACGCTTCCGGCTCTGACTCAGGATTGTCTCCGCATTGCGCCTAGCCGCTGACATGCGAGAGGGGGAGGATTTGCTCATATTAGGGCCTCCGATCGGCGATGGACTTCTCGAGATTTGGTGGCGGCGGCCGCACCGCTTGGCCGGTTGCCAGACCGCTTCCGGCGCCTGTTGGCCGGGCGCCCGGCCGGGCGGGGCGACACGTCCCTGGTGACGGCTGCGTTCCGCGTCACCGCGAGAGGATGTTCGAGGACATCGACATTTGCCCTCATCAGCCGCTCGATGGCCTTGAGATAGGGGCGCTCGCTTTGGTCGCAGAGCGATAGCGCAATACCTTGCGCGCCGGCCCGGGCCGTGCGTCCGATACGGTGCACGTAGCTCTCGGGCTCGTTCGGCAGCTCGAAATTGATGACGTGGGAGATTCCGGGAACGTCGATGCCCCGCGCAGCGATATCCGTGGCGACCAGGACGCGGACCTTGCCGCTGCGAAACCCGTCGAGCGCCCGCACCCGCGCGTTCTGGGCCTTGTTGCCATGGAGAGCCACCGCGACCAGCCCCTCCTGAACGAGATGGCGGCAAACCCGGTCGGCGCCGCGCTTGGTCCGCGTGAAGACGATCGCCTGGCCCATTACCGGGCCCTTGAGCAGGTCGGTCAGCACCGCCCGCTTGTCGTTTGCGCCCACGAAATAGACGCGCTGCTCGATTCGCTCGACAGTCACCTTGACCGGCGAGATGTCGACGCGGATCGGATCGCGCAGGATATCGTGCGCGAGCTTGGCGATCGACGGCGGCATGGTGGCCGAGAACAGCAGCGTTTGCCGCTCCTTCCGGCAGAAGCCGACGATTTTGCGCACGTCGTGGATGAAACCCATGTCCAACATCCGGTCGGCCTCGTCGAGCACCAGGATCGAGACCTTGTCCAGGCGGATATGGCGCTGGGCGCAGAGATCGAGCAGGCGGCCAGGCGTCGCGATCAGGATGTCGACTCCGCTTCTCAGCGCATTGACCTGCTGCCCTTGGCCGACGCCGCCGAAGATCACGGCCGCGCGCAGCTTGAGGTGGCGTCCATAGGCGTTGACGCGCTCGCCGATCTGGCCGGCAAGCTCGCGGGTCGGCGCCAGGATAAGCGCCCGGGGCGCGCCAGGCGTCCGCGGCTCGGACTTGTTGAGGAAGAGGTTGTTCAGGAGCGGCAGGGCGAAGGCCGCTGTCTTACCGGTGCCCGTCTCGGCGACGCCGAGCAGGTCCTTGCCCTTGAGGAGAATGGGAATCGCCTGCACCTGAATGGGCGTCGGCGTCAGATACTTCTCGGCTTTGAGTGCAAGCCGCAGCGGCTCGGCAAGGCCGAGCGAATCGAAAGAAGGTGTCACGTATTAATGTTCCTTGCACCTGAGCGCGGCGCGCAAAATGCGCGGCCGTGTGGGCGCTTGCCTCACCCCACGCGCTTTCTGGGGGCAGACGAAAATCGGGAAATTGTCTCGGGATGAGGCGCCGCAAGGGTTGCGGCAGCTACGCGCGATCGCGAGCAATCAATGTGCCTGCAACATGGAGACCCGCCGCCTGACTGTCAAGGAGAGATGCCGAATGGCGTAAACGCTTCATCGCCTGGCGGGGGTGTCTTTAACGCTTCGAGCGCGCCTCTGATGCGAGGGAGGGATTGTCGGAGCGGCAATTCGTTGTCACGCTGGGCTCCGCCGCTCAACCAGGCTAAGGCTTCCGATGCTGCACGTCGCACCCCTCGTTTCCACGTTGACGATTGGCCTCGTGCTCGCCTTCAGCCTCGGCGTGGTCGCCCACCGCCTCAAGTTGCCGCCCCTCGCCGGCTATCTGGTCGCCGGCATCGCCATCGGGTTCGCGCCCGGCGTCGGAGCCGACCAGAACATCGCCAACCAGCTGGCCGAGGTCGGCGTCATCCTCCTCCTGTTCGGCGTGGGGCTCCATTTCTCGGTCCAGGACCTCCTGTCGGTCCGCGCCATCGCCATCCCCGGCGCGATTGCGCAAGGGCTGATCGCCACCCCGCTCGGCATGGCGGTCGGCTGGGCGCTCGGCTGGAGCCCCGGCGCCGGCTTCATCTTCGGCCTGGCCCTGTCGGTGGCGAGCACCGTGGTGCTGCTGCGCATGTTGCAGGAGCGGCGCCTGGTCGACACCGAGCGCGGGCGGATCACCGTCGGCTGGCTGATCGTGCAGGACATCGCCATGGTGACGGCGCTCGTGCTTCTGCCGGGCTTGACCGGTCTGTTCCAAGAGGGTCAGGCGGCGCCGAACGCTGCCGAGCTGCTGCGCCAGGCGACGGTCGTCCTCGGCAAGCTCGCCATCTTCGTGGTCGTCATGCTGCTGGTCGGCAAGAAGCTGATCCCGATGATCCTCCACTATGTGGCCCACACCGGGAGCCGCGAGCTGTTCCGCCTCGCCGTGCTGTCGATCGCGCTCGGCTTTGCCTTCCTCGCCGCCGAGCTGTTCGGCGTATCCCTGGCGCTCGGCGCCTTCTTCGCCGGCATGATGCTGAGCGAGTCGCAATTGAGCCAGCAGGCGGCGACGGAGTCGCTGCCGTTGCGCGACGCCTTCGCCGTGCTGTTCTTCGTCTCGGTCGGCATGTTGCTGCACCCGGCGATCGTGGCCGAGGAGCCGCTCGCCCTGATCGCCACCGTTCTGATCATCATCATCGCCAAATCGGCGGCCGCTTATCTCGTGGTGCGCCTATTCGGCCATTCGCGCGCCACCGCGCTGACCATCTCCGCCTCGCTCGCGCAGATCGGCGAGTTCTCCTTCATCCTCGCCAATCTCGGCATGCGCCTCGGCGTTCTGCCGGGAGAGGGCCGCGACTTGATCCTCGCGGGCGCCATCATCTCCATCCTGCTCAACCCGCTCCTGTTCGCGGCCCTGGACAGCTATTTCGCCCGCCGCGAGAAGGCGGCGGCCGAGGCGGAAGGGGCGCCGGCGCCGGAAGTGATCGAGGAGGAAGAGGAACTGCCGACGCGCGAGCCGATCCGTCCTACGGAGCTCACCGACCACGTCGTGCTGGTGGGCCATGGCCGCGTCGGCAAGTTCATCTCGAACGCGCTGCGCGAGCGCGGCACGCCCATGTTCGTCATCGAGGACAACCCGGACGACGTCGCCCAACTGAAGGAGCAAGGAATCGAGGCCGTGAGCGGCAACGCCGCAGACCCGGAGGTGCTCCAAGCCGCCAATCTCGGCGATGCGCGCTGCCTGCTGGTTGCCATCCCAGACGCCTTCGAAGGCGGTCAGGTCGTCGATCAGGCGCGGGCGATCAACGCCATCCTGCCGATCATTGCGCGCGCCCATTCGGAGGCCGAGATCGAGCATCTGGTCAAGCTCGGCGCCAGTCTCGTGGTCATGGGCGAGCATGAAATCGCCAAGGTCATGATCGGCGATGTCGGCGGTGTGCGCTCGCCTACCAAGCCCGACGAGACCGGCGAGCCCGCCCCGATTTCGCCCCCGCCCGCTACGGGCGTCGAGTAGCCTCTCGGCACATCAGGAACCTTCGCGCGTCGCGCGGCGTTGGTTCGTCGGCCGCGGTCCAAAGGAGACCGCACGAACGCGGGACTGCTGCGGCATCTCTCGCGCCCAGTGGAGAAGGATCGCGCCACCCGCGCATGCGTGCCCCGCGTCTGATAATCTGGAATGGATAGAGGAGAATCGGGTCATGCCCCGTAATGACGGCCCCAAACTGAGGCTTCTGCTCCTCGCGGCGCCTGTCTTGGCGCTCTTGCCGGCCGCGGCGGCAGCCGAAACCACGTCCGAGAACATCGGTCCGTGGTCGATCGAGGCGACCTACAAGAACGACAAGTTCGACCGCTGCACCATCAGCCGGACGCTCGATAACGACATCGTCGTGACCTTCATGCGCACGGGCGAGGGGATGTCGCTTCTCCTGTCCTCGCCCAATTGGAAGCTCGACCAAGGCGAGAAATACTCCGTTACCATGAAGCTCGGGCCCCAGAGTTGGGACCGTCAGGTCGCCGCCGAAGCGAGTTCGGTCTCCATGGACGTGGGAGACGAAAAGTTCGTGTCCGGCCTGCGCGCTGCGAGCGCGCTCGACGTGGTCGCCGCCGGCGCGACAATTCATGTGCCGCTCGACAAGAGCACGGCCGCCTTCGAGCGGCTGGAGCAATGCGTCGAGAAGAACGAGAAGGCGGTCGAAACCAACCCTTTTGTGGCACCGGCTCGTCGGCCGTAGCCGGCGGGCCGGAGGGCAAAGCCCCCGAGTGCCAGCAAGAGGCGGAAGCAAACTCCGAAGACGCAGCCCCCACCGGATCGGTCGCCAAGGCGACCGAGGACACCCCGCCGCTGCCCGAGGCCAAGCCCGCGGACGGCCCGGCTGCGGCGAGCGCGCAGACCGCCGCCCCTAAGAAAGTGAAGACGAAGTCGGCATCGCGATCCACCAAGCACACGTTCAAGCGCGAGGTCGATCGCCTGCGCCGCTTCTTCAGCGACTAGCTAAAGAAATCTCAGGCGAGTTGGCGAGCGCGTCCACCTCTTCGTCGGTGAATACGCGGCTGCGCGTCAGGAAGCGCAACCCTTCCGGCGCTTCCAGTGAGAAACCGGACCCGCGTCCCGGCACTACGTCGATGATGAGCTGAGTGTGCTTCCAATAGTCAAACTGGTCGGCGTCCATATAGACAGGGGCACCGCCGATTTCGCCGAGATAGACGTCGTTTCCGCCGACCCTGAACTCGCCGGCCGGATAGCACATCGGCGCCGAGCCGTCGCAGCACCCGCCCGACTGGTGGAACATGAGGGGACCGTGCACGTTCTTCAGCTTCTCGATCAGGTCGAGCGCCGCTTCCGTGGCGAGAACCCTATCGACCATTTGCCTGATCTCCCGTGTTCAGGGCGTCCTTCTCCGCCGGTTCGATGACGCCGCGCCGCTGCAGCCAGTGGAACGCCGTCCAGCATATCGCGGCCCAGCCGGCGCCCACGCACCACCCCGCCAAGACGTCGGTCGGATAATGCACCCCGAGATAGACCCGCGTCACGCCCACGATCACCGTCAGGAAGATGGCGATGCCGAGGAAGAACACCTTCACGCGCCACGAATTGTGGATGCTCGCCAGAAGCACGCCGAGCGTGAGAAAGGTCACCGCCGAGAGCATGGCGTGGCCGCTTGGAAAACTCGAGGTAAACACGCGGGCGGCATGCGCCACGAGCTCAGGCCGCGGCCGGTCGAAGCTGTATTTCAAGACGTTGCTCAACAGCACGCCGCCGCCGACCGACGCCGCGACCCACAGCGCCGCCATGCGCCGCTGCATCAAAAGCAAATAGGCGATGACGGCGAAGAACACGATGCCGAGCACGGAATAGCTGCCGAGCGAGGTGATGTCCCGCGCCGCCTCCTCGAGCCAAGCCGGTCCGAGCGGGTCGGCCGGATCGGCAGGGCTGCGCAGGGCGAGCAGGACGGTTTGATCGAACCGTGTCGCGTCGCCTTCGAGCACCTCCTCGGCGATATGTCCGAAAGCCAGAAGGAGCAGCCCGGCGAGGAAAATCCCGCCGAGCAGCCAAAGCTCTGGTCGATTGCGCCAGGCCCACGCAGGAAGGCTCGTGGCGATCGCGAACGCGTTCCTGCGCGGGTGTTGGGTCACGCCTCTCCTAGAAGAACCCGAGCGCTTTGGGGCTATAGCTCACCAGCAAGTTTTTGGTCTGCTGGTAATGGTCGAGCATCATCTTGTGGTTCTCGCGCCCGATGCCCGACTTCTTATAGCCGCCGAACGCCGCATGGGCCGGATAGAGGTGATAGCAATTGGTCCACACCCGTCCGGCCTGGATGCCGCGGCCCATGCGATAGGCCGTGTTGATGTCGCGGGTCCACACGCCGGAGCCGAGGCCGTAGAGCGTGTCGTTGGCGATCTCGAGCGCCTCCGCTTCGTCCTTGAAGGTGGTCACCGACAGCACCGGGCCGAAGATCTCCTCCTGGAAGATGCGCATCTTGTTGTTGCCCTCGAACACCGTGGGCTGCACGTAATAGCCCTCGGCGAGCTCGCCCCCGAGGGTGGCCCGCTCACCGCCGGTCAACAGCTTGGCGCCTTCCTTCTGACCGATATCGACATAAGAGAGAATTTTCTCCAGCTGATCGTTGGAGGCCTGGGCGCCGATCATGGTGTCGGCATCGAGCGGGTTGCCCTGCTTGATCTTGTTGACCCGGTCGATCGCCTTCTCGATGAAGCGATCGTAGATCGACTTCTGCACCAGCGCGCGCGACGGGCAGGTGCACACCTCGCCCTGGTTCAGCGCGAACATGGCGAAGCCTTCGAGCGCCTTGTCGAAGAAGTCGTCGTCCTCGGCCATCACGTCGGCAAAGAAGATGTTGGGCGACTTGCCGCCGAGCTCGAGCGTCACCGGGATCAGGTTCTCGCTCGCGTATTGCATGATCAGCCGGCCGGTCGTGGTCTCACCGGTGAACGCAATCTTGGCGATGCGCTTGTTCTGGGCGAGCGGCTTGCCTGCCTCGACGCCAAAACCGTTGACAATGTTGAGCACGCCGGGGGGCAGGATGTCGCCGATTATGTCCATGAGCACCATGATGGACATCGGCGTCTGCTCGGCCGGCTTCATGACGATGCAGTTGCCGGCGGCAAGCGCGGGCGCGAGCTTCCAGCACGCCATCAGGATGGGGAAGTTCCACGGGATGATCTGGCCCACCACGCCAAGTGGCTCGTGGAAGTGGTAGGCGACCGTGTCATGGTCCAACTCGCCGAGGGAACCTTCCTGAGCCCGAATGCAGGCGGCGAAGTAGCGGAAATGGTCGATGGCGAGTGGAATATCGGCCGCGCGTGTCTCGCGTATCGGCTTGCCATTGTCGATGGTCTCGACTGCAGCGATGAGCTCCAGATTCTCTGCCATGCGGTCGGCGATCTTATTGAGGAGCGCGGCGCGCTGGGCCGGCGAAGTATTGCCCCAGGCGTCCTTGGCCTTATGGGCGGCGTCGAGCGCAAGCTCGATATCGGCCGCCTGCGAGCGGGCGATCTGGCAGACGGGTTTGCCTGTGATGGGGCTAATATTGTCGAAATACCGGCCATCGACTGGGGCCACCCAGTCGCCGCCGATGAAGTTGTCGTAGCGGGGCCGCAAGGCCACGCGCGAATTTAGGGTCTCGATGACCTGGTGCAGCATGGAACTCTCCCTAGACCGCTGTGAATTATGGTTATTTCCGACCCATCAGAGACCTGACCTTGATCTGCGTCAAGCTAGACTTGAAGGGCTGGAACCTGGCCTCCAGGGGAGGCGTTCGATTCCAATCTATTAGGTAAGGGAGGTGACATGTCCCAACAAGGCGCACGAAGTGGAATTAATCCGGTCCTGGCCGTTCTGCTCGTCATCGCCGTGATTGCGGTGGGTGTGCTGGGCTATCGCTACTACCGCCAGCAGCAGGAGGTGGTGAAGATCGACGTGCCCGGATTCCAAGGCACGATCAGCAAGGACAAGGGCGTCGATATCGAGGTCGGCAAAGATAAGTAGCTGGTTTCCCTTACGGGATGAGCACCGCGGCGCCGGTCAACTCGCCCTTGCGCAGGCGCTCGAGCGCTTCATTGGCCTCCGAAAGCTTCATCGGCACGACCGTGGTTTTCACAGCGAGTTTCGGCGCGAGCGCCAGGAACTCGCGGGCATCGTCGCGGGTGAGATTGGCGACCGACCGCACCACCCGCTCCTCCCACAGGATGTCGTAGGGGAATTGCGGGATGTCGCTCATATGGATGCCGCCGCAAACCACGACGCCGCCCTTGCGGAGCGCGCGTAACGCCGCCGGCACCAGGCCCCCCACGGGGGCGAAGATGATGGCGGCGTCGAGCAACTCCGGCGGCGCCTCGTCGGAGCCGCCCGCCCATACCGCGCCAAGCGCACGGGCGAAGTCTTGTGCCTTCGTGTCACCGGGGCTGGTGAAGGCATAGATCTCGCAGCCTTGCGCGCGGGCGACTTGCGCCACGATGTGGGCCGCGGCACCGAAGCCGTAAATGCCAAGCCGTTTCGTCTCGCCGTGAAGCGCATCGTCCGCCATCTTCAGCGAGCGATAGCCGATCAGTCCGGCGCACAGAAGCGGCGCGGCTTCCGCGTCGGAATAGCCCTCAGGCAACTTGAAGCAGTAACGCGCGTCGGCGACGGTGTAGTCCGCATAGCCGCCGTCGATCTGGTAGCCGGTGAAGCGCGGGTGGTCGCAGAGATTCTCGCGGCCCATGCGGCAATAGGGACAGGTGCCGTCCGTATAGCCGAGCCACGGCACACCGACCCGCTCGCCGATCTCGAAACCTTTGACGTTCGCGCCCAGCGCCTCCACCCGGCCGACGATCTCGTGTCCCGGCACGAGCGGCAATTTCGGATGATCGAGCTCGCCGTCATAGATGTGCAAGTCCGTGCGGCACACCCCGCAAGCCAGCACTTTCAGGAGGATCTGGTCGGGGCCCGGCTCGGGCACGGGCAGCTCAGTCGCTTTGAGCGGCCGATGCGCCGCCTCCAGCACCATGGCTTGCATCGTCTCCGGTGGCATCTCTCTCCGTCATCCTCAGGTGCGAGGGAGCCGCGAAAGATGACATGGGAACGGTAACGCCATCTTTCGAGGCCAGAGCCGCAGCCGCCCAAGACGGCGCAGGGTCTATTTCACGCCGCTCAACATCGCCGCCTGGATGGCCGGGTCAGGGCGCCCGAGCCAGCTTCGCTTGTCTCCGCTGATCAGCAGACCCCAGGCCTGCCGCGCCCCCGGCGCGAACAACACGTAGAGCTCGTTGCCGCCGCAATCGTGAGGCTTGCACACCCAACCGAGCAGGTAGGGTTCGCCACCGACCGAGACCGTCGTCGAAGGCGCCGAAGTGCCATTGAGGCTCTTCGTGAAGCTGTTGACCCAAGGCGGGGCCGTCTCGCCCACGAGCATGCCCTTCCACGCCATGGCATAGCGCGGCTGCTTCATCAGGTCGAAGAGATAGGGACCGTCGTCTTGCGCGAGCGCAGGGGCGGCGGCTCCGAGAAGAAAGAGGGCGATCAGCAATCTAGCGAACATGGAGGACTCCCTATTTCCGCAAGGCGCCATCGATGGCGTCTTTGATCCGGTCGGCCGGCTGCCCGAGCCAGGAGATCCCGTCCGGCGACACGAGCAGCCCCCAGGCGTCGCGCCCTTCCGGCGCAAACAGCACATAAAGCTGGTGCGTCTCGCAATCATTGGGTTTGCAGGTGAAGCCGAGCGTATAGATCTCGCCGTCGAGCGGGACGGCGATGGTCGGCACCGGCGGGCCGTCGAGGCTAGTGGCATAGTCCTTGACCCATTGCGGCGGCGTCTCGCCGGCCATCATGCCTTGCCATGCATAGATGAACGCTGGCAGCCGCAACAGCTCGCCCATGATCGGGCCCTTGGTTTCTTGCGCCGCAGGCGCGGAGGGACTTTTCGTCTCTTCCGCCGCGAACGCGGGCATAGCGGAGACGAGCAGCAAAACGAGCAGAACCCTGGCGAGCATCGAGAACTCCGTCATCCCTTCTTCTTAGTGAGGGGCGAAGCGCTCGCACCTCAGGATGACGTTATTATAACGGCTAGTGGCGGACGAGCGGCCAGCCGAGGAAGTTCGGGCGGAGCGCGGTCATCGGCGCCTCGTGCGCCTGCTCATAGGCGCCCGACGGCTTCGCGGACCCGCGGCCGTCGAGATGATGCAGCGGCACGGGCACGGAAGACGCCCATAGTGCCTTGAATGCAAGCTGACCGCGCCGCGCCGCCTCGGGCGCTTCAGCCTCGAGCAAAACGAGCGGATTGCGCTTTGATGCGTCGCGGCGCATGGCGTCGCCCGACCAGCACATGTCGTCGCCATAGGTCACCTGCTCATGGGCCTCGAGCAGGCGCGGGTTGCGCGCCCAGCGGACCAGAGCCGACTCCGGTGCGTCGGGCGAAAGCGCCGACAAGGCCGTGAAAAGGTCCTTCAGTTCATCTTGCGGCTCGAGCTTGGCGAGAATTGCGCGCACGCTCACACGGGCGCCGAGGAGCGCGTCCTTCATGAGGATCAGCGCCTGCGCCGGGGCCGACGCGGGCGACCGCAGGACCATGGTGCATGAGAGAGAGGCCTGTGCCTCGCGGCCGGCGCGCTCGATGAAGCATGACATCGCTTCGAGATGCCGGTCGAGCTCAGCCTGCCTGAAATCCCTAGAACCTTCCGAACCGACCACAACGCGCATGAAGCTCCCCCCTCGGCTTTGTGGAGTTGGCGGTTGGCGGACACCTGCCCGCGCTTTCGCCCTGTCCCTGCCATGAATAGCCGGGATCGGGTTAAGGAAGGCTTGACTGCCGTCCTTTTTCGCGACGCTAAAGATTTGCGCCCACCGCTGGACTGCCGAGCCGGTCCTTTCTTGGGGGTTATTCTTGCCGGCGAGGACGAAGCCGTCCTCTCAAACTGGATCAGCCGCCGCTCCCACGCGGCCGACCGGTCCCATTCAAGGGGGCAAATGTGTCCTGTGTGCGACCTGTCTGGCCGGGGCCTCTAGTACACGACCGCAAACACGACGAAACCAATGACGGCGCCGATCACCAGCAGGGAACAAAAGGCGACGAGCACATTCGTGGCATTCATGGGATCGTCCTCCCTCCTGCCGGAGAAGGCTAACATGCTGACCACGTGAGGCAACCGAGCGGGGTGCTACCTAATGTCGTGGCACCGAGCGGCCAGCTGCGAGAAGTTCGGCCATTGCGGGGTGCGCGCGTGTGCCGCTGCTTCGAGGAGGCGTCTGTTGCAGACCTGTAACAATTCGCGGTTAGGGTCCTAGTGTCCTGATAATGCCTGCAAAAAGCCCCGGCGTGCCAATGGCCGCCGGGGCTTACTTTTTTCGGTGAAAATTTCTGGAACCGATGCCGCGGTCGCGCGTTCAGCTCTCGGACCCCGGCGCGGCTCGACCTGCCCCCATCCCCAACCCCCCGCGCCGGCGCTCCCGACTTTCCCTCTTTTCGAAGCCCGGATTCAGCCCCGGGCTTCTCTTTTGCGTGCTTCGACTTTATTTGGACGCCCGCAAGCGAGCGCTTGGTCCCGGAACCGTGAGGGGAATTTATTGGTCGCCGTCGGGGCGTCGCATCCAACGCCAGATATCGAAGCAAACCCAAAGCAGGAGGGCGCCGGTGCCGACCAGCGCGGGGATGCCTATGGCGAGGATCGCTTGCTCCATGAGGACATAAACCTGAACGGGAGCCGCTCAGTTCCCGTTGACGCACGGCCGCGATCCTGGGAACTGGCGTTGCCGCCTGGGCGTTAAGGGGCGAGCGGCGTCGGCGGGGCGCCCTTTGCTGCGAACGCGGCCCCGCCGGTGTCCGTCTTGGAATTCACGTAACGCGCCGTCTAGCGACGCTCGCCCCATGGGAGTAAAGAGTGGCCGAGCGTGGGGCGCGGTAAGGCGCTGTCACAAACCAGAGTTGCGCAGACGTCTGATTTGTTGTCCCATGCCTCTCCCGCGGGGCCTTGGCCAAACGGGCTCCTACGAACATCGCGGAAGTCAGGTCCGCCGCAAGCGGCTCACAGAGGGTTGTGCATGACACCGGGGTTGGCGCCAATCAATCACGATCACATCGTCGCCTACTGGAATACGCTGGTCTACGGCGTGTGTTTGTATCTGCTGGGCTTCGGGATCTGGAAATCACTCCTGATCATGCCGATCGTCCTTGTCTGCGTGCTGCTCAACTATGGCGGCCGCTGGGTGCTCCGCGGAGGGTTCGGGCTTCTGGTGGTGACCCTACTCGTTATGGTCGGCGTGCTGCCGCCGGTGTCGGAGTGGCAGGATCTCCTCAAGCAAGGAGGTCAGTTGTTGTGCGGTAAGCCGGAAGCGGCCTAGAGCGCCCAACCGCGGCTTAACGGCGCTTCAATATGGCAATTTGCATTGCCCGCCATTCGTCCTACATTTTGTGGGATCATGACCGAGACACTCACCAAAGACCATATTCTCGCCGCTCTGAAAGGCGTGAAGGGCCCGGATCTCGAGGACGACATCGTCTCGCTCGGCCTCGTCTCCGAGGTGGTGATCCATAAGGGCAAGGTCTATTTCGCGATCTCCGTGGACCCGGCGCGCGCCGCCGAGCTGGAGGAACTCCGCCGGGCGGCTGAAAGCGTGGTGAAGGACATTCCCGGCGTTGAGGGCGTCGCCGTGACGCTCACCGCCGACCGCGCGCCAGGCGCGGCAAGCCAAAATGGCAATGGCGGCGCAAAGCCCGCGCCGCAGCCGCAGGCCCAAACGCCCCAAGGCGGGTTCGCCCGCCCAGGCGCCGCCCGCGATGCGAGGCATCGCCCCGGCGGCGTGCCCGGCGTCAAGAACATCATCGCCGTGGCCTCGGGCAAAGGCGGCGTCGGCAAGTCGACCACTGCGGCCAATTTCGCCCTCGCCCTGAAGGACCAGGGCCTGAAAGTGGGCGTCCTCGATGCCGACATTTACGGCCCGTCCATGCCGCGGCTCCTCGGCGTCCATGGCCAGCCCCAGCAGCTCGCCGGCAACAAGCTCGATCCCATGCGCGCTTACGGCCTCAAGGTCATGTCCATGGGCTTCCTGGTCGACGAGGAGACGCCGATGATCTGGCGCGGGCCCATGGTCATGTCGGCTCTCACCCAGATGTTGAAAGACGTCGCCTGGGGCGAGCTCGACGTGCTCGTGGTCGACATGCCGCCGGGCACGGGCGATGCGCAGCTCACCATGGCGCAGCAAGTGCCGCTCGCCGGCGCGGTCATCGTCTCGACGCCGCAGGACCTCGCACTGATCGACGCCCGCAAGGGGCTCAATATGTTCAAGAAGGTCAACGTGCCGGTGCTCGGCATTGTCGAGAATATGTCGACCTTCATCTGCCCGCATTGCGGTGAGCGCTCCGACATTTTCGGTCATGGCGGCGCGAAAGACGAAGCGGTAAGGCTCGGCGTGCCGTTCCTCGGCGAGGTGCCGCTCACCATGGCTGTGCGTGAGACCTCCGATGCGGGTAAGCCCGTGGTGGCGACCGATCCGTCCTCACCCGCTGCCGAGGCCTATCGCGCGATCGCGGCCGCCGCCTGGGCCGAGCTTGAGCGCCACCAAGGCGCCGACCGCCCCACCCCAAAAATTGTCATGGAAAGCTAAAGGCTTGCGCGGGAGCGGCCGACTCAGCTAATTCGAATCGAGCCAGTTGCGCGTAGCGGCGAAACTCAGCGCAGGCTCGGTTCCCTTGATCAACTATGACAAGCCCAGCCTTTCGGTTTGCGCCTTCGGCGCCGGCCTCGCCCACGTGGCGGCTCTGGCCCTCATCCTGCCGATCTTGATCACCCTGCCTGCACCTGCCGATCCGGCACCGCAGACGGTCGCGATCCATGTGGAGATCCGTGCCGCCGCTTCCGAGCCCATCGCCCAAGGCGATACCGAGGAGGCGCCGTTGGACGCGCTCCCGTCTGAAGACGTCACCGCCGCCCTGCCTGCACCGGCCGAGCCCGACGAACCAAACGAGGCGATGGAGCCGACAGTCTCGCAGGATGCGCTCGCGCCCGAACCCGAGTCCGGCGATGACCCGCAACTGGGCGCGGTCGCCAATGTCGATACGAACGATGTGCTTGCCGTCGTGCCCGTCCCCGTGCGCAGGCCGGTACCGAGCGCCGCCGTGGAGGACAAGAAGCCGGCCAAGGCCGCCGCTCCCGCGCCTGCCGAACCCAAACCGCGCGTGTCCGCTTACAAGCCGCATTCGCGTGTTCCCGCGAAGCCCGTCTCCAAGGGCTTCCTCGGCGGGCACACGGCGACCTCCATGCCGGAATATCCCTTCTCGGCGGGCCCCTAACTGCTTAGAGAGAGATCGTTCAGGCGGCGCTTGAGCGGCGCGCGCGGATCGACGTCACTTTGCCGTCCGGCGTGTCTTTCGGCTTGGCGTGGGTGTCGGCCGCCTCGGGATGCCCGTAAAGGAAGCCCTGGACCTGCCGGCAGCCGAACTTCCGCAGCATGTCGGCCTGCTCGGGCGTCTCCACGCCTTCCGCCGTGATGGTCACGTCGAGCGACTTGCCGAGCGCGATGATGGTCTTGACGATCGCCCGCATCGCCGGGTCCCGCGTCATGTTGCGGATGAACTGCCGGTCGATTTTGATCTTCGAGAACGGGAAGCGGGCCAGGTAGCTCAAGCTCGAATAGCCGGTGCCGAAATCATCCATGGCGATCGCCACGCCGATCTCGCGCAGGCGGTTCAGCTTGCTCAACACCTCCTCGGTGTCGTTGATGAGGAGGTTCTCGGTGATCTCAAGCTCGAGGCGCCGGGCCGGCAACCCCGTCTCCTTGAGGATCTCGGCGACCGTCTCGGCGATATCGCTGTCGCGGAATTGCGCCGGCGACAGGTTGACCGCCACGGTCAGATCGTCCTGCCAGCTCACCGCGTCCCAGCAAGCGCGCCGCAGGACCCATTCGCCGATCGGCACAATGAGCCCGGTCTCCTCGGCCACCGAAATGAAGTGCCCCGGCGCGATCTTGCCGTGCACCGGGTGATGCCAGCGGATCAGGGCCTCCGAGCCGCATTGCCGCTCCGTCACCAGATCGTATTGCGGCTGGTAGACGACCTCGAACTCCTCGCGCCCGAGCGCCAGGCGAAGCTCGTGCTCCACGGTGCGCCGGCGCTGGAGCGCCTTGTCCATGCTCTCCTCGAAGAAGCACATGCGCTGGCCGCCGTCGCCCTTGGCGCGGGACAGCGCGATGGTGGCATGGCGCAGCACGGTGGACGCCGTGTCGCCGTCGGCCGGCGCCAGCGCGATGCCGACGCTCGTGGTGGTGAGGATCTCCTTGCCGGCAACATGGAACGGCAGCCGCAAGGCCGCGACCAACCGGTTCATGAACGCCATCACGTCGCCGAGATTGGTGATGTCCACCAGCGCGATAGCGAACTCGTCGGCGCCGAGCCGGGCGATGATATCGCGCTCGCGAAGCGTGCCCCTGATGCGGGTTGCCATCTCGCGCAGCACCTGATCGCCGCCGCCGTGCTCGCTTGCGTCGTTGATCTCCTTGAACTTGTCGATGTCGAGACACACCACGGCGATATGCGTGTTGTCTCGCGTCATGCGGACGATGGCCTCACCGAGACTTTCGACGAAGGCTCTGCGGTTGGCGAGCCCTGTCAGCGCGTCGTGACTTTGGAGATAGCGAACCTGCTCTTCTGCCTGCTGCCGCTCTTGGCTGCGCATCCAGGCGAAAGCCACCGGCGTGGCGACGCCGATGCCGAGAAGGATGAGAGTCACCGTCGCGATCAGGCCGAAATAACCGGATAGCACGCTCGCCTGGTCGGTCTGGTCGAGATAGATCGCGAGCGTGCCGCGCACGCGCTCATCAAGATTGAGCGGAATCCGCAGGACCGCGAAATGCGCGGGTCCTGTTTCCGTGGAGCCCTCGTACAAGCCCACGACGGAGCCATCCTGTTGTGGATTGCTCGTCACGTCCACGGGGCGATCGTCGAGGGCGATGCTGGCTTGGCCGCTTGTGAAGATGAGCCGCCCCTTGGCGTTGTACAGCTCGTAGCGCAGGATGCGGTGACCGTAGCCCGACTTGTCGAAGACTTCGCTGAGTTGCGGAGCAAGTCCGGGACGTGTCAGGGCGTCGATGACGACATTGGGCTCGTCCAGCAAGTCCGCGCGGATTCGATCTTCGGCGACGAGCGCCTCGCGCTTGAGTTCCAACCGGCTCACGCTGCTAGGCGCAAGAAGAGCGGTCGTGGTAATCAGCGCCGATAGCAGCGCCAATCCCACCCAGTGCCAATGCTTCTTAAGCGACTCGATACGCAACATGAAACAACCGCAGCCCGTCAACGGAACGCTCTAGTCCGCTGATCCCGGGGGTAAAATTACCCGGGCGTAGGTTAAAAAAGCGCGGTGGGCGGCGGGATCGGGCGCCGACGAGGCCCGTACGAGACGGTGTTCCGGCAACCGAATTGCCGAAACTACCGGGAAATTTGCCCCTAGAGGAATTTCTTAACCCTAGGCGGACTTAGCAGAGAGGCTTAGCCGCCCGTCGCCGACATGTGGCGCGAAACAGCAGGCCCGACGCTCCGCTCGATGACGAAGTCGTGGCCCTTGGGCTTGCGCGCCAAAGCCTCCTCGATCGCCGCGTGCAGCAACTCATCGGACGTGCTCGCGCGCAACGGTGCTCTGAGATCGGCGGCGTCTTCCTGGCCGAGACACATATAGAGTGTGCCGGTGCAGGTGACCCTGACGCGATTGCAGGATTCGCAGAAATTGTGAGTCAGCGGCGTGATGAAGCCGAGCCGGCCCCCGGTCTCGGCGACCTGCACGTACCGGGCCGGTCCGCCCGTCTGATAGGCGATGTCGGTCAGCGTGAGGTGCTGGGCAAGCCGGGCCCGCACGAGCGACAGGGGCAGATACTGATCGGTACGGTCGGAGTCGATCTCGCCCATGGGCATGGTCTCGATCAACGTGAGGTCGAAGCCCCGGCCGTGCGCCCAGCGCAGGAGATCCTCGATCTCGTCCGCGTTCATGTCCCGAAGTGCCACCGCGTTGATCTTGATCTTCAGCCCGGCGCGGTCCGCCGCGTCGATGCCGCGCATGACCTGGTCGAAGTCGCCCCAACGGGTGAGGATGCCGAACTTGGCCGCGTCCAGCGTATCGAGAGAGATGTTGATCCGCTTGACGCCGCAGCCGGCGAGCGCATCGGCGTAGCGATAAAGCTGGCTGCCGTTGGTGGTGAGCGTGAGCTCGTCGAGGCCGTCACCGAGATGCCGCGACAGCGCCTCGACCAGCCACATGATGTTTCGCCTGACGAGCGGTTCGCCGCCGGTGAGCCGCACCTTGCGCACGCCGCGCGCGATAAAGGCACTTGCCAGCCGGTCGATCTCCTCGAGGCTGAGCAGGTCCTTCCGCGGCAGGAACGTCATGTCCTCGGCCATGCAATAGGTGCAGCGGAAATCGCAACGGTCGGTGACCGATACCCTCAAATAGGTAATCGCGCGGCCGAATTGGTCGATGAGGGGAGGCACGCTTCTACTCATTTGACCTCTTCGTCCTCGATCGCCTTTACCTCGTCCTTGCGGCTGTACACCTTGGCGCTCTTCACCACGCGCTTGCGGTAAAGCGGGTCGGCAAGCGCCGCCGCAGGCGCATTTCGGCGTTTGACCGTGCTTTTCCGCTTCATCGTACCGGCTCGCGTTTTGGCGCGGCCCGTTCCTCTTGTGGTGACCGCCATTGGGTTTCGTCTTTATATAAGTGCTTCGCCTTTTCCATATCACGGGAAGGGGCGCCGAAGGGAGGCCCAGTGATGGACGAAGAACGCTTTAACATGTCGATGCGGCGATTTCTCAAGGAGGTCGGGGTGAGTTCCCAGCAAGCCATCGAGCGCGTGGTCCGCGAGGAGGGGCTTGGCGGCAAGGGTAAGTTGAAGATGAAAATGGTGCTGACGGCCGAAGGCTCGCCCCTCGATCATGTGGTCGAGGGCGAGATCGACCTCGGCTAGAGAGGTACGCGGATCATGACGCAAGCTGCGGCCTGGCCCACGGAGCTCAAGCTCGACAAGGACAAGCGGACCCTCAGCGTCACGTTTGACGACGGCCGAAGCTTCGCCTTGCCGGCGGAGATGTTGCGCGTTTTGAGCCCGAGTGCCGAGGTGCAAGGCCACAGCCCCGAGCAGCGCGTCACCGTGCCTGGCAAGAGGAACGTCCGGATCTTACGGCTTGAGCCCGTCGGCAACTACGCCGTGCGCATCGTCTTCGACGACGGCCACGATACGGGTCTCTTCGTGTGGGACTATTTGCGCGATCTCGGCGAGAACCAGGAGGCGCGCTTTCAGAGCTATCTCGACGAGCTTGCCGCCAAGCGTCTGACCCGCTAACGGCCGGAGCGCTCTTTGGCCAGCAGTGCGCGCTTGCGATCCACGCCGCCCCGATAGCCGGACAGCGAGCCGTCGGACCGCACGACCCGATGGCAAGGAATTGCCACGGCGATGGGGTTCGAGGCACAGGCGCGGGCTACGGCGCGCGCCGATTTGGGTGCGCCGATGATCTCCGCGATCTCGGTATAGCTCGCCGTCGATCCCACCGGAATGTGGCGCAAGGCGTCCCACACGCGGTGCTGAAACGCGGTCCCCCGAATATCGAGCGGCACGTCCAAATTGCTGCCTGGGTTCTCGATCATGCCGATCACTTTGGTGGTCAGCGTTTCGAAATCCGCATCGCCACGAACGAGACGCGCACGCGGGAACTGCTTCTCGAGCTCCCGGCGCAAGCCCTCCTGCGTATCGCCGAACAGGATGGCGCAAACGCCCGTCTCGCTCGCCGCGATCAAGACGGTGCCGAGCGAGCACTCGGCAAAGGCGAATGCGATGGTGCGATCTGTCCCGCCGGCGCGGAATGAGCGCGGAGTCATGCCGAGCACCTCCGAGGCGTTGGCATAGAAGCGGCTGTTCGCATTGAAGCCCGCATCATAGATCGCTTGCGTCACCGTCGTGCTCCTCCCGAGTGCTGCGCGCACCTGTTTGTTGCGATGGGCCGTGGCGTAGGCCTTCGGCGTCACGCCGAGGGCCGTCTTGAACAGCCGATGGAAATGGTACGGGCTCAAGCCCACCGCGTCGGCGAGCACCGCAAGCGGCGGCGGCGTCTCCGCCGCCTCGATCAGGCGGCAGGCGTGCGCGACTTTCGCGCCGTGCCGCGCTTGAAGCGAAGGCTGGTCGGGCTTGCAGCGCTTGCAGGCGCGGAAGCCCGCCGCCTCCGCCGCCTCCGCCGTGTCGTGAAAGCGCACATGCGCGCGGGCAGGGCGCCTTGCCGGGCAAGAGGGCCGGCAATAGACGCCCGTGCTCGCCACCGAATAATAGAACGCCCCGTCGAATGAGGGATCCCGGTCCAGGACCGCATGCCAGCGCGCCTCTTCCGACGGGAAGGCGGTGTCTTGAGCCTGATGGGGAAGCGTATCGGGCATGGCCCCGGTCCTCGAATGATCGTCAGGGGATTGGGATTAGCCTCTTGCCAGCCGCGCCGCATCCCGGTCCTTGCGCTCAAACTGGGATGATATACCGACCGCCGGGCGAAGCGAGGCGGACGCGAGGCAGCCCAGGATGGCATCAGCCTCGCCAAATGCCCATATTCTCGGCATTGCCTGTGCTCCAGGATGACAGGCCGTTCACGCTGTCATCGTTTCGTTGCACAGGCCGAAAGGCAATGTCGCAAAATCGTGATAAACCGGGCGCAATCATAGGGATACCGCCAACGCGGCGATTCGTAGCACGGTTCAGGAGAAGCGCTTGAGCAACCAGGCAGAACAGAGCGCCCGCGCGCTGCCTTCCGGCCTCTTCCCGCGGGCCGGCCAGGTCGTCCGGCGGGGCTTGCGGGGGCTGTCGGCCAGGCTCTGGACCTCGCTCTGGCTGATCGTGATCGTCGCCGTGATCATGGCCTCGCTCGTGGCCTTGGGAAACCTGACCGTGGGGCTCGCGCTCACGGCCTTTGTCGCCTTCGTGGCCTCCGTGGCGCTCCTCCCCCGCCAAGAGGTGGATCCTGTACTTGAGAACGATCTCGGGCATTCGCCGGCCGCGGTCCGGTCGGCTTCGGCCATGCACGTCATGGCGGAGGCGCTGCCCGATCCTGTGATCCTGCTCAACCGGGCCGGCCAAGTGCTCTCCCTCAACGGCCCGGCGCGCGGCCTGTTCGCCGCGCTCCGCGAAGGCAGCCATATCTCCTCGGTGATCCGCACGCCGGAGTTCCTCGACGCGGTCAGCGCCGCGCCGCGCCGCGGCCGCGCCGTCACCGTGACCTACGCCGAGCGGGTCCCGGTCGGCCGCCGCATGGCCGTGACCGTGGCCCCGCTGTCGCGGGGACCGGACCGCGAGGGCAATATCCTCGTGCTCCTGCGCGACCTCACGGAGGTGGAGCGGATCAACCAGATGCGGGCCGACTTCATCGCCAATGCGAGCCACGAGCTGCGCACGCCGCTTGCCTCGCTGCGTGGCTTCATCGAGACGCTGCAAGGCACCGCCAAGGATGATCCGGGCGCGCGCGAGCGCTTCCTTCCCATCATGGCCGAGCAGGCCTCGCGCATGACGCGGCTGATCGATGCGCTCCTCTCGCTGAGCCGCGTGGAGATGAATGCCCACGTCCTGCCGAGCGACCTCGTCGATCTCAACGACGTGCTCGGCCATGCCGGCGACACGCTGGAGCCGCTCGCCAGCGATTCCGGCATAAGCCTGGAAGTGGGGCGCTTCGGAAAGCCGGCCATCGTCCGCGGCGACCGCGACGAGCTGCTGCAAGTCCTGCAGAACCTCGTGCAGAACGCGCTCAAATACGGCAACGCAGGCGGCCATGTGCGCATCGAGGCGAAGCACATCCCCTCCCTCGGGCGCCAAGCAGCGGGCCGCTACGCCATCAGCGTGGTGGATGACGGACCCGGCATCGCGCCGGAGCATTTGCCGCGGCTTACCGAGCGCTTCTACCGGGTCGATGTGGCCTCGAGCCGCGAGAAGGGCGGCACCGGGCTCGGCCTCGCCATCGTTAAGCACATTTTGAACCGCCATCGGGGCGAACTGGCCATTGCCTCCAAGCCTGGCAAGGGGTCGACCTTCACGGTTATGCTTAACGAGGCCCGCCCGAGCTGACGCGGACCTCCGCTCTTATCCACACCCCGTTTTCAAGAAATATTCGCTAAGTCAGTCAGTTAGACTGTCATAAAGTCGAATCATCGCTGTCATAAAACAATTATCCCTGGGGACTAGCGTGCCCGCGAGCTTGCGGCGTGGCTTTGCGCTGGCGGAGGCTCAAATCCAAGCAAGGGAGAGCGAATATGAGGTTCATGTCTTACGCGGTCGCCGCTGGCCTGGCCGTGGCGTTCACCGTGACCACCGCCCAAGCGGCCGATCTTTCGGGTGCGGGCGCAACCTTCCCCTATCCGATCTACGCCAAATGGGCTGACGCCTACAAGAAAGAGACCGGCATCGGCCTCAACTATCAGTCCATCGGTTCGGGCGGCGGCATCAAGCAGATCGAGAACAAGACCGTGACTTTCGGCGCCAGCGATAAGCCGCTGCCCGGCGAGGAACTCGACAAGTATGGCCTCGCCCAGTTCCCGATGGTCATGGGTGGCATCGTTCCTGTCGTCAATCTGGAAGGCATCAAGCCCGGCGAGCTCGTACTGGACGGTGACACGGTCGCCAAGATCTTCATGGGCGAGATCACCAAATGGGACGACGAGGCGATCAAGAAGCTCAATCCGGACGCCAAACTTCCTTCGAGCGCAATTGCCGTCGTGCACCGCTCCGATGGATCGGGCACCACCTTCAACTTCACCTACTATCTGTCTGACGTCAGCGCCGACTGGAAGTCGAAGGTTGGCAGCAACACGGCAGTGGAGTGGCCGGTGGGCATCGGCGCCAAGGGCAATGAGGGCGTGGCCAACAACGTGGCCAATACCAAGGGCTCGGTCGGCTATGTCGAGTATGCTTATGCCCTGCAGAACAAGCTGACCTTCACGAAAATGATGAACAAGGCCGGCAAGACGGTCTCCCCGACCTCCGAGTCGTTCCAGGCTGCGGCTGCAGGGGCCGATTGGTCGTCCCAGCCCGGCTTTGGCGTCATTCTCGCCAACCAGCCAGGTGACGAGTCGTGGCCGATGACGGCGGGAACCTGGATCCTGATGTATCAAGCAGCCGAGCGATCCGGCAGCGTCGTCCGAGGCGCTCAAGTTCTTCGCTTGGGCTTACAAGAACGGCGACAAGATGGCTGAGGAACTCGATTACGTTCCCATGCCTGACAGCGTGGTCGAGCAGGTCCAGAAGATGTGGTCTGCGGATATCAAGGACTCTGCGGGCAAGCCCATCTTTGCCATGAACTAGGCACATGGAGAGAAGGACGGAGTCTCGAGCTCCGTCCTTCTTTCGCCGGTTGCCTGTGCAACGTGACTGACGTGACTGAGGTGAGAGGATTGGGCAAATGATGGACGCGGCCGTCGCCAGCAACTTCGTCCACGACGAAGCGAAGCGGGCCAAGACCTTGCGCCGATTCCGGATCGGCGACCTCACCTTCAAGACGATCACGCAAATCGCCGCCATCACGGTGCTTGTGCTTCTCGCCGGCGTGATTGTTGCGCTGGTCCACGGCTCGCTGCCTGCATGGCGGGCTTACGGCTTCGGCTTCTTCACATCGGAAAGCTGGAACCCGGTCACCGATAAATTCGGCGCACTGCCGGCCATCTATGGCACGCTGCTCACGTCGTTCATCGCCATGTTGATCGGCGTACCCGTAAGCCTTGGCATCGCGATCTTTCTCACCGAGATTTGTCCACAACGGCTGCGGCGGACCATTGGCATCGCCATTGAGCTGTTGGCCGGCATCCCGAGCATCATCTATGGCATCTGGGGCCTGTTCATCTTCGCGCCCTGGTTTCAGGTGCATGTGCAGCCGCTGCTGATCGACACCTTCGCCAATATTCCCGTTCTCAACCAGCTGTTCGCGGGACCGCCTTATGGCATCGGCCTGCTGACGGCCGGGCTGATCCTCGCCGTTATGGTGCTTCCCTTCATCACCTCGATCACCCGCGAAGTCTTCGATACGGTGCCCCCAGTCCTGAAAGAGGCGGCCTATGGGATCGGCTGTACCCGCTGGGAGGTCATGAAGCGTGTCGTGATCCCCTATACGCGTGTCGGCATCATCGGTGGCGTGATGCTGGGGCTGGGCCGCGCCCTTGGCGAAACCATGGCCGTGACCTTCGTCATCGGCAACGCCCACAGGATCGCAGCGTCCGTCATGGCGCCGGGGACGACGATCTCGGCCTCCATCGCTAATGAATTCACCGAGGCTGTTGGCGATCTCTACACCTCATCGCTCATTGCCCTCGGCCTTATCCTGTTCCTCATCACCTTCGTCGTGCTCGCATTCGCGCGGCTGATGCTGATGCGGATCGAGCGCAAGGCGGGAAAATAAGATGGCGCTGAACGACTCCAACAGCCTTTACGCCCGGCGCCGCTGGCGCAACAGGCTTGCCACAGTACTTTCGATCGGCGCCGCGGGATTTGGGCTCACCTGGCTCGTGCTGATCCTGCTGGTCCTCGTCATCAAGGGCGTGGGTGGCCTGTCTCTCGCCGTATTCACCGAGATGACGCCGCCACCGGGCGGATCGGGCGGTCTGTTGAACCCGATCATCGGCAGCCTGATCCTCACCGTGATCGCTGTTGCGATCGGCACGCCGCTGGGCATTCTGGCTGGGACGTACATGTCCGAGTACGGACGCTATTCCAAACTCACGATGGTCGTGCGCTTCATCAACGACATTCTGTTGAGCGCGCCCTCCATCGTGGTCGGCCTTTTCGTATACGAGATCATGGTCGCCCAGATGGGCCACTTCTCCGCCTGGGCTGGCGCCGTGGCGCTCGCAATCATCGTGATTCCCGTGGTGGTGCGCACCACTGAGGACATGCTGCTGCTTATTCCGAACACCCTGCGGGAGGCCTCAAGCGCCCTTGGCGTGCCCCAATGGCTCGTCATTCGCTACGTTGCCTACCGCGCTGCGCGTGCCGGCATGATCACCGGCATCCTGCTGGCCATCGCCCGCATCACCGGCGAGACGGCGCCACTCCTGTTCACCGCCCTCAACAATCAGTTCTTCAGCTGGAACCTGAACGCACCGATGTCGAGCCTACCGGTGGTCATCTTCCAGTTTGCCTTGAGCCCTTATAGCGATTGGCAACAGCTTGCCTGGACCGGGGCTTTCATCATCACGGTCGCCGTGCTTGGTTTGAGCATCCTGGCGCGTGTCCTATCCTCCAAAAAGGTAGCACAATGACTAGTCTTGCGATCCACACGAACGTGAAAGAGCAGCCACCGACTCCGGCCACCGAGACGAGCGGCAAGCTCGAAGATAAGGTCTCGGTGCGCAATTTGAACTTTTTCTATGGCGACTTCCGCGGCCTCGCCGACATCAACGTGGATCTCTACAAGAACAAGGTCACCGCGTTCATCGGGCCCTCGGGATGCGGCAAGTCGACCTTGCTGCGTGTCCTGAACCGCATCTACGACCTCTATCCCAACCAGCGGGCCGAGGGCGAGGTGCTGCTCGACGGCCGAAACATCCTTGGCTCCAACTACGACGTCAATCTACTCCGGGCGAAGGTGGGCATGGTGTTTCAGAAGCCGACGCCGTTCCCCATGACGATCTACGAGAACATTGCCTTCGGCGTGCGCCTCTATGAGAAGCCGTCCAAGTCCGAACTCGATGGCCGCGTCGAGGATGCCTTGCAGCGCGGCGCCATATGGGACGAGGTCAAGGACAAGCTCGATGCGAGCGGTCTCAGCCTGTCCGGTGGTCAGCAGCAACGCCTGTGCATCGCCCGCACGGTCGCCATCCGCCCGGAGGTCATCTTGCTCGACGAGCCGTGCTCGGCGCTCGACCCGATCTCCACGGCCAAGATCGAAGAGCTGATCGACGTGCTTGAAGAAGGACTACACGATCGCCATTGTCACCCACAATATGCAACAGGCGGCGCGTACCTCTGACTTCACTGCGTTCATGTATCTGGGTGAGCTCGTCGAGTTCGACGAGACGAGCAAGATTTTCACCAATCCGAAAGAGCAACGGACGCAGGACTACATCACCGGGCGTTTCGGCTAGGCCGGGCGCTATCAGGAGCCGGACATGGAACAACAGCACGAACACATTGTCAGGTCTTACGAGGAGGAACTCGCCCTCCTCAACAACAAGATCGCCAAGATGGGCGGTCTAGCCGAGCAGGTTCTCGGCCAGTCTTTCGAGGCGCTGGAGCGCCGCGACCCGGACCTCGCCGCCGCGACCATCAACGAGGACGAGGCGATCGACGAACTCCAGCGCGAGATCGAGGAGCAGGCAGTGGTCATGATCGCTCGCCGCCAGCCCATGGCCTACGATCTCCGCCAGATTATGGCGGCGCTGCGCATCTCCGCCGATCTCGAGCGCATCGGCGATCTCGGCAAGAACATCGCCAAGCGCGCCGTGGCCGTGGTCACCGAGCAGCAGCCGAAGCAGCTCATGCTCGGCCTGAAGCACATGGGTGAGCTCGCGCTCGGCCAGCTCAAAGAGGTGCTCGACGCCTTTATCGAGCGCGACGCCGACCGCGCCTTGAAGGTCTGGTACAAGGACGAAGAGATCGACGCCATGTACAACTCGCTGTTCCGCGAGCTCTTGACCTACATGATGGAGGACCCGCGCAATATCGGCCTCTGCACGCATCTCTTGTTCGGCGCCAAGAACATAGAGCGCGTCGGCGATCACGCTACCAACATCGCCGAGACGGTCTATTACCTGGTGCATGGCCGGGCCATCACCGATCAGCGCCCCAAGGGCGACACCACAGCGACCACGCCGGTTTCGTTGAAGCGGTCGGCGGTCTAACATGCTGCAGACGAACGCCATGAACCCTGGAGCCAAGGTCCTGGTGGTTGAAGATGAGGAGCCGTTGGCCCTCCTCCTTCGCTACAACCTGGAAGCGGAAGGCTACTCCGTCGACGTGGTCCATCGCGGCGACGAGGCGGAAGTGGCCATTGCCGAGAATTCGCCGGATCTGATCGTCCTCGATTGGATGCTGCCGGGTCTTTCGGGGCTCGAGCTCTGCCGGCGTCTGCGGACCGGCAAGGATTCCCGCACCATCCCCATCATCTTGCTCACCGCGCGCAGCGAGGAGAACGACCGCATCCGCGGGCTGACCACCGGCGCCGACGACTATGTGGTCAAGCCGTTCTCGCTGCCGGAGCTCATGGCCCGGGTCCGCGCCATCCTGCGCCGGACCAACCCGGAGCGCATCGCCTCGGTGCTCACCGTGGGCGATATCGAGCTCGACCGCGATTCCCACCGCGTGACGCGGAACGGCCGCCAGGTGCATCTCGGTCCGACCGAGTTCCGGCTGCTCGAGTTCCTCATGCAGAGCCCGGGCCGGGTGTTCAGCCGCGCCCAGCTCTTGGACGGCGTGTGGGGCCGCAACGTCTATGTGGATGAGCGCACGGTCGATGTGCATATCGGCCGGCTGCGCAAGGCCATGATGCGCGGCAACGACCGCGATCCCGTGCGCACCGTGCGCGGCGCGGGCTACGCCTTCTCCGACAAGCTCGAAGAGACGGCTTAAATCGTCCCCCCAAACGAAAGAGGCGCCGGTCTTCGCGGCGCCTCTCTTTCTGCCCCTGATCTGCTCTGTTAGCCGCTCGCGAAGCGCTTCTCGCGCCGCCTGGCCTGCACTGGCTGATAGGCCATGCGGGCATGGTGCTCGCAATAAGGTAGCGTGCCCACCTTCTTGCGGCCGCAGAAGTGGAAGTCTTCCTCGCTCGGATCGCCGATGGGCCAGCGGCACATCGACTCCTTCAGCGTGAGGATGCTCGCCCGCTCATGGAGCGGGATGACGAGCTCCTCGACCGGCGCCGGCGCCGGATCGTACTCGGCCTCGTAAGAGGGCTTGAGCGCAACGTTGCCGCGCGTCCCGAAAGTCAGCGACGGCGTACGGTTTTGGCGCGGCGCGTGTGTGCGCCGTGGCCGTGGCGCGCTCGACCGCGAGCTTGTCGCCCGGCCCGAAAGTCCGAGCCGATGAACCTTGCCGATCACCGCGTTGCGGGTCACGCCGCCTAAGCGACCCGCGATCTGGCTCGCGCTCAGTCCCTCCGCCCAGAGTTTCTTCAGCAGTTCGACCCTTTCATCAGTCCAAGCCATGGTTGGCCTCCTCGTTTGGACTCGGAATCCACCCGTCTGCCTAGAGACGGCATTTTTCGAAATACTCGGAATTACTGCTGAGAATGATCGCCCGGGGCCTACTTGCACCCACGACATCTGGTAGCCGAGCGATTATTACCCTACTAGAGCCGGTAGAATCCGACAAGCGTCCGCCACGCTTGGGTGCCCCGTTTTCCACCGGAACAAGCGGATTCTGCCACTTCTCTTGCGAGAACACAAACGTGCGCGTTGATGGAAGCGTGGAGAAACCTTGGATAAGCGGTCAGCACCGTCGATTGACAGCGCGTTGTGCGAGACCTAACACTCTGACTTTCCTTGCTGCCGCCCTTCGGCGGCAATTTTGTTTCAGGGATACGCAACTTTCATGTCGGCTCTCCTTCCGACATACGCACGCAGCGGATTGTCCTTCGCGCGCGGTGAAGGCGCCTTTCTCTTCACGGAGACCGGTGACCGCTATCTCGACTTCTCGAGTGGCATCGCCGTCACCGCGCTCGGTCACGCGCATCCGCACCTCATCGAGGCTCTGACCGAGCAGGCGAAGAAGGTCTGGCACGTCTCCAACCTGCATCATATCGCCGAGCAGGAGCGGCTCGGGGAGCGGCTATGCGCTGCGACCTTTGCCGACCGCGTGTTCTTCGCCAATTCCGGCGCCGAGGCCGTCGAGGCCGCGATCAAGGCCGCCCGGCGCTATCACTTCAAGAACGGCGCGCCCGAGCGCTACCGCCTCGTCACCTTCGAGGGCGCCTTTCATGGCCGCACGCTTGCCACCATCGCCGCGGGCGGCCAGGCCAAGCATTTGGAAGGCTTCGGCCCTCCGGTGGAGGGCTTCGACCAGGTCTCTGGCTTCGACATCGAGGCGGTCGAGGCGGCCATTGGCGATGAGACCGCCGGCGTCCTGCTCGAGCCGATCATGGGCGAGGGCGGGATGCGCGAGGTGCCGTACCGCTTCCTGCAGGACCTGCGCGCGCTGTGCGACGACAAGGGCATCCTGCTCGTGCTCGACGAGGTGCAAACCGGCGTCGGCCGCACCGGGCGCTTCTATGCCCATGAGTGGGCGGGCATCACGCCCGACATCATGGCCTCCGCCAAAGGGCTCGGCGGCGGGTTTCCCGTCGGCGCCTGCCTCACCACCGAGGCGGTGGGCCAAGCCATGACCCCTGGCAGCCACGGCTCGACCTTCGGCGGCAACCCCCTCGCCATGGCCGTCGGCAATGCCGTGCTGGACGTCGTTTTGGAGCCGGGCTTTCTCGAACGTGTCGCGCAAATGGGGCTAAGGTTGAAGCAGCGGCTCGCCGGTCTCGCCGACGAGCATAGCGACGTCATCGCCGAGGTTCGCGGGCAGGGCCTGATGATCGGACTGAAGTGCAAGGTCGAGAATGTGCAGTTGCTCGGAGCCTTGCGGGATCGGGGCATGCTGACCGTCCAGGCCGGCGACAATGTCGTGCGCTTGCTGCCGCCGCTCATCATCGGCGAGGACGAGATCGACCTCGCCTGCACCACGATCGATGCCGCCTGCGCCGCGCTGAAATCCGGCGCCCGCAAATAGGCCTGACCGCCCTTCCGAGACCCCGCCAACATGTCACCCTCGCCGAAGCATTTCCTCGATATCGACGCGCTGGATGTGAGCACCTTGCGCGGCATCATCGACACCGCTGCCGCCATGAAGAGATCAGGCAAGGTGCCGAAGGCGCTCGCCGTACCGCAAGGCGCGGTGCTCGCCATGATTTTCGAGAAGCCCTCCACGCGGACACGCGTCTCCTTCGAGGTCGCCATCCACCAGCTTGGCGGCACGGCGATTGTGCTCAACCCGCAAGACATGCAGCTCGGCCGCGGCGAGACGGTCGCCGACACGGCGCGCGTCCTGTCGCGCTACGTGGACGCCATCATGCTGCGCACAGGCCCGCATGCGACGCTGATCGAATTCGCCGACAACGCCACAATCCCCGTAATCAACGGCCTCACCACGCGTTCCCATCCCTGTCAGGTCATGGCCGACGTCATGACCTTCGAGGAGCGGAAAGGGCCGATCAAGGGCCGCACCATCGCCTGGATCGGCGACGCCAATAATGTCGCCACATCTTGGGTGCACGCTGCGGCACGCTTCGGCTTCACCTTGCGGATCGCGGCGCCGGCCGACTTCGCGCCTGCGCCTGAGCTGCTCGCCTGGGCGTGGACCGAGGGTGCCGATGTCGAGGTGAGCGAGAACGCGATTTCCGCCGCGCGCGGCGCGGACTGCGTCGTGACCGATGTCTGGGTATCCATGGGCGATAACGACGAGCAGAAGCGAAAAAGCGCACTCCGGCCGTTCCAGGTCGACGAAGCCCTGATGGGCGCTGCCAAGGGGAACGCGATCTTCATGCATTGCCTGCCGGCCCATCGCGGCGACGAGGTGACGGGCGCGGTGATCGACGGCCCGCAATCCGCCGTCTGGGACGAGGCGGAGAACCGGCTCCACGTGCAGAAGGCGATCCTCGCCTGGTGTCTCGGCGATGGCCGCGGCGGCGCACGGGCGAAACGCGCAGCCGCCAAGCGCCCCGCCACGCGGCGCGGGAAACCCGCGGCAGGCGGCGCCAAAGCCCGCGCAGCCAAGACGCTTAGCGCCAAGACGCGCAGCGCCAAGACCGGGACCAAGACGCGCAAATCCAAGTCTCGCGGGGCCAAGCGGTGAGCGAGCAGACCTCCGAAGGCCGCGTCGAACTCTCGATCCCCAAGGACGACCTGATCCTGCCGTTTCAAGCGGAGCAGGCCGATGTTCTCGGTCGCCTGGTCAAGCTCGGCCCGACCGTCGACACCATCCTGTCGCGCCACGCCTACCCGGAGCCCGTGTCGCGGCTTCTGGGCGAGGCGGTGGCGCTCACGGCGATGCTGGGCGCCTCCCTCAAATCCGAAGGCAAGCTGATCCTGCAAGCCACCACCGACGGACCGGTGGACCTGCTGGTCGCCGACTATCAGGTGCCCGGCGAGCTCCGCGGCTATGCCCGCTTCGACGCAGAGCGCGTGGCCGAACTCGACGGTGAGGACGCAGCGACGCTCCTTGGCGAGGGTCATCTCGCCATGACCATCGACCGGGGCGTCGACACCGAGCGCTATCAGGGGGTCGTGCCGCTCGAGGGCGAGAGCCTCACGGAGGCCGCCGACACCTATTTCCGCCAGTCGGAGCAGCTTCCCACCTTCATTCGCCTCGCCGTGGCGCGCCATTACCGCGTGGGGCTCACGGGCGAGGGGGCCTGGGCCTGGCGTGCCGGCGGGCTCCTGGTGCAGAAGCTCACCCGCGAAGGTGGCGTCTCGAGCCTGAAGGAGTTCGAGGAGGACTGGACGCGGGCCAAGACGCTGGCCGAGACCGTCGAGGACCACGAGTTGCTCGATCCCATGCTGCCGCCCGACCGGCTGCTCTATCGCCTGTTCCATGAGGAGCAGGTGCGTGTCTACCGCGCCATCCCGCTCGAGACCTATTGCAGCTGCTCGCGCGAGCGCGTGGAGGAACTGCTCGCCCGCTTCTCGCCCGAGGATCTGGCCGAGATGGTCGTTGACGGCGAGGTGTGGGTGAATTGCGAGTTCTGCAACGCCCGCTACCACTTCGATCCGTCGGACTTCGGCATCGAGTAGCCTGACGTGTCACTGCCCGCCTTCGCGGGCACGACAATAACTAGGCCCGCAACCTCTCCGTCAGGTCGCCGAGAAATTTCAGGCAGGCCTCGAGCTGTGCGATCGACACGAACTCGTCCGCCGCGTGCGCTTGCGCGATGTCGCCGGGTCCACAGATCACCGCCGGACAGCCGGCCTGCTCGAACAGGCCCGCTTCCGTCGCGTAAGACACCGTGCTCGTGCGGTTCGCGCCGGTAAGCGCCATGGCGAGCACCACCGCGTCGGACTGCGCTCCTGCCGTGAAGGCCGGCACCGATGTCTGGCTTTCCGTCTCGATCGCCGCCGTCTTCGCCACCTTGCGCATCTTCGGCACCAGTGCTGTATCGGCGAAGGCGGAAAGTGCGCGGGGGGCCTCGTCGGCCGGTGCGCTCGGCAGGCTCCGCACCTGCCAGCGGAACGTGCAGGTCTTGGGCACGATGTTCGGCGCCGTGCCGCCGTCGATGACGCCGACGCTCACCGTGGAATAGGGCGGCTCGAAGCGCGGGTCGTTCTCCGTCGTTGCGATCGTCTCGGCGATGCGATCGAGCGCGCCGATCAGCTCGGCCGCACAGGAGATGGCGTTGACGCCCAGCGCAGGCAGGCTCGAATGCGCCTCCTTGCCGGTCACGGTCGTCCGGTAGACGTCGATGCGCTTATGCGCATCGATCACCTGCATGCTGGTCGGCTCGCCGACGATCACCGCGCGCGGCCGCGGCAAATCCTGCCCCAGCCGCTCGAGCAGCGGCCGCACGCCGGCACAGCCCACCTCTTCGTCATAGGAGATGATGATGTGGATCGGCTCTTTCAGTCTGTGCGCCTTGAACAGCGGCACGGACGCCAGCACGCATGCGACGAAGCCCTTCATGTCGCACGTGCCGCGCCCGTAGAGCCTGCTGTCGCGCCTCGTCAGCGTGAACGGGTCGCTCGTCCAGCTCTGGCCGTCCACCGGCACGCAGTCGCTATGGCCGGAAAGCCCGATACCGCCTTCGCCGTCGCCGATCGTGGCGTAGAGGCTCGCCTTTTGCCCGTCCGCGGACGGCACCAGCGTCGATGCGACGCCGTGACCGTCGAGATAGTCCTGGACGAAAGCGATCAGGTCGAGGTTCGACTTCGCGCTTGTGGTGTCAAAGCCCACGAGCTTGGCGAGCAGGTCTTGCACGTCGGAAAGGGAAGCCAACAGGAAACTCCAGGGTCTCGCGGGGAGCGCGAGCGTTGGGTTTGATCGCGGGCTAGACCGCCCGACCAAAGCGCTCGGCTGACCGTTCTCTCGCCCGCATCGCTTCAACCTCGCGGTCGCGCGGTGGCGCGCTGGTCACGAGCGAATCGATCAGCTCGCGGGCCGCGGCGGCCACCTTGTCCACCGCCCGGTCGAAGGCGAATTCGTTGGCCTTGGATGGCCGTGTAGAGCCGCTCAACTTCCGGACGAATTGCAGCGCGGATGCGCGAATTTCATCATCGGTGGCGGGTGGCTCAAAGTTGTGCAGCGTCTTGATGTTCCGGCACATTGGTCGCTCCCACTCAAGCAAAGCGCAGGGTCGAAAAAAGGTGACACACGGTCATGCGGCCCGCAAGGCGCCCCTTGGGCCACTAGCGTGTTGCCAAAAGTGCCTGGTCGAGATCGGCCTCGAGATCACCGGCGTCCTCGAGCCCCACGGATAGCCGGATCGTGTTGTCGAAGATGCCGAGCTCCGCGCGCGCTTCCGGTGTCAGTCGCTGATGCGTGGTTGTCGCCGGATGCGTGGCGAGGCTCTTCGCATCGCCGAGATTGTTGCTGATCTTGAAGATATCGAGCGCGTTCAAGAAGCGGAACGCCGCCTTCTTGTCGCCCTTGACCTCGAGCGCGACCATCGGTCCGCCGCCCGTCATCTGCCGTGCGGCAAGCGCATGCTGCGGATGATCGGTGCGGCCGGGATAGTACACCCGCGCGACCTCGGGGCGTTGGCTAAGGAAATCGGCGATTCGCGCCGCCAACTCGTTATGCCGCGCCACGCGCAAGGGCAGCGTCTCGAGGCCTTTGAGCAGGACCCAGGCATTGAACGGGCTGAGCGATGGTCCGGTATGTTTCAGGAAATTGTGCAGCTTCTCCTCGATGAACTCCTTGCTGCCGAGCACGACGCCGCCGAGGCAGCGGCCCTGGCCGTCGATATGCTTGGTCGCCGAGTAGACGACGATGTCGGCGCCGAGCTTCATCGGCCGCTGGCCGAGCGGCGTGGCGAACACGTTGTCCACGACCGTGAGCGCGCCGCACCTTTTGGCGATCTTCGCCACGCCTTCGATGTCGACGAGCTCCAGCACCGGATTGGTCGGGCTCTCGAAGAAGAAGGCGCGCGTGTTGGGCGTGACCGCCGCCTCCCATGCCGCGAGATCGCGCCCGTCGACCAAGGTCGAGGTGATGCCGTAGCGCGGCAGCAAATCCTCCACGATGTAGCGGCAGCTGCCGAACAGCGCGCGGCCCGAGACCACGTGGTCGCCGGCCTTTAAATGGCTGAGGAGCGAAGCCGCCACCGCCGCCATGCCGCTCGCCGTGCCGCGCGCGGCTTCCGCGCCTTCCAGCGCGCACATGCGGGCCTCGAACATGGAGACGGTCGGGTTGGCGTAGCGGCTATAGACATAGCCGTCCTCGTCGCCCTTGAACCGGGCTTCCGCCTGCTCGGCGCTTTCGTAGACATAGCCCGAATTGAGGAAGATCGCCTCGGACGTCTCGCCGAACGGGCTCCGAAGCGTTCCCTCATGCACGAGCTTGGTGGCGGGGGCCCATGCGGCGCGGCGCGTCTTTCGGTCCTTTGCGGCCATGACCAAGTACTCCTTCAAACCTCTCGCATGGCCGGCCGCATAAAAAAACCCGGACTTTGGCTGCCGCCAAAAGCCGGGATAATCATGTCCGCGGCCTTTTAGCGACTTGTTTTACGTGGCTGCAAGCCGGCCGGCCAAATCACCACGGAGGCTGATTAATGTCCCCCGGACGCGCCGCCGTCAACCCCACCAAAAGGGTTAGACGTCCTGGGGAAGCACGATGCCGAGCCGCGCCGCAACCCGGCGCGCCGTCGCCTCCCGCCGGGCCATGATCTCCGCGCTTGAGGCCCGCACGGCGGCGGTCACGTCCGCCGGCGCGGTGGCCGGCGATCCGGCGTCGAAGGGCGGCTCTGGCGCGTATTGCATATAGAGCTGGATCGTTTCGGCGGCCTTGTCGCCCCGCAGCATGCGCGGCAACTTTCAGCGCCCCGTCGATCCCGGCCGTGACGCCCGCGGCGCACACCAGATTGCCATCGACCACCACGCGCTCCTCGACCGGCGTGGCGCCGAAATAGGGAAGAAGGCTCAGCGCCGCCCAGTAGGTGGTCGCATTGCGCCCCTTGAGCAGCCCCGCCGCGCCGCAGAGGAGCGCGCCGGTGCAGACCGAGAACACGATTTTGGCGCCCGCCGCCTGGCGCCGGATCCAGTCCAGGACCTCCTCGTCGTCCATGCAGGGCTTCCTGGCCGGGGCCGCCGGGGACGTGCAGCACGTCGAGTTGTGGCGCTTCGGCCAGACTGGCGTCCGGGGTGAGGCGCAAGCCCTTCACGTCCCGCACCGGCGCGGCCGATCTTGCCGTAGATGCGGTAGGTCGCGTTCGGAACCCGCGAGAGCACCTCGAACGGTCCGGTGAGATCGATCTGATCGAGCCCCTCGAACAGAAGCGAGCCGATCTGAAGGGGCTGGTCTTCCGGGATCATGGGCGGCCACTTTTCGGGAATATGGCTGGGTTTCCGGCGCCTACCCCTTGTGAATCCGGGGGAGAAGGCCGAGCTTAGGGTGACCGAAGCCCCGGCAAATGCCAAGAACATCGTCCATGGAGCCCAACCGCGACCAGCTGTTCGAGACGTTGCCTGAGGATCCCCCGGCCGCCGTGGGGGCCAGGCGAAGCGCGCTTGGACGCACGGGCATTCTGCCGAGCCAAGCCATCCGCGCGCTGATCGCCGCGGGCGAGATCGCCGGCGCGCCCGAGATCGAGGATGGCCAGATCCAGCCTGCGAGCCTCGACCTCCGCCTCGGCAAGGTCGCTTACCGCATCCGCGCGAGCTTCCTGCCCGGCACCAAGGCGACGGTGCGCGACAAGCTCGCGGGCGTGACGTTCCACGAGATCGACCTCACCAAGGGGGCGGTGCTCGAGGCGGGCTGCGTCTATCTCGTGCCGTTGATCGAGCACTTGAAGCTGCGCCCCACCATCGCCGCCTTCGCCAACCCGAAAAGCTCGACCGGCCGGCTCGACGTGTTCACCCGTCTCATCGCCGACTACCAAGAGAGCTTCGATAGCGTAGCCGAAGGCTATGCCGGCCCGCTCTTCGCCGAGATCTGCCCGCGCACCTTCTCCATCAAGGTGCGCTACGGCTCGCGCCTGAACCAGATCCGCTTCCGCCGCCGTGTCAGCCAGCAGATTGATGCCGAGCCGCCGGGCCGCGTCGGCGACCGGCGCTTGCGCGCGATTCATTCCGATGTCGGATTGGTCGAGGGCGAGGCCGCCATTCGCGAAGGCCTCAACCTGCGCATCAGCCTCGCGCCGATCGAGCCCCAAGGTCTCGTCGGCTATCGCGCCCGCCGCTATGCCGGCGTCGTCGACGTCGATCAGGTCGGCGCCTACGACGTCAATCAGTTCTGGGAGACCGTCCATCTCGGCGGCGATCGCCGCCTCGTGCTAGACCCGCATGAATTCTACATCCTCGCCTCGAAGGAGAGCGTGTCGGTGCCCCCCGAATATGTGGCGGAGATGGCGCCGTTCGATCCTCTGATCGGCGAGTATCGCGTACACTATGCCGGCTTTTTCGATCCGGGCTTCGGCTACGCGGAAGGCAGGGCGCCCGGCGCCAAGGCGGTGCTCGAAGTGCGCAGCCTCGACATTCCTTTCATCGTCGAGGACGGCCAGATCGTCGGCCGGCTGATCTACGACAAGCTCACGGATATCCCTGAGACCCTTTACGGCCAGGGGATCGGCTCGCATTATCAGGCTCAAGGGCTCAAGCTGTCGAAGCACTTCCGCCAGGAGTGACCCGCCAGGGGAGCGGGGGCAGCCAATAATCAAGAAGTAACGGGGGGAACTGCATGCAGGCGATCACATCCGCCGTGACCTGGCTGGACGGTCTCGTGTGGGGCGTCCCGATGCTGGTGCTGCTGCTCGGCGTCGGCATCTACCTGACCGTCGGCTTGCGCTTCCGCACGATCAAGGATCTGCCCTTCGCCTTCGCCATGCTGTGGCGCGGGCGAGTTCCCGAGGGCAAGGGCGAGATCACCCCGTTCAACGCCCTGATGACGGCGCTCGCCGCCACCATCGGCACCGGCAATATCGCCGGCGTCGCCACGGCGATCTTCATCGGCGGCCCCGGCGCCGTGTTCTGGATGTGGATGACGGCGCTCGTCGGCATGGCCACGAAATTCGCCGAAGCCGTCCTCGCCGTGAAATATCGCGAACGCGACAAGCACGGCAACTATGTCGGCGGCCCCATGTACTACATCAAGAACGGCCTCGGGCCTCGCTGGGCCTGGCTTGGTGGCCTCTTCGCAGTGTTCGCAGGCTTCGCCGGCTTCGGCATCGGCAACATGGTGCAGGCGAACTCTGTCGCCGATGCGCTGGAGGCCTCTTTCGGCGTTCCCTTCTGGGCCACGGGCTACATGCTCGCCATCCTCGTCGGTCTCGTCCTGATCGGCGGCATTCGGCGCATCGCCGCCGTCGCTGGCGCCCTCGTGCCGTTCATGGCCATCGGCTATATCGCCGCCGGCATCGTGGTCATCGCTCTGAACATCGGCGCTGTGCCCGAGGCGTTCCGCCTGATCTTCGCCCACGCCTTCACGCCGATCGCAGCGACCGGCGGCTTTGCCGGCGCAGTCGTGTGGGCGGCGATCCGCTTCGGCGTGGCCCGCGGCATCTTTTCCAACGAGGCCGGTCTCGGTTCGGCGCCCATCGCCCACGCCGCTGCCGAATGTAAGGGGCCGGTAAGCCAAGGCCTTGTGGCCATGCTCGGCACCTTCATCGACACGATCATCGTCTGCTCGTTCACGGCGATGGTGATCCTGACCACCGGCGCGTGGACCAGCGGTGAGACCGGCGCCGAGCTCACCTCGCTCGCCTTCGAGACGGCGCTCCCGGGAGTCGGCAGCGACGATCACCTCGATTGCGCTCGCCGTGTTCGCCTTCACCACGCTGGTCGGCTGGAGCTATTACTGCGAGCGCTCCTGGCAGTACCTGCTCGGCGTCAAGGTCGATCATCCCGTTCCGCATCGTGTGGTCGCTCGCGCCGATCATCGGCGCCACCGTCAAGCTGAGCTTCATCTGGTTGCTTGCCGACGTGCTGAATGCGCTCATGGCGATCCCGAACCTGATTGCGCTCGCGCTTCTGAGCCCCGTGGTCTTCGCCGCCGCCCGCGAGTTCTTCAAGACGCGCGGCAAGTCCGAGCACAATCCATTCTGAGGCGCTGCCCGGCCCGCGAAGATCGCGATCCGGTGGCGCGTCTAACCCGTGTATGCCATGTTCCATGGCGGTGGATCTGAGCTTGAGGGGGAGGCCATTATGAAACGTTCTGCACTGTTTGCGCTTGCCCTGCTGGCGGGCGCCGCTTTCGCCGTGGCCGCGTCTGCGGAAGAGCTTACCGATCTGGCGAAGCAGGCCGAGAGCGACGTCAAGGACGGCAAGACTCTCGACGCCTATGACGCGATGCGCAAAGCCACGCTGCAAGTGTGGAACAAGGGTCCGCTCACCTTCCGCAAGGCGATCTTCGTTTCGAACAAGCCCGGCGGCTTCGGCGTCTACGACCCGCGTCCCGATAGCGTGTTCAAGCCAGGCGAGAAGCTCATCATCTATGTCGAGCCGGTCGGCTTCGCCTGGCAGCCGAAGAACGGTCTGAACCACGCCCAGCTCGTCGTCGATCTCGTGCTCAAGGACGGCGATGGCAACGTGGTCGCTCAGCAGCAGGGCTTCGGCAACTTCTCCTTCGACAGCCACGAGCAGAACATGGAGACCATGACCGCCGTGACCATCGACTTCGCCGAAGCGCCGGCGGGCAAATATGCCGCCGAGCTCAAGTTCCACGATACGGTGGGCGACAAGTCGGCAAGCTTCGAGCTGCCCTTCGAGATCAAGGAGTAGCGGATCAGGCCGAGCAGGTCCCGCCGCCGAGCACGCAGAACTTGGCGCAATGCGGATGGCAGAGCTTGACCGCGCCGCGGTCGAACATGCCGCCGTCGGCCTCCGCCGCTTCCGCCAAGGTCGTCCCCATCGCGAAAGCGGGATCGTAGGGCAGGAGCGTGCACGGCATCACGACCGGCGTATCGGCGCCTTTCCGCTTCACCACCATGCGGCTCGAGGCGCACATGACGTCGGACGGCGACTTGCCGAGAATGCCCCAGCAGCTCTCGGTGATCTCCGGCACGTCGGCGCGCGCGTCCATCTCCGGGAAGAGCACGAGCGATAGGGTATCGCTGGCATCAACCGGCCAGCCGCGGCCTGCGATCAGCGCCGCGTAGCCGATGCGCGCGTTCCCCTCGCTCTCGCCCCAGCAGGTGCGCCCCGCAAGCGCCAGGGAGAAGCCCTCGCGCGCGAGCCAATCGATCCCTTCGAGCGTCTTCCCGAAAGTGTCCGGCCCGCGCTCCTCCTCGTGCAGCGCCTTGGTGTAGTGGTCGAGGCTGACCCGTATCGTCAGCGCGCCGCCATACGCATCGCGCAAGCGCAGGAGCCCGTCGCGGATGCGCGGGCGCAGCATGGGCTGCATGGCGTTGGTCAGCACGAGGACCGAGAAGCCGCGGGCAAGCGCATCCTCGATCATGCCGAGAATGTCCGGGTTCATGAACGGCTCGCCGCCGGTGAAGCCGATCTCGGTCACCGGCCACTTATCTCGCGCGATCTCGTCGAGATAGCGAGGCCGCCTCCGCGCGGGTGATGTAGGCGAGCCTGTCGTTCTCCGGGCTCGATTCGATATAGCAATTGCGGCAGGTGATGTTGCAGAGGCTCCCGGTGTTGATCCACAGGGTGCGCAAGGCTTGAAGCGCCACGCGGGCCCGCCGCTCGCCCTTGGCGGTCCGGTCGGGATCGGCGAATTTGGCCTGCCCCTCGAGAAGCGCGGCGTCGGTCATCAAGAGCCCTCCAGCTCCGGCATTAACAGGCGGCTCAGGCTTAACCGCAAGACAAAGCGCCTTCACCTGTCCGTGAAGCCAACGTGCTTCCCGCCGCCTCGACTTCATTGTATGAGGGAATCCTGGCGCGGGTGTAGCTCAGTGGTAGAGCAGTAGCTTCCCAAGCTACGTGTCGCGGGTTCGATTCCCGCTACCCGCTCCATAATTCTTGATCCCTGGTGGTGACACCGATGGTGACAGAACGATCGAGGCGCGTAGGAGCCCCGTGGAGCGCCGTAATCTCTGGCGATACTGAGGAAGGCCGACCAAGGTCCAAAGGCCGTGCCTCGCCTGGCTTGGTGCGTTGCCCGAGTGGAAATCTGACCCCTAGATGGGCTTCTTCGCCGCTGTGCGGCCCTCTGTGGGGCTCGTCCGGAGCTCGTCCAGCACCGGGCGCGATTGGCTGCGTTCTCAACCCCAAGAAGAGTACAAACGACCGGGATGGGTGACCTTCATGTCCGGTAAGGGCTGAGGCGAGCAGGCCTCGATGTCCGCTAAGTGCCAGAAGCGACATGAGAATCAGAGAAACTGCTTCGTATCGCGCCCAATCCCCCGGTCACATAATATAGATGCCGCGAAGGGGGAGAGACATGTCACCTAGACATCCGGTCATTGCCATCACAGGTTCGTCAGGTGCAGGCACGACAACTGTGACGACGACCTTTCAACAGATCTTTCGCCGCGAGGGCGTCAAGGCCGCGATCGTCTACGGAGATGCCTTTCATCGCTACAATCGCGATGATATGCAGACGAAAATGGCCGAGGCGCAGAGTAAGGGTGAGATGCATTTCAGCCATTTCGGTCCCGAGGCCAATCTGTTCGAGGAGCTCGAGACGCTATTTCGCGTCTATGGAGAGAGCGGAAAAGGAAAGGCGCGCAAGTACCTTCACGAGGAGGAGAAAGCCGCGCCCTATCAGCAGAAGGCAGGCACGTTTACGCCGTGGGAGGACATCCCGTCAGACACAGACATGCTCTTCTACGAGGGACTGCATGGAGCAATCGTCACCGAGAAAATCAATGTCGCTCAGTACGTCGATCTTTTGATCGGTGTCGTACCGGTCATCAACCTCGAATGGATTCAAAAGCTTCATCGCGACAAGATGGTACGCGGCTACACGCAAGAGGCTGTTGTCGACACGATCCTGCGTCGTATGCCTGACTACATCAACTACATATGTCCCCAGTTCTCACAGACCCATGTCAATTTCCAGCGGGTCCCAACGGTCGACACGTCAAATCCGTTCATCGCGCGCGACGTTCCGAGTCCTGACGAAAGCATGCTCATCATCCGCTTCAAGGACCCGAGGGACATAGACTTCCCCTATCTCCTGTCGATGTTGCCAACTTCCTTCATGTCACGGCCAAACACCGTCGTTTGCCCCGGCAGCAAGATGCCACTTGCGATGCAACTGATATTCACGCCCATGATCTGGCAGCTGATGGACCGCAAGAGGCGAACTTCGTGAAGGTCATCTGACTTCGCGATCTCCCGCTGGCGTCGATCTCTCTGCACAGCCGCACGTGCCGCGCGTCGGGGTCTAGCCAGGCGAGCAGCGCGTCGGGCCCCGTTCCGGCGGGCCACTCGGGAGCGCCTTGGGCCTCATGGTCGGCCTGCCGATCTCGGCAAGCCGCCGCACGTGCGCCAATGCCGCCGCCTTCTGCACGCTCGCCGGGGCGGTATCGCGCGCAGGCGCCGCCGCTCGCGGACCAGATTCTCGATCAGTGGCGGGGCTATAAGCATGGTCGACGGGCCGCTGGCCCCATGGGGCGTTTCACCGCCAATTTTTCCAGATGCTTGCGCTATTCTGCCCCAAGCCTGTTCGACCATCAGCTCCGGCAATGAGCAGCATGGAGGCTCCGCATGACAATGAAAAAGGTCGAGGTAGAGTTCTCTGAGGCTGGAAGTGAAATCGTCGTCGTCGTCGACGGTCTGAGGATTGCGAAACGAGGCAGGCCTGGCACGCCCCACGCAAAAACCTGGGTGCTCCTCGAGCCGGGTTGGACCGTTCGCGGCGTGTGGGAAGGCGGCGAGTACGCTATTGAGATAGAGCACAACGGTGTGCGGATTCACTAATCCAATCGTCGGATATGCACGGCCGGTCGTACAAATGGAGTCAACGTCATGAAGTCTTTTCTCCTCAAGAGCAGTTTCGGAATTGAGAACCTGGCGTTGGAAAACGTTCCCGAACCGAAGCCGGGGCCAGGCGAAGTTCTTGTGAAGATGCGGGCTTGGTCGCTCAACTATCGTGACCTCCTCGTGGTACGCGGGGTCTATGCGCCGAAGCTGAGGTTCCCATTTCAGATCCTGTCCGATGGTTGCGGCGAAGTCGTCGAGACGGGCCCGAACGTGAGCCGCGTTCAGGCAGGTCAGCGCGTCGCCGGCGCGTTCATGCAGAAATGGGTCGAAGGGAGGTTCGACGAAGAAAAGGCGAAGAGTTCGCTCGGCGGAAACATACCGGGCATCGCGGCAGAGTATGTGGTGCTTGACGCCGACGGGGTGGTGCAGGTCCCATCGCACCTCACGGACGAAGAAGCCGCGACCCTTCCGTGCGCCGCCCTCACCGCCTGGAACGCCCTTGTGTCTTCCGGCCACCTCGCCGCCGGCGAGACAGTTCTTGTGCAGGGGACAGGCGGCGTATCGATTTTCGCACTGCAATTTGCCCACATGCTGGGCGCCCGCGTCATCGTCACCTCAAGCAGCGACGCCAAACTCAAACGTGCGCTCGATCTCGGCGCATCGGACGGCATCAATTATAGGACAACGCCCGAGTGGGGGGCCGCGGCGCGCGATCTGACCGGTGATCGCGGCGTCGATCACGTGGTCGAAGTTGGCGGTGCCGGAACGCTTCCGCAAGCCCTGCATGCGGTGCGGCACGGCGGTCATATCAGCCTCATTGGCGTACTGACCGGCGGCGAAATTAATCCAATCCCCATTCTCATGAAGGGCGTATGCGTCCAGGGCATCTTTGTCGGCAGCTGCGAGATGTTCGAGGCCATGAATAGGGCCATCGATCTTAACAACCTTAAACCCGTGGTTGACCGGGTCTTTCCGTTTGCCGAGTTGCCGCAGGCTCTGGGCCACATGCAGAGTGGTTCCCACTTCGGCAAGATTGTAATCCGTACATAATTCGGCGCGAACTTCTCGTCCACGCTGAAAGTCCGCTTTGGGTCATTAGCGGACCTCGGCGAGCGGATCGGGGATGTCAGCTCTACCCCTCAAAGCAGACATGCTCAGCGTCGGAATGAACGTCTGCTTCGTGCCAATAGCAGACTGCACCACCACTGCGGGCGGATATGATTTTAGGAAGGACAGTCAGATGCGACGCTCTTTAGCTACCGCCTCATAGGCGGCATTGATGGTGGCGACTTTCTTGGTCGCAAGAGACACAAATTCCGGCGGCACACCACGCGCGATCATCTTGTCAGGGTGATTATCGAAGACGAGCTTGCGGTAATGTCTCTTCAGCGTCTTATCGTCGATGTCGGGCGTTATCCCCAAAACCTCGTAAGGATCGCATCTAACAGAACTTACGTGGCGGGCTTTAATGTAGCTGAACTCAGTAGGAGTGAACCCGAAACGCAGGGCCACGTCGGCTAGAAATCGTTCCTCGTAAGGGTGAAACACACCATCAGCCAAGGCGATGTGAAAGAGGCCATCAAGCACCTCTCCCAGCAGCTTGCGATTGTCCTTCAACAGAGACGCAAGCTGGTTGGCATAAGTCTCGTATCCTACGACGTCTTGCTTGGCGAGGTTGAAGACGCGCGACACGTTCTCGATCTCGTCCTCAGGCACCTTAAATACCTCCTTGAAGGCTATCACCTCGTCCGGCGTGACAGTGCCGTCGGCCTTGGCCATCTTGGCGCCAAGGGCAATTACCCCGATGGTGAAAGCGACCTGATGTTGCGCCATCCTGTCATTGTCGCGGTAAAAAATGTCACCTCCGGCGAAGGCCTCAAGCAGCCCGCGAACTGAGCCACTCAGGTGCGCGCCTTCGGCGATCTCACCCGCGGCGACCGCCAATCTTCCCCAGATCGACATCCCTCTTCTACCTTTCCAGGCCGATCGAGCCGGCTAGCGCGGTCAGCGATCGCCGCTGTCCTTGCGTGCCTGAGCAACCTTCCCCTCTTGTGACACGCGACCGACCTCTCCCTTCGATGCCCCAATCCTGGGCGGGATTTGCCTCTCCTTGGGATTCATCCCTTCAGATGCTGAGCGCCCAGAACCCGGATGTGGAGGGGCCGTATGGCTCAATTTAAGTTCAAGCGCATGCCGTGACAGGTCGGCCTGCGTTGTTGCGGCGGCTGTCAAATCTTCCCGCCGGCTCAGTTCCTGTTCGACGCGTTCCGTAGCCTCCCCCAACACTTGGGCCTTTGCGAGCGTACCCGTGTTGTCTCTCGCGGGCGTGGTTCCCCTTGGGTGAGCTTTTCCACGCATTTCACGTTTCTGTTGGGCAGCAATATCCTCGGCTCTATCGCGGGCTCGCCTCAGGCGTTGCGCCAGAACTCTCAATTGTTCATCAGAAGCCTGCTCTAGAGCCGGAGGTCGCGTTGCGTTTACAACTTCCAACTCAGCGACGCTAAGAAGCCTTGCTTCCAACTGTGCCAGATCGCTCATGGGATTCTCCTAGAAGACAAGCGCACTCCTCGCCTCATTGAGGAGGCGAGGAGCAGCCCGCGGCTACTGGATTATCGACTAGCGGATGTAGATGCTGAAGCCGGGCCCCGAGCCATAATTGTAGGGCGATCCGTAATAGGCGCCACGACGGGGATAGGTGTTCAGCCCGTAAGCGCGGCCGTAGGAGTAATTACGGGAGTAATTGTGCCTGCGGTACGAGTGGTTTTGGGCATGCGCGTTCCAGCCAGGATGGCCGTGCTTGTAGGACCTTGCCAGGGCGGGCGCGGAGGTAAGGGCCGCACTGCCGAGGACGGCGAGCGCGAGCAGGATGCTCAGAGTCTTGGTCATGATAGGTCTCTCTTTGGTTGGCTTTAGTTGTAGAGAGAACCCGCGAGGCGATAATTTGTTCCACTGTGCCAAGTTTAATGGCCTGGCACAAAAATATTGAAATAGAAATCACTGCCTAAGTGAATGTAAAGCGATGAACAATTCTGGCCTTTTACAAGAAATATATTGCTGGATAGACAATCGAAATATAGCAGTTTGATTTCGATTTTTCGTGGCGGCCCTGATGGCCGGTGCAGCAAGCAGACGTCTCGGCGTTCGTTGTGAAGTTCCTCCCTGAGAGGGCCAGCACTGCTCTGATGAGGGTCCTCTCGGCGCCGCTGAGTCAAGACCGGCTGTGGCATGGGTCGCGCGCACGCGCTGACGCCTCAACCACCAAACGATGAGCCCGTCTACCAAGCTCTAAGCGTTAGACGCCGCCGCGTAGTTGTGACGGCGCGTGATGAAGCGGCCTC
>CAWGXJ010000020.1:0-248967 GCA_963826465.1 uncultured Alphaproteobacteria bacterium
GGTTCGTGTTTTTGTCTTTGCCGTTCGGCTATGAGGTCGCGATCTTGATCGCTGCCATGGCCTGCGTTTGGCAGGGCGCGCGCACGTTCGAGGGCCGCGAGCCGCTTTGGCTGCCCGTGTTGGTGGCGCCGACGATCTGGATGTTTGCCTGCCTTGTCCCTGGCTTCCTCGAGACGGCGAGCTACCGGGTCGTCCTGTCGTCGCTCTTGCTGTCTCCGCTCGCCGCCATGTCGGGGATCGAGTTCTGGCGAGGCCGCGAGGAAAGGCTGTCGTCGCGTTGGGCGATCATCCTTCTGTTTGCGTCGCTTGCCATCTTTTTTGCCAGCCGGATCGCTCTCGTCGGAGTCGCCCCGTTTCCGTTCGGCGCGCAGCCCATGCAATCGAATTGGGTGGGCGCATTCAGTCTGATCCTTGTCCTTCACACCATCATTCTAGCTGTGCTCATCGTCGCCATGACCCGGGAGCGGCTTGAGCGTGAGCAGATGCTCAAGGCGCAGACCGATTTGCTGACCGGAGCCTTCAACCGCCGCGCGTTCCTCGTGTACGGAGAGCGGCTGATCAAGCGACATCGGATGGCGAAGAAGCCGCTTTGTCTGCTCCTGTTTGATCTCGATCAGTTCAAGGAGCTCAACGACCGGTTCGGACATGTCGGCGGCGACCAGTTCCTGACGAAATTTGTCGCGGTCGCGTACAACAACGTTCGCCCAGGAGACTTCTTGTTTCGGCTGGGTGGCGATGAATTCTGCTGTTTGCTCCCGGAGACGGATGTGGGCGAGGCGTCTACGATCGCCGAGCGGATGCGCAGGCGGATTGCCGCGACAACAGTGCGCGTTGCCGACGTGCCGGTGAACGTGACGGCGAGCGTCGGCATCGCGTCGACCGAGAGTTTCGGCTATAGCCTCGATGCGTTGCTGTATGAGGCGGACATCGCCGCCTACGCCGCCAAGGGGCAGGGCAGGAACCAAGTGGTTGTGGCAGCGCCCGGCTCCGCTGGCGCGGGCCCAGAGACGCAAGAGTCAGCGCCGGCTGGTCTGCTGGTTGCGGGCAGAGTTCGCCGCGAGGCGTGATGTTTCCCACGCGTCATGCGATCATCAACGCGATGTCCGTTGGGCTCACTGCCAGAGGCTGCTCTTGAGCTCTGCTTCCTCTAGGCATCGCTCTCGCAGCTGGTCCATGACGCCGCCTATCTGCGCCTCTACCCATGCGTTGAAAATGGCTTCCTGAGACATGCCGTGCAGCTGGCCTGCCACCTCGGTGTTCAAGTACGCAACGAGAGCGGGCGAGACTTTGAGCTGCTCCACGACCCGAAACATGTACTTGAAGCCCCGGTAAGTCGGGTTGCTGGCGTCATTCTCCAGGAAGGCCTGGATGAGTTCTTGGCGTTCCTGTTGCTCAAGGGGCCGATGAGCTTCCGAATAAGGAGGACCGCCACTTGCACGGAGCAGGCGCGGACATCGGTCCCTTCGGCCTCGCCCCGCCGCACGAGACCCGAACTGCCGACTCGCTGCCTTAGCGAGGGCAGCGACCCCTCAGGAAAACCGCGGAACAGGACCGTGAGGCAATCGTCGACGGTCCTTTGGTATTCGCGATGGTATGCGCGATTGGTGGCTCGTTTTTCGAGCAATCCCTGCAACATGTGCCCTATCCCCTCCAAGGACGCATGCAACTTGGGCACGACTTGCGACTGGTGTTTCCCGGTGCCCTTGCCGAAGCGGTCGCTGACTGATTTCGGCAACTCCGCAGGCCGCCAAAAGGTTCCTGGACAGAAAGCAAAATAGGTCCCCTGACCCTGGCCGCGGACTTCGCGCAACGCCCCAACGCCGGCCGCAGGGCCGCAAGCCATAAGGATTGCGGGGGAGATGACAGCAAGTCCCGGAAGCGGATCGCATCGCGGGACGGCCCTTTAGCGGGTGGGGAGTGCGGCACTTCGTCCGGTCAGGGGCCTCCCAAGATCTTCTGCCATCGGTGAGCCACGAATCGCGCGCACGCTATGCGCCTATCCGACATCTTGCGTGAGGGCTGATCATGAAAGTGGCGGACATCCTGAGGACTAAAGGCTCTGCCGTGAAGACGGTGAGGCCGGATGTGACAGCGCTCAGGCTGTCACATGAGCTGCGAACCGAGCAGATCGGTGCCATGGTCGTGAGTGACGACGGCAAGTCGATCGACGGCATCATTTCCGAGCGAGACCTCGCCTATGGATTGGTGACCCATGGCAGTGAACTGCCGGGGATGACCGTGTCCAAGCTGATGACGAAGGTCGTCATTGTCTGTTCGCCGGAGGACAGCTATCACCGACGTGATCAAGTTGATGACGCAACGGCGTATCCGCCACTTGCCTGTCAAGGATGGCGATCATCTCGTCGGGATCATCAGCATCGGCGACATTCTCAAGCATCGCCTTGGCGAGCTGCAATTGGAAGCCAATGTGCTTCGTGATTATGCCGTAGCTGCGCGACATTAGCGCAGCGCGAGAATGGCGTGGCTTGGTCGGCTCGCAGCATCTCAATTCGGCTGCGGAGCTCTCGCCGTAGCAGGAGGGACTCGCGCAAACGTCAATGTCACGACGTCTTGCGCAAAGCCTGCGACGCGTCGCGTGCCGTGGCGCTTCCCTCCAGATGGTCTTGGACCGTCGCCGCGGCCTGCAAGGCGATCTCCGGCGCTCTCTGGGAGGGGCCGATGAAGTCGCGAACCTCGTATTTGCTGCGCTCGTCTATGGAGCGCGCCACGAGCAATTCGGCGATGAGCCCGGTGCCGACGAGCTGGCCGCCAAAGAGCATGAGAAGCACGCCGAAAAGGAGGAGCGGCCGATTGCCGATAGGTCCGTCTCCGAGGAACCACAGCACCGTCAGGTAAGTGAGGCAGAGGCCGCCGACGAGCAGCATCGTGAGGCCGGCGGTGCCGAAGATATGCAGCGGACGGGCGCCATAACGGGTGGTCAGCGTCACGGTCAACAGATCGAGCGCGCCCTTGAGCAGGCGGCCGGCGCCGAACTTCGAGGTGCCATGACGTCGCGGGTGATGCTGCACGGCAAGCTCTTCCACGCGGAAGCCGCGTGCGTGCAAGAGGGCCGGAACGAAGCGGTGCAGCTCACCGTAGAGGTTCAGCGACGGCAACGCTTCGGCCCGATACGCTTTGAAGCCGCAATTGTGATCGTGGAGCTCGAGCCCGAAGATCCGGTTCACCACCGCATTGAAGACCCGCGACGGAATCGTCTTGGAATGGGGATCCTGGCGATCCTTCTTCCAGCCGCAGACGACGTCCGCGCCGTTCTCGATGGTGTCGATGAATCGTGTGAGCTCGCTGGGGTCGTCCTGGAGGTCGGCGTCCATGGTTACGACGATGTCGCCGCGGGCGACTGAGAAGCCGGCGGACAGGGCTGCCGACTTGCCGAAATTCCGGCGGAAGTTGATCAGGGTGACGTTGTCGTAGTGTTCGGCCAGTGCACGGCAAATCTCTTCGCTGCCGTCGCGGCTGCCGTCGTTCACAAAGATGATCTCATAGGGGAGATCGAGCCGGGAGAGCGCGGCGTCGATGCCGTCCCTGAGCCGGACGAGCGTATCGGCCTCGTCCAGGAATGGCACGACCACGGTGACCGACGGCGCGGCCGACGCAAGATGAATTCGGCTCGGGTCCAACGCCTTCCTCCGACCGTGACTTCTGCGCGGCCTCAGAATGCGCGGGGCAGAGTATGAGAAGCATTAACGGCGCCCCCTTAAGAGAAAAGGGGGAGGTAGGGATCCGCAATGCTTCTTTCCATTGCTGTGGCTTGCGCAATTTTCGTCGTGCTCAGCCTGCCGGGCTGGATCCTCGTCGCCGGGTCGACGGAGAAGATCGTGGGTCTATCTGGCGGCGGGGTTCTGTAGTCAGGCGGCGGTCGTTCTGCTCACCGCGCTTGTTTCGCTTGTCGTGGCCGGGCAGCTCCCGGTGGGCTATACGGTTCTTGTCGCGCTCCTCTTGTCGGGTGCCGCGTTCGCGGTCCGCCCGCGCTGTGCGGGGAGGGTGCTCCCTGCTTTTGACCCTTGGGCCTTCGTCGTTCCGGTCATCGCGACGCTCGCCGTGGGGCTGATTGCGCGCGGGGCTATTTCATTCGAGAGTGGCGATCTCCTGGTCCGTGCGTGGTTCAATGCCGACGGCTTCAAGCATCTTGCCCATGTCCAATCGATTGCGGCGTTCGGTTTGCCAGCGCGGGATATTTTCGGCGGTGGCGATCCTCTCGCCTATTACTGGTTCTTCCATGTGATCCCCGCGCTGGGCACGGCCTGGCATGGCGATGCCGCCAGGGCGCTGATCGCCAGCGGGCTCGTGCAGACCTTCGCCTTCTGGATGGTCATCTACGGACTGGTGCGCGCGGCCGGCACGAACGGTCCTTGGGCTGCGCTGTTCATGCTGATCGGTTGGCTGTCGCCTTCGCTGGATGGGCTGACGGCGCTCAGTCTCAGCCATTTCGATCTCACGGCCGCGGCCACGCAGTTCAACATCGAAGGCGTCAATGCCGGGCTCTTGAACGGCTCGACCCTGTTTCGCGCCTCGCTCTATCTTCCGCAGCACCAGTTCATGCTGGCGGGTTTGCTGAGCTGGGGGACGCTCGAAATCTTCTATCCGCTGCCGCAGGCGAAAGCGGTCCGTGCTCTCGCGCTGGCGCCGCTGGTTTCCGCAGGCGCGATCTCGACGCTGCTGGGCGTGGCGTGTCTCACCGTCTACGCGGTAGCGAGCCTTTTGAACCATGAGGGTTCGCTCTTGCGCTGCTTGGGTCGCATCGCCGTCGTGGGGGTCTTGGCGCTTGGTGTTCCGTTCCTGTTTGGCGTGGTCGGAATGACCCCGAGCGACAGTGGCTTGGACAGCCCGCTCTTCGCTGACCGCCCGTTGCGATTTTACGGCAGGCCAGCGCCTTCTTCTCGCGCTCCCGGGACTCGTTTGCGTCTATTGGGTGGCGCTCTTAGGTCTCGTCGGTCTCCGTACGGCGTGGCGGAAGCGGCCGCTCCCGGAGCCGAGGCGGCGCGTCTTCAACTTTGCCCTGGCCCTCACCTGCGTGGGGATCGCCGGCCTTCTTCTGTCGACGCTTTTCGGACCATCAGCGTCTGACCCTCGAGTTTCAGCTCCGCGTCAGCCTTCTCGCCTGGCTCGGTCTCATCATTGCCGGGGCATGGCTTTTGGACGGCGAGGAACCTGGGCCGCAAAGGCTGACCGGCGTGTCCAAAGTCGTTGTGGTCGCTGCTCTTGGCGCTCGGGCTGGCGACGCCGATCCTCGACGGAATCTGGCATACGGCTTCAGCGGCGCGCTGGGTGGTTCGCGTCCCAAAGGATGATCTTGCCGTCCTCGACGCGATCAAGCGCTCCACGCCGCAAGACGCCGTGATTTTGCAGAAGCCCGAACGTCCCTATCTTGTCGGCGGACGGGACGTCTGGGCACCGGTCCTCGCGGGCCGGACGATCTATGCATCGCATCGGGCGACGCATTGGCGAGATCACGAGGCTGAGTTCGATCAGGCGGAGGCCTTCTTCAAAGGCAACGGCCCCCTGCCGCCGGGGCGTTATGGCTATGTCTATCTGAGCCGCGCGCTCGATCCGAAGACATACGATCTCCTGCTCGAGCGTGTGGCTGAGGCCCCGGGCTGGAAGCGCGAACCTGTGTCTGCCGAATGCCTGTCTCTTGCGAGCAGGCGCCTTAGGCTCGAACGCCCTCTGCCTTCTGACAAACGAAACCGGCGGCGATCATCAGGACATCGCCGCCGAGGGTGACGACCCGCATCGTCCCCAAGATAAACAATGCTGACTCCGCGCCGATAATCCCGCTCAGCATGGCCGTCCCGGCGGCTTCGCGAACCCCTAAGCCCGCCGGCGCCAGAGGGACGACGAGCCCGATGAGCCAAGCGAGAAGAAACAATCCTCCGACCGTCGGGAGTTGCTGAGCGGCGACTCCGGACATGACCCCGCAGGCCATCGCTAACGCGGCCAACCCGGCAAAGAAGACCAACTGATAGCCGATGGCACCGAGCAGAATGGAGGGACTAAACCGGCGGAATGCCCATAGAGTCACGGCGACGGCGCCGATCACGGTGAGACCAACGACGGCAAAACGCCAATCGAGGTCGAGGGTGCTTGGTCTTCCATGCCAAATCAGCAGAAGCATGGCGACAGTCAGGGAGCAAAGAACATGTAGAGCGAGTTCAAGTACGGAGGAATAGGCCATGGTTGGGGCGTGCCAGCCATAACGTCGGCCTATGATGTGGCGCGATAGGTACTGGTGGACCGAGCCGGGAAGGTATTTGGGGAGAACCGATGTGCCATACACGGCGACAGCTCGTTGCCAACCAATCCTCGGGACCTCTAAGGCGAGGGACCAGCCGCGGGCAAGCAGCATCAGAAGAGCTGCATAGAAGACACAATAGGCCAATAGCCGTGCGATATCGGCGGTGCTGACGGAATTGAGGATGCCGACGATATCGGCATGGCGCGCCGTACGGAGCAGAAACAAGACTGAAACGCCAAGGACGAGTAAGGTCCCAATCTGCCGGACGCTACGGTCCCTGTAGAGCGCGCCAAGCCGATCCATCGTGCCGACCGGCAAGATCGTAGGCAGGCTCTGGGCGAAGCCGGCATAGAGGGTCTTCAACATCCTGCCATTGGTAGATGCGGAGGGTTACTGGCCGGTAAGGGCCCGATTTCGCTCGCCGTTTAGGGCTTCCTTTACGCCAAATCCCTAGGGTTCCGGCCAAGGAATAAGGGGGCAATCCGGGGAGCGGATCTTGGGTTTTTCGGCAGAGACTATCGTCATCGGTGCAGGGCCCGCAGGGCTGACCACGGCCTACCGGCTCGCCAAGGACGGGCGCAGCGTGCTCGTGCTCGAGCAGGACCCCACTTATGTCGGCGGCATCAGCCGCACCGTGAATTACAAGGGCTTCCTGTTCGACATCGGCGGTCACCGCTTCTTCTCGAAGTCGAAGGAGATCGTCGATCTGTGGAACGAGATCCTGCCCGACGACTTCATCGAGCGGCCCCGCCTGTCGCGCATCTATTATCGCGGCAAGTTCTTCTCGTATCCGCTCAGAGCCTTCGAGGCGTTCCGCAAGCTCGGACCGATCGAGAGTCTCGCTTGCGTCCTGTCCTATGCGCGGGCGCGGGCGACGCCCATCAAGAGCCCCAAGACGTTTCACGAGTGGGTGCGCAACCAGTTCGGCGAGCGCCTGTTCTCGATCTTCTTCAAGACCTACACCGAGAAGGTGTGGGGTATGAGCTGCGACGAGATCTCCGCCGACTGGGCGGCGCAACGCATCAAGGGCCTCGATCTCCGCGCTGCGGTCATGGACGGGGTCCGGCGCTCGCTCGGCCGCTCGGGGAAGGGCGGCGCGACGGCGAAGACGCTCATCGAGTCGTTCCGCTATCCGCGCCGGGGACCCGGCATGATGTGGGAGGCGGCCGCGCGCAAGATCGAGGCGTTCGGCGGGGGCGTGATGATGGACCGCAAGGTCGAGAAACTGCACTGGGATGAGACGGCGCGGCTATGGACCGTCGAGGTTGTCAAGGGCGACGGCGCAAGCGAGACCTATACGGCGCAGCACGTGGTGTCGTCGGCGCCGGTGCGCGATCTCGTCCGCTCGATCACGCCGGGGCCGATCTCCACGCTGCACGCGCGCGAGCTGCGCTATCGCGATTTCCTCACCGTCGTCCTGATCGGCAAATCGAACGTCACGCTCGACGATAACTGGGTCTATATCCACGATCCCGCGGTCAAGGTCGGCCGGGTGCAGAATTTCCGATCGTGGTCCCCGGAGCTCATTCCCGACGACAGCTCGACGAGCCTCGGCCTCGAATATTTCTGCTTCGAAGGCGACGGGCTATGGACCGCGAGCGACGACGACTTGATCAAGCTCGCCATGAAGGAGATCGACAAGATCGGGTTGATGCGGCCTGCGGATATTTTCGAGGCCTGCGTGGTGCGCCAGCCGAAGGCCTATCCTGTGTATGACGACGCTTATGCGGAGAACATGGAGATGGTGCGCCGCGATCTCGCCGCGCATTACCCGACGCTCCATCTCGTCGGCCGCAACGGCATGCACAAATACAACAACCAGGACCACGCAATGATGACCGGCCTGCTCACCGCGCTCAACATCGAGGCGGGCGAGACGCTCTACGACGTATGGCAGGTGAACGAGGACGCCGAGTACCACGAGGCCGGGCCGTCCGGCATCGAGGACGCGCTCAAGAGTGAGCGGCTCGTACCGAGGAAAGTGGCATGAGCATCGACAGCCGGCAGATGCCGAGGGTCCCGCGCGGGCCGTGGCTCGGCGATTTGTGGGACGAGCAACTGCGGCAGTTCGTGCTCTACGGTGCGATCAGCGTTGCTGCGCTCGCGGTGGATTACGGCCTCCTGATCTTCCTGACTGAGTATGTCGGCATCTACTACCTCGTGTCGGCCTCGATCAGCTTCCTGGCGGGCATGTTTCTCGTCTATGTCGCCAGCATCTCATACATCTTCGACGAGCGGCGCCTCTCCAGCCGGTCGGTCGAGTTGACGGGCTTCGTCGCAATCGGCCTCGCCGGCCTTCTGCTGAACGGGCTTCTCCTGTGGGCCATTACCACCGGCACGCCGCTCAGCTACCAGCTCGCCAAGCTGCCGACGGCGGGGATCGTGTTCCTCTTCAACTACGTCGCCCGGCGCAACCTGCTGTTCTCGACCAGGTCATGGCTCTGATCTCGCCAGTCGTGTCGCCTCGCGCCTCCCGGTCCGCACGCGGGCCGGTTGCGGGGGGCGCGACCTGGCTCGGCGTTGCCTATGGGGCCCTGGCGGCCGCAGGTCTGCTGGCGCTGTTCCTGCTGTCCCGTCCTTACGAGGGCATCCTGCACGACGCGCGCCTCTATATCGGCTACGCGCTCGCGGCGCTCCATCCGGACAGCATCGGCCACGATATGGTGCTCGCCGAGCACGGGCAGTCGGGCTTTACGATCTTCCCCGCACTGATGGTCTTCATGGTGACGGCGTTCGGCTCGTCGCTGGCGGCGAAGCTCACGGCGCTCGCCGCGCTCGTGCTGTGGTTCGGGGCGGCGGCGGCACTTTCCGCATCGATCGCCGAAGGCCGCACGCGATGGGTGATCCTCATCTTCATTGCCGTGCTGCCGGCGCATTATGCGGGCCTCGAGGTGTTCCACTATGCTGAGGCGCTTGCGGTGCCGCGCCCCTTCGCCGAAGCCTTCGTGCTGCTCGGGCTTGCGCTGTTCGGGTTCGGCTGGCGGTTCTGGGCGGCCCTTCCGCTTGTGATCGCAGGGCTCATCCATCCCATCATGGCGGTGCCGGGCTTGGCGATCTACGCTTGGCTGCTCTTCTTCGATCCTCAGACGCGCGTGGTGAAGCCGATCGTCGGACTTGCCTGCGTCGGGATTGGTCTTGCCTGTCTTGTGGGAGCCGCGGCTCTCGGCGTTCCGGTCGCCGACCGGCTGTTCGCGGCCGTCGATCCCGCTTGGCGCGACATCCTTTTGGCCCGCAGCCCCTATCTCTTCGTGAGCGAATGGCCGCTTGCCGACTGGACGCGGACGATCGTCCAGCTCGCGACCGTGGCGATTGCTGCGCGGCTCGTCAGCGGCCGTGTGCGCTCTCTGTTTGCCGCGGTCGCGCTGGTCGCCGTTGCCGGCGTGCTCACCTCGCTTCTCTTCGGCGACGCGCTTGGGTCGCTCTTGGTCATCCAGATTCAGCCGTGGCGCGCGCTGTGGCTGCTGGCGGTGTTTGCGGCGGCGGGGCTTGGTGTGTGTTCCGTGAGCTTGTGGCAGAGAGGCGCGGCCGCCCGCGTGACGCTCGCCCTCCTGGTGCTTGCGTGGATCGAGAACCAGGTACCTCCGGTCGCTATCGTGGCGTCGGCCCTGGCGCTCGCTTTGGTCTTCCTGCCGCTCCGGCCCGGGACGGACTTCCGCCGGGTGGCCGTGGTGATCTGGGCCATCGTCGGGTTCTGTGCGCTCCTCTATTTCGGCACGCGTCTCTACGGGATCGTGCTCCTCGCATTGAGCAGCCCGCATGGCGCGGGCGGCGAACTCGATGCGGCGAGCACCGTTAATCTCCTCGCTATTCCGGTCTGTGTGCTCGCCGTGCTGTGGGCCAATGCCAGGCAGGACACATGGATCGTGGCGGCGACCACACTCGCGTCGGTTGCTGCGGTTTGCGCCGCGCTTCTCTTATGGGACGACCGCAAGTCGTGGTACGTGGCGACGGATCAGTTCGGCCCCGATCCCGAGCTTGCCGCCATCCTCGCCACGCGCGATGGCGAGGTGCTGTGGATCGGCGGCGGCTTCGCCACGTGGAGCCAAGCAGGAAGGCCCAATTGGGTGAGCCGCCTACAAGGGGCGAGCAATGTGTTCTCGCGGCCGCTCGCTGGCATTTGGGACGCACGGGTCCGCGCCGTTGCGGATCTCGGCATGGTCGATCAGCGCTTGCGGAATCCCTTCAGCGCCAGGGGACGGACAAGCGGCGAGGAACCGCATCTCGCCCATGTGAGCGATGCCGCGTTGGAGCAGCTTTGCGCGCGGCCCGATGCGCCGGCCTGGGTAATCGCACCGGCCAAGGTGATGAAGGATGCACAACTGTCGGTGCGCCGCTGGAGCCCGTCCTATTGGAGGGCGCCGCGCCCGGAGCAATGGTTCGAATGGGACGGCAAGGCCGTCAACTGGACGGCGACCCGGGATTACGTGATTCTCCGTTGCCTGCCGTAGCGTGTAGCCCCGAATAGTGCCAGTTGACCGCGTGCCCGCCTTAGGCTTTGCTCTGCCGAGGGATAAGGGGAGGGGGGCTCAAAATGGATTACAAGCAATTCTATCTCTCGGCTCAAGGCCGGGTAAACCGGAAGCAATGGTGGCTATACCTCGTGCTTCCGGTGGTCGTGGTCAGCATGATCCTGTCCGGCATGGACAGGGCGATAGGTACTTTTGATCCCGAAAGCGGGAGTGGCCTGTTGAGTGGCATCTGGGCCCTGATCACGATCCTCCCGTCGATCCTGGTCGACATCAAGCGCTGGCACGACCGTGACAAGTCTGGCTGGTGGATGCTGATCCTCCTGGTCCCGATCATCGGCTGGATTTGGTTCATCATCGAGCTCGGCTTCCTCAAGGGCACGGAAGGACCGAACCGGTTCGGGCCGCCGGCAACCGCCTAGAGACTGAGCGGATGCCGGGACTTAAGCCATGACGCTGCTCATCGTCGGCATCATCGTTTTTCTCGGCATCCATCTCCTGCCGACATTTCCGCATTTCCGCGAGACGCTGATCGCGCGCCTCGGCGAGACCGGCTACCGGATTCTGTTCGGGGTGCTGTCGATCGCCGGGTTCGTGCTGCTGGTGTGGGGCTTCGCGCACGCACCGGTCATCCAGATCTGGGTTCCACCGCCATGGACTCGCTGGGTGGCGATCGTGCTGATGCTGCCGGCCTTCATCTTTCTGGTCGCGGCCTATGTGCCGGGGCGGATCAAGGCGCGGCTGAAGCATCCGTTTCTCGTCGCCATCAAGACCTGGGCGCTGGCCCACCTGATCGCCAATGGCGACCTCGCCTCGATCCTCCTGTTCGGGTCGTTCCTGGCCTACGCGGTCTATGACCGGATTGCCCTCAAAGGCCGAAAACCGACGGAATTGATCGGAACGGCGCCCCAAGGAGGGACGCGGAACGACCTGATCGCCGTGGTGTTGGGGGTGTTGTTCTACGTGGTCTTCCTGGTGTGGCTGCACCCGCTCCTGATCGGGCGGGCGGTCCTGCCGCATTGACTTGGCTCGCACCGGGTTTTTTGCGCTGCAAAAAAACCCTATATTCTGTCATAAGAAACTCATCTGGCAGTCACAGAGGCTCAAGCCGTGTCTCAAACTTTCGACGTAAAGCGCGTCACCGCACCGGAAATCGCCAAGCGCAAGGGTGGGACCCCCATCGTTGCGCTGACCGCCTACCATGCGCATACGGCACAGATCATCGATCCTTACGTCGACATGCTGCTCGTGGGCGATTCCCTCGGCATGGTGATGCATGGCTATGAGACGACGGTGCCGGTGCCCCTCGACCTGATGATCATGCACGCGCAGGCCGTGGTGCGCGGCTCGCGCCGGGCGCTCGTCGTGGTCGATATGCCTTTCGGCTCCTACGAGGAGAGCCCCGCGATCGCCTTCCGCAACGCCGCGCGCGTGCTGAAGGAGACCGGCTGCGGCGCCATCAAGCTCGAAGGCGGCGTGCATATGGCCGACACGATCCGCTATCTCACGAGCCGCGGCATTCCGGTGATGAGCCATATCGGGCTCACGCCCCAGGCGGTGAACACGATCGGCAGCTTCCAGCCGCGGGGCCGGTTCCGCTCCGAATGGGCGGCGTTCGAGGCGGACGCCAAGGCCGTCGCCGAGGCCGGCGCGTTCGCCGTCGTGCTCGAGGCACTGGCAGAGCTGCTTGCGGCGCGTATCACCAAGCAGATCCACATTCCGACCGTCGGCATCGGGGCCTCGGCGGAATGCGACGGGCAGATCCTCGTGCTCGAGGACATGCTCGGACTCTCCCCGCGCGTGCCCAAATTCGTGAAGGAATACGCCCAGCTCGGCGACGCCATCGAAGGCGCCGTCAAGGCCTACTCCACCGAGGTCCGCGCCCGCGTCTTCCCGTCCGACGCCTATACCTATCCGATGTGCGAGGACGACGACGAGGCCACGAAAAAGACCAAAATGACAGGCAGTTAGCCGCAGAGGGCTAACGTGTTTACCACGCTCGTTAGAGGGTAGCAGGCTTCAGCCTTGCGCGAGCAGGTGGCCTTCACTATACGGCGGGGGAGGGGCTGACGGTTGAGGCTCCTGCCCATCCGTCTTCTCCGTCCGGACACGAGAGCCCGCAGCCCAATGAGCGACAATAGTTTTTTTCGCGAGGTGGACGATGCCGTCCGCCAAGACCAGTACAAAAAGCTGTGGGACAAATACGGGATTGTCGTCCTCATTGCGGCGGCGTGCCTGATTGCTGGTGTCGCGGCCTATAAGGGCTGGACCTATTGGCAGAACCGCCAGGCGCAAGAGGCCGGCGCGAAGTTCACCGAGGCCCTGACCCTCGAAACGCCTCCTGCGTCCGACACCAAGAAGGCGCGTGAGATGTTCGACGCGCTCGCGAAGAGCGGGCCGGAGGGCTATCAGGTGCTGTCGCGCTTCCAGATCGCCGCCAACGAGGCGGAAGAAGGCGAGACCGACAAGGCCGTCGCGGATTACGACGCCCTCTCAACCAATTCAAAGGTCAATTCGATCCTGCAAGGACTCGCGGTGATTCAGGCCGCGACGCTCCGGCTGGACACGGCCGACTACGCGGAGATGGAGCGCCGGCTGAAGGGGTTCACCGGTGGCGACAACCCCTGGCGGTTCTCGGCCCGCGAGCTGCTCGGCCTTTCCGCCTATCAGCACAACAATATGCGCGTGGCCGAGGAGCAGTTCACCGAGCTCTTGGGTGACCAGGGAACGCCGCCGAACTTGCGGGATCGCGCCAATATGATGCTCGCGCTCATCGTGGGAAATCCGCCGGCGGTGAGCGACGCTAAGACCAATTAGCGTTTTGAACTCGAAGGGTGGCTCGAAATTGGGCCGGGGTAGAGGACGAGACATCGGCAGTCGCCTTCTCGGCGCGGCGCTCGCTGCCGCGGTCGCTGTGACCTTTGCGGGATGCGGCGGCGGCCTCAAAAATCCGTTCCACAAGGAAGAGGTGCGGCTGCCTGGCGAGCGCATCGCCGTCATCACCGATCCCGGCGAGCTCAGTGCCGACCAGGTCGCCGTAAAACCGGTCTCGCTGCCTCCGGCGAAGGTCAACGGGTCGTGGTCGCAACCCGGCGGCGATCCCTCCAACAATCTCGGTCACCTTGCTCTCGGGGACTCGCTGCACAAGGTGTGGAGCGCCGATGCGGGTACCGGCTCGTCGTCGAGCGGCCGTTTGAGCGCAGTGCCGCTCGTCGCCGACGGCAAGGTGTTCACGCTCGATGCGGCGGGAGACGTCTCGGCGTTCTCCGCGTCGGGCGGTTCCAAAATGTGGACGACGAACGTGACGCCCGAGAACGAGAACGGCCGCGAAGGCTTCGGCGGCGGACTTGCGCTCGACGGCGGCAAGCTTTTCGCCACGACGGGCTACGGCACGGTCGTGGCGCTCAACCCGAGCAGCGGCGCCATCGAGTGGACCAAGTCCATCGGCGAGCCGATCCGCAACTCCCCCACGGCAACCGGCGGCAAGGTGTACTTCGTCTCCACGGAGAACACGCTGCATGCGCTGAATGCTTCCGACGGGGATGAGGCGTGGAAGGAACGCGGCCTGCCGCAGGTTGCGACACTGCTCAGCAATGCAAGCCCGGCGGTGGCGGGCGGGACCGTCGTGGCGCCGTTCCCGGCCGGAGACATCGTCGCCTTCCAGGCCGGCAGCGGCAAGCGAGAGTGGAACGACTCGCTGACCCGGACGTCGGAGACCACGGCCGCCGGCATTCTCGGAGACCCGTCGCGGCCGGTGATCGATCGCGGCGTCGTGTTCGCCGTCAGCCACGGCGGCAGGATGATCGCGACGTCGGCGTCGACGGGCGCGCGGGTGTGGACGCGCAATCTCGCCAGCACCCAGATGCCCTGGGTTGCGGGTGATGCCGTGTTCGTTGTCGACGTGGCTGGGCGGCTCCTGGCGCTTGGGCGCAATGACGGCCAGGTGCGATGGGTCACCGATCTGCCGCATAGCGCCCGGTGGAGCGGGCCTGTGGTGGCGGGCGGCCGCGTCTGGGTCGTGTCCGGCGACGGGCTTCTGGTGGGCGTCGATGCGCGGAACGGCCAGCTCGGGCCGCAGGTCGACCTCGGTACGGACGTGTTCGTGACCCCCGTTGTGGCCGGCGGCCGGATGTATATCCTGACCGATGATGCCGATCTGATCGCTCTCAACTGACCGCGCTTAGGCGGTGGCTCGGCTGCCCCGCCAAAAGTTCCTTCCCGTACGGATTCCATGTCCTTCACTGTCGCCATCGTCGGACGGCCCAATGTCGGCAAGTCCACCCTGTTCAACCGGCTTGCGGGCAAGCGGCTTGCGCTGGTCGACGACCAACCGGGCCTGACGCGGGACCGGCGGGAGGCGGAGGCCGACATCGGGTCCTGTACGATCACGCTCGTCGATACCGCGGGGCTCGAGCCAGGCGATAAGGGGCTCACCGCCCGCATGCGCCAGCAGACCGAGGCCGCGATCGATCAAGCCGATCTCGTGCTGTTTCTCATCGATGCCCGCGCCGGCGTGATCGCCGCCGACGAGATCTTCGCCGAGCTCGTGCGGGCCTCCGGCAAGCCGGTGATCCTCGCCGCCAACAAATCGGAAGGCCGGGCGGCCGAACCCGGGTTCTACGAAGCCTTCGCACTCGGGCTCGGCGAGCCGTTGCCGATCTCCGCCGAGCACGGGCTCGGCATCGGCGATGTCACGGACGCCATCGCCCAGGCCTGCGAGGCGAGGGGCGGCGAGGCGGGGGCTGAAGCGGAGACGGAAGGCGAGGGCGCGCGTCCCTTGCGCATCGCCATTGTCGGACGCCCCAATGTGGGGAAGTCCACGCTGGTCAATGCGCTTCTCGGCGAGGAGCGCATGATCACCGGGCCCGAGGCGGGGATCACGCGCGACGCGATCGCCTCGGAAATCGAATGGGACGGCCGGCCCTTGCGCTTGTTCGACACGGCAGGCTTACGGCGCAAGGCGCGGGTCGAAGGCAAGGCCGAGGAGCTTTCCGTCGGCGATACGCTGCGAGCCATCCGCTTTGCCGAGGTGGTGGTGCTGCTCCTCGACGCGGAGCAGCCCTTCGAGAAGCAGGACCTCCAGATCGCCGCGCTGATTGCGCAAGAGGGCCGCGCGCTCGTCATCGCCGTCAACAAATGGGATCTCGTGCGCGAGCGCGAGAGGCGCTTGGCCGAGTTGCGCGAGATGTGCCAACGGCTTCTGCCGCAAGTCAAAGGCGTGGCGCTGATGACGGTCTCGGCCGTAAGCGGCAAAGGGCTCGACAAGCTCATGGACGCCGTGCTCGCGGCGGATGAGATGTGGAACAAGCGGCTGCCGACGCATGCGCTCAACCAATGGCTCGGCGCAGCAGTCGATGCGCATCCGCCGCCCGCGGTCGCCGGCCGGCGCATCAGGCTCCGCTATATGACACAGGCCAATGCGCGGCCGCCCACCTTCGTCGTATTCTGCTCGCAGCCGAAGGCGCTGCCGGACTCCTATGTGCGCTATCTCGTGAACGGACTGCGCGAGGCGTTCGATCTGCCCGGCGTGCCGATCAGGCTGAACTTGCGCAAGGGGAAGAACCCTTACGCGACGGGACGTCAATCATGAGCGGCGAGACGGAAGTCTATTTCTATCATCTGGAGAGCCGGACGCTGGAGCAGGTGTTGCCGACGCTGCTCGAGCGCTCGCTCGATCGCGGCTGGCGCGCCGCGGTGCAAGCCTCGAGCGCGGAGCGCGTCGAGGCGCTCAACAGCCTGCTCTGGACCTATCGCGAGGAGAGCTTTCTGCCGCACGGCACTTCGGGCGACGGCCTGCCGGCGGAGCAACCCATCTACCTCACGGCGGAGGAGGACAATCCGAACGGCGCAGCGGTCCGATTCCTCGTCGATGGCGCCAGTCTCGAAGATGCGAGCGGCTACACCCGTATCGTCTATGTGTTCGACGGTCGCGACGAAGGGGCGGTGGCGCAAGCACGCGCGGCCTGGACGGCGGCCAAGGGTAGCGGTTACGCGGTCAGCTATTGGCAGCAGGACGCGGACGGGCGCTGGCAGAAGAAAGCATGAGGCGTGCTCAGATTTCGATGCCGGCGAGCCGCAGCCCATAGACCATGACGAAATAGGCGGCGACCGTGAGTCCAACAGAGATGGCGAGGCTCCCGTAGAACTCGACGCCGCCGCGCAACAATAGAGGCAGCGCCACGAACAGAACGAGGGAGGGAAGGACAAGCCAGAAGATCCCTCCGGCGAGGCGCGCCACCTTCTCCGTGTCGCCCGTATCGACATAGAGCCAGATCATGGCGAGCACCGAGGTGAGGGGGATCGAGGCGATGACGGCGCCGAACAGGGCACTGCGCTTCGCCGTCTCCGACACTGCGACCACGAGGACGCTCGTCAACAGGACCTTGAGCGTGGCATAGAGCATCGACTTACCCTCCCTTTCCGCCGTCGCCTTGGCGTTGCGGCAATCCTTTAGCAGTATCGGCTGCTTACCCTGACCGCCTTGTAGCCGTCATGCCTGGCGGCTATAAGCCCCCGCAAAGATTCCAAAGACTAGAGAGACTTAAGCATGGCTAGCGAACGCACGCTCTCAATCATCAAGCCCGACGCCACCGAGCGCAATATCACCGGGCTGATCGTCGCCCGGCTGGAAGGGGCGGGCTTGCGCGTGATCGCGCAGAAGCGTGTGTGGTGGAAGAAGAAAGACGCACAGAAATTCTACGAGATGCATAAGGGCCAGCCGTTCTACAAGGGCCTCATCGCGTTCATGACCTCAGGGCCGATCGTGCTCCAGGTGCTGGAAGGCGAGGACGCCATTACCCGGAACCGCGCGGTGATGGGCAAGACCAACCCCGTGGACGCGGACCCCGGCACCATCCGCAAGGATTTCGCCATCAACATGCAACGGAACTCCGTGCATGGCTCCGACAGCGCCGAGAGCGCCAAGCGCGAGATCGCGCTCTGCTTCAAGAAAAGCGAGATCGTGGGTTGAGGCCTTGTTCGGCGCGAGGCGCATTTGATCTGCGACAAGGCATTCTTTTGCCGCGGACGCGATCTATCAGGGTAGGTTGATCCCAGCCGAAAGGGTGCCGCCCATGCCTCGTTCTTTGCCCATCGCGCTTGTTCTCGCCGGTTTGCTGCTCGCGCCCGCGGGCGTCTCTCTTGCGCAGGACGTGCCGCCCGATGCCGACGGCGTACCAAAAGAGGTGCCCAAGGAACAGGAGCCGTCCGTCGGCTGGAGCTTGCGCAATGTCGATCCCGAGCAGCAGCAACGCATGCTGCGGTTCTCCACCTTCGTGAACAAGGGCATCCCGGAGAAGTATCTCAGGGCCGAGAACACGGTCGGCTACACGATCCCGGCCATCGCCGCCGGCGGGCCGCTCTATATGTCCCATTGCAGCAAGTGCCACGGCAATACCGGGCTCGGGAACGGCGATCTCGCCTATGCGCTCACGCCGTCGCCGGCGCTCCTCGCTTACATGGTGCAGCAGCCTATCGCCGTCGATCAATATCTCCTGTGGAGCATCTCCGAAGGCGGCAAGCAATTCGGCACGGCCATGCCGGCGTGGAAGAACCAGCTCACGGAGACGCAGATCTGGGACATCGTCGCCTATTTGCGGGCGGGCTTTCCCGACCTCGATAGCGGCGACGCGCCGAAGAAGAACGGCGGCGCGGCCGAGACCGACGACCCGGACTGAGACGCTCTCCCAATACAAGTCCGCCTTGGCGGGGCCGCAAAAGCCTGCTCCACTTGCGAACTCACCACGAGGGAGGGCGCCGTGCGCTATCGATCTCCATTCACAATTGCCGCTGCAGCTTCATTCCTGATGCTCCCGTCTGTCTCCGCCCACGCCGATTGCAAGACCGCGGCCGGCGATACCTGTCTCGTCGGCACCTGGAAGCAAACCGGCGGGGGCGCTTCGGAGTGGATGCGCGAGCACATGAAGATGGCCCAGATCAAGATCGAGGCAAGCGACGCCATGATCACCTTGAAGGGCGACGGGACGTTGTCCACCTCGAAGGTCGATACCAATGCGGAGGTTACGGCCAACGACTCACAGATCGTGGCGACGGGGAAGATGAGCAGCCAAGGGAGCGGGCACTGGTCCGCGGCGGACGGCAACCTCACGCTGTGCATGGATGCGGTCGAGGGCCAAGGCACCGTCGAGCTCAAGATGCCCGGGGGCAAGACCATGAACGTTCCGGTGCCGAAGTCGAAGCCGACGAATGCGTCGATGACCTACACCTGCGACGGCGCCACGTTGTCCACCGTTCAGGCGATGCCCATGAACTCGACAATGACGACGACCTACACGCGCGTGGAATAAGCGCGCGGCCGGTACGGCACAGTATTGAGGGAAGCTAGCTGAGCGCGCGGATGCGGAAGGGCAGGCCGCCCTTCGGGCAGAGCGTCACCGTGGCGTGAATCTTCGCGGGTTGCGGGCCCACATATTCCGGCGTGAAGCGCCGCAGCAGCTGGACCAGCGCCAGCGTGTTCTCGATCTGCGATAGCGCCCCTCCGATGCAGGCGCGCTTGCCGGCGGCGAACGGCAGATAGGAATACTTCACCCGCTTCTTGGCCCGCTCGGGCGCGAAGCGCTCCGGATCGAACTTCTCCGGATCGGTCCAAAATTTCGGGCTGTGATGGGCGATGTAGGAGAGGATCACCACCTTGTCGCCAGCCCTGATCTTGTGGCCCTGGATGTCGTCATCGCCCGCGGCAATGCGGATCAGGCCCCAGATCGGCGGGAACAGCCGCATGGTCTCTTGAATGACCTGCCTTGTGTAGGCGAGCTGTTGCACCTGGTTCCATTGCGGGTCGGCATCGCCGCACACGGCGCGCGCCTCGGCGCGGATGCGCTCCATGGCTTCGGGGTGCTGCGACAGGAGATAGAGCGACCAAGCGAGCGTCAGCGCCGTGGTCTCGGTGCCGGCCCACAGATATTGCTTCATCTCGTCGATGACCTGGCGGTGGTCGAATTCCGGGAAGTCTGGATCGGCCTCGGCCTCTTGCAGCATGGTGAGCAGCGTCTTCTCGCGGTGCTCGAGGATGTTGGCGCCCATCACCATATCTGGGACCGAGTGCCAGACCTCCATGGCCTTGGCCGCGTCCTCGCCGGTCATCTCCACGAGCTCACCGCGCACGTTCTTGAGACGGATGGACTTGTGATTCATCACGTCCGTATAGGTCTTCACCTGCTTGAATATGAAATGCGGATTGAACGGCATCTCGCGATCGAACAGCGCCTTGCACACCATCTCGGCGGCGAGCGTCCAGGTCTCCTCCACCATCTCGATGGTCTCGCCGGTCGAGGCGAACTTCGCCCAGCGCGCCATCTTGGAGTCGATGGCCGACATCAGATAGGGGAAGTATTCCTCGAACATGTTCGGGTGGAACGCGGCTTGCTGGGGCGTGCGGATCTTCTGCCACAGGGCGCCATCGATCGTGATCATGCTGCGGCCGAAGATGGGGCGCAGCCCATCGAAATACTTGGTGTAGTTGTCGGCGTTCGATACCAGCACGCGCTCGGCATGCTCAGGCTCGCTCAAGAGCACGATGCGCTGGTTTTTCAGATTGATCGGAATGACGCCGGCATATTTGTCGCTGAGCGCCATGAGAACCTGCATAGGGTTCTCTTGGTTCAGAAGCGGGGTGAGCTTGAACCAGATGCTCTGCTCTTCGCCGAGCCCATGCGACGGAGAATAGGCGACCGTCATGTCCGCCATTTACGCCTTCCCCCTAAGCTCCTAGTCATTGGGGCCTCGGTGCCGGGTGAGACCCGGGGACCAAGCCGCCAGGCCAGGAAAACGACATTCCGCGCTGCCCTAGATCGTATCGCTCAAGGCGCGAAGGCAGCAGCCAAAATTGTTCCGAATGAGCTTCGTTCCTAGCATCCGGCCGTCAACATTGTCCATGGTTGGCAGCGCCGCATATTGAGGTGCGTCAACTTCCGCCGTCCAATCCCCGATCTTACGGCCGTTAACAGTTTCCATCAAAACGTGCCGGGGAGCGGGGGCGAAAAAAGGGCGGATTGGCCGTCTTGCTGTGGCATTCCGACAACATGCTCCCCCTCGACCCGCAGTTTTCCTGCGGCAACCAGCCTTAACGCATGGGGATAGAGGCGGTGCTCGGCCGCCAAGACCCGGTCCGCCAGGGTCTCCTCGGTGTCGCCGGGCTCCACGGGGACGGCCGCCTGGGCGACGATGGGACCGTCATCCATGGCCGCACGCACGAAATGGACCGTGCAACCGCTGATCTTGGCGCCGGCCTCGAGGACCCTCGCGTGGGTGTGCAGCCCCTTGAAGGCGGGGAGCAGCGAGGGGTGGATGTTGAGATGGCGGTTCAGCCAACGGGTGACGAAGCCTTCGGTGAGGAGCCGCATGAAGCCCGCATTGCAGAGGAGCTCCACGCGCGCCTCGTGCAGGGCGGCCTCCAGCACGCTCTCGAAGTCGGGGCGCGAGGCGAAATCCCTATGATTGACGACGCGGGTGGCGATGCCGGCCTCTTCCGCCCGGGCGAGGCCCTGGACGCCCGGCACGTTGGAGATCACGAGGGCGATCTCGGCCGGGTAGGCGGGATCCTTGGCCGCGTCGATCAGGGCCTGGAGGTTGCTGCCGCGGCCCGAAACCAGAACGCCGACGCGCTTCCGACCGTTCATGACGCCGACCAGGGTTTGCCCACGAGGCGGACGGAATCGCCCGACCCGCGCGGGACGAGGGTGCCGATCAGCACCGCCTCCTTGCCGAGGGGCCCGAGCGCTTTCACGACGCGGTCCACATCGCCCGGGGCCACGACGACCACCATGCCGATCCCGCAATTGAAGGTGCGCAGCATCTCGTGAGCGTCGAGCCGCGCCTCCACCTGAAGCCATTCGAAGACCGGCGGCAGGCGGATAGCGCTCTGATCGAGGGCGGCGGCCAGTGTGTCGGGCAGCACGCGGGGCACGTTCTCCAAGAGCCCGCCGCCGGTGATGTGGGAGAGCGCTTTCACCGCCGCGGTTGTGCGAATCGTTTCAAGGAGCTGGCGCACATAGATGCGGGTCGGGGCGAGGAGGCTTGCGCCGAGTGTGGCGCCGGGGGCGAACGGTGCCTCGTCGTTCCAGTCGAGGCCGCTCTCGGCCACCACGCGCCGCACCAAGGAGAAGCCGTTGGCATGGACGCCCGAGGAGGGGAGCCCGATGAGGACATCGCCTGCGGCGAGATCGCTTCGCGGTAGCAGGGCATCGCGCTCCACGGCGCCTACGGCAAAGCCGGCGAGATCGTAATCGCCGGGCGCGTACAGCCCCGGCATCTCGGCGGTCTCGCCGCCGATGAGCGCGCAGCCGGCCTCGGCGCAGCCTCGCGCGATGCTGCCAACGACCGTCGCGGCCACGCCCACTTCGAGCTTGCTGGTGGCGAAGTAGTCGAGGAAGAAGAGCGGCTCGGCGCCTTGCACCACGAGGTCGTTCACGTTCATGGCGACGAGATCGATGCCGATCCCGTCATGCAGGCCCGTCTCGACGGCGAGTTTGAGCTTGGTGCCGACCCCGTCCGTGGCGGCGACGAGCAGCGGATCCCGATAGCCGCACGCCTTGAGGTCGAAGAGCCCGCCGAAACCGCCAATACCGCCGAGCACGCCCGCGCGCATGGTCTTCGCCGCGAGCGGGCCGATCGCCTTGACCAGCGCGTTGCCGGCGTCGATGTCCACGCCCGCGTCGCGATAGGTCAGGGGCGCATCGGCCTTGTCTTGAGATTTCGGGTCTTGGGATTTAGGGGGCACCGGGCCACTCGGGGTGCAAGTTCAGAAGAATTGGCATAACAATCGTGCCGGGCGAGGGCCGTCAAGGCGGAAAGGCCGTGAGCCCGCCATATTCCAAGGGTTTACGGGGGGTGCCGGCCGGGCCGGGTGTGCCGGGACGGGAACTTGATAGAGTCCGACATGCGTTTCAGACGGTTAGAGCCCTTGGCTCGTAGATTGAGTCTCCTCGTGCTGTTGGGCGCCGTGGCGCTCGGCGGGGGGATAGGCAACGCCCGCGCGGCGGAGAGCCTGTACGACGTTGCCAACATCACCGTGGACACCACCGCCAAAGACGCGGTCGCCGCGCGCAACAAGGGCATGGCCGAAGCCGAGGAGCGGGCCCTCAAGATCCTGCTGGGGCGGCTCGTGCCGCTCAGCCTCCAGGATCAGCTGCCAGAGTTCACCAAGGAAGAAGTCGAGGAGATGGTCTTGGGCGTCGGCGTCCGCAAAGAGCAGAACTCGACGACGCGCTATATCGGCACCCTCGATGTGCACTTCAACGAAGGGGTGGTGAAGCAGCTCCTGGCGAACTACGCCATCCCCTATAGCGAGGACCGCGCGGCCTCGATCTCCATCCTGCCGGTGATCCTCCAGGGCGGCGGCGTGGCGGGCGAGGGGCAAGAGGGCTGGCGCAAGGCCTGGGAGGATCTCGACCTCGCCCACAGCGTGACGCCGGCCACGGTGTTGCGGCCGCGGCCCGATCTCGATCCATCCGTCGTCAAGGCGGCGCTCGCAGGGGACCCTGATGCGCTCACCACCCTCCAGAGCAATTACGGCTATGGCGGGCTCGTCCTCGCCGTCGGCGAGATCAAGGACGGCAAGTTCACGACCCATCTCGCCGGCGAGGACGCGGTCGGCGCGATCAGCTTCGACCGCAGCGATCCCATGAGCGGCGATGCATCCCAAGTCGAGCGGGCGGCCGCCGCGGCCTCGCTCGCCATTCTGGAGAACCGTTGGAAGGTGATGCAGTCGGGTGGCCCCGCGCCTGGTCAGGCAGCCTACGAGCAGAACCCGCCCGCGGCGGGGACCGAGGAAGAGCCCGAGGCGCCGAAGGTGGTGCCGCGCAATGTTGTCGCCCTGGTTCAGTTCTCCGGCCTAAAGGATTGGCAACAAATTCGGTCGCGGCTCACGCAGATCGCCGGCCTTCAATCGCTCGAGGTCAATTCGCTCTCGGCCCGGACGGCCTCGGTCACCTTCGATTTCGCCGGCACCCTCGACCGCCTCCAGGCGGCGCTCGGTGAGAACGGATTTGCGCTCGATGAGACAAATGGCACGTTCGTGCTCCGCTCCCAATAACGGCTGGCACCACGGGATTGAGCCCTCGGCCACGCGGAATCTGCTAGAATTCGCGGCCGACGGTCCCGGGAACAGAGGCCGCTGGGAGAAACGCTGGTGAACATCCCCAACACGCTCACGTTGATGCGCATCCTGCTCGTGCCGCTCCTCGTGTGGCTGATCATCGACCACGAGATGCTCGCAGCATTCCTCGTGTTCCTCCTGGCCGGCCTCTCCGATGGGGCTGACGGCTTCCTCGCCAAGCGCTACGGCTGGCACACGGAGCTCGGCGCCTATCTCGATCCCATCGCCGACAAGGCGCTGCTCGTCACCATCTACGTCACGCTTGGCCTCTCGGGGCATCTGCCCGTCTGGCTCGTCATCGCCGTGGTGAGCCGCGACATCCTCATCGTCGGTGCGGTGCTGCTCGCCTGGATGATGTCGCGGCCGATCACGGTGAAACCGCTCCTCGTCAGCAAGGTGAACACGTGCTTGCAGATCGCGCTTGCGGGCGTCGTCCTCGCCCAGCTTGGTCTGGGGCTCGGGCTCGACAACCTCATCTGGCTTCTGATCTGGATGACGGGAACCTTCACCATCATCTCGGCCGGCGCCTATTTCTGGGCGTGGCTCCGGCACATGGCGAGCTACGAGCCGACAGCCGCCCATCCGCATCGCCGGAAAGCGCCCGATGTTGGCCACCATCGCACGCGGGTCAGAGCTTCGTGACGCTTGCCCAGCTCGCCTTCGATCTGCCTCACCGCGCGGCGCTCGGCGCGGAAGACTTTCTCGTCAGCGACTGCAACCTCGCCGCGGTCAAGCTGATCGACGCGTGGCCCGAATGGCAGGACCAGGTGCAGCTTCTGATCGGGCCGGCCGCGAGCGGCAAGACCCACCTCGTGCGGGTGTGGCAGGGATTCTCGGGCGCGCAAGCGCTCGACCCGGCTCATCTCGGCATCACGTTGATCAACTCCTTACCCGAAGGGGCCGCGATCGTGGTGGAGGACGCCGACCGTGCCGGCTACGACGAGAAGACCCTGTTCCATCTTCTCAACCTCGCGCGGGAGAAGCGGCTGTTCGTGCTCATCACCGCGCGCGGCAGCCCGAGCCGGTGGGGGACGGGCCTGCCGGATCTCGCCTCGCGGTTGAGCGCCGTTCCGATGACCGAGATCGGCGCGCCCGACGAGGCTCTGTTGCGCACGGTGATGCTCAAGCAATTCACCGACCGGCAGCTCGATATCGAGCCCAAGGTGCTGGAGTTCCTGGCGCTCAGGATCGACCGCTCGCTCGAAGCGGCGGCGCGGGCGGTCGAAGCGGTCGACCGGGCGGCGCTCGCGTCGGGCCGAAAGATCAGCCGCCAGCTCGTGACGGAAGCGCTCCAGGGGGCGCCCTCGGCCGAATAGGCCGATTGGCCTTTTGCGTAACGCTAGTGATACATTTGATGGCGTAACATGGAGAGTCACAAGCCCCGAAGAAGGCGCAAAAAGTGCCGGATTCCACGGAGTTATCGATGAATTTTCAAGAGACGGTCGAGCCCGATGGCGCTGCATCGCGCATCGCCGCCTTCGGGCCGAGCCGCTATTTCAATCGCGAGCTGTCCTGGCTCAACTTCAATAAGAGGGTGATGGAAGAGGCGGAGAACCAACGCCATCCGCTGCTCGAACGCCTGCGCTTCCTGTCGATCTCGGCCACCAATCTCGACGAGTTCTACATGGTGCGCGTGGCCGGCCTGCGCGCCCAGGTCGTCGCCGGGCTGGAGACGCAGAGCCAGGATGGGCTGACGCCCGCCGAGCAGCTCGACCGTATCGACCAATTCGTGGCGGACCTCACTTCGCACCAGCAAGAGAGCTGGGTCACACTCGCGGCGCTGCTCGGCGAGGCCGGCATTCACCTCCTCCACGCCGACCAGCTCTCCGATCAGGAGCACAACTGGCTGGAGGATCACTTCCTCAACCACGTCTTCCCGGTGCTCACGCCGATCGCCGTCGATCCGGCGCATCCGTTCCCGTTCATTCCGAATTTCGGGTTCACGCTCGGGCTCGAGCTGGTGCGGGAAGGCTCGCTCCGCACCATGCACGCGCTGTTGCCGATCCCGCCGCAGCTCGACCGCTTCATCCGTCTGCCGAGCGAAGAGGGAGCGAAGGATATTCGCTTCATCAGGCTCGAGACCGTGGTCGGCATCTTCGTGTCGCGCCTGTTCCACGGCTACCGGGTGCGTAGCCAAGGCGCTTTCCGGGTCGTGCGGGACAGCGATATCGAGGTCCAGGAAGAGGCCGAGGATCTGGTGCGCCTGTTCGAATCCGCACTCAAGCGCCGGAAGCGCGGCTCGGTCATCCGGCTCGAGATGGAAGCGACCATGCCGTCGCGGCTCCAGCGCTTCGTCATGCAGGAGCTGAAAGTCTCCGAGCGCGAGAGCTTTGTGCAGAAAGGCCTGATCGGGCTCGCCGACACCAATCAGCTCATCGTCTCAGACCGGCCGGACCTCAAGTTTCAGCCCTTCGTCAGCCGGTTCCCCGAGCGCATCCGCGAGCATCACGGCGATTGCTTCGCGGCCATCGCCAAGAAGGACATCGTCGTCCACCACCCCTACGAGTCGTTCGACGTGGTGCTCCAGTTCCTGAAGCAGGCGACGGCCGATCCGGACGTGGTGGCGATCAAGTGGACGCTCTACCGCACGAGCAAGACCTCGCCGATCATCGAGGCGTTGAAGGACGCGGCGGAGGCCGGCAAATCGGTGACCGCCGTGGTCGAACTCAAGGCGCGGTTCGACGAAGAGGCCAACATCAAATGGGCCCGCGACCTCGAAAGCGCGGGCGTGCAGGTGGTCTACGGTTTCCTCGAGTTGAAGACGCACGCCAAGCTCAGCCTCATCGTGCGGCGTGAGCGCGGGGAGCTCGTCACCTATTGCCATATCGGCACCGGCAACTATCACTCGGTGACCGCCAAGATCTACACCGACCTGTCGTTCTTCACGGCCGACCGGACGATCGGCAACGACCTGTCACGCATCTTCAACTACGTCACGGGTTATGCCGAGCCGGCGGAACTCGAAGCCATGGCGGTGTCGCCGGGTGGTATCCGGGCGCGCATCCTCGATCATATTCGCGAGGAGATGTATCACGCCAAGGCGGGGCGCCCGGCGGCCATCTGGATGAAGATGAACTCGCTCGTGGATGCCGAGATCATCGATGCGCTTTACGAGGCGAGCATGGCCGGCGTCGAGATCGACCTCGTGGTGCGGGGCATTTGCTGCCTGCGTCCCGGTGTGCCGGGCCTGTCGGAGAACATCCACGTGAAGAGCATCGTGGGCCGCTTCCTGGAACACTCACGCATCTATTGCTTTGGCTCCGGTCATGGGCTTCCGCATCGCAAGGCATCGGTTTATATCAGCTCTGCCGACATGATGCCCCGCAACCTCGACCGCCGTGTGGAGGCCATGGTGCCGATCAAGAACCCGACCGTGCACGAGCAGATCCTCGACCAGATCATGGTCGCCAATCTCAAGGACAACCTGCAGAGCTGGCGGGTGCTGCCGGATGGAAGCTCCGAGCGCATCCACCTGGTGGAAGGGCAGGAGCCTTTCAGCGCACAGGACTACTTCATGACCAATCCGAGCCTGTCCGGCCGCGGCACCTCCCTCACCGAGAGCATGCCGCGACGCTTCACACGACTGGTCGAGACCGGCTAGGCTTCGACAATGGCCTCAAGCAACGATCGGGCTCCCGTCGCCGTCGTCGATATCGGCTCGAACTCGGTGCGGCTCATTGTTTATGACGGTGCCACGCGAGCGCCGGCGCCCATCTATAACGAGAAGGTGCTGTGCGGGCTCGGCCGCACCATCGCCACGACCGGCAAGCTTGCCGCCGACGGCGTCTCGCGTGCCCTGCGCGAGCTCCGACGTTTTCGCGCGCTGATCGATCAACTCGAGGCGGAAAGTGTCAAAGTTATCGCCACGGCGGCGGCGCGCGAGGCGGAGAACGGTGCCGAGTTCATCGCGCAAGCGGAGCGCGTCCTCGGCCGGCATATCACGGTGCTGTCAGGGACGATGGAGGCGGAGCTCGCCGCCCTCGGCGTGGTGTCCGGCATCTACGCGGCGGACGGGTTCGCCGGCGATCTCGGCGGCGGCAGCCTCGAGCTGATCGACGTGCGGGGCGGACGGTTGTCCGACGCCGTCACCATGCCGCTCGGCGGCTTGCGCCTGATCGATGCATCCGGCGGCAGCCTGAAGAAGGCGCGTGAGATCGTCGATGCCGAGTTCGCCAAGGTGCCGTGGCTGGAAAAGGGCAGGGGCCGCGACTTCTACGCCATCGGCGGCACGTGGCGGGCGCTGGCGCGGCTGCACATGACCCAGACCAGCTATCCTTTGAGCGTGATGCACAACTACCGGATCAGCGCCGAGGAGGCGCTGAAGTTCTCGGCCCTGCTCGATCACCAGTCGCAGAGCTCGCTCGCCGGCATCCGCGACATCTCGAGTGCGCGGCGTGAGACCGTGCCCTATGGCGCGCTTGTGCTCGAACGGCTCATCAAGCAGATGAAACCGCGTTCCGTGGTGATCTCGGTGCTCGGCATCCGCGAAGGGTTGCTCTACAGCCTCCTGAGCGAGGAAGAGCGGGAGAAGGATCCCATGCTCGAGGCATGCGCCAACCTCGCCAGGCAGCGCTCGCGCTCCATCGACAACGCCTATGAGCTCTGCGATTGGACCGACGCTCTGTTTCGCGCGCCGGGGCCGGTGGAAACGCCGGAGCAGAAGCGGCTGCGTTATGCGGCCTGCCTTCTGTCGGATATCGGCTGGCGCGCGCATCCCGACTACCGCGGCGCCCAGAGCCTCAACCTCGTGGCCCATGGCGATTTTGTCGGCGTGGACCATCCGGGCCGCGCCTTCCTCGCGCTGACCGCCTATTACCGCAACGAAGGCCTGGTGAAGGACGATCTCAGCCAGCGGCTCGTGGAGCTCGTCGACAAGGACACGTTGAAGCGGGCGCGCATTCTCGGGGCGGCGTTCCGTGCGGCCCACATGGTCGCGGCCGCCATGCCCGGCGTGCTGCCCAACACACCGCTGAGTTACGAAGGCAACCGGCTCATCTGGCTCTTGCCCGAGCCTTATTCCAATCTCGAAGGCGAGCGGGTGGAGCGCAGGTTCAAGGCGCTCGCCAATCTCCTGGACCGGGAGCCCGAGATCCGGGTTGGCACACCATTCCAGCTCGCGACGGGCTAAGGCAAAGCCTTGACTTGCCGTACGAGGGTGCGCTTCCCAAATCATTGACTCGTTTGTCATTCCCGCGAAGGCGGGAATCCAGTAACCACTGAACTTGAATTATCGCGAAGGCCGGGGTTACTGGATTGCCCGGTCAAGCCGGGCAATGACAATAGACGTCGAGTCCTTCGAAGTTCACTCCAGCCGCTAGAATTAGGTCGATGGCAGAGGATCTCTATTCCGTTCTTGGCGTGGCGAAGACCGCGAGCGCCGATCAGATTACCAAGGCTTACCGCAAGCTCGCCAAGAAGCTGCACCCCGATCTCAATCCTGGCGACACGGCGGCCGAGGAGAAGTTCAAGCAGGTCTCCCACGCCTATTCGATCCTCAAGGATCCCGAGCAGCGCGGGAAATACGACCGCGGCGAGATCGACGCGAGCGGCCAGGAACGGCCGCAGCAACGCTATTACCGCGAATATGCCGGCGGGCCGGAGGGCGCGCAGTATCACTCCACGGCGGGCTTCGAGGATATCGGCGCCTTCAGCGATCTCTTCGGCGACATGTTCGGCGCGCGCGGCGGCCGCGGTGGGGCGCGGTTCTCCATGCGTGGCCAGGACGCGCAATACCATCTCGATATCCCTTTCCTCGATGCGGTGAACGGCACCAAGCAGCGCATCACGCTGCCGGACGGCGGCACGCTCGACGTGACCATCCCGGCGGGCGTCAGCGACGGCCAAGTGCTCCGCCTCAAGGGCAAGGGGATGCCGGGCCTCGGCGAGGGGCCGCCCGGAGACGCGCTGGTCGAGATCGGGGTCATGCCGCACCCTGCGTTCAAGCGCGAGGGTAGCGACATCGTCGTGGAGCTGCCGATCAGCTTCGACGAGGCGGTGCTCGGCGGCAAGGTCGAGGTGCCGACCATCGGCGGACGCGTTGCCGTGACCGTGCCGCCGGGATCCAACTCCGGACAGACGCTGCGCTTGAAGGGGCGTGGCGTGAAGACGAAGGCGGGGGCGGGCGACCAGCTCGTCAAGCTCAGCGTCATGATGCCCGAGACCGTCGACGACGACCTGAAGGGCTTCGCGGAGGAATGGAAGAAGACACACTCCTACGATCCGCGGCGTAAGCTGAAGGAGCAGGCGTGATGCTGAGCGAGCGAGACGTCGTTGCCCGGGTCCATCACCTTACCGTGACGCGGCTCCGGGTGTGGGTGCGCGAGGGCCTCATCAAGCCGGCGGACGAGAAGACGCAAGGCTTCTCGGAAGCCGACATCGCGCGCGCCGAGCTCATCCGCAATCTGGAGGACGAGCTCGGTTTCGCCGAGGAGGACGTGCCGGTCCTGCTCAGCCTCATCGATCAGATTCACGGGCTACGCGCGGAGCTGCGGGGTCTGCTCGAAGCGATGGAGGACCTGCCCCCTGACGTGCGCAGCACGGTCCGCATGCGGATCGAGAGCCGCAGGCGGGGCTGAGCCATGCGCGCGGGCACCATCGTCTTCTTCATCTTGCTGGTGATCCTGCTGACCATGCTCAGCGTGCAGTACGGGCTTGGGCGCCTGCCGGGCGACATCGTGGTCGATACCGGCAAGTTCTATTTCTATCTGCCGATCACCACGGCGATCATCATCAGCGTGCTGCTAAGCATCGTCTTTTGGCTCTTCCGCCGCTGAGTCTTCGGGACCGAGCACGGTGACCTCGCCTCCGCGGATGGCGAGCGCGAGCTCGCCGCGCTTCAGCGCAAGCGCGTCCTCGCCGAACAGCTTCCGGCGCCAGCCCCGAAGGGCGGCAGCGTCGGCATCGTCGGAGCGCGCGATCTGCTCGAGCTCGTCGCTGGTGGCGATCAGCTTTGGGCGCCACGCCATGACGGCCCGCGGTCGCCTTCAACAGAACCCGTAGCAGATCGACCACGGCTTGCGCCTCGGGCGGCATGGGCTCGCCGCGCTGGACGGGCGGGACGGTCTTGGGATCGCGCTCCAGCCCGCGCGCCACGGCTTCAAGCACGGCGCGGCCGCGCTGGGAGCGGGCGAAGCCATTGTGCAAGGAGCGGAGCGAGCCCAACTCCTCCACGCTGCGCGGCGCTTGGCCGGCGATGTCGTACAGCGCCTCGTCCTTCAGGATGCGCGCCCGGGGCACATCTTGCGTCTGCGCCTCGCGCTCGCGCCAGGCGGCAAGCTCCATGAGCACGGCCAACGCTTTCGGCGTCTTCACCCGCATCTTGAGCCGGCGCCAGGCCTGCTCGGGGTGAAGCTCGTAGGTGGCGGGGTCGGTCAGCACCGCCATTTCCTCGTTGAGCCAGCTCGCGCGCTCTGACTGGTCGAGCTGGGCGCGGAGCTTGGGGTAGAGGTCGCGCAAATAGGTCACGTCGCCGATGGCATAGGTGAGCTGGCGCTCGCTGAGCGGCCGCCGGCTCCAGTCGGTGAAGCGGGAGGTCTTGTCCAGGTTGCGGCCGAGAAGCCGCTTCACCAGCATGGAATAGCTCACCGCCTCGCCGAAGCCGCAGACCATGGCGGCGACTTGCGTGTCGAAGATCGGGTGGGGGATGACACCGGCCAGATGATGAACGATTTCAACGTCCTGCCGCGCCGAGTGGAAGACCTTGAGCACGGTCTCGTCGACCATCAAGTCGAAGAGTGGCTTGAGGTCGATGCCCGGCGCCATGCTGTCGATCAGCACCTCGGTGTCTTCCGAGGCGATTTGCACGAGACACAGGCGCGGCCAGAAGGTCTGCTCGCGCATGAACTCGGTATCGACGGCGATGAAAGGCGCCGCCGAGAGCTTGGCGCACGCCGCGGCGAGGTCCTCGGTACGGGTAATCAAATCCATGGTGGGCGGGGTATAGCCCAACGCCGGGCGCGCGGCCAAGAGCGGCAACGTCGCAAACTCACTACAAAATGGGAAAAGTGTGCGGATGCGGCGCCAGGCGGCGCGGCTAGAGATGCCCGCTATGGCGCGGCAGGGCCGATTGCGGCCGGCGGTCTCGGCGGCCGGACCCCTTGGCGCGATACGCAAGACGAAAAGCGGGCATCAGCGCTTGCCTCAACGGATCGCAGAGGTGGTGATGGGATCGCCGTCCGCCAGCCTGGCGTGTAGCAGGGAGGCGGTCTCCGTATTGGCGGGCAGATGGTGGATGACGGACGACAGCAGCGAGTACAAAACGACAAGCACAGCCACAGTCCACGCCTCGGCAGGCAGCCGGGTCTTGATGGGGATCTTGGTCATTTGAAGTCTCCCTCAGTAATTGCCCTAGCCTAAAAACGTCCGAGCGGCAGGCCCAGTTCCCCCGCCACATTTGAAGTCTTTGCCCAAGGGCCGCAGCCAGTCGAAAACCATAGATATTTCTGCGACTTGGGTCTTGTGCTTTCGCCAGGCACGCCTGACGGCGGGATCACGGGCGTCGCGCGGGGGGTATGAAATCTCGGCAATTGCCGACAGGGTGCGGAACGATCGCGGCCTGGCTCGCGGCGCCCTGCCTACCTTGACAAGGGCGCGCTTCCCGTGCGGTTCTCCGCGGCACCTGAAAACCGACCTCCCGCCAGAGCCGACACCAGCCCATGCATGCTTATCGCACCCATAATTGCGGCGCGCTCCGCCGCGACGATGTCGGCAAGACGGTCCGCCTGTCAGGCTGGGTGCACCGCATCCGCGACCATGGCGGGCTCCTATTCATCGACCTGCGCGACCATTACGGCATCACCCAGATCGTCGCCGATCCGGATTCGCCGGTCTTCGCCGCGGCCGAGAGGCTGAAGCCCGAATGGGTCGTGCGCATCGACGGCGAGGTGGTGGCCCGCTCGGAGGACACCATCAACCCGAATCTGCCGACGGGCGGGGTGGAGGTCCGGGCCAACGACCTCGAGGTCCTGTCGGAGTCAGCTGAGCTGCCGCTGCCGGTGTTCGGCGAGCCGGATTATCCGGAGGAGACGCGGCTGAAATACCGCTTCCTCGATCTCCGCCGGGAGACGCTGCACAACAACATCATGAAGCGGCAGGCGATCATCGCCTCCTTGCGCGACCGCATGCGCGACGCGGGCTTCTTCGAGTTCCAGACCCCGATCCTGACCGCCTCGTCGCCGGAAGGCGCGCGCGACTATCTGGTGCCGTCCCGCGTGCATCCGGGGAAGTTCTACGCGCTGCCCCAGGCGCCGCAGCAATTCAAGCAGCTCATCATGGTGGCGGGCTTCGACCGCTACTTCCAGATCGCGCCGTGCTTCCGCGACGAGGACGCGCGCGCCGACCGCAGCCCAGGCGAGTTCTACCAGCTCGACCTGGAGATGAGCTTCGTCACACAGGAGGACGTGTTCGAAACGGTCGAGCCCATCATCCGCGGCCTGTTCGAGGCGTTCGGCGAGGGCAAGCCGGTGACGGAAAAATTCCCGCGCATCGCCTACGCGGAGGCGATGCAAAAATACGGCACCGACAAGCCGGACCTGCGCAACCCCATCGAAATGCAGGACGTCACCGACCACTTCCGCGGCTCGGGCTTCAAAGTGTTCGCCGGCATGCTCGACATGGACGTGAACACGCGCATCTGGGCGATCCCCGCCAAGACCGGCGGCTCACGCGCCTTCTGCGACCGCATGAATTCGTGGGCGCAGAGCGAGGGGCAACCCGGTCTCGGCTACATCTTCTTCCGCGAAGGCGAGGGCGCAGGGCCTGTCGCCAAGAATATCGGGCCTGAGCGCACAGAGGCGATCCGGACGCAGCTCGGGCTCGCGGACGGGGACGCGGTGTTCTTCGTGGCCGGTCTGCCGAAGGAGTTCGCCGATTTCGCGGCGCGGGCGCGGGTGAGGATCGGCAACGAGCTCGGGCTCTCCAAGACGGACTGCTTCGACTTCTGCTGGATCGTCGACTTCCCCATGTATGAGTGGAACGAGGAGGAGCAGAAGATCGACTTCTCGCACAATCCCTTCTCCATGCCGCAAGGCGGGCTCGAGGCGCTCGACGCGATCGAGCCGGAGAAGATCCTCGCCTACCAGTACGATCTCGTCTGCAACGGCGTGGAGCTCTCCTCCGGCGCGATCCGGAACCACAAGCCGGAGATCATGGAGAAGGCCTTCGCCATCGCCGGCTACCCGAAGGAGGAGCTGGAGCAGCGCTTCGGCGGCATGCTCCGCGCGCTGCAATACGGCGCCCCGCCGCATGGCGGCATTGCACCCGGCATCGACCGCATGGTCATGCTGCTCTGCGGCGAGGACAATCTCCGCCAGGTGGTCATGTTCCCGATGAACCAGCAGGCCGAGGACCTGCTGATGGGCGCGCCGTCGGAGGTCTCGCCCAAGCAGCTGCAGGAGCTCAGCATCCGCATCGCGCTGCCCAAGGCGAAGAGCTAGTCGCGCCCACGCGGCGGCGCTTCTTCCAGCGCAAGCTTGGCGCGCTCTTCCAGCGTTTCGAAATCCTCTTCCTGCGCGATATTCTTGCGCCCGGTCTCGAGCACGAGCTCGATCTCCTTTCGTAGTGGCGGCTCTTGAGAACTCTTCGCCTGCGCTAGTAGCTGACCGAGGCTCTCGACGAGCCGGATGAGAACGGCCGGCTGGTCGTGAGCCTGCTGGCGGATTTGCCGGAAGCTTTCCTGGAGGATATCGGCAAAAGTCGAGCGTGGGGCCACGAGCCGCACCTTGTCCTCGTCGTCGGTCCAGACGCATTGGGGCATCCCGCGCCGCATGATCTTGGCGAGCGAGGTGGTGAGCCGGTCGATCACGGCCATGGCGGTAAACGGATCGCTGATGCTCGGGGACAGCGCCCGGAGCGCCACCTCGACGAGCTGGCGGATCGAGGTCTCGAGATCCTGGATCGACGCCCGCTCGCCGCCGAGTTGTAAGCATCCTTCGAGTTCGTCGCGCATGCTCGCCGTGGCTGCCTCCGCCGGCGCAACCCAGGCGAACGTGTCACCTTGGATGACGTGACGGCCGGGCTTGAAGGACAGCTCGATGACGGCGTTCGCTGACTTGGCGATGTCGACGAGACCGCTGTAATTGACCGTCTCGACATAACCGCTGCGCTGAAGCATGAACGGTGCGCCGTTTTCACGGGGCGATTTCGAAGGGGGTTCCGGCGTCTCGGCATCGGAGTCCGGTAGCAGGCGTTCCAGATCGTCATCGAGCGCGCCGCCGACACGGTCAATAATGTTGTCGGCGATGATCGAGCGCGCCAGATGATGGACGAAAACGAGGAGCGCGATGAGGCAGAGCAGCACCAGCAGGGTGCCGCCGGTGACCGCGAGATTGGGGACCGAGTCGGTTCTGCCATAGGCGGAGCGCAACACTAGCAGCAGGTAGACGACGGTCGAGACGAATAGCCCGAGTGTGAGTTGCGTGCGCCGGTCGGCCATGAAGCTGCGGATGAGGCGTGGCCCGAGCTGCTGGGCGGCAAGCGTCAGCACCACCATGGTGATGGAGATCACGAGGGTCGCCATGGTGATCATGGCGGTCACGAGATTGGAGAGGAACTGCGGGGCCTCCCGTGCGCTGCCGCTATAGAGGAACCAGACCGGGTCATCGCCCTCGCGCACGGGAATGTGCACGGCGAGGATCGCCGCCGCCCCGGCCACGGCCACCATCAGAAGCGGCAGCGCCCACAGGCTGGAGCGCAGGTCGTGCCAAAGAGTCAGGAGCCGAGGAAGCATTCGCAAGGCCTTGAATGAGAACGAAATTCGAAAAGGCGCCGTCGCGTCATGCTAGGCCAACCAGCAGCATCTCGCCAGGGTTCCTCCTTCGTGGAGCGATCGGGTGCCGCCAGATTGGGTCGTCACGGCAGCTGCGCATACCGGCGTTGCCGCGCACGTGGCGGCGAATTGGAATCATTTTCATGACAATGCTGCCTTTGCGGGCGTTTCGCGTTTAACATGCGTGGCGCTCATGGACGGTGGGACGTTCCAAAACAAAAGACTGCGTGTTCCCGGTAGGCGGCTTGCCGGGGAGGGAGGGCCTCTTTCCTATTTGGCGGTTCGAAAGGACAAGGGACCATGACATTTGGCGAGCACGTCTTCCTTTATTGCGAGCGCGGCACCAACGCTGCGCTCTGGGCTGAGCCGATCAACACCATCTCCAACGCCGGGTTCTTCCTCGCCGCGCTCATGGCGTGGCAGTTGCTGCTGTGGCGGCCGCGCGAGGAGCGGAGCGCGGATCATTATCTCCTGATCGCGCTCACATTCCTTATCGGCTTCGGCAGTCTCGCGTTTCATGTCTATGCCGACGAGGGGACGTCGCTGGCCGATATCGTTCCGATCGGCCTGTTCATGCTGGTCTATCTCGGCTTCGCCCTCAATCGCTTCCTCGGCGTGCCGCCGGGCTGGACGGTGCTGCTCGCGATCGGCTTCACGGTGCTCGTGGGCGCGGCCATGCACGTCCAATGCTGGGACGGCGGTATCGGCTTTGCCGGGTCGGCCGTGCCGGAAGCCAAGCCCTGCCTCAACGGCAGCATCGGCTATCTGCCGGCGCTCGGCGCGCTGATCGTCATCGGCATGCTGCTCGCCGAGCGGCATCACCGGGCCGGCCCTTACGTCGTGTGGGCGGCGGCGATCTTCGCGATCTCGATCCTATTCCGGTCGGTCGACCTGTCGTTCTGCGATCAGGTGGTGATCAACGGGCGGAAGGTCGGCACCCATTTCATCTGGCATCTCCTCAACGCGCTCGTGCTCTTCTTATTGCTCCGGGCGAGCCTCGAAGCGGGTCCGGTCGCGGCCGTTTCCGCCGAGGCGGAGGAGGAACCGGCGGAAGCGCCGGAGCCGGTGAAAGGCCCCGGTCGAAGCCGTGCCCGCCAAGGACGAGATCAAAGAGAGCCCCGAGGTGGCTTCGGCCGGACAGGAGGCTGCCCTCGAGGTTGCCGAGGCGCCGAAGGACGAGATCCCTGAGACGAAGGATGAGCCTGAGCCCGAAGCCACAGGCGAAGAGCCCGAGTCCGAGGACGCGGCCGAAGCAAGCGACGAAACCAAGGATGAGCCCGCGGCCAAGAAGGGCAGGGCGAAGAAAAAGCCGTCTTTTCCCGCTTAAGACCTCGTCTCCAGGAAAGAGCTCGCCTAAACAGTCTGCTAGGGCGCTATCGTTAGACTTACCGTCGCGATAGCGCTCTAGTGGCGCGCTTTCCCGCTGTTCGTTTGGAGGGGCCCCATCACAATCGCGGACGTGGTGGAACTGGTAGACACACAGGACTTAAAATCCTGAGGGGGGCAACCCCCGTGCGGGTTCGACTCCCGCCGTCCGCACCAATCTTCAGCCGCGCATTAGGCGATTTGCCGCCTGTCGGCCATCTCCGGCGCAAAGAACACCAGCCCGTTGTGCAGGTCTTTCGCGCGGTACATGGCGAGATCGGCGTTGCGCAGGATCTGTTCCGCCGTTGCGCCATCGTCGGGGATCAGCGCTACGCCCATGGACATGTCCACTTTGTGGTCATGCTTCCCCCCACGGATTGGGCTCGTCAGGCTTGCCAGAAACCGCTTGCCGATCTTGCGGGCGCTTTCGCGATCGACGTTGTAGGCGAGGATGGCGAACTCGTCTCCGCCGATGCGGGCCACGAGATCGCTCGGGCGCGCCGCCGCGCGAAAGCGGTCAGCGACGATCTCGAGGACGTGATCTCCGGCCGCATGACCGTGAACGTCGTTGATACGCTTGAAATGATCGAGGTCGACCAGGAACAGCGCGTTCTGTGTGCCGTCCGCGGGAGGCGCGTTCACCGCGGCCTTCAGCGATTCGAACAGGGCGCGGCGATTGAGCAACCCCGTCAACGGATCCTGCAGGGCGAGCGCCGTGAGCTCTCGCAGCTCCATTTCGGCCGCGACCTTCAGCGCGAGATCGCGCCTTTGCTCGCTCACCCGGCGAACGAAGAAGACGAAGATGCAGGACGCGAGCAGCGCCGTGAGGAAGATGGCCTCGGCCAGCGAGATCTTGCGCTGCGCGTCGCTGAGCTCCTGGATGAAGTAGAAGAGATCGTATTGCAGCGCCAGCAATAGCGTCGCGGTCATCAGGGCGAGCATGAGCAGCGCGTCCTGAAGGCTCGTCTGGGGATGGGCGGCAATCACCTTCCCCAGCGTTCTCGGTGTTAGCGTTTCCACGATCTCTCCCGACACGAATGACGGGAGGGGAAGCTAGTCGGAATGCCTCTAAGAAATGTAAATTCAAGCTTGTGCGGTTGGACGGGATTTCGCGCAAATCGCGAGGTCTTGACGCGCGCGCAACTCAGCGGCGCACCGCTCATCTTTGGTGCACGTAGATTCCCGGCGCGGCCCAAAGTGGGCCCAGTCCCTTTTCAGGCGCGCCCATGCTTGGCGGGGCGACGCGCCCGGCGCTCGAATGGGCCTTGAGCCATTCGGCGAAAGCCGGCCACCACGAGCCTTCTTTCAGCGTGGCCATGGATAGCCAGGTGTCGGGATCGACGTAAGCATCGTCGTGATGCCGCGTGGCGATGTGATAGCGGCGACCGTGATGGCCCGGCTCCGACACGATGCCGGCATTGTGCCCGCCATTGGTGAGCACGAAGGTCAGCTCGTTGTCGGTGAAGAGGTGGAGCTTGTAGACAGAGCGCCAGGGCGCGATGTGGTCGGTCTCGGTGCCGACGGCGAAGGTGGGGGTGCGGATGTCTTTCAGCGCGATGACCCGGCCTTCCACCGCATAGCGGCCGGCGGTGAGACGGTTCTCGAGAAACAGCGCGCGCAAGTATTGCGAATGCATGCGGTAGGGCAGGCGCGTCTGGTCGGCGCTCCAGCTTGCCAGGTCGTTGACGGTCTCGCGCTCGCCGAGCAGGTATTCGTGCGTCATCTTCGACCAGATGAGCTGGTTCGGCCTGAGCGCCTTGAAGGCGGCACCCATCTGCTTCGTGTCGAGGACGCCCTGGTCCCACATCATGTCCTCGAGGAAGGCGATCTGGCTCTCATCGACGAACAGCATGAGGTCGCCCGCCTCGCTGAAATCGGTCTGCGCCGCGAGGAGAGAGATGCTCGCAAGTCGATGGCCGTCGTCCCGCCCCATGGTGGCGGCGGCAATGGCGAGCAACGTGCCGCCGATGCAGTAGCCGCAAGCATGGATCTTTCTCTCAGGGAGAATGGCGTTGACCGTATCGAGCGCCGCCATGACGCCCTTGGTGCGATAGTCGTCGAACGTGATGTCCCGGTCGTCGGCGGTCGGGTTGCGCCATGAGACCATGAACACGGTGAAGCCTTGGCTGACGAGATAGCGGACGAGCGAGTTCTCGGGCCTGAGGTCGAGCACGTAATATTTCATGATCCAGGCCGGCACGATCAGGATGGGCTCGGCAACGACGGTCTCGGTCGTTGGCCTGTACTGGATGAGTTCCATGAGCTCGTTGCGATAGACGACCTCGCCGGGCGTGATGGCGACCTCCTCGCCGACGGTGAAGCTGTCGTTCAGGGGCGGCGGCTCCAAGGCCAGCGCACTGAGGATGTCCTGGCCCAAATTGAAGGCACCGCGCACCAGGTTGGCGCCGGACTCCTCGCGGGTGCGCGCGACGATGGTGGGGTTGAGCCAGGGAACGTTTGACGGCGACACCATGTCGAGGGCCTGGCGGGCCATGAAGGCCACGCGCGCGGCATCCTTGGGCGACATGCCGCGCACCTCACGGGTGGCGCTTCGCCACCACGCCTCTTGCGCGAGGAACGCTTGCTGCCACAGCATGTAGGGGAAGGTGTTCCAGGCCGGATCGTCGAAGCGTCGGTCTCTCGGCTCGGGCGCGAAGGGCGGTTCCGCCCCATTTTGCGCGCCCGCGGTAAGCGCGAAGCGGCCGAGCCGCGCAGCGGAGCGGACCGCCTCGAGCCAGAGCTCTGTCAGGCGTCCGGGCGAACGCGAAAGGTGCGCGGCCCAGTCGTACCAGGCCGATGCTTCCGCGTAAGGAGAGATGCCTTGGGTGAATCGCGCGACGGTGGCGCGCGCCACCCGGTCGGCGGTCTCGAACGAAGGCGTGCGCTCTTCGTCCCTGATACTCCGAGGCGGTTGCGGCTTCGCTTCAGAGGCCGGAGGCCGCACCTCGGAGGCAATGGGCGGGGACGGAATCTGGTCCATTTTTGATAGGTCGTCGTCCTGTTGCTGCATCAGAACCGCATCATTTTGTGAAGGAGTCGTGACCGGCCGTAGGGTGATTTGGCCGCAGCAAGCACACCTGGAAGTAGTCTCTAAGAGTGAATCGACAAGGGTGCCTGCCCCGCGTACCCTGATTTAGATCAGCGGCCACCAAGAGCCGACCCATGGGTTGAGGAGAAGCCGGGCATGAACGAACAGCCAGCACGCGAGACATTTTTCGGCGGGTGTCCCCATGACTGCCCGGATACCTGCGCCATGATCTACGAGGTGGAGGACGGCAAGCTCGTCGAGGTGAGGGGCAACAAAGAACACCCCATGACGCGCGGCGGTCTTTGCGTGAAGCTCAAGGACTATCACGACCACCACTACAATCCGGACCGCGTGCTCTATCCCTTGCGCAGGGTGGGCCCGAAAGGCGCGCGCCAGTTCAAGCGCATCTCCTGGGACGAGGCGATCGCCGAGATCACGATGCGCTGGAAGGACATCATCGCCAAATACGGCTCTCAGGCCATCATGCCGTATTCCTATCTCGGCAATGAGGGTCTGGTGCAGGGGCTCACCTGCGGCGATGCCTTCTTCAACCGCCTCGGCACCACGGTGAACGAGAAGACGTTCTGCGCCTCGGGCTCCTCGACCGCATGGCTGCTTACGGTCGGTCCCACCGGGGGCGTCGACCCCGAGAGCTTCACCCATTCCAAATACATCGTGATCTGGGCGTGCAACTCGATCTCCACGAATTTGCATCACTGGCCGTTCGTGCTCGAGGCGCAGAAGAAGGGCGCCAAGGTCGTGGTCATCGATAGCTATCGCTCGCGCACGGCGAAGGCGGCCGATTGGCACATCGCGCCCAAGCCCGGCACGGACGGCGCGCTCGCCATGGGCATCATCGCGGCGCTCATCCGCGGCGGCTACGTGGACGACGAATGGGTCCAGAAGCACACGGTCGGCTTCCCCGAGCTTGCCCATCGCGCGCTGGACTTCACCCCGGACTATGTGGAGGCGGTCACCGGCGTTCCGGCCGAGGACGTCGCCAAGTTCGCGCGCGAGTTCGCCACGGTGCAGCCTTCGGTCATCCGGCTCGGTGTGGCGCTCGAGCGGCACGCCGGCGGCGGCCAGACCATCCGCGCGGTGTGCGCCATCCCCGCGCTCACCGGCTCATGGCGCCATGTGGGCGGCGGGCTCTTGCAGATGCCGCTCTGGGAGTTCCCCGTCGACTGGGCCAGGGTCTCGCGGCCCGATTACATCCGTCCCGGCACGCGCGTGGTGAACAATCTCCAGCTCGGACGCGCGCTGACCGGCGGCATGCAGCTCGATCCGCCGATCATGGGGCTCTTCGTGTACAACACCAACCCGGTGAGCCAGGCGCCCGAGACCAACAAGATCGTCGAAGGGCTGTCACGCGAAGATCTGTTCTTCGTCACCGCGGAGCATTTCGTCACCGACACGGCGGCCTATGCCGACATCATCCTGCCGGCCACCATGGCGGGCGAGCACGACGACATGATGTTCTCATGGGGGCACTTCTATCTCACGCTCAACGAGAAGGCGATCGAGCCGCGCGGCGAGGCGAAGTCCAACGCCGAGATCTTCCGCCTGCTCTCCCAGGCGTTCGGGTTCGACGACGACCCGCGCTTCACCATGAGCGACATGGAGCTCGCCGAGCATTACATCCAGTGGGATGCGCCGCAGATGGGCGGCATCGACATGGATTATTTCCGCGCGCACGGCTATTTCCATCTCGCCGTGGGCACGCCGGACGACCGGCTGCCGCACGCGGACGGCAACTTCCCGACGCCGTCAGGCAAGATGCAGTTCCTGGTCGAGGACGCGAAGAACTTCGTCGCTCCGCCGTTCCGCATGATGTACGAGGACAATCAGTCCGGCGAGGACGTCGATCCGTTGCCCGGCTACATGCCGCCGCGGGAGAGCGTCGAGACCAATCCCAATCTCGCCGAGCATTACCCGCTCAACATCATCTCGCCGAAGAGCCACGGGTTCCTGAACTCGTGCTATGCCAACGAGGTTCACAAGATCAAAGGGCAGGGCGAGCAGTTCGTGCTCATCAGCCCGAAGGATGCGGCGGCGCGCTCGATCCGCGAAGGCGATCCTGTGCGCGTGTTCAATGAGCGGGGCGACTTCGAAGGGCTGGCGCGCGTTACCGACGACGTGAACGAAGGCGTGGTTGTCGCGACGCTCGGTTATTGGCGGAGCCTCAACCGCTCGGATGGTTCGGTAAACTGCATCTCCTCCGCCGAGTTCTGTAGCCTCGGGCGCGCGCCGACCTTCTCCGACAATCTTGTCCAGGTCGTGCGGGTGAACTGACGGACGTGACGCTCGGGTCGTTATTGCGCGAAAGAGGCGAGGGCGAGGAAGCGCGCGTCGGCTTCGCCGAGCTCTTCTTCGACCTCGTCTTCGTCTTCGCCGTCACCCAGCTCTCGCATTTCCTGCTGCATCATTTCACGCCGCTTGGCGCGGTCGAAACCGTCCTTCTGCTGATCGCGGTGTGGTGGGTCTGGATCTACACGAGCTGGGTCACCAACTGGCTCGATCCCGGCAAGACAGCCGTGCGGCTGATGCTGTTCGTGCTGATGATCGCGGGACTGGTGCTCTCGACATCGATCCCCGAAGCGTTCGAGGGGCGGGGACTGGCCTTTGCCCTCTCCTATACGTTCATGCAGGTCGGCCGCAGCGCCTTCACCATGTGGGCGCTCAAAGACGTCAGCCCGGTGAACCACCGCACTTTCCAGCGCATCACCGCGTGGTTCGTCGCTTCTGCGGTTCTGTGGATTGCCGGCGGCTTGGCCGCAGACGAGGCAAGGCTCGGATTGTGGGCGGCGGCAATCGCCTTCGAGTTCGCCGGTCCCGCCGCCGGCTTCTTCGTCCCCAAGCTCGGACGGTCGCGGTCGACCGATTGGGACATCTCCGGCGCACACATGGCGGAGCGCTGCGGCCTGTTCATCATCATCGCGCTCGGCGAGTCGATCCTGGTGACGGGCGCGACCTTCGCCGAGCTCGAATGGACGTGGGTCACGAGCTGCGGCGCGTTCGTCGCAGCGCTCGTCGGTAGCATCGCCATGTGGTGGATCTATTTCAACGTCGGCGCCGAATGCGGCAGCCATCTGATCGCGCGGTCAGCCGATCCCGGCCGCGTGGCGCGCATCGCCTACACCTATTTGCATCTGCCGATCGTGGGCGGAATCATCCTCGCGGCGGTCGGGGACGAGTTTCTGCTCGCCCATCCCGAGGGCCACGCCGACGCGAATGTCGCGATTGCCGTCGCCGGCGGCGCCGCGCTCTATCTCCTCGGCAATCTTCTGTTCAAACGGGCTGCGCTCGGCTACTGGCCGCTGTCGCATCTCTCCGGCCTTGCCTTGCTCGTCGTCATCACCTCGCTCATGTCGGTCGAGACTCGCTTGACGATGGGCGCTGCCGTGGCGGCGGTGCTCGTCGTGGTCGCGGCCTGGGAGACGCGGTTCGCGCCCAAAGCTCTCAGAGATGCGTGAGGACATTGAAACCTATTCGGCCGCCGTCTTAGCCTTGGCTTTCACCTTTTGCAGCGGGGTGAAGCCCTCGAACTCGGGATGGCCGAGATAGAGCGGCTTGCCGCCGCCGGCGCTTGCGTGCGCCTTGCGGAAGGCATCGGACCGCGTCCACGCCTCGAAGTCGCTCTGCGACCGCCACACGCTGTGGGAGGCGTAGAGCACGTAGTCGTCGTGCTCGGGGCCTTTCAGCAGATGGAACTGGATGAAACCCGGCACGTCTTCCAGATGGGTGTCGCGCGTGAGCCAGACCTGCTCGAAGTCGTGCTCCGAGCCCTTCTTCACTTTGAACCGGTTCATGGCGATGAACATGATGCACTCCGTATCATGAAAAGGATGCACTTGCTGTCGTGGCGCGGGACGGGGAAACCTAGGCGAGCGGGGGCGGTTTGTCTTGGGTGACGTTTTTTCGGAACATCGCTTAAGCACCTGAAAGGTTTGACCTTGCTTGAGGCGTGACAAGGCGTCCCAGGCGATCAAGGCTGATCCGCGCTGGCGATCGCCTCTGTCACTTCCCATTTACAAACTCCCGGCACACACTGCTTGCGCGACAACCCCCTAGGAGGCTTACCCTATGAACAAACAAATGACGGCCAAGGAGCGCCAGAAGGTCAAGCTCGATACGCCGACCGACCTCGGCTCCAACGCCACGCGCGACATCTCCGCCGCGCTCAACGCGCTGCTGGCCGATGTGTTCGCGCTCTACTTGAAGACGAAGAACTTCCATTGGCATGTGAGCGGGCCGCATTTCCGCAGCCTGCATCTCTTGTTCGACGAGCACGGCGGTCAGATCTTCGCTATGACCGATGAGATCGCCGAGCGCGTGCGCAAGATCGGTGGCACGACGTTGCGCTCGATCGGCAACATTGCGCGGCTCCAGCGCATCCCCGACAACGACGCCGAGTATGTCGATCCGCTCGACATGGTGGCGGAGCTCGGCCAGGACAATCAGGCGCTGATCGCCAGCATGCGCCAGGTGCATGACCTGTGCGACGAAGAGAACGACGTGGCGACGGCAAGCCTGCTCGAGAATTGGATCGATCAGACCGAGAGGCGCGTCTGGTTCCTGTTCGAGACGAGCCGGGCCGGGAATCCGGGCCACTAGTCCTTTTTCGAGGCCCCGAGAGTCAGCGCTGCCTGCAGCCATGGAAACATCCCAAGCAAGGCATCGATCGCGTCCGGCGGCCTTGGCCTGATAGAGCGCTTTGTCGGCACGCTCGACGGATTCCTCCACGGAAAGGTCGTGATCGAGCGGCGCAATTCCGAACGACGCGGTCACGTGAAGCGGAACGCCCGCGCCGACCTCGAGCGGGAAGTCTCGCCATCTCCTGACGCAGACGTTCGATGATGTCGTAGGCCTCTTCCAGGCTCGTGTCGGGCAAGACAATCAGGAACTCCTCCCCGCCATAGCGAAAGACCCTGTCGTATGGCCGGAGCCGATGGGCAATGTGGTGGGCGAAGGTGACAAGCACCTTGTCGCCGGCAGGGTGCCCGTAAACGTCATTGACGGATTTTAAAGTTGTCGAGGTCCATGAGGGCCACGCAACAGGTTGCACGCCGCGCTGCACGAGCGCTTGCTGCTCGCGCAGCTTGCTGAGAAGCCCGATGCGGCCGGGTATGCCTGTCAGCGGGTCGAGCGCGTAGAGCGCGTCCTCGATGTCCCGCTTCAGCGCGAAGATCTCCATGCGCATGCGCTTCAGCGCGTTCATGAAGCGCTGATAGCTTTCGATCGAGATGGGCTGTCCGGTCTGTACGGCGCGCAGCATCTCGGTCGCGCATTGATGCGTGCGCTGGTGCTCGGCGCCGAGCTCGGCAAATCCGGGCCGGTCAAGAAGCGCGGTGGTCGCACCGGATCCGGAATAGTACCACTGGCCAAGCCTGCATCGGTGATGGGCATCGTCGTCCAAGTCGCGTTCGTCGGGTTGGAGACGGCAGATCAGCGTCCCGAACAGACCGTTCAGCCACTCTTCGTGGTTATAGAGGCAGCGATCGAGCTCGGCTGCCGCGGCGTGCAGTTGGTCGGGAGAGAGTTGCTGGATGGCCATGCTTCCTCCTGGTTGCAGGAGTGCCTCCAGCCTATCCTAGCGAAAGACGTCTACTAACGGGTTAATCTGCCGCACCGGCACAAACCATAGGCGCTGCCCTTTTGGGCTCCAAGACGCGCAAGGGGCCCTGTTTGAGATGCTTTGCGGCAACGAACCGGGCCGCGGCTTGCGCGGCCCATCTTGTCGTCATACGAGCTGCCCTCCGATTTGCCTTGGCCGCGTGGGCTGTATAGGAACGGGGTTTCGCAAGGGCCAGACTATCCATGATCAAGAAAGCGCGCACCGTCCTCCAGCGTTTCCTCCAGTCCGAGGCCTCGGGAGGCTTGGTGCTCATGGCCAGCGCCGCTCTCGGCATGATCGTGGCCAACTCGCCTTTTGCCAGTGACTACGACCACATCCTGCACGCGGAGGTCGGCGGCCTCTCGGTCCTGCATTGGATCAATGACGGGCTGATGGCCCTGTTCTTTCTGTTGGTCGGGCTCGAAATCAAACGCGAGATGCTGGTCGGTGAACTCGACAACTGGCCGCGGCGCGCGCTGCCGCTGATCGCGGCTCTCGGCGGCATGGTCGCGCCGGCCCTGATCTTCCTCGCGGTGAACTTCGAGACGCCGGAGACGTGGCGGGGCTGGGCGGTGCCGACTGCCACCGACATTGCCTTCGCGCTCGGCGTGCTGTCTCTGCTCGGGTCAAGAATTCCGAACTCGCTCAAAGTCTTCCTGACGTCACTTGCAATCATCGATGACCTCGGCGCGATCCTCATCATCGCGATTTTCTATGCCAAGGGTCTCTCCATGGAGGCCCTCGGACTGTCCGGGCTCGCTGCTTTGGCGTTGTTCGGCTTCAATTGGTTCGGGGTGAAGCGGCTCGCGCCCTATCTCGTGGTGGGGCTTCTCTTGTGGGTCGCCATGCTGTTCTCCGGCATCCACGCCACGCTCGCGGGGGTCGTGCTCGCGCTCACCATTCCGCTCGGCGACGTCAGCGGCAATCACAGCGCCGATAATGGCGCTCACAATCATGACGGCTCGCCGCTTTACCGCCTCGAGGACGCGCTCGGCGTCGGCGTCGCCTTCATCATCGTACCGATCTTCGGCTTCGCCAATGCAGGCGTCTCGCTGTACGGCGTGACCTTCGACATGCTGGTCGCGCCGCTCTCGCTCGGCGTCCTACTCGGGCTGTTCCTCGGCAAGCAGTTGGGCATCATGACCTTCATGTTCGCGGCGTATCGCGCAGGCATCGTGCACCTGCCGGCGGAGTCCACGTGGCGCGAGCTTTACGGCGTTGCCATCCTGTGCGGCATCGGCTTTACCATGAGTTTTTTCATCGGCTTGCTCGCGTTTAGTGATGCAGACCATATCGCCATGACGAAGCTCGCCGTGCTCTGCGGGTCTATCATCTCGGCGATCGTCGGCGCAGCCGTGCTGCTGTGGCCGAAGCGTCCGCGTGAAGTCGCGGCTAGCTGAGGGCCCTCTCGGCATAGAGCCAATCGAACTGGTTGAGCGCCGTCTCCTCGTTGCGGCTTGCGAGCACGAGGTTGCGCGCAACGCGCGCGGGACCGCGTAAGTGATAGATCCAACCGAACTGCCGTGAGACGCGTTGAAGGCGGGTCGCGCGCGGGCGGCGCGAGGCTTCGTACCGGCCGAAGGCCGACGCGGGGTCATGCCGCTGCGCGGCGAGGGCGCTTGCGAGGACGGCGGCATCCTCGATGGCGAGTGCCGCGCCTTGGGCGAGATAGGGCAGCACGGGATGGGCCGCATCGCCGAGAAGCGTGATGGGCCCTCGGCTCCAAGAGGCGAGCGGCGGCAAGCGATAGAGTGACCACGCGCGCCAGCTCCCGGCCCGTTCGAGCAATGATTTCGAATCCTTGCACCAATGGGTGAATCCGGAAAGCAAAGAGTCGCGGTCGCCCGCCCGGTTCCAGCCTTGGGCTTCGCCACCGCCCTCGATGACAGCGACGACGTTCAAGGCTTCGCCGCCGCGAACCGGGTAATGAACCAGGTGCGCCTTCGGGCCGAGCCACAGCCCGACCACGGGCGCGCTGAACAAGCTCGGCACGTCGGAGAGCGGCAGGAGCGCGCGGAAGGCGGTGTGACCGGAGAAGTGGAGATGTGCGTCGGGGGCGATCGTCTTGCGCACGGTGGACCACAGGCCGTCCGCGCCGATGAGCGCGGCGCCTTCGACCATGGTGCCGTCGATCTTGGCGAGCGTGACCGTCTCATCGCTTGCCTCGATGCCGGCGACGTCAAAGCCGGGCGTCAGCGTGACCGGGGTTAGGCTATCGGCGACCATGCGCAAGCCTGCGTGGAGATCGGCGCGATGGAGGGTGAGATAGGGCGCGCCGTAGCGCGCTTCCGCATGCGCGCCTAAGGGAACACTGGTGAGTTTCCGCCCGGAAACGCCGTCGAACAGACAGATCGCCTCGGGCGTGAAGGCGGATGGCAAGAGCGCATCGAGCACACCGAGACTTGCGAGAAGCCGCGTGGCGTTAGGCCCGAGCTGGATGCCGGCGCCGCTCTCCTCGGTGAAACTGGAGCGCTCGAGGATCGAGCTGTCGAAGCCGGCGCGGGCAAGCGCGATTGCCGAGGAGAGCCCGCCAATGCCGCCGCCGGCGATGAGGACGGGCCGATGTTTCGCCATCAAACGGCGCGTCAGGCCGCAGGCGCGCCTGGCGGGGCGGTTACCACGTAGACGCAGCCCTCGGGCTCGCTCTCGGTCGCCTTGAGCGTGTCATCGTATTCGAACAGCGTCGAGCAATAGGGGCAGACGATCTGCTTCTCGTCGCCCATATCCAGATAGACGTGCGGATGATCCTGCGGCGGCGTGGCGCCCATGCATTGGAACTCCTTGACGCCGATCTTGATCCGGTCGACGCCTACGTCATTCATGAAATGGGGCACGAGCGTCTGGGCCATGATTACCTGTTCGCGGTTTCTTGGACGGAATTTTCCCGGCAGCATAGTGACCCTTGAGGCAAAGCGGTAGGTCAAGAATGCAGAGCTTCGATTCAGACGGCGTCCAGATCGCCTATATGGACGAGGGAGAGGGGGAGCCTATCCTGCTCATCCACGGCTTCGCCTCCAACGTCACCACCAATTGGATCGACACGCAGTGGGTGCGCACGCTCGTCAAGGCTGGTCGGCGCGTCATCGCTTACGACAATCGCGGGCACGGGCAGAGCGAGAAGCTCTACGATCCCGACCGCTACGGCGCGCCCGAGATGGCCGAGGACGCGCGGCGCCTCCTCGACCATCTCGGCATCGCGCAGGCCGACGTGCTCGGCTACTCCATGGGCGCGCGCATCGCCGCGTTCCTCGTCTTCGCGCATCCCGAGCGGGTGCGCAGCGTCGTCTTCGGCGGGCTCGGCATCAACATGGTGCGCGGGATGATCGGCTCGGGTCCGCTCGCCAAGGCGCTCGAAGCGCCGCGCATCGAGGACGTCACCAACGATACGGCGCGAAGTTTTCGCGCCTTCGCCGAGCAGACCAAGAGCGACCTGAAGGCGCTTGCCGCGTGCATGCGAGGGCCGCGCGAGAAAGTCGCCGCGGAACAGCTCGCCACGATCAAGGTTCCCGTGCTTGTCGCGGTCGGTAGCGGGGATGTGATTGGCGGGTCGGGGGCCGCGCTTGCGGAGCTCATCCCAGGTGCCCAATTTCTGGACATTGCCGGGCGCGATCATATGAAGGCGGTCGGGGATGCCCGTTTCAAGCAGGGTGTGCTCGACTTTTTAACTTCCCGTGCTTAGGTCCTTGGGGTCCCGTGGTAGACTAAGCTCCTTCAGCCTGCTAGGGGGGGCGAAGTGAGGTAGCGATGCACAAGCCCGCCGCGGCCGCAGAGCCGCAGATCAAAAGTTACGACCCGGTGTGGAGCCAGGTCCGGCGCGAGGCCGAGGAGATCAGCGCCAGCGAGCCTGCTCTCGGCGGCTTCATCTATGCGTCGGTGCTCAGCCATTCGCGCCTTGAGGATGCGATCTGCCATCGTCTGGCGCGCCGGATGCAACACGCAGCCCTCGATGCCGGGCTGATACACAAGACCTTCCACGAGATGCTCGAGGCGGATCCTTCGCTCGGCGAAGCATTCCGCGCCGATCTCATGGCCTGGGCACAGCGCGATCCGGCCTGCGACCGGCTGATCGAGCCGCTGCTCTATTTCAAAGGCTTCCACGCCCTCGAGACCTATCGCATCGGCCACCGGCTGTGGAACGCGGGCCGCAAGGATTTCGCGCTCTACCTGCAGAGCCTCGTGTCGCGGTTTCTCCAGGTCGACATCCACCCGGCGGCGCGGATCGGCAGAGGCATCATGATCGACCACGCCACCGGCATTGTCATCGGCGAGACGGCGGTCGTGGGCGACAATTGCTCGCTCTTGCACAACGTTACGCTCGGTGGCTCGGGCCGCGAGCAGGGCGACCGCCATCCCAAGATCGGCCGCGGCGTGATGATCGGCGCCGGCGCCAAGATTCTCGGCAATATCAAGGTCGGCGATTGCGCGCGCATCGCGGCCGGCAGCGTGGTGCTCAAGGACGTGCCGCCGCGGCGCACCGTGGCGGGCGTACCGGCCCGGGAGATCGGCGACAACACGTGCGCCGAGCCGGCGCTGACCATGGACCAGTTCTTCTCAGGCGACGAAGCAAGCCGCCGCTAGGGCTGGCAGCAGCTCAAGAGGTATAGCGGTGACAAGAGACGAGATTCTCAAGCTCGAGCACTATTTGCAGAAGACGTTTCGCTTGCCTGCGATCCAGGTCCGGCAGCGGCCGCAAAAGGACGACTCCGCCGAGGTCTATATCGGCGAGGAGTTCATCGGCGTGCTGTTCCGCGACGATGACGACGAGGACGAGACCGCCTATCAGTTCCAGATGGCGATCCTCGATTTCGACCTGCAATAGGGCGCGCGTGCCGCCGCGGCACGCGTGTTAACCAGTCCTTAAGAATTCACTGCAAGGGCCCCGGGGCCTCTCGCTAGAGTGCTTTTTGCGAAAAGCAACGGTGAGGGGCACCATGCAATCCGTTGTCGTCTACACGTATATCATCGCCTGCGGGTTCGTCCTGGCTGGCGTGCTGGCAAGCTTTGTCCAGCTCGTCTCCGGCCAGCCGATGCGCTTCGGGGTCGAGCCGGAGTCAATGCTGGCGTCTCTCGGCGGCGTTGTCTTGCGGGTCTTTGCGGGGCCGGCGATCCTCATGCGCAATGCCTGGCGGGGCATGCAGATCGAGGCCCGGCCCAAGGTCTGGTTCGGACTCTCCGCGGCCATCGCCGCCCTGTGGAGCCTGTTTATCGGCGCCTTGCTGATCGACCTGGTTCTGACGCTCTAAGACCAACCCCCGAAAAAAAGGGAGCCGGTCTCTTTCGAGACCGGCTCTAGGAAAAGGCCCGGTTGGGTCGGGGATGGGTGGGGGATGATCACCGGGCCTTAAACTCGTCCACGTGGGACCGGGGCGAATGCTCCTTATTGGCGGTTCGAAGCCGACACCGCGGGCTGCGGCGTCAGGTTCGGCGGCAGCAGCGAGATCCACACCAGCGGATTGCGGGCCGACTGCTGCTTGACGTAGGTGTAGGGCGTTTCGGCCCAGGCGCGGATGTCGCGCTGCTTGTTGTCGAGGACGAAGTCGCCGCGATCGGTGCGGACCGTCAGGACGGCGTGGCCCTCGTTGTTCTCGTCGCGAACGACGGTGATGAGAAGCGTGCTCTCGGGCCAGCCGTGCTCGATCAGGATGCGGCGCTTGAGCAGGACATAATCCTCGCAGTCGCCCTTCTTGACCGGATAGGTCCAGACCTCGACCTTGCCGTAGAGCTCCATGTCGGTGACCGGCGCGATCGCCTCGTTGACGCTCCTGTTGACCTTGTCGAGCTCGCGGAACTTGGCGGCGGTGAGCTGAATACGATCGGCGAACCGGCCGGACGGACGGCAGTCTGCCTGATGCTCCCGGCAGAAGGTCACGTAACCGATGGGCGGCAAGGTGTCGCCGAAGGACTGCATGTACGCTACCTTCTGCGGCTCGAGCTGAGGCTTGAGGCTGATCGCATGATTATTGGTGGCATCTGCGGGCAACGACGAGATAAACATCAAAAACGCCGACCCTAGAATAAAGTGTTTCATTGCACCCCCCGTTTGTTGAGGAGCACTATCTCAGAGAGATTTTGAGATCCCGATAAAAGAAGCTCGTGGTTTGAAGTAGTATTGGTAGTGGTTTTTTAGTGAGACCTACTCAAACCTGAATGTTCTCGGATTACCTAAAATTTTAGAGATATTGGAACAAAGCGCGTCCAACCGCGGCTTTCTGCGCTTTCTGGGAGGTGCGCTCAGCGGAGGAGGGCCGGCGTCGCAAGAATTGGGAAAGCTTATCCCGCCAGCGACTGAAAGAATTGAGAAGGGTCTGTTTAGCCCGAATTTAGCCTAGCCGAAGGTACGGGCGAGGCTGTCGGGATCTTGAAGCTCGGCGAACTGAATCGCCACGCCCTCATCGTGGTGGCGCACCACGACGCCGCGCAGACGGCCAAGAACCACGACGGAATCCACCGGCGGCTTGACCATGGTGGCGATCGAGGCGCCGCTCAAGGAGACGTCGATCACCCGGCAGTCATGGACGTCGCCATTCGGCAGGATGAGCTTCTGCGAAGCAACGCGCGGCGCGAAGCGCTCGTGCTGGCGCCCGTCGGACCCCAACAGGTCACGATTGATATACCAGGTAAGCAGATTGGCGATGCGCTCGCGTTTCTGGGTGCTCGCCTTGATCTCAACCGCGAAGCCGCCCTCGAAAATGCGGGCCACGGTGCCTTCCAGGCGTCCCAGATTTTCGACATAGGCCACGATGCGCGAGCCTGGCGCGCAGGAGTTGTTTGGCGCCAGCAGGGACATGCCGCCCGCCGACATGCTCACGACCTCGCACGGATATTCCCGCTTGTCCTCGCTCATGAAGCGGCCGTGGAAGCTCACCGGCACGCGGCGATACCGCCGCCGGTCGGGCACGAGTTTCGGGAACGGGCGGTCGCTCCGCCGCTCTCCGCGAAGTCTTGCGGTCTGGGCGGGCGCGGAATGCTCCATGCTGAAGAGACTCATGCTGTGGCCTGAGCTTGCTGCGCTTGAGAGAATACGAAATTCGCAAGCTCTGCTTACGCTTTACTTAGGCAGGCATTAAGGAACGGCTAAGCTTGCGCGGAAAAGTGGGGGCTTTCCTGTCAAAGAAGCCTGCCTGCGGCCGTCAAGAGAGCCCGCCGTCCACGACGCGGAAGCGCCGGCGGGCGAGAGCGGTCACCTCGGCGCTCTCACTTGTCATGAAGGCAGGAACGCCGTCGGGCCAATGGAGGTGAAGCTCGCGCACCTCGAAGGTCGCCAAAGGCTCGCTGCCGAGCCAGAAGGGCGGCTCGATCGCGGTCATCGCCCCAAGGAGCCTGTTGATCGTCTGGCCCGTGTGGATCAGCGGCATCAGGGTAAACTCGAAACGCGCGTGGCGCTGCGTCTTGGTATAGGCATCGAAGACGCCGTGGCCAACGGCGCCGTCTTGCAGCACGTTGCGGACGAGCGAGGCGAGGGCGTCTCGATCGCCGATCGACCACAGGCTCAGGAAATCGACGCCGCGGAGCTCGCGGCCGAAATGCTGGCAAATGCGGGTGCCGGCCAAGCGGAAGCGGAAGGCGCGGAGACCCGTGCACTCGGCGATGAAGGTCTCGCGCAGGAGGCCCGGAATTTTCGCCGGCTCGATCTCGAACCGGCGCGGCGCAATACGCCCATTGCGTATGCCGTCCCAATACGCGTAAAGCTGCCTACTCGTTGGCTGCTGCATAACCCACCCGACGCAAAACGCTACACGTTACTCACGAGCCCGCACATCCTTGGGCCAAACCAGGGTAAATCCCGCTCTGGCACGGCCGAGCGGGCATGCTCACGGTTTGTTAAGCAGGGAGTGTGCCAGGGGCCCGGGCGTCGGGGGCCGCGAGGAGGTTTGATGGCCGTTAAGGTTGCCGGCGCGCGGATGAGGCGAACACTACTTCCGGTAGACCCACGCATTTCGGGTAGATCCACGCATGGCCGCACGAGAACCTATCCTTAACGTCCCGACCGCCGTCGTGGTGGCCGCAGGCCTAATGATTGCCGTGCAGGTCGTCAGGGGGCTGTTGCCGGACGAGATGGACCTCACCGTGCTCCTGGCGCTGGCCTTCATTCCGGCCCGCTACAGCGGCGCGGCGGCCGAACTCCCAGGGGGTTACGTCACCGCGGTCACCTCGTTTGTGACCTACATGGTTGTGCATGGCGGCTGGGTGCATCTCTTGGTGAACCTGATGTGGATGCTCGCCTTCGGCAGCGCCGTGGCCCGGCGGATCGGCAGCCGCGGGTTCTTCGCATTCTCGATTTTGTGCGGTGTCGCCGGCGCGCTCACCCATCTTGTCCTGCATTGGGGCGCGATGGCCCCGGTTGTCGGGGCCTCGGCGGCCATTTCTGGACAGATGGCCGGGGCCTTACGGTTCATCTTCTTCGCGGGGCGGCGCCCGGGAGAGCGAACTCCAGACTTCGTCGCCGCGCCGCTCGCAAGCCTCGGCGACACCCTCCGCGACCCACGGATTCTCGGATTTCTCGTATTTTGGGTGGTGCTGAACGCCTATTTCGGGCTGTCCTCGGTCTCATTCGCCGGGTCGGGGGGCGGGGGTATCGCCTGGGAGGCCCATATCGGCGGATTCCTCTGCGGCCTCCTCATTTTCGGTTTTTTCGACAAGACGAGCGCCACCGACAATGCGTGGCGCGTTTCCTAAGCACCGGAGACTTACGGTTGTTTCCGAGTTCGCTTGCGCACCGTTTCGCTACGGGACAGAATGTCGCAGCAAACGGGGCTCAAGTTCCCGGGCTGGAGGAAACCTATGAATGTCGCTGCAATCCTGAAGTTGAAGGGCAGGGAGGTCTACACCGCCCCCCCGGATACGTCCTTGCTTGAAATCGCCCGGCTGCTCGGCATCCACCGGATAGGGTGCATCGTGATCGCCGACGACGATGGCAAGGTAGTTGGCATTGTCTCGGAGCGGGACATCGTCCGCGAGATCGCAAGGGCGGGCGCCTCGGTGCTCACGGAGCCGGTGGAAGCCTGCATGACCAAGGCGGTCGTGAGCTGCCGCGAGTCGGACACGACGGACCGGATTATGGGCGAGATGACCGCTCATCGGTTCCGCCATATGCCGGTGGTGGAACGGGGGCGTCTTGCCGGCCTCGTGTCGATTGGCGACGTGGTGCGGATGCGTATTGCCGAAGCGGAGTTGGAAGCGGCGGCCATGCGCGAATACATCGCCACGGGCTGATCGAGACGGCCTTCCCGCCACGAGGCCAGTCGCTGCTCAAGCGGCGAGCGCCCGCACGGCCATTCTGATTTCATCGAGCTGGGCCTCGGTCGCCTTGGCGCCGAGCACGATGGCTTCGTTCGCCCGATGAAAGTCGAATAGGCCAATATGGCCGGTTCTCGGGCCGATGGTGATGTCGGGCGGATCGCCGGCGAGGCGCGAACGCGCGATGCGGTCCTGGGTGATGTTGATGGCGTCCATCATCACCGCCGACATGCCTGGCGCGCCGTCGCTCCGCCCGAAAATCTGCCGGTGCAAGAGATGGACGGCGGCGCGGCCGTTTCCCTTGAGAAGGGCGGAATCGTCTGAGCGCAAGGGCTCGGCGAGGGCCTCTTGATCTGGAATGACGGCGCCCTTGCTGAACAGGTCGCAGCTCAGGTTGACGGCGATGACGATGCGGGCGCCGAGCGCGCGGCAAACGGAGACGGGTATCGGATTCACGAGGGCCCCGTCGATCAGCCAGCGGCCATTGATCTGCACGGGGCGGAAGATGCCGGGCAGCGCGAACGAGGCCTTCAGGGCGGTCACGAGATCGCCCTTGTTGAGCCAGACTTCGTGCCCGGTGCCGAGCTCGGTGGCGACGGCGGTAAACTTCCGGTCCAGCTCTTCGATGGAGCAGCCTTTGAGGTGATGCTCCAAGCGGCCGCCGAGCCGCTGCCCGGTGATGAGGCCGGAGCCGGTAAAGTTAAAGTCGAGAAAGCCGAAGACACGGCGCCTTGTGAGCGTCGAGGCGAAGTCCTCGAGCGCATCGAGCTTGCCGGTGACGTAGCAGGCGCCGGCTACGGCGCCGATGGAGGTGCCGGCGACAATGTCGGGCTCGAGGCCCGCCGCGATGAGGCTGCGCAGGACGCCGATATGCGCCCAGCCTCGTGCCGCTCCGCCTCCAAGTGCCAAGCCGATCGTCGGTCTTGCCATACCTCACGCCTCACGCCGGACGAATGTCACGGCAAACGCCACAACGCAGGCGGTTGTCCTTAGGGTATTCGGGCGGGGCCGCTTGCGAGTCTCAAGTTGAATTAGACTAGTACTATGAACTCTTTAAGGTTCCCTTTGCGGCGGCAGAATGGCCGTAGACGGCCTCCGGGTCGAACTGGCGCTCGGCGTCGACAAGGACGAGCGACGGAGCGGCGCTCACGCCTTCCCCGGGTGCAACGACGCGATAGAAACAAGACTTCCGGCCTGTGTGGCAGCAGGCGCCCGAGCCCGCCATCTCGACCTTGAGCCACAGCACGTCCTGGTCGCAGTCGGTGCGCATCTCGACGATGCGCTGAACGTTGCCGCTTGTCTCGCCCTTGCGCCACAGCGCGTTGCGGGAGCGCGACCAGTAGTGCGCCTCGCCGGTCTCGAGGGAGAGCGCCAAGGCCTCGGCGTTCATATAGGCGAACATCAGCACCTCGCCCGTCTCGGCGGAGGTGACGATGACGGGCAGGAGACCGTGCGCGTCGAAATCCGGCGCGAAGACGGTTCCTTCCTCGCGCGCGGTCTTATCGTCGATCCTGGGGAAGACGTCGGCTTTGGTCACCGCGACTAAATCCTTCGCGGCCGGGGCTGCGGCTTACAAACGGCCGCGCTCGGTCGCCAACTGCATGAAGCGCGCCTGCTGCGCCGGATCCTCTTTGAATATGCCGGTGAACTGCGTGGTGATGGTCGCCACGTCAGGCTTCCGCACGCCGCGGATCGACATGCACTGGTGCACCGCCTCGATCATCACGGCCACGCCCTTGGGCTTCAGCACCCTGTCGATGGTCTCGGCGATCTGGGCGGTCATGGTCTCTTGCGTCTGCAGACGGCGGGCGAACACTTCGACCACGCGGGCGAGCTTGGACAAGCCGACCACGCGGTCCGTCGGGAAGTACGCGATATGCGCCTTACCGATGAACGGGATCATGTGGTGCTCGCAATGGGAATGAAGCTCGATGTCGCGCAGCATGACGATGTCGTCGTAGCCGGCGACTTCGTCGAAGGTCCGGGACAGCACCTCGAAGGGATCTTCCTTATAGCCGGCGAAGAACTCGTCATAAGCGCTCGTCACGCGGCGCGGAGTGTCGCGCAGACCCTCACGAGCGGGATCGTCGCCCGCATAGGCGATGAGCGTGCGCACGGCCTCCTCGGCCTTCTCGCGCGAGGGACGGGTGATCTGAGGGCCGCGGCCGATTTCGATGCCGGCATAGAGCGGGGTTCGCCTGTCTTTGGTTGGGGCGTCCATAACTTGAGGCTTCCTTATCTGGCTGACATTCTCAAGGCGCGACATGGGGCGCGTGGCCGTCCGCCCCCTCGGTGCATATATAATGCGTGAAATCAGCCTGCAAGGCGAGCCAGGTTGACGACGGATGACAAGATGACCCTGCCGGACGACATTTATAGCCAGCAACTGCTTGATTTGGCTGCAGCCATGCCCCGCACGGAGCGGTTGTCCGCGCCGCAGGCCACAGCCACGGCGCACTCCAAGCTCTGCGGCAGCCGGGTGGGCATCGACCTCGTCATGGACGGGGATGTGGTGACCGATTACGGCCAGACCGTGCGGGCCTGCCTCTTGGGCCAGACAGCGGCCTCGATCATGGGTCGGGAGATCGTGGGGTCGAACGCGGCGGAGCTCCGCGAGGTGGGCGCGGCGATGCGCAAGATGCTCAAAGAGGGCGGGAAGCCGCCGACCGGCAAATGGAAGGATCTGGCGCTGCTCGAGCCCGTGCGCGACTACAAGGCGCGGCATGCCTCGACCCTGCTCGTGTTCGACGCGGTGGAGGATGCCATTGCGCAGATCGAGGCCGAGCGGGCGGGCGCCGATGCGGCGTCATTCACACGATGAGGCAGGCATGAGCGAAGAGAAGACCTGCTGGCTCGACGCGCTGAGCGTGAGCCCCCGCACAGGCAGCGGCTATCCGGCGCCGTTTGCGGAAGCGGTGGCGGGCCGCGCCAAGCGTGCGCTCGGCGACGCGCTCGGTCTCACGCAGTTCGGCGTGAACCTCGTCACCTTGCCGCCCGGCGCATGGTCGTCGCAGCGTCACTGGCACGCCAATGAGGACGAGTTCGTCTATGTGCTCGAGGGCGAGGCGACGCTCGTGACGGACGCCGGCGAGACGCTGCTCAAGCCGGGCATGGCCGCAGGGTTCCCAGCGGGCCGTGCGGACGGCCATCATTTGATCAATCGCACCGACAAGCCTGTCGTCTATCTCGAGGTCGGCACGCGCGCTGAGACTGAGGTGGCGCACTACAGCGACATCGACATGGCGGCGCGTAAAGACGGTGGCCGCTTCGTCTTCACCCACAAGAACGGCGACCCTTTCCCATGAGCGCGACTTTAGGTCAGCGGGCGGCCAAAGCGCTCCTGCTGGCGCCCATCATGGCGTACCGCTACACCTTCTCGCCCCTCGTCGGCGCCCATTGCCGGCACCTGCCGACCTGCTCCGATTATGCACGCGAGGCCATCGAGACGAACGGGGCGTGGAAGGGCGGCTGGCTCACGCTCGCGCGGCTCAGCCGCTGTCATCCCTGGGGCAGTCACGGCTTCGATCCGGTGCCCGACCTCAGCCGCGAGCACCATCCCTTCGCCCCTTGGCGCTATGGCCGCTGGCGCCTAAATACGAGTGACGTGCCGGCCGATTCCCGCTAAAAGCGGCCCCGCCGACCCAATTCCGTCTTACCTGCGCTGGTACGCAGGAGTGAGAGGAGAGACAAGATGATTTCCCTGACATTTCCTGATGGTTCCGCGCGCGACTTCAAATCTGGAGTCACCGGCAAGGAGGTCGCGGGCCAGATCGCCAAATCGCTCGAGAAGAACGCCGTTGCCGTCGAGATCGACGGCACGTTGCGCGATCTCGGCGAGCCGATCGAGCGCGACGCCAAGATCCGCATCATCACCCGGTCCGATCCGGAGGCGCTGACCCTCATCCGCCACGATGCCGCGCATGTCATGGCCGAGGCGGTGCAGTCGCTCTATCCCGACACGCAAGTCACGATCGGCCCGGTGATCGAGAACGGCTTCTATTACGATTTCGCCCGTGACGAGTCCTTCACGCCGGAGGATCTGCCGGTGATCGAGAAGAAGATGGCCGAGATCGTCGCGTCCAATCATCCCTTTACGGTCGAGGTCTGGAGCCGGGACAAGGCGAGGAAGGTGTTCGCCGAGAAGGGCGAGAATTTCAAGGTCGAGCTGGTCGACGCGATCCCCGAGGGCGAGGACGTCAAGGTCTATCACCAGGGTGACTGGTTCGACCTGTGCCGCGGGCCGCACATGGATACCACGGGCCGCATCGGCAAAGGCTTCAAGCTGCTCAAGATCGCCGGCGCCTATTGGCGTGGCGATTCCAACAGGCCCATGCTCCAGCGCATCTACGGCACGGCGTGGGCGAGCGAGGACGACCTCAAGGCCTATCTGCATCAGCTCGAAGAGGCGGAGAAGCGCGACCACCGGCGCGTGGGCCGCGAGATGGACCTGTTCCACTTTCAGGAAGAGGCGCCGGGCGCCGTGTTCTGGCACGCCAAGGGCTGGGCGCTGTTCCAATCGCTGATCGGGTATATGCGCCGCCGCCAGCACGCGTGGGGCTATCTCGAGGTGAACTCGCCGGACATGATGGAGCGCAAGCTCTGGGAGCAGTCGGGCCATTGGGAGAAGTTCGCCGAGAACATGTACATCGCCGAGACGCCCGACGAGCGCGTCTATTGCTGCAAGCCCATGAACTGCCCGGGCCATGTGCAGATCTTCAAGAACGGTCTGAAGAGCTATCGCGATCTCCCTCTGCGCATTGCCGAATTCGGCAAGGTGCATCGCTACGAGCCGTCCGGCGCGCTGCACGGGCTTTTGCGCGTGCGCCATTTCACGCAGGACGATGCGCATATCTTCTGCACCGAGGACCAGATCACCGAGGAGTGTGTGAAGCTCAACGAGCAGATGCTGTCGATCTATCGCGATTTCGGCTTCGAAGACGTGCGCATCAAGTTCTCCGACCGGCCGGAGAAGCGAGTTGGCGCCGATGTCGTGTGGGACAAGGCGGAAGCGGCGCTGAAGCGCGCAGTCGAAGCAGCGGGGCTTAACTATGAGCTCAACCCGGGCGAGGGCGCGTTCTACGGGCCGAAGCTCGAATATGTCCTGCGCGATGCCATCGGCCGCGATTGGCAGTGCGGCACGGTCCAGGTGGATCTCAACATGCCGGAACGGCTCGGCGCCTTCTATATCGGGCCCGACGGCGAGAAGGCGGTGCCGGTGATGATCCACCGCGCCATGTTCGGCTCGCTCGAGCGCTTCACGGGCATTCTGATCGAGCACTATGCCGGCCATCTGCCGCTGTGGCTCGCGCCGACGCAAGCCGTGGTCGCCACCATCGTGTCGGACGCCGATGCTTACGCCGAGACGGTGCTGGCGCGCCTGAAAGAGGCGGGCTTGCGCGCCGAGGCCGATCTCCGCAACGAGAAGATCAACTACAAGGTGCGCGAGCACTCGGTGACCAAGGTGCCGATCATGCTGGTGGTCGGCAAACGCGAGGCGGAAGAGGGCACCGTGTCGGTGCGCCGTCTCGGCTCGCAGAAGCAAGAGGTCATGACGCTCGACGACGCGGTCAAGATGCTGGTCGACGAGGCCGTGCCGCCCGATTTGCGCCAGGCGAACCGCACCGCCGCGGCCGCGTAAGGCTCACTGCGCGGAGGGCCGGAACAGCGTGCCGGGATTAAGCAACGGCGCGTTGGGATCCGCAGGCCGCGACGAGAAGCCGTCGAACCCGACCGCACCTCCGCCGCCTTCGCCGGCAAGCGTTCCCGTTCCGGGGGCTGGCGGCTCGGGCGGATCGAGCAAGGCTTTCAGCGCCTCCGGCGAGGTCGGCCCGTCGTCGATGGCCACCTCGACCTGCTTGTCGGCGCCGGGCTCGATGGAGAATTTCCGGGTGTATTTCTGGCCGCCGTGGTCCGCGATCACGGCATAGCTGCCGGCGGCGAGGATGTGCGTGGGTAGGGCGCCAACGGCCGATTTCACCGTGTCCCCGGCCGAGGTGAGGATCGTCCATTTGGTGTTGGCCAGCGCCTCGCCGCCCAAGCTCTGGACGAGGCGGAAGGTGATCTTCGCGCCGGTATGTTTGATTGTGGCCTCGGTGATCCGCCCCGGCTCGACCGTCACATCGGCGTCCACTTTGGCGTTCGTATCCCCATAGAGGCTGACGATGTGATAGGCGCCGGCATTGAGCCGGATGACGGTGTGGCCCGGGGCATCCGCGAGGATGGTGCGCCGCTTGCCGAACTGGTCCTCCTCGTCGGAGAGAATGTCGAAGCGGACGCTGCCTTCAGGGCACTCCTGCCCATTTGCCAGGACCCCGCGCAAGGCGAGCGCGCCGGTGTTGAGGACGAACTTCTCGTCGAGGGACTTGCCGCCCTCCACTTTGATCTTCTTGGTGAGGTTCGAGAGCCCGTAGGCGGCGTTGACCAGGTACTCGCCGGGAAGGAGCGCCGCCGTCGGCGTGGCTTCGCGATGGGTGCTGATGAGTGCGTAGCTGCCGTCGGCGGAAGGCTTGGCGTCGTAGATGCGCCAGGTCAGGCCCGTTTGCAGCTTCGGGCCGACATCGGTGATGAGCGCCCGGAAGGTCACCGGCACCGGCTCCTGCGGCTCCGGCGGCGCAGGCGGCAGCGTGCGCTGCACGAGCGTCTGCGGCGCTCCGCCGGACTTGAGCACCGCCGTCTCGCCGGGGGTTTTCTGGATCGCCGTTTGTCCGGGCACGGTGTCATCGTGCGTATCGGCCGCGTTCGCGGCGACCACCTCGGTCGCAGCCGGACGGCCGATCGCCTCGAATACGGCTTTGAGCCCTTCCTGGAAGGCGTTCTCGCTGGTGGCGGCGACGAACTTGCCGCCGGTCGCGGCGGCGATGCAGGCAAGCGGCTGGATGTCTTCCAGCTTGTCGCTTAAGCCCACGACGTGGATGCGTAAGCCCTTCGTCTTTTGCTTCAGCGCATCGGCGGTGACGCAGATATCCGCATCGCAGCTATCGCCCCCGTCAGCGACAAGGACAACGTCGAGAGGCTCGTCGGGCGATCCTGCGAGGCTCGCCGCATCGCTGATCGCGGCGGCGACGGGTGCTTGCCCCTTGGCCTTGATGCCGTCGAGGAGCTTCTCGGAGGTCTCCGTGGTCAGCGCGCCGGGCTTCGCCAGAATTTCCGTGTCGGCGCAGTTCGACGCCTTGCGGTGGCCGAAGGCGACGAGGCCGAAGGACAAGCGCCCGGCATCGTCGGTGATGGCTTGCCGGAGCCCGTCGCGCGCAACGTCGAGCTTGATCGTGTCGCCGATCTTGGCGTTCATGCTCTTGGAGGCATCGAGCACGAGGACCGTGGGGGTCGGGCTCGACATGGGGGCGTCCTCGGCGGCCGCGATGCCGGCGCCAAGGGAACAGGCGGCCAAAAGCAACAGCTTCAGCGCCGCGAAGCCTTTCCCCCGCATAGCGTTTCTCACCCGATCAAGTCAGCCGCCACCCTTATACAGGCTTCGGGCGCGGAACACGGATCGAAATTCGGCCGTGAATGAGGCCGATTTTTGAAGCGGAAAGAGCTATTTGGACGCAAGCTCCGACATTGTTCGAGGCCTCGATTCGCGATAGGGAGCATGGCTTTAGCGAAATAGCATGAGGCTCATGTCGAACCCCACTCTCGCCCACCTTCTGACCCGCCGTTCCGTCTCCGCCAACGCGCTTCAGGAACCCGGTCCGAGCGCGGCGGAAATTGAGCAGATCCTCACCGCCGCGGCGCGCGTCCCCGACCATAAGAAGCTCGTGCCATGGCGCTTCGTGCTGTTTCAGGGCGCGGCGCGGGAGGCTTTCGGCAAGGCGCTCGCAGAGGCATGCCGCGCGGAAGAGCCCGATCCGAGCGCGTTCCGGCTCGAGACCGAAGCCAAGCGCTTCCTGCGCGCGCCGCTCGTCATCGCCGTCATCTCCCGGATCACCAAGAACCCTGCCGCGCCGGAATGGGAGCAGGTGCTGTCCGCCGGTGCCGCGTGCCAGAACCTGATCGTGGCGGCGACGGCGCTCGGCTACGGTGCGCAGTGGATCACCGAGTGGTATGCCTATAGCGACGGCGTGCGGAAGGCGCTTCAGCTTGCCGATAACGAGCGCGTCGCCGGGTTCGTCTATATCGGCACGGCGAAGGAGAAGCCCGACGAGCGGGAGCGGCCCGAGCTTGCCGACATCGTCACGTCTTGGCGGCCTTGAGTCTCCTGGCGCCCTGAGGATTGTCTTGATGTTCTACGACGCGGTTGCCAACACGCACGGCCTCAAATGGGACCCCTTCAAGGCCCTCGTGACGCCGCGGCCCATCGGCTGGATCTCGACGCTCGGCAAGAACGGCGTCGTCAATCTCGCGCCGTACAGCTTCTTCAACGCCGTCTCCACCGACCCGCATTTCGTGATGTTCTCCTCGGGTGGCCGCAAGGACAGCCAGCGCAATGCCGAGGAGACCGGCGAGTTCGTGTGCTCGCTCGCCACTTACGATCTGCGCGAGGCCATGAACCGCACCTCGCAGCATGTGGGGCCGGAGGTGGACGAGATGGCGCTCGCCGGGCTCACGGCCGCGCCGTCGAAGCTCGTCGCGCCGCCGCGGGTCGCGGAATCGCCGGTGGCCTTCGAGTGCCGCTATTGGCGCACCATCGACCTGCCTGGCCCTAACGGCGGGCCGGGGACGCACGCCATCGTGTTGGGTCAAGTGGTCGGCGTGCATATCGACGATGCCGTGATCGTCGGTGACAAGGTGGACGTGACCAAGGTCAAGCCCATCGCGCGGCTCGGCTATGGCGACTATGCGGTGATCGACGAGGTGTTCGAGCTGTCGCGGCCGTGAAGACCCGTCAGTAGCCGAACTGCTCGGCGAGGATGCGCTCGGCGAGCGTGTGGCCGGGATCGAACATCATGAAGATGTCGATCTTGCTTTCCTCCTTCACCTCGACCGAGACGACGTTGCGGAATTCGGTGTGGTCGGCCACGGCGCTGACGGGCCGCTTGTCCGGCTCCAGCACGTCGATCGTCACCCTAGCTTCGTTCGGCAGGAGTGCGCCGCGCCAGCGGCGCGGCCGGAACGGGCAGATCGGGGTGAGGGCGAGGAGTGGTGCGGTGATCGGTAGGATCGGCCCATGCGCCGAGAGATTATACGCGGTGCTGCCGGCAGGCGTGGCGACGAGCACGCCGTCGCAGATGAGCTCGCTGAGGCGGACCGTGTCGTCGACCGTAATTCTGAGCTTGGCCGCCTGGTAGATCTGCCGGAACAGAGACACCTCGTTGATGGCGAGCGCTTGATGGGTCTCTCGCTTGGTGTTGTGAGCCGTCATGCGCAGAGGATGGATGACCGTGACCTCCGCAAGTTCCAACCGCTCTTTCAGCTCGTTCTCCCGATAGTCGTTGAGCAGAAAGCCCACCGAGCCCCGGTTCATGCCGTAAATGGGGATGCGGCTGGTCAGATGGCTGTGCATGGTCTGGAGCATGAGGCCGTCGCCGCCGAGCGCGACGATCACGTCGGCCGCTTCGGGCGCCACGTTGCCATAGCGCTTGGAAAGCGCCCTGAACGCGTCTGCCGCCTCCTGTGTCTCGCTGGCGACGAAGGCAATTTTTTCGAAGCGTGCCATGATCAAGTTCGATGCGCTTGGACCGGCCTTTGGAAGGGGGCACTATAAAGCTGTGGCACCCAAATCATGCAAGTGTCTCAAACCACGGTGAATGGTGACCCAATGGAGAACGCAGACGGCCCGGTCCTGATCTACACGACTTTCCCGAGCCTCGAAGACGCCAAGCGGGTCGGGGGAGCGCTGGTGGCGGCGCGGCTTGCGGCTTGCGTCAACATGTTCCCCGGCATGATCTCGATCTTCGAGTGGAAGGGTGCGCGGGAGGAGGCGAACGAGGTCGCCATGATCATCAAGACGCGGGCTGGGCTCGCCGACCGGGTGATGGCCGAGACGAAGCGGCTGCATCCTTACGAGGTGCCGGCGCTGCTCGTCTTGCCGACGGAGGGCGGCAGCGCCGAATACTGCGCGTGGATCGTGAGCGAGACCGCGGGCGCTGTGCCATGAGCAAAAGCTACGTCCTTGCCATCGATCAGGGGACGACGAGCACGCGCGCCATCCTGTTCGACGAGGCGGGACGGCCGAAGGCGACGGCTCAAGTTCCGCTCACCCAGATCTATCCGGCGCCGGGGCAGGTGGAGCACGATCCGGAGGAGATCTGGCGGGCGGTGCTTGAGGTCTGCCGCACGGTGCTGAAGGATGTCGGCGCGCAATCCATCGCCGCCATCGGCATCACCAATCAGCGCGAGACCACTGTCGTGTGGGACCGGGCGACCGGCAAACCGCTCGCCAATGCCATCGTGTGGCAGGACCGGCGCACGGCGCCGCTCTGCAATGCGCTCGAGCGGGAAGGCTGGGGTGCGCATGTGGCCGAGACCACGGGGCTCGTCATCGATCCTTATTTCTCGGCGACCAAGCTCGCATGGCTGCTGGACAACGTGCCCGGCTTGCGGGCGCGCGCGGCGCGCGGGGAGGTCTGCTTCGGCACCATCGACAGTTTTCTCCTGTTCAAGCTCACGGGCGGGGCTTTGCACGTCACCGACGCGACGAACGCCGCGCGCACCAAGCTGTTCGATATCAGGAGCGGAACGTGGGACGCGCGGCTTTTGGCGCGGCTCGGGATTCCGCGCGCGATGTTGCCCGAAGTGCGCGACAGCCAGGGCGATTTCGGGGAGACGCTTAAGGAGCATTTTGGCGCGGCTCTTCCCATCCGAGGCGTTGCCGGCGACCAGCAGGCCGCCGCCTACGGTCAGGCGTGCTTTGAACCTGGCATGCTGAAGGCGACCTACGGCACGGGTTGCTTCGTGGTCGCCAACACGGGCGATGAGAAGGTGGCGTCGGCGACGCGCATGCTGTCGACGATCCTGCATCAGCGCGAGGGCGCGCGCATCTATGCGCTCGAAGGCGCGATCTTCATGGCCGGCGCCACGATCCAGTGGCTGCGCGACAGTCTCGGCCTCATCGCCACGGCCGAGGAGAGCGAGGCGCTGGCGCGAAAGGCCGATCCGAACGCGGGCGTGTATCTCGTGCCGGCGTTCCAGGGGCTCGGCGCGCCGTTCTGGGATGCGGAAGCGAAGGCCGCCATCGTCGGCTTGAGCCGTGCCGCGTCGAAGGCCGACATCGTGGCGGCGGGGCTTGAGGCTGTCGCTTTCCAGACCCGGGATCTCCTGACCGCCATGCGCCAGGACATGGCAGTGAGCGGCATCGAGCCGACGCGCGCGCTGCGTGTCGACGGCGGCATGACGGCGAATGCCTGGGCGATGCAGCGCCTCGCCGACATCCTGGGCGAGCGGGTCGAGGTCGCAGCGATGCCAGAGACCACCGCGCTCGGCGCCGCCTATCACGCGGGCCAGGCGGTCGGCTTCTACGGCGACGACGCGGCGCTGGCCGCCGCCTGGGCGCCGTCCAGGATCTTCGAGCCGCAGATGAGCGCGGACGAGCGCGAGGCCCGCTATGCGGGCTGGCTCGAGGCGGTGGCGCGGGTGCGCAGCGGCAACGCGTGACGGCCGCAAAAGTCTTAACAGCCTCCGCGATAGGCCCCGAAAACCAAGGCGCGCCAGCGTTAACCCGTTAGGAATCCTTTTGCAGGCAAGCTCCGGGCTCGGCAGGTGGGCCATGCCTGGCCACCGGCTGTCCGTCTGTTTTCGCGTTGGTGTCGCCGGTGCCTTTGCTCAATCAGCTCCCGCGTGAAGCGGCCGCGCTCGAGCCGTCCGTGGACGAAAGTCGCGCCCAGCCGCTGCCCGACCGGCTCGCGCGGCGCGATGCGCTCTTTCGCGAGACGCCGCTCGAGACGCTCCAGCGCGTGGTGCTCGGCACCGCCTGGTCGCTCCGACCCAAGCGCATCGATCGGCTGCTGCCGCTCGCGCGGCTTTGCCTGAGACATCTCCTGGAGCCGAGCGACAGGCTGCCCGATCTCGCCAAGATGCCCGATGCGGGCGAGTTGGTCGGCATCGCCGACGACCTCACCGTGGCGACGCTGGCTGAAGCGTATGCGCGCGGGATCTTCCCGCATGCGCATTTCGGCCCGACCAAATGGCTGTCGCCGCCGGAGCGTTGTGTCTTGTTCTTCGACGACTTTCACATCGCGAAGCGGCTGCGGCGACTCATGCGCCGCGGCGCTTATACCGTCACCTTCGACCGCGACTTCGAAGGTGTCATCAAGGCGTGTGCCGGCAAGCGCGAAGGGCGCTGGCGTCTCACCTGGATCACACCGCGCATCATGCGCGCTTTTGCGGCGCTGTACGACGCAGGGCTTGTGCATTCCTTCGAGGTGTGGAACCGCGACCGCGTGCTTGTCGGCGGCGGCTATGGCGTTGCCATCGGCCGGGCGTTCTTCACCGAGTCCCAGTTCAGCCGCGAGGACAATACGTCGAAGCTCGGCTTCGCGGTGCTCAACTGGCATCTGGCCAAATGGGGTTATCTGCTGAACGACGGCAAGTGGGCGACGCCGACCATTCTCGACATGGGCTTTCGCATGATCCCGCGCGCGGCGTTCGTGCGCCTTCTCGGCAAGGCCGTAGGCCAGGGCGGCAAGCGCGGGCGGTGGACCGTCGAAGCCGGACTCGAAGTGGTAGCCGACTGGCGCCCCGCCAGTTCGGGGAACAGATTGGGCGGCGTGAGCCGCGTATTTGCGTAGGGAGCTGGTAGGTGTTCAGTCAAGTATCGCGTCGCCTCGTGACCTCGGGGCTTTCGGGCAAGCCGGCAGCGCTGGCGATGCTCGCCAGGCATTTCGTGGGGTTTGGCCGCAGTTTGCCCGACCCGGACAAGGCGTTGCCGCATCCCGAAGGGCTCGCAGGCACGTGCACGGACCTGAGCGTGCCGACATTGATCGCGGCCTATGCCAAAGGTCTTTATCCATCCGGGGGGAGATGGTGGGCTCCTGCGGAGCGCGTGGTGTCGTTCCCCGAGAATGCCTACGTGTCGCCCCGCGTGTGGCGGCTGCTACAGACGCGGACCTACGGCGTGAGCTTCGACGAAGATTTCGCGGGCGTCGTGCGCGGCTGTGCGACCGAACCCGATATCGCCGAGGCCTTCATGGGCCTGCACGGGGCGGGTTACGCCCATTCGGTGGAGGTGTGGGATCGCTCCGGGCGCCTCGCCGGCGGTCTCTGTGGGCTCGCCATCGGGCAGGCGTTCTTCACCGATCAGATGTTCTCGCGGGAGCGAGACGCCGCAGGTGTCGGCTTCGTCGCGCTGAGCTGCCATCTCCAGCATTGGGGCTTCGCGCTCAATGACGGCAAGCGCATGACCGGGCAGCTGAGCCAGCTCGGCTTCGTGGTGGTCCCGCGCTTCGCCTTCAACGGGCTGTTGTCAAAGGCGACGCAGGAGCCCACGCGCGATGGCAAATGGACCGTGGAAATGGGGCTGGACCCCGCGCGGTGGAACCCGAAAGTGGCGGGCACGGGCCGGACTGCGCCGGGCGTGCGGGCGCCGCTCGATCCGTTCACGCTATCGTCTTAGCACGGGCTTGAGGTAGCATCGCTTACCGAGATCCACGGTAAGAGGACGTCCAGCCATGCCCATCCCTGGGGTCGATCTGGGCCTGCTCGCCAATGCGGGCTTCCCGCTTGCCACCTACGGCCCGGGCGAGGTCATCTTCGCGGAAGGCGACAAGGGCGACCACATGTATGTGGTCCGCTCCGGCAACGTCGAGATCGAGCGGAACGGTGAGGTGATCGAGACCTTGTCCGGCGGCGGCATCTTCGGGGAGATGGCGCTGATCGACGGATCGCCGCGAAGCGCCACCGCCCGCGCCAAGACGGCATGCGAACTCGCGCCCATCAACGAGAAGAGCTTTCTGTTCCTGGTGCACGAGACGCCGTTCTTCGCCATTGCCGTCATGCGTACGCTGGCCGAACGCCTGAGGCGTTCGGCGCCGCCACGCTGATCTGTCGCGGGGTCGGGCACCCTCCGCTTGCCATTTTTGCCTTGCATTGTCGCAGCCCCCGGCCATGATCGGCCCTGACTCAACCCTTAAGCTTTCCATATAACGCCCTTGTCGCTCCTCGCGAATTTGGCGCTCAAGCGCCCGCGCAACGTCGATCTACCGAAGCTCGGTCGTGACGCCGTTGCGGGCGTTATCTCTGCCGTAGTTCAGATCGCTTACTGCATTTCGTTCGCCGCGCTCATCTTCACCGGTGATATCGCCGCCGGCTTTCCCTTGGGGCTTGCCGGGCTGATCATGGGAACGGTGGTGACTTGCGTGGTCATCTCCCTGACTTCGACCTTCTCGCCCGTCATTGGCGGACCGGACTCGCCGGCCGTGGCCGTGATGAGCGTGCTCGCCGCATCGATTGCCACAGCCCTTGCTGCAAAGGGTGCGAGCAACGCTCAGATTATCGTCAATATCCTGGTCGCGCTCTCGGTCAGCACGTTCTTGACCGGCATCCTTCTCTTCGGCATCGGCGCGCTCAAGCTCGGTCAATGGCTACGCTTCATCCCTTATCCGGTGATCGGCGGCTTTCTCGCGGCCTCCGGTTGGCTCCTGGTCACCGGCGGTGTGGAGGTGGTCACTCAGACTAATCTGACGCTGTCTCCGGTGAGCTGGGAGGTTCTGTACTCATCGCTTTATGGTCCGCAGATCGTTGTCGGCGTCTTGTTTGCTGTATCGATTCCCTTGTTGGGCCGGTTCCTGCCGAGTTTTCTTGCGTTGCCCGTCGCGTTCTTTGGCTTTCTCATCGGCCTCGATGTCGCCCTGTTTGGATTCGTCGATGATGCAACAGTGCGGAGCGCCTGGTTCCTGCCAAGCCTCGGCGATTTGACCCTGTGGTGGCCAATTCAAGCCATGATGGGTCAGCAAGTCGACTGGGCCGTCATCTTCCAGAGCAGCGCGGAGATCGGCTCGTTCTGTGGCGTCATGGCCATCGCGCTTCTGCTGGATGTGTCGAGCCTCGAAGTGGCGCGTCAAAAGAGCGGCGACCTCGACCAGGAATTTCGCTCCAACGGCCTTGCCAACTTCCTCGCCTCAGTGTTCGGCGGATTTGGCGGGTCTTTGTCCATGAACGCATGCTTGCTGCTCGATGAGTTGGGGGCCACGACGCGATGGGCGGGCGCCATCGTCGGTATCGGCTGCGCCGTCATTTTGTTCTCAGGAATCGATGTCGGCAGCGTCGTGCCGAAGGCGATCCTCGGCGGCATGCTCGCTTATCTCGGCGTTATTATTTTCGCCGAGCTCACTGCGTCTCCGGCGCAGCGTTCGTGGGCAGATGGGGGCCTTGCCATCGCGATGATGCTCGTCATCATCAATTTTGGCTACTTTATGGGCGTGGTGCTCGGCGTTGTCGGGGCCTGCCTTCTGTTCGCGCTGTCCTATAGCCGTATCGGCGTGATCCGCCGCCACCTCACGCGCTACGAGTTCTCAAGCAATGTGGAGCGCTCGCCGGAGCAGACGCGCCTCCTGCACGAGGAAGGCAAGCGGGTCCACGTGTTCTGGCTCTCCGGCTTCATCTTCTTCGGCTCGTCCAACGGCCTGTTCGAGCGCATCAAGAAGGTCATCGAAAGTCAGGAGGACAGGCCGGTCGGCTACATCGTGCTCGACTTCAGCGCCGTGCAAGGCCTCGACACCTCGGCTGTTCTGAGCCTCGTCAAGCTTCGCAACTTCTGCGAGGAACACGGCGTGACGCTGGCCTTTTCCGGGCTGAATGACGCCATGCGCGCGGCCTTCGATGGCGCGGGTTTCTTCGGCGCGACGCGGCCGCACCAGAAATTCGGCACCCGCAATGAGGCCGTCGAGTGGTGCGAGGACATGTTGCTCCTCTATCACGAGGTCGGCGACGCCTCCACGCACAGCTTCGAGACGTGGCTGCAGAAAGAGTTTGGCGGGCAGATCGACTTCGACCGTATCGCGCCCTTCATGCAACGCCAGGAGCTCGACAACGGGCAGCTCTTGTTCAAGCAGGGCGAGCCGTCGGACTCGGTGGTCTTCCAAGCATCGGGCTGCGTCGCCATCACCATTATCGACGAGCATGGCCGTCCCATCCGGCTCCGCCGCATGATCGGCCACACGGTGGTGGGTGAGATGGGCTTCTATCGGCACATGCCGCGCACGGCGAACGTGGTCGCCGAGGAGCCGACCCTGGTCTACCGGCTGACGCGCGAAGCATTCGATGAGATGCAGGAGAAGGACCCGGCGGCGGCCGCGGCGCTCCACAAGCTGATCATCCGGTTGCTTTCCGACCGCCTCGAGTTCGCCAATCGCGAGATTTCGGCTCTGCTTTAGCTCGCCGCCCAGATCAGCACGCCGACGATGACAAGGTAGGTCAGCCCGTGCAGGAGCTGGTCGATGCCGAGCGCGTGCCAGAAGCGCGGCGTCTGGGGCGTGTAGCCGGCGCGGCGGGTAATCTGCTCCTTGGCCCAATCGATGTGGTAGTGCACGACGAATTCGCCAAGCGCGATGGAGGCGGCGAGAAGCAGCGAGGCTGGCGCGATCAGGAGATAGACGAGCGGCGTCAGCGCGACATGAATGCCAGCGTGCAAGAAGCCGCCGGGATGGCCGTAGATCCCCTTGTTGCAATACTGAAACGGGGTTTGGAGAAAGAAGTCGGCGGCCGCGTGCTTCAGCATGAGCACGCCGACTGCGGCAAGGACGAGGATCGCTATCTGTGGCATTGGCTTACTTCGACAAGGCCTCGGCCGTGCCGTCCCAATTGGGCGGGGGCGGGGTGACGCGGAAGGCCGCAATCCGCTCGCGATAGAGCGCATAGAGGCGGTTGAGTTGGATGCCGTCCATCTTCTCGCACTCATGGCTCAGGCTTTCGGCCGCGTCCCAGTCCTTGGCCCGGTACTTGGACAGGAACTCGCCGTGCCTGGCTGTGAGGTCGATGAAGGAACGGCTTTCCTTGAGAGCGGAATCGCCGAGAAGCGTGAAGATGCGCGTCGCCGCCGTCTTGCCCTTCACCTTGAGGAGGTCGATCTCCAAAAAGGCGAAGTCCGCGGCCCGGGCTGTGGTGTCCGGGCCCACGATCGTCATCAGGTCGTAGGTCTTCGACTGGCCCTCCAGGCGCGAGGCGATGTTCACGTTATCGCCGATCACCGAATAGTCGAAGCGGGTGTCGGAGCCGAGATTGCCGACGCAGCATAGGCCGGTGTTGAGGCCGATGCCGAGCTTGACCTCCTTGAACGGCCGCTCCTTGGCCACCGCCTCGTCGCGCCAGCGCGCATTCAAGACGTCCATCTCCCGCATCATGCGGAGCGCCGCGCTGCAGGCGTGACCCGGATGGTTGGTATCGTCGAGCGGCGCGTTCCAGAAGGCCATCAACGCATCGCCCATGAACTTGTCGATCGTGCCTTGCTCGTCGAGGACGATGTTGCTGAGCGGGGTGAACAGACCGTTCAGGAAGCGCGTGAGCTCTTCCGCGTCGAGCCCTTCCGAGATGGTGGTGAAGCCACGCACGTCGCTGAAGAGAAGCGTCATATCGCGGGTCTCGCCGCCGAGCTTGAGCTGGCCTGGATCGTCGGCCAGGCGCTTCACCAGTGCCGGCGCCATGTAGTGCGAGAAGGCGTTGCGCACGCGGTTCCGCTCCCGCTCGGTGCGCAAGAACATGAACAATGAGCCGGCGAGATAAATGGCTGAGAGCGCGATCGCGGGATAGATGGGATCGACCAGCCAGCCCAATACATCGAACGCATACCAGGAGAAGCCGATCACGCCCGCGATCGCGATAGCGCCGAGGACGGCGCCCCCGAGCGCGCCGGTGCGGTAGATGAGAACGGCAATGAGGGTGCCGAGCACGAGAATATAGAGAAGCTCGGCGGGGGTGGCGAAGTCGGGTCTTAAGAGAAAGGCGCCTTGTAGAATCTGCTCGATGGCCTCGGCGTGGAGTTCGACGCCGGGAATTGAAGCTTCGAGCGGGGAGGCGCGAAGATCGAGCAGGCCCGCCGCGCTCGTGCCGATAAGGAGGATGCGACCCTCGATCTGATCTTGGCCGATCTCGCCGTTCAGCACTTTCCAGGCGGGTAGATAGCGCTCCTTGGACTGTGGCGTGAAACGAATCCACATCTGGCCGTTGGCTTCGGTCGGGATCTCGAAGTCGCCGATGCGGACTTTAACGATGCCGGTCTTCTCGCCGAAGGATTTCTCGCTGCTCGCGCCGGATGACTTGACGATGTAAGTGGAGGCGCCTTGGGCGAGGCGGAGCACGTCGGCGGCAAGCGATGGGTAGAGCGTATCGCCGATCCGCACGACGATGGGCATGCGGCGGATGATTTGGTCGAACTCCGGAATCCAGTTCAGCGCGCCTGCACCTTGCGCCGGGTCTTGCAGCTCTTTCAAGCTTGCCGCGGCGCCAGGGTAGTAGGGCGCGAAGAGCCGCGGATCGTCGCCGCCAAAGGAAAAGCCGGCCTTGGTTTCCGGCAGCGAGTCGTTATTCGGCGAAGCGATGAAGCCGAGCACGACAGGCGCCTTGCCGATCGCTTCGGCAAATTTCTGATCGTTGGACGGAAGCTTCTTCACCTCCGCCTTGAGGCTGTCGAGCGCCGGCGATGGCGGCCAATACTGCATGGCGTTGGCGGGCGACATGCGGTCGGGCTCGGGGAACACGATATCGAAGGCGATGGCGGCCGCGCCCTCCTGTCCGAGCTTCTGGACGAGATCGGCGAGCACGGTGCGCGGCCAGGGCCATTGGCCGACCTTCTTGAGCAACTCTTCGTCGATGTCGACAATCCGCACGGGGAGCGCTGGATCGAAGCTGCGCGGGTCCACCCGCTGGTAGGCATCGAAGACGAGCGCGCGTAAGCGCGCGACGGGGCTGGGGTCCCAAACCCGCAAGGCAAGAGACGCGACGATCACCGTCCCCACCAGGAGGACATAGAGGAAGCGTTGACCCATCCCGTTGCTTTTCTTTGCCTATCTTGGCCGAAAGCCGAAGCCCGGCCGGCAGACCCTAGCCGCTGACGCTGAGCCGCTCCAGTGGCAACTTGCCCTAAGCTTAGCTCCGGCCTCGGCATTGAACGGGAGCGCCGAATGAACTAGGAAACCGCCTGACGGGCGGGGCCACAATCAAGGGTACGTTTCGTGAACATCTGTATGATTGGAGCGGGCTATGTCGGCCTCGTCTCCGCTGCCTGCTTCTCGGAATTCGGCTGGAAGGTCACCTGCATCGACAAGGAGGCGGAGAAGATCGACCAGCTTTGCCAGGGCCGCGTGCCGATCTACGAGCCGCGCCTGGACGAACTCCTGGATCGGAACCTCCGCAACGGCCGGATCAGCTTTTCCACCGAGCTTGGAGAGGCGGTGCGCAAGGCGGATCTCGTGTTTCTCGCCGTCGGCACGCCGATGCGCCGTGGCGACGGCCACGCCGATCTCAGCTTCGTGTTTCAGGCGGTGGAGGACATCGCGCCCCACCTCACGGGCTACACGGTGATTACGACGAAATCGACGGTGCCGGTGGGCACGAGCCGCGAGATCGAGCGGCGCCTCAGGGCGCTGCGCCCGGACGCAGATTTCGCCGTCTGCTCGAATCCTGAGTTCTTGCGCGAAGGCTCGGCGATCTACGACTTCACCCATCCCGACCGGGTGCTGGTCGGCTGCGACGAGGAGCGGGCGCGGGCGCTTATGGAGCGCCTCTATAAGCCGCTCGCCTTACGCAATGCGCCAATCCTCTTCGTCAGCCGGGAATCGGCGGAGCTCGCCAAATATTCGGCCAACGCCTTCCTCGCCATGAAGATCAGCTTCATCAACGAAATCGCCGATCTGTGCGAAGCGGTCGGGGCCGACGTGCATGAGGTGGCCACGGCGGTCGGCGCCGACGGACGCATCGGCAACAAGTTCCTGCATCCGGGACCGGGCTATGGCGGGTCGTGCTTTCCGAAGGATGTGGCGGCGCTGATCCGCACGGCGCGCGAGGCGCGCCAGCCCGTATCGCTGATCGAGCAGGTGCAAACCGTCAACTCGGAGCGGAAGATCGCCATGGCGGGCCGCATCGAACGCGCGCTCGGCGGCTCGCTCGCGGGCAAGACGGTGGCCGTGCTCGGCGTCGCTTTCAAGCCCGATACCGACGACGTACGCGAGTCCCCGAGCCTGGTCATCATTCCGATGCTGCAAGAACGGGGGGCGACGGTCCGGGCCTACGATCCGCACGCGCGCGGCAACGCCGATGCGCTACTGCCGGGCACGGTCTGGTGCGAGAGTGCGCTCGAGGCCGCGGAGCAGGCCGACGTGACCGTGGTGGTGACGGAGTGGAACGAGTTCCGCGCGCTCGATCTCAACCAGCTGAAGAGCAGGATGCGCGGGGACATACTCGTCGACCTGCGCAACATCTATTTGCCGAAGCAGGCCGAAGCGGCAGGTTTCGTCTATTCCTCTATCGGGCGGTAGCTAACGCGCCGGGCGCAAATTCTTGTGCACCGCGTCGGTTTCCACGTCGTGCGGCGCTGTCTGCTGCGCTTGCTTCGGCGCCGCCGGGTACGCCTTTTTCACTTTGGCTTGTGTCTTCGGGGGCGTGGCCGGGATGGCCGGCGCGCGCTTCCGGTGTACGATTACTTTGTCCGGGCAGTGTTCGCCCTTCCAGGCCGCGAGCGCATCGAGCGTCGCCTGTTCCGCCTTATCGGTGTTCAGGTCGAGATTGGCGATCTTGCTGAAGCGTTCGACGCCAGTGCGCGTGCCGGAGCCCCAGTCGCCGTCGATCTTCCCACGATAGCAGTCGAGGGTCTTGAGCTTGGTCTGAATGTCCCGGCTCAGAGCGGCCTGATCGGCCGCGCGGGCAGGCTCGGGCGTCGCTTGCGCGGGCGAGGACTGCTTCACGCCGGTGAGATCGCTCGGAGCGAGGTTGGCTGTCTTCGTCTCGGCCGCGTCCGTGGCGGGTGCCGCGGGCTCGACGGCGATGACGCGGCTTGAGGCGGGTGCTTGAGAAACTTCAACCGGCTCTTCGCCGGTCTGGGCCTTGAGCTTCTGTTGCAGCGTCGCCAGCTCGTCCTTTTGCGAGTTCAGAAGCGCGTTCTGGTTGGCTTGCAGCCGTGCGATCTCTTCGCGCAACGCGGCGATCTCGGCGACCGTGTCCGCGGAGCCGTTCTCGGCCGTCTTCGGCGCGGTCGGCTTGAAATAGAACTGCCCGGTCAACGAGGAATTCTCCCAAGGCACTTGTTTGCCGCCGGTTTCTTCCAGCACGTCCCTGCGGACGTCGATCATCACGTCGTTGATGCCGGCGCCTTCCGTGGCGATGTGCCGAAGCAGGGCGGTCGTGAACGGGCTGTTACGGCCCGCGCCGTCGAGGGCGACGTTACCCGGCTGGGTCGCAAACGCGATCATCATGCCGACCGCCTTCTCCACATGGGCGAGTCCGCGCCCGATGCTGAGCGAGCGGCTCGCCAGCGCGAGATTGTTGGCGAGCGGGTTGTCGCGGCACGCGTCGAGGAACACGATCGAGACGCGGGCATTCCGCTCGAGCTGTTTGAGCACGAGGTTGAGCTCGACGGCCTCGAAATCGAGATCGGTGTCGGATTTAAGCGCGGCGTCGACGGGCGCGAGAAAGTTGCGGCCGTCGACCTGAAGGCCGTGACCCGCATAGAAGAAAAGTCCGACATCGGCGCCGGCAAGCTTGTCGGCGAACGTCCTGATGCGCTGTTCCATCTCACGCTTGGAGAGATCGGTGCCGTCGATCACCTCGAAGCCGAGCTCTCTGAGCTTTGCGGCCATGTCGGCCGCATCGTTGGCCGGGTTCTTGAGAGGCGCCGTATTCTGATAGGCCGAATTGCCGATGACGAGCGCGACCCGCCGTTCGGCGAGCGCGGCATCGGGCGCCGTGGCGAGAACGGCGAGACTGAAAAGACCTGCGGCGAGGTGCCTAAGCATGAGCCCTCAATGGACCAGACGCCGCCCTCGGAAAGCGGCGCCGAATGAGCTTTCTGCCTAGCCGAGGCCGGTGAAAAGCACCTAAACGACCGGCCTCGGTTTTAGTCTAGCGGACCCGCGATAGGCCCTATTCGGCGAACCACTCGGGGCGCAGATTACGCCAAACCGCTTCGGTCTCGAAATCGAGCTTGGGGTTGAACTTGTGACGCTGCACCGACTGTTTCGTAGCGTTCTTCTGCGGCTGAGCGGCGTATCCGTAGACGTAAGACCGGCTACGATCGGCGGCAGCAGGGGCGACTGCACCGACTAGAACAGCAAGACCCAAAACCGGGATAGTGAGATACTTGATCATGGAAACCTCCGTTTGGCTCCAGGGGTTGGTAGCCAATCCGCGGCACCGCGCTCATGTAAGAAGCGGGACCTGCCAGTTCAACGAGGGGCTGCGCCGGCAAGAAGCCCGCAAGCGGTTGCGCGCGTGGTTTTCCGTTTAGGACCGTTCATATGAACCGCCGCTGAACGGTCCGCGCCCCCCAAATTGTGGCGCCTCTCCCCTTGGATCCCGGCTCCTCGATCTAAGTCATAGGGCCTAACCGCCCGATAACGCAGTGCTTATTCTCGGGCGGCTGGGCCCGTGTCATAATCGGGCGGCTATGGACAAGACCTTCGCATCGCTTTCGGGACGCCTTGGGTTGGCATTACCCTTTGCAAGGAACATGGCTTCTCGCGGCGGACTCGGTTTGCGTCTTCCGATCATGATTGTGACCACTATCGCGGGCCTCGGGCTGATGTCCGGCAGCGCTGACGCTGGTCGTTTCCTGCCGACGGTCGACAACCCTTATTGCAGCATAACCACCTATTCGCTCGCGGACCTGCAGGAGCAAGGCTCGTCCATGACGGACTCCCATGGCATCCCGGTGATCGTGGTGAATGCGCGCACGCTGCATGATGATCCGGCGTACGGCAATTTCTTGATGGCGCATGAGTGCTGCCATCACAGCCTCGGCCATGTCGGCAAGTTCAAGCAGGGGCTCGGCCAACTCGGCCCGCAACCGTTCTTCTACATCGCGCCGCAGTTGAAGCAGATGGAGCTCGACGCCGATTGCTGTGCGGTCAAGTTGCTGATGGAGCGGCACGAGACGGACAGTATCGAGGCGGCGCGGCGCGCGATGGCCCTGTTCGGCAAGAACCCGACCGGCGCCTATTATCCCACCGGCGAGGAGCGGGCCGAGAATATCTCGAAGTGCGCGGCCGGGGACGAATAGGCCTGGCGACGCCGGCTCCCAATCTCCATATGTTTTGCAGCGATTACCCGCTCGCGGTGGGACGCCAGCTTAGCGCGCGGGCATGGTATGGTGCTGGCTCCGAGATGAAGAAGAGGCGGCCTTGAGCAGCAGCGCATCGATACGGCGCCGGGCATGGAATCGAGCCTGGCTAATCGGCATGGCAGGTGCCGTGGCGGCTCTCGTGCTGCTGACCGGCGGCGCGGAAGCCGCGCATGCCGCGCCTGTGCTGCGCGTCTGCGCCGATCCCGACAACATGCCGTTCTCCAACGACAAGGGGGAGGGCTTTGAGAACAAGCTTGCCGAGCTCATCGCCGACAAGCTCGGGGACGACCTCCAGTACACGTGGTTCGAAGAGACCACGGGCTACGTTCCCAACACGATGGGCAAGGACGCGTGCGACCTCGTCATGGGCTATGCGCAAGGGACTGGGCTCATCGAGGACACCAATCCCTATTACTACACATCTTATGTGCTTCTCACCCGCGAGGATGACGCGGACCTCAAGGGTGTCGAGTCGCTCGCCGATCCACGGCTGAAGGATAAGCGCATTGGCGTGTTCGCCAGGACGCCACCGGCAAGCATTCTTGCCATGCATGGGCTCGTGCCGAACGCGCGTCCGTTCGAAACCGTTGCGGGAGAGAGCGCGACAAAGGCGGCGCAAGAGATGATCAACGAGATCGCCTCAGGCAAGCTCGATGCGGGAATCTTGTGGGGTCCTGTGGGCGGCTATTATGCGCAGCGCGCCAAGGTGCCGCTTTCGGTCGTGCCGCTCGTCAAGGAGAACGCGGGCCCGAGCACGATTTACGGCATCACGCTCGGGGTCAGGCCCGACGACCCCCAGTGGAAGCACAGGATCAACAAGGTGCTGGCCGAGAACCAGCACGACATCAACGTGATCTTGCAAGGCTATAACGTGCCGCTTCTCACCCAGAAGGGCGAGTTGATCGCATCCGGCACCGCCGGACGCTGAGGCTACATCTTGCAAACGCTTTCGGACTCGTCGATGCCGAGCGTGTCCAGCTCGTTTTCGCTCGTGTCCGCGAGCCCGCGCTGCGGCGATACCGAGACGGGTACCTTGTCGGTCGCAATCAGGATCGGCTGGCGGAACTGACCGTCCCAGGGCCGGAATTCTTGCCGAACGCCCTTGAAGGGCGCGAGCTGAAGCTGCGGCCCGTGTACGAAAGCCGAAATCTGGGCGAAGTCGCCTCCCGCGTTGCGGGTCACGGCCTCGCCGATGGTGCGCGCCGCCACATAGGCCTGATAGTCGATGGGCAACATCAGGCGGTGGAAGTCCTTCTCGAAATTGTTGTTGGCCTGGGTGGCGCCCCATTTTTCATGGCCGGGACTCCAGGTCGTCGCAGTGAGGCCGGCCGTACCCGCCACCACTTGCGGCTCGCCGCCGCCGCGGTAGGGAAGGAGCGGGCCGAACAGCTGGTCCTCGTCGGCGACGACGATCACGTCATAGGGGGGACTTGCGACGACCGCATCGTCGGCGCTTGCCTGCTTGCCCGGCGTGTGCGGCGGGATCACGCCCACACCGTCACGCCGGCCGCCCGAGACGTCGACATACTCGCGTAAGTCGACGATAGTGCCACCGAAGCGGCCGGCGGCGCGCTTGATCGCCTTGGCATAGGCGAGATCGGGGTCCGTCGAGCCGTATATGAGCAGCCAGTTCTTCCAGCCCATCTTGACGAGATATTGCGCCAGCGCGTCGGCGAGCATGTAGCGGTCCGGCACGATGTGCATGACGTTGGCGCGGCAGTCCTCCTGCCTGAGCGAGACGTCAGTGGCGCGGATGTTGAACAGAAGGATGTCCTTGCCTTTCGCCCAGTCGGCCAGCTTGAGCAGGGTGGGGGCGGAGGCATCGACGACGAAGTAGTGATGTCCGGACTCGTAGAGCTTCTGAAGCGCGGCAAGCGCCTTCTCCGGAGACGACACCTTGTCCACGTCGAGCGAGTAGGCATGCCCGGTGAACCTGCCGCCGGCATTGTTCTCCTCGACGGCCATCTTGGCGCCAGCGACGCCGGCGTCCTTCGGCTCGACGTCGAGGCGCGATGCAGGACGCGGGTGGTCCACGCGCTCAACGATGTAGCCGATCGGCAGCGGCGCCAAGGGGGGCGACCCCGGAAGCTGCACCTCGAAGCCACCTGAGGGACGCTCCTTGGCGGCATCCTCGGCGGCAAGCGGGGAGGTCAGAAGCAGCCCGGCCAGGGCGCCGAGCAGGACGGACCTGCCGGGGCGGCAATAAGAGGTGAGAGACGCAAGGTTCATGATGATCGGACCGGTGACGCGGCTTGTCGGGGCGTGGTGGAACCCAGGAAGGCCCTCGCCGGGTCGGTCTAGAAGGGGCCAGCCGAGCTATCGGGCCCGATGGTATCGACAAAGAAATAGGCATTGCAAGGTGGAAACCCGGGCAGGAGGACTTGGCATAGGGATTTGCCACGGCAAACGGGGTGGTTGCTGGCGAATGCGAGCAAGGACGGCCGGCAAAGGCCACAAAAGTTGTGCAATGCGAAATCCGCCGAGGGGCTTACCGTCCCCGTTGTGTTAACCTGCGGCCATGGGATTCACGGTCGGGTCGGCGATCAGATTCGGGTGGGAGACGTTCAAGACGCGCCCGTGGTTCTTCGTGGGCGCGACGATCGTCATCATGCTCGCCTACGGCGTCGTCGGCGGCATCTCGAGCGGCATCGATGCGGCGCTCGGGGCGACGCCGGAAGATCCTTCCATCATTGGAAGCCTTATCAACCTGGTGTTGAGCACATTCGTCGGGATGGGCGTGACGGCGTTCTATCTCGCCGCACATGACAATCCCGAAACCGTGGATCTCTCGACCCTGTGGCATCCCCAGCCGTTCTGGAAGTTCCTCGGTGCATCGATCCTCGTCGGGCTCGCGATCGGTATTGGTTTCGTTCTGCTGATCGTTCCGGGAATCATCGCCGCGCTGTTCTTCATGTTCACGATGTTCGTCGTGATCGACAAGGGGCTCGGCCCGATCGAGGCGATGAAGGAGAGCATGCGGATCGGACGCGGCTATCGGTGGCCGCTGCTCGGCCTCATCGTGCTTCTCTCGCTCATCGCGCTGGCGGGGGTGATCGCGCTCTTTGTCGGGCTGCTGGTGGCCATGCCGGTCACGGCGCTCGCCTTCACGCATGCCTACCGGGTGTTGTCGGGCGGGGCGCCTACTGCGGTGCCCGTTGATGCGCGGCTCGCCGCCTAGCGGTCCCTTCTCCCTACATTAGAGCGGCGGTCGCGGCGCGCGGATCGGTGTGAGACTACGGCCATGGAGTTCACCGTCGGATCGGCCATTCGTCTCGGCTGGGAGACGTTCAAGACGCGCCCGTGGTTCTTTATCGGCGCGAGCGTGGTCATCGTTCTTGCCAATGCTCTGGCCACTGTGGTCAGCGCCGCAGTCGATGTCCGCGGGACGTTCGAGGATCCCTCATTGCTGGGGCAGGCCGTCGACTTTGCCCTCAGCTCGCTCGTCGACATGGGCATGATCGCGTTCTTCCTCGCAGCCCATGCCGATCCGGAAACCGCGGAGCTGTCGCAGCTGTGGCATCCGCGGCCCTACCTGAAATATCTCGCCACGAGCTTCCTAGTCTATTGCGTCGTCGGCCTTGGACTCCTGCTCCTCATCGTGCCGGGCATCATCGCCATCGTGGTCTTCATGTTCGCCATGATCATCGTCATCGATCAGGAGCTCGGGCCGATCGACGCGATGAGCGAGAGCATACGCATCACCCGCGGCTATCGGTGGCCGCTCTTGGGCTTGGCTGCCGTGCAGATTGGTATCGGCGTGGCGGGCGTTCTTGCGCTCGGTGTGGGCGTTCTCGTGGCGATTCCCGTCGTGATGATTTCGCTCGTGCACGCCTACCGCGTGCTGCTGAGCAAGGCAGGGCCGCCCCCGGATGAGACCGGGGGCCGCTCAGTGGTGCCGAAGGGGTAGGGACTGCGCGCCTACTCGGCGGGGACGAGGGGCTCGTCCTGCGTCTTCGCGGCCTCGGCGGCATTGCGCGGGTTGCGGTAGATGAACTCCGCGGACGGCTTGGCCGCCTCTTCCTTGGCGAGCTTCACCATCTCGGCGTGATAGGGCGAGAGTGCGCAAGCGGGGTCTGTGTTGCGCGGGTCGCGGGTGATCGCCATGGCCTGGCAGCGGCAGCCGCCGAAGTCGATCTCCTTGAAGGCGCACGACCGGCACGGCTCCTTCATCCAGTCGGTGCCGCGGAAGGCGTTGAATGCCTCGCTGTTCATCCAGATGTCGAGCAGTTTCTTGTCGCGCACGTTGTCGAACTGAAGGCCGGGGATGGTCTCGGCGGCGTGGCAGGGCAGCACCTTGCCGGCCGGCGTGATGTTCATGAAGCCCTTGCCCCAACCGCCCATGCAGGGCTTCGGGCGCTTCGCGTAATAGTCGGGCACGACCATGTCGATGGTGAGCACGCCCTTCAGCCGCTCGCGCGCGGCCTCGACATACTCGATGGAGGCGAGCGTCTCCTCATAGGTCGGGATCAGCGCCGCGCGGTTGAGGAAAGCCCAGCCGTAATACTGCGCGTGCGCCACTTCGAGGCGCTGGGCGCCAAGCTCGACGGCGAGGTCGATATAGCGCGGCACGTTATGGATGTTGTGGCGGTGGATGGGCGCGTTGACGGTGAGCGGCAGGCCGAGCTCGGTCACCCAGCGAGCGACGTCGAGCTTTTTCTGGGTGGCGCCGGGATAGGCGCCGATCTTCTCGGCGTTCGCGGGGTCGACGTCCTGGAACGAGATCTGGACGTGGTCGAGCCCACGCTTTTGCAGATCCTCGAGCCGGTCGCGCTTCAGGGTGACAGCGGCGGTAATGAGGTTCGTATAGAGGCCGGCTTCCGACGCAGCGGAGACGATCTCCTCGAGATCCTTGCGCGCGGTCGGTTCGCCGCCGGACAGATGGATTTGCAGGATGCCCATCTCGCCCGCCTGGCGCATCACCGAGCACCACTCCTCGGTGGTCAGCTCGTTCTTGACACCCTCCAGCTCGAGCGGATTGGAGCAGTAAGGACATTGCAGCGGACAACGATGGGTCAGCTCGGCGAGTAGGCCCACAGGTGCGCGGGCGCATAACTCTGCGGTTGCGTCCTCGTTGCCGACAACACCTTCGGTCGGCTCGTCGTCGACGACGAGCGTCTCCATATGTCCGTTACCTTTGAGCTCCTCAGTCATCCCTTTATATATCCCTTGTCTGCCATGCCCTGGAGCATGTCGAGCACGTCGGCGGTAATGACATCGACCGGTGCCGAATAGTCCTCGGCAAGCTTGGCGGCGATCTCCTCCACGGTCCTTGTTCCGTCGCAGAGTTGAAGCACCGCGACGGCAGTTTGATCCGGCGTCAGAACGCGTTCCGGCGCCAAAAGCACCCACCGCCCGCGCCCCGCGTCATGGCGGAGCTTCAAATAGGGCGGCAATTTCGGCCGGGTCTCACGGCCGACGACGAGCCGGCCGGGAGACGTCGTTTCGCCCGTCATGCTTCGCCGGGCACGAAGGCGCCGGGCGGAATCATGCCCGGATCGACATAGGCCAGGTAGAGCGCGTCGAGCTGCGCCCACAGAACGTGCGTCTTGAAGCGGAGCGCATCGAGCGCGCCTTGCTGCGCCTCAGGCGTGCGCGCGTTCTGCTTCACATATTGAAGCGCGAAGTCCGCATCGCGCGGCGCTTGGGTCAGGCGGCGCTTGAAGTAGGCCATCACGTCATCGCTGATGAAGTCGTAGTTCTCCAGCATGCCGGAGATGCGCTCTTTGTGAATGCTCGGCGCGAACAGCTCGGTGAGCGAAGAGGCCACCGCCTCCACCAGCGTCTTCTCGCGCACGAAGTTCACATAAGCCTCGACGGCGAAAATCGTCTCGGGCAGGGCGCCCTTCCGCGAGATGACATAGTCGCGGTCGAGGCCGAGACCGTCGGTCAGCACGAGCCAGCGCTCGATGCCGCCTTCTTCCTCGCCATACCCGTCGTGGTCCATGATGCGATGCAGCCACTCGCGACGAAGCTCGCGGTCGTGACAGCGGCTCATCAGCGCGGCGTCTTTGCGCGGCACGGCGGACTGGTAGCAATAGCAATTCAAGGCCCAAGCCTGGACCTGACCTTTGTTCAACTTGCCGCCGTGCAGCAGCTTATGAAAGGGATGCTTGTCGTGATACTGAGCGGCGCCGATGGCGCGCAGCTCCTGCTCAAGTTCGTCGGGGCTCATAATCTTCGTCACAGCTACACCTCGATCTCAACCACTGGCCTAGGAGGATAACGTAGCTCAGCGCCGCTGCCGCCTATTTGATACGCCTCAATCCTCAAATATTTGTCGACTAATGACGCTTCTCAATGGCGCCTTGTGACTCGTTTATACCATGCTGAAACATGGTGAGGCCGAATGAGATTTTCATGACTCGTTCATGAACACTGCGTTGATGCCGGATTAAGAACATCTGAAACGCAAACTCGGCGCAATGCGTCGCGCCATCGTAACCGAAACGCGGGGAGGGGGCCACGCCTCGCCGGCCCTCACGCCGGACGCCAGATAAGCGAAACGGCGACCTGGCCTTCGCCAGATCGCCGTTTCGCGAATTTCCGAGATGAGAAATGCCGGATTAAGCGCGATCCAGCTCGGCCGGCAGGTAGCTCGTGACCTCCATACCGGACTCCGTCTCCTCGATCATCGGCTTGTGCCACTCACGCATAATTGTTTCTCCTTCCGCGAGTTTAAGACCAAGCATGGTCGGTACGGCCCGAGAGGCTTTGCGAACCCGAATTGATCGGGCCGCCCGACTCTGCGGTTGGAATATGCGATGGGGGCATGATAATTTCCAATCGTATTTCCTTATAGAAAGCATAAGCCCCCCTTATCGACATGGTTTCGCTCCGGCAGTTGCGTTATTTGGAATCTCTCGCCGAGACGCGGCATTTCGGCCATGCGGCGGAGGCCTGCGCCGTGAGCCAGCCGGCCCTCAGCATGCAGATCAAGGAGCTCGAGGACGAGCTCAAGGTGAGCCTGGTCGAACGGCGGAAATCCGGTGTGGAGCTTACCGAGAAAGGGGAGGAGGTCGCGCGGCGTGCGCGCACGATTCTCGCCTCGGTGCGCGACCTGGTCGATTATGCCAAGCAGCAGGAGGGCGTGCTCGCCGGTGTCCTCAGGCTCGGCGCCATCCCGTCCATCGCACCCTATCTCTTGCCGGCGGCCTTGCCCGAGCTGCAACGGCGCTTTCCCGCGCTCAACCTGCAGCTGCGCGAGACGCTCACCGAAAATCTCGTGCACGAGCTTGTGAGCGGCGATCTCGACGTTATTCTCGTCGCGTTACCGATCGACGATCCCGAGGTGGAGACGCATCATTTGTTCGACGACACCTTCATCCTCGCGGCCAAGGCGACCCCGGAGAACGCGCGGGCGAAGGGCGCAACGCCCGACATGCTGTCGGACGAGCGGTTGCTGCTCCTGGAGGAGGGGCATTGCTTGCGCGACCAGGCGCTGTCCTACTGTCACATGATGAGCCGGGAGTCGCGCGAAAGCTTCGGCGCATCGAGCCTTGCCACCATCGTGCAGATGGTGGCGAACGGCTACGGCATCACGCTCTTGCCGGAGATGGCGATCTCGAGTGAGATCCACCGTGGCGGCGATATCCGCCTGTTGCGGTTTCCGGCACCGGAGCCGAAGCGTGACATCGGGCTTGCCTGGCGCAAGACGTCGCCGCGCAAGGCCGAGTTCATGCAATTCGGCAAACTTCTATCGGACATTGTGCCGAAGCAACGCAAGAAAGGAGGCCGGCGACGTTAAGCACCCAAATAGCGCTCCTGCTGGTGATGCTGCTTTTCGGCAGGGCAGGGCTCGTGCGGATCGCACGGCCGGTCTCCGACTTCTATGTCGCGAACAGGCTGATGCCGGCTTTGTTCAACGCCATGGCGATCGCCGTGTCGTCCATGGCGCTACTCGTGTTCGTCGGGGCGGCGGGCGGCGTCGCTCCGGACTGGCAAGGCGTCACGCCACTCCTCCTCGGCGGCGCCATCGGCCTCGTCCTGAGCGGAATTTTGCTCGCGCCCTATTTGCGGGGATATGGCGGCTATACGCTGCCCGACTTCCTCGCCGAACGGTTCGGTGGCGACAAAGTGCGACCGCTCGCGGTGCTTGCCGTGATCCTGTGCTCGTTTCCGGCGCTCGCCACCGTCCTGCTCGCCATCGGCCTGATCGGTGCGGCGGTCTTCGCCTTGCCGGTCGTGGTGAGCGTCGGCGGGGGCGCGGCGATGATCTTGGTCTGCATCCTGATCGGCGGGATGCGCTCCTTGAGCTTGTCGCAGATCGCGCAATATGCCGTGCTGCTTGCGGTGTCGGTCGTGGCGGTGCTGGTCGTGCTCTGGCAGACGGGGACGATCGGTGACACCGAACGCCTGCTTGTCGACGAGGTGGTTCCCGATCTCGGGCTGCAAACCTTCGCGCAGGGCGACCCCGCAAACCGCTTCGCCCTGATCTTCTGCCTCGCGGCCGGGATCGCGTCGCTCCCCTTTCTTCTGATGCGAAGCTTCACCACGCCCTCGGCCTCCGAGGCGCGGATCTCGTTTCTCGCCGCGCCCTTCTTTGCCGGGGTGCTATGCCTCGCCGCGCCGGCTCTTGCCGCGCTGTTCGAGCCGGCGCGGGTGGCGGCCGGGGACGCGCTTTCCATGATCGCCGAGGGGCTGCTCCTGGTCGGCGCGATCGCAGGCCTCTTGGCTGCGGGCGGCGCGCTCGCGCTTTCGGTCGCGAACGCGCTCTCCTATGACGTCTATTTCAAGAACCTGCAGCCGACCGCCTCGGCACGGCGGCAGCTATTCATCGCGCGTCTGTCGGTGATCCTCGTCACATGCCTTGCCGGGGTCGCGGCGGTGCTTGCTCCCAAGGAGACGCTGATCGCCACGGGTGCGGCCCTCTCGCTGGCGGCGAGCGCCTTCCTGCCGGCGCTGGTGCTTGGGGTGTGGTGGAAGCGCGCCACGAGCGATGCGGCCCTTGCCGGCATGATCGCCGGGCTCCTCGTGTGTTTCTATTACATGATCGCGCCGCACGTGATCCCGTTCGCCTTCTACGAGTTGTCGAGCTTTCTCTCCAACGCCACCGCCGCGCAGACGGCCGCGTATGACGCGCTGCGGCACAACTACTACCTTGCCTCCGGCGCCGCGCAGGAGGCCGTGCTGGCCGACTGGAAGGAGGCGGCGCTCCCGATCGCCAATTGGTGGGGTGTCAGCGGGGCGTTCGCGGGCCTGTTCGCGGTGCCGGTCGGCCTCCTCGTGATGATCGGGGTCAGCCTCTTCACGCGCGCGCCGTCAGAAGACGTGCAGCGCTTCGTGACCGAGTTGCGCGAGCGGGCGGCTTAGGACCGGCGCCCGAAAGCCGCTCAGTCGACGGAGGCGCTGCTCGCCGGTTCCGGCGGGGGCGGTCCGCCGAGCAGGCGGAAGCTGTCGCGGAAGTGTTCCGCATCGTCGCTCTTGGCGTGGCCGGTCGGGCCCGCGGACACGATCATGTACACGCGGTCGCCGTTGGCGACGATGTCGATCAGATGGTTGAGCTTGCCTCTGCCGTCTTCGGCCTTGGCTTCGTAGCCGGGGCGCCCGTCGATGGTCTTGAAGTCCTTGTCGCGCACTTTTGTGCCGCTGCCCTTGGCGTAAGCCGAGACGACCTTCTCGAAATAGTCAGGCTTTGGCGGATTGGGCGCGCGACCTTCCGGATATTCGAACACCACGATGCTATAGACCTCGTCGTCGCCGACATTCACCTCGTAATTATGCTGGAGAAGGGGGTTCTGACCGGAGATCGGCGTGCTCACGGCTTTCGGCCTCGTTGTCACCTCCGGAAACGACACAACGAAGCCCCGCTCCGGGAAGTGGAACTCGTGCCACCTCGGTGGCGGCGGCGCCTCTTCCGTCTCGGGCGCGTCCTCGGCCAGGCTCGGGGCGGCGAGTGCGAGAAGCGCAACCGCGGCAAGAGCAAAACGTCGAATTGGCATCGCCGGTCCCTTGGTCTCGTTCGTCGAGAATCGCAAGTCTAGCCGATCCCGCGAGGGTGTTCAGCCTTCCGTCGGCACGCCCGAGAGCGCCCGGCGGTACATCGTTTGTACGTCGTCCTTGAGGGCGCGCCGCGAGTTGGGGCGCAGGTAGAGCATATGGCCGCCGGCATAGTCCTCGACGGTGATGGGGGCGGCGCCTTCGAGCGGCGGGAGCTGGCTCACGAGATAAGCCGGCGCCATATAGGGCGTGATCAGGTCCGTGTAGCCGGCGGCGATGAACACTTGCAGCGCAGGGTTCGAGGCGCGGGCCTCCTGGATGTCGTCGAGCACGCCGGCATAGCCTTGCCGCGTGGGGCTCGTGCCGAAGTCCCACTTGTCGCGCACCTTACGATTGAGCAGCTCGTAGTTTTGGTCCGTCTCGTAGGCAAGGTCCTTCTGCGCATAGTTGACGAAGGCCGAAGTCCAGAGCGGCACGGTCGAATCGAGCACGGGGTCCGGCCCGCGCGGCCAGGCGCTCGTCGGGTTCGGGTCAGGGCCGCTCACGCTGCCGTCGTAACGGCTGAGGACCTGGCCGCCCTTGCGGTCGAACTCCTTGATGAAGAGGGACGGCGTAATGCGGGCGAGGTGCTGTTCGACCTTATCGAGTGGCAAGCCCCGTCAATTCGGCCACGCGCGCGCTCGCTTCCTTGCCGCCTTGCTCGGCGCCCGAGGCGAGCGCCACGAGGTAGTCGGAGAGGGCATAGTGCTCGACGTCCTTCAGGGCGTCGCGAAGGGCTTCGCGCCCGGTGACGCCCTCGCTCTCGAGCTTGACGGCCGCAAAGGAGGGGAGGGAAAGCGCCCAGGGGAGCGGGTCGTAGTCCTCGGCGTTGAGCAGCGCGAACTCGAGTGCGGGCGAGATGAGCACGAGCCCGCTCGGCGAGATGACGCCGCTCTTCTGGAGCTTGCGGGCGATGGTCGCGGCGCGGAAGCCGCCATAGCTCTCGCCAGTGAGGAAGACCGGCGAGGACATGCGACCCGCCTGGATCAGATAGAGCCTGATGAACTCGGCAAGGGAGTCGGTGTCTTGGTCCACGCCCCAAAAGTCGGAGTCCTTGCCGTCGACCGCATGGCTATAACCCGTGCCCACGGGATCGACGAAGACGAGGTCGGTGAAGGAAAGCCAGCTGGACGGGTTGTCGACGAGCCGCGGCGGCGGTCCGATCAGCTGGCCATTGTCGTTCGCCTCGATGATCTTCGGTCCGATGGCGCCGAGATGGAGGTAGGCAGACGCGGCGCCCGGACCGCCATTGAAGACGAAGGTGATCGGCCGCTTGGAGTCTTCCGGATCGGTTACGTAGGCGACGGAGAAGATCTCGGCTTTCGTCTTCCCTTGCGGGCTCTTGAGAGAAATGGCGCCGGCCTCGGCGCTGTAGCGCACCTCTTTGCCGGCGAGGGTCGCCGTGTGGAACGTGATCGCCTTGGGCGGCAGGCGCAGCTGTGCCGTATCCTGAGTAGCGTGCTCGTCGGCTTGCGCGGTCTTATGGGCTTGGGTGTCCTCGGCAACCGCGCCGGGGGATGAGCCGAAGAGGACGAGAAGGGCGCCCAGGCAAAGGGCGCTCAAGGTCGATCGAAAAGCTTTTTTCACGGGCTATTACAGTCTGTGTGCTAGAGGGCGGCGTGGGCGCTGATCAAGGCCGAGACTTAAGCAGCCAACCGGGCAGTCTCAAGGCGCGGCGTGCTCCGCCCCCTCCAGGCCGATCATCACCGCGCCATCATTCTGGGCGAGCAACAGCGCCATGGTGAGAAAGTCCCTGATCTTCACCGTTTTGCTTCCTCTCTGGGTTGGCCTTTTTGCCTGTGCGTCGCATGAGGACATCCAGGCCGAACGCGTCGCCAAGCAGGCGGCCGCCGACACCGAGGACGATACGACCTGCCGCGGCCAGGGCCGCGAGCCGGGCAGCGACGCCTATAACGACTGCCGCAAGGATTTGACCGCCCAGCGCGCCAATAAGGCCCAGATCGACTATCAGAAAGCCCGCGACTTCGACCGGGTGCTCGGGGCGGGCACGGACGGCGTTGATAACTATTGATTTTGCGCTCCAGCGCGGACGCCACACAGCCATAGAAAAGTGTTGGGGTCAGGGTTTGGCCGTTGGCCCCAATCGGTTTGACCGCTAAGCTATTGGGCAGGCGGAAAGCTGACAGCCAACAGTCTTGCCGGGCGGCACCGGAATGCTCGTCATCGTGGCGAGGCGTTGTCTGGCAGCCTATTTGCGGCCGGGGCTCCAGGACGGGGGGAGGGAGCCTCGCGTGGCGCGTTTTTGCGGTCCCCCGGGGTACAGCGAGTCTCGTTTCTCATGAGGCTCGACCTGGATCCGATGCTTAGCGGAGCCCTCTCGGCATGGCCGTCCCGATGCCTAAGAAGCGTACCTGGTCGACACGGGAAACCGACGCGGAGTCCAAAGAGACTGCGGCGTTCGAGGCGACCGTTGCCGCGGCCCAGGATACGGCGGCGAAGTCCGGCGCGTTCCTCTCTACCGCAAAATCGGATCTGACCGACCATAAGCGCTGGCTCCAGGCGCAGAGTGTCGCCGTGGAGCGGGATCGCGCGCGGCACGAGCGCTGGCTGCAGCGCCAGCGTGAGCACCGTCTCGCGCTTGCCCGCAAAGACCGGGCGCGCCGCCGGCGCCAGCTCATGCGCCAGCGCGCGGTCCAGGCCATGCAGGCCGCCGCCATAGCTTCGCTTCTCTTCATCCGCTCGCTCATTCTCCTCGCGGTCGCGCGGATGGTATCAGGGGCCAAATATCTCGGGTCGCTGGTCGCGCGCGGTGCCGCTTACCTCGGGCACCTCATCGCGGTTGCCGCCGCCAGCGTGATGGCAGGGCTCAAATATCTCGGCTCGTTGATCGCGCGCGCCGCTGGCTCCCTCGGCGCTCTCATCGCGGCCGGTGTGCATTGGACGGCCGCCAAGCTGCATATCTTCGCGTATCTGGTCGGCAGGAACGTCGCGACGGGGTCGTCCGCGGCGGCGGCCAAGGCCGGCGTCCTTTCACGGTCGGCGGGGCGGTCGATCGGGAGCGGGTTCTCTGCGGCTTCCGCCAGAGGCTCGGCGCTTGCGGATTCGACAGGCCGATCGGCGTCGCGCGGGTTCGCGCGGCTCGGCGACAAGGCTTCCATTTTTGGCGCGGCCGGCAAGCGGCAGCTTGCGGCCGGGTACCGGTGGAGCAGCAAGCGGATGGCCGCGCTTGCGCCCGCACTTTATGTGCGCGTGGCGAAGCTCGGCCGGCAAGCGGAGCGCCATGCGCGCGCCAACGCGGCGCGGGCCGAAGGTATGTTCGCACGAGCCAAGGTCACGGCATCTGCACGTCGCGCGGAGGCGCTTGCACCGGTTGCTGTGATCTACGGTCCGCACCGCGACGGCGTCGAGATCGGCGGCCTCCCGGCCAACGATCCCTGGATAGCGCCCGCCGTCCCCGTAGCGGAATCTGTTGTCCTTGCGGCGCACGCTGCCGAGCCCGAAGTCTACGGCCCGTTCTACGAAGGCTTCTGGGTCGCGGGTGTGTCGCCCAACGAGCCTCGCTGGCCCGAGCCCCAGCCTGTGCCCGCGCTTCAGTCCGAGAGCGCGGCGCCTCGGGCCGAGACGGAAAACGCGCTATCGTCCTGGGCGCGGGATGCGTGGTATCGAACGCAAGGCATGGCGGCGCAAGTGGGGGATTGGGCGCGCTCGCGGTCTTGGTCCCCGACGAAGGAAGTCGGTCTCAGTCAGATGATGATCATCGCAGGGGCAGTGTTGCTGGTTTGTGGCGGGCTTCTGCTCGGCGGCGGCCTCTTCTTGCGCGCTGGCGCCGGGACGACGGTGGCCGAAGCGCGCGAGGAGACCGCCACCGGCATCACCTGGACGTTTCAGGAGGTGGATCTGCCTTTACCCCAGCGGGCGGTGTTCACGCTCTCGGGCACGCCGCAATCGTTCCGCATCAACGGGCTCTCCGTCGGCGGGGTGAACCATTCGGATCAGCCCCTGACCGGGGTGGAGGCGGTCCTCAAACCGGACGCGCATCGCCCCGATCTCAAGCTCACGCTTCAGGTGGACAAGCAAGCGGCGGCGTCCGGCGAAGACGGCACCGCGGCGCAAGCGCTCGATGTCGCGCCGAAAGATACGGTGCCGCCCAACACGCCCTTCCGGCTCGTGTTCGCCTTTCCGCCCGAGGCGATGGATGGCGCGGACGGCCTTACGGTGCAGGATTTCTTCGAATCCTACGGCGGGCTCCTGCTCAAGATCCGTTACGAGCTCGACGGCAAGCAGAGGTCGCTCATTCAGTATCTGACGCCGGATATGTTGAAAGGGCAGCTCGACGAGGTGGCCGCCGAGGCGGGCGGCTCCTAGCCCCGCGTTATTCGCAGGAGGCCACGCGCGCGCCGCAGCCGCGCAGGCTCAAGCACACATTATATTGCGTGCAGCAGCTTGTGGTGCAGCCGGCGATGTCGGCGTTGACGTCAAGCGCCCTTGCGGAGCAGACACTGTTGCACGACTGAAGGCCGTTGGCGCACACCCTGAGACTTTGGCTGCCGAGGGTGCAGGCCGATTGGGTCTCTTGCAGCGACTGGACGGGCGCGGTCGGGTTTTGCGCGTAGGCTGCCCCAGATGCGCAGCACAGGAGCGCAAGAGCCAGAAGCACGATCTTGGTCATTTGACTAACGCCCCCACCGCTCGTCGCGTACTCTCTCCGGAGTCTGCGCGCCCATCTGGCTCATATTATGGTGCCGGCTGGAGGATTCGAACCCCCGACCTACTGATTACAAATCTGAAATTCGGCCTTTCCTCTAGTGCCAGCAGCGTGCCTAGAAGCGCCAAATTCCAACGATCCTCTTTCCCTTTGTTTCCAGCACGTTCTTGTTGTTTCCCCTCGGCGTGCTTACTATGTGCTTACTAGGAGGCGCCGTCTGGGGCCCTACGTTGGGCTGTGGCTGCCTAAGGGGATGATATAGCAATGGCTAAGGGGCGCATCACAAAACGCGCTGTAGACGCCGCTAAGACGCGCTCAGTGGATAGCTATTTATGGGATCAAGAGCTTTCTGGCTTCGGCCTCAAAGTTACGCCAGCGGGCCGCAAAGTTTACCTCGTGCAATATCGGCTAGGGGGGCGCAACGGTCGGACGCGGCGCGTTACCATCGGGCAACATGGCGAATTGACGCCAACGGCTGCGCGTACCGAGGCCAAGCGCCTTCTTGGCGAGATTGCCGCTGGACGCGATCCAGCAGATGGACGAGACGCGAAGAGGGCCGATAAGTCGCTCACAGTGGTGCTTGAGACGTTCATGGCAGAGCACGTCAGGCCGAAGCTAAAGGCGAACACTGCCAGAGAGTACGAGCGGACAGTAGGCCTCTACATTGTGCCACGGCTGGGGCGTCGGCCGATTGGCGACATCAAGCGCCAGGAAATTGCGAAGCTGCATTACGAGCTGGTCAGCACGCCCTACCAGGCTAATCGGACGCTCGCGCTACTCTCCAAGTTTTTCGGATGGGCTGAGAAGCATGGGCTCAGACCCGATGGTTCTAATCCGTGTCGGCATGTCGAAAAGTACCGCGAGGGACGGCGCGAACGCTTCCTGAGCCAAAACGAGCTGGCAAAGCTCGGTGATGCCTTGCGCGAGGCCGAGGAAGGCAAGACTTGCTCCCCGTGGGCAATCGCAGCAATTCGCCTTCTCACGCTTACAGGGGCACGGCGAAACGAAATCCTCACGTTGCAATGGGGACACGTCAGCGAGGAGCACGGCTGTCTCATGCTGCCGGACTCCAAGACGGGCCGGAAGGCTGTTCGTCTGAGCCCGCCCGCACTGGCATTGCTGCAAGCCATCCCTCGGCTAGAGGGCAATCCATACGTGATTTGCGGAGAGAGGCCCGGGCAGCACCTTGTCAACATCGAGAAGCCCTGGCGTCGCATACGCAAGGCCGCGAGGCTGGATGACGTGAGGCTGCATGACTTGCGCCACTCGTTTGCGAGCGTCGCGGCATCCGGCGGTCAGAGCCTTATCGTGATCGGCAAGATGCTTGGCCACTCGCAGCCCGGCACAACAGCGCGCTATGCGCATTTAGCCGAAGATCCGGTCAAGGCGGCAAACGATGAGGTAGGAGCGCGCATTGCTGCGGCGATGGACGGCGGCACGGGCGAATTGGTCGAGTTGAGTAGAATAGGCAGAAAATGAGAGCGCAGAAGGGTGGGGGGCAATCAAAATGACGCCTACCCCTTATTGTAGCTTGGCTAGGAGTCCCAACTACCCGACCCCAGGTTTTGGAACACAGCCCAAGGGCGCCTGAGGCGTGGATGCCTGAGCGGTTCTCTTCTAGATTCCCTTCGCGTTGTTGAAAAAAGGGCCTATCCTGAGGGGCAGAGCGGCATGTCTCACACGGGGGGGTGTAGGATGATTCCGTTTCTGCGCGCTGTAGCCTTCGCGGCGAGTCTGCTTCTAATTTCATCGGCTCAGGCAGCCTGTCCTTATGATTACAACTGCCTGAATAATCCGTACGGCGCCGGGAGTCCTTATGCTCCAAACGGATTGATGAACCCATACAGCCAATACGGAAGTCCCTACAGCAACAAATCGTGGTCCAACCCGTATGCGACACAAGCTCCACAAATTTTCGATGAGCAGGGTAATTATCACGGTCGGCTGAGCACCAATCCCTACGACCCCGATTCAACGGCAAATCCCTATGGCAGGTATGGCAATCCATACTCGAGCGACAGTCTCAACAATCCATACGGCGCCGGAAACCCCTACTCAGGGCACAAATATTACGTCGTTCCTGAGGAATAAGAGCGCTGCCTCCGGCATGGCTTCATTGAATAGACGCGTTTAAATTTGATTTCGCGCGGCTAGGGTAGCTCCCGAACGCCGAGTTACCGCACTTGGCTGCCGCGCGACCTTCTCTTTGCGGGCACTTGCGGAGTGTCAACTTGTCGGGCAAGCAGCAATCCTTTCCCCCTAGTCTCAATAGGGTCCGATCAGAGTTTGATATCCTTTGCGATCAACATGGCGGGCCCGTTCAGCTATCTGATGCCGTCGAGCGCAGCACGCTTGCCTGGGCCTGCCAACAATTTTACTTCAAACAAACATGGCCCGCTTATCACGCGTGGGAGCTCAACGAGGCCAAGGCGAGACGCTATTGGCCTTGGGTTGCTTTGGCCGCAGCTCAGTATCAATTCGAGCGTGGCGAGAAGGCTACGTATGGGGACGAACCAAAACCCTCCGAGCTGGCTGCATTAGTGAATCAAATAGCCACACACGCAAAAAGCCTTGGCGAGTACCTGGCACAGCTACAAGAGCTTTCTTACCGTGTGGCTGACCCCGAGGTGCCAGAGCGGCGGGGGCATATGGCTTGGATTTGGGAATACATAGCGCAGAACTTGGCGGCTGGTCCGCGTGACGACGTCGATCCTACTCTTGAAATGGCGGCGCTCTTAGCCATTCCAGCATTCTGTGAGCAGTTGACCTGGGTGGAGATGGCCGCAAAGACGGCTGTTAAGCGAATTTCACCAGAGCTCTTGCGACGCGTTCGGCCGCAGTCTGATCGGGCCCTAAGCTCCCTTGTTTTGTGTGCTGCGAAAATTTGGGAGTCTCTGACTAGTCGTCGCGCAAGCGTGAATAAGGTGGCGCGCAAAAATTCCGGTGACGAACGACCGGACTTTGCAATCTTTGTCGCCAATATCACCAAGCTGGCTTGCGGCCGCGAACCTACCTTGGACGAAATAACAACGGCGTTTCGTCGCGTTCGCACCCCCAACTCTGAAACAAAAAAATCGCAATAACCGGTGTGATTTCCGCGGATTGATTGGCCATGTTGCACCCTGCCAGCTGGGGCAATCCCAGCGCAAACCAGGGTGAAACATGATTGATACTACGCGAGTGCTGCGAGCCCCAGAGGCAGCGAACTACGTCGGATTAAGCGAAAGCACGCTGGCCAAACGACGCTTGTATGGGCTTCCTCCCGCGTTTCTCAACCTCGGCGGGCGAGCCATCGGCTACGCGATTGAAGACCTCGATGCGTGGCTAAAGAGCTGCCGACGCCAGTCCACCTCACAACAACCCATAGCCTAACATCAACTACATCGCGCCCGGCGGACGCTTGAACAAAAGCGCCGCCCCGAGTGGCATCGGAAGCGGCGCCTAAAGGATATAAGCATGAATGATTTATCCGCTCTGTGGAGCACAAACAAGACTTTTGGTTCGACTAACAGGCAGGACACGCGGGGCAAGTTAACCCTCGGCAGCGCATCTTGTTGACAGCCAGTTCGACGGCGGAAGACCCTCGCAGAGCTACTAGATGGCTGCGAGTTCATAGAGCTCGCTGATCGAGCGCGTCACTGCTCTTACTCTCCCATAAAAGTGGAGGAACGTCAGGCTGCGGACCGGCCTCTGGTTACTGCTGTGCCTGCAGGCACTCGCTGGCAGCTCAAGGCATTCGACTCGTCATGTGTTGTGAAGTTGCCGCAATTTTTAACAGCCGTCACGAGGCCCTGGGAGCTGCTTCGTGATGGCGCGCCTTGCGGTGAGGTTAGCGGCAAAGGCCGCCGGTGTCTGGTAGTCGAGGGCCGAGTGCGGCACGGCCCGAGTGTTGTAGTTTTCGGTCCAGGCTTCGATTTCCGCACCTATGAAATCTGGCGCTTCAAAGCCACGGCTTCGCAGTGGGGGACCAAAGCGTGACATACGGCCCCCTCGATCTCGTTGAGAGCTATCTTAGCCGCTTCGTGGCCTATCCCTCAGAGCACGCGCTTGTCGCGCACTCGCTCTGGGTTGCGCACACGCATGCAATGCAGTGCTGGGAATCGACACCTCGCATCGCTTTTAACTCACCCGAGCGCGGATCAGGAAAAACGCGTGCACTAGAGGTGACTGAAACTCTGGTGCCGAATCAATCCATGCGGTGAACGTCACACCCGCTTACCTCTTCCGCAAGGTCGGCGACGAGGAAGCCGGGTTGCCGACGATACTGTATGACGAGGTGGACACGCTATTCGGCTCCAAAGTGCAGGACACCGGAGAGGTTCGCGGGCTTCTCAATGCCGGACACCGGAGAGGCGCAAAAGCTGGCCGATGTATCATTGTTGGTAAGAAGGTGATGACAGAGGAAATCCCCGCTTATTGTGCCGTCGCGCGGGCGGGCCTCGGCAACCTTCCCGACACGATTGCCTCCCGCTCGATCCTGATCGACATGCGGGGTCGCGCGGCCGACGAGGAAGTGGAGCCGTTCGGCATCGTTATCACGCCGATGAGGCGAAACCCATTAAGGAAGCCTTAGCCAAATGATGCGTGGAAACGAAGCCGAGTTTTACGGCGCCAATCCGGAAATGCCGGGAGGCGTTGAGGATCGGGATGCAGATTGTTGGGAACCACTCTTGGCAATCGCGGACGTGGCGGGCGCGGATTGGCCGAGACGGGCACGGGAAGCTGCTGTTGCGCTCGTTGCCCGGTCAGCCGAGCGGACACAAACGAGCGGGGTGCAGCTCTTGTCCGATCTCTATGAGGTATTTAGGGGTGCCGAGAAGTTTTCTACCGAAACCATCCTTCACCGACTGCATGAGCTACCCGAATGGCTTGGGCGGACATATACGGCAAGCCACTCAATCAACGGGGACTTGCCACGCGGCTTAAGCGGTACGGCATCAAGCCCAAGGTGGTAAGGATCGGAGACAGCACGCCGCGCGGCTATCTTGCAACCGATCTCCGTGACGCCTGGAACCGCTATGTCCTTGCCTTCCGTCAGGAAGCGCAACAAGCGCAACAGCGCAACACGCAACAGGCCGCAACAGACGCAACAGAGACAATGGCGGAGGACCGCAAAAAAAACGACCCACGTTGCGGTGTTGCGGATGTTGCGCATTTTCCGGGAACGGAGCCAGACGTTGCGGATGCTCGTGATGTTGCAGACGGAGACCCCTTTGCCAGTCTGAAAGATGGCCGATATGGCCTTCGCCCAGGCGCTGACGCATGGGCCGATGGTGACATTCAGTTGGCCATTGATCAGAGACAATCATCGGGGGGCGTCATGATTGAAGAATCCCTCAGTCCTTTCCGGACTCCCCACGATTCTTCCATGGGCGAGAAACAACAGATGACCAAAAGCATTGAAAACGGAGAACTTCACAATGAGCAAAAGAGACTGGCGATAGCCGCGCCTGATAATACAGGCGAGAAACAGGACACTCGCTGGCAGCCTGGCCAAAGCGGCAATCCTGCGGGACGGCCGAAGGGTGCGCGGGATCGCGTAAGCGAAAAGCTGCTGCAGGTTCTGGAGGAGGATTTTGCGGAGCACGGCGCCGCCGTTATTGAGGCAGTGCGAGTGAAGCGCCCGCACGAGTATCTAAAGATCGTTGCCTCGCTGATGCCCAAGCAACTCGAGATTGGTGGGCCATCCTACGTTGTTCGACTTCCCGAGCCTGCTAGGAGTGCCGAAGAGTGGGTAGCGAGATTTCCGCGCCCTGTATTGCACGTTAAGGAGATACCGGCTGGCTCTGCCAACGAGCAGGCACTCCTCACCAACGAAGACCGCAGCGCTGAGTAAGGCTGGTGAGCCTGCGGTTCGAAACCTGCCGGCGCGCAGAGGCATGATCAAAAACCGAAGGGTGGGGGTGCGTAAAAGCACTCCTACATCCTTATGGAGGCCTTGGGGGGAGCCGACCTGATCGATTTCCGCCCTTCTAGGACTGTTCGCATAGGAACGGAGACGTCGCAGCCAAAAGAGCATCTGGGTTCTCTTCTGGCATGAAGTGGCCGGAATCGATTTCTACGCCTGAGAGTCTCTCCGTCCAGGGCCTCCAAAGGCTGAGCGGGTCACCGGTCGCTGATGGGAACCCGGATTTCGACCAAACGAAAAGCAGGGGTGCAGCGACTCTAGCGCCTCGTACTCTATCGGAAAGATCGAGACGCCTGTCCACGGATGCGCCAGCGCGATAGTCTTCGCACATTGCGTGCAGGCGCGCAGGATCGCTCACCTGCTCTCGATAGCTTACCAATGACCGTGGATCGAATACATCGAGGGTATTGACCCTTGACCCAACTTCGTAGAGTCCACTCGAGATAAAAAATTGGATCGCCGGAGATGAGCGTTTCAGGAAGAGGAAAAGGCTGAGCCAAAAAGGGCCAATGATAGGCCTTCATCGCTATCTCGGCATTAAACGCCTCCCACATGTCGCTCGTTGGGATAATTTCAATAATGACTACGCGCCGAATTATTGCAGGGTGATCCAAGGCCATTCGGTATGCCACCCTCGCTCCTCGGTCATGCCCCATGACACTGAAGGCTGCATAGCCCATGGACGCCATAGCTTCCACGAGTAGTGCCGCCATTCGACGTTTGGAAAAGCTCTCGTGGTCCGGCGCATCTAGGGGGATGGAGCTCGCGCCGTAACCAGGAAGGTCGGCGATTACGCAGGTAAAACGTTTCGCCAATGGACCCGCGAGTTTGATCCACGTGGCATGGTTCTGCGGGTACCCGTGCAGCAGCAAAAGCGGGGGGCCGGCTCCTCCGACGTGGACACTAATGCTTTCATCCCCCACCGAAACCAATCGGTTCTCGTATGCTTGAAAGATCGATTTAGCCATCGCTCTGTTGCCGTAAGCCGTGCACATCTCGGCCGCAGGGGGAGCAGTGCGGGGGCGGCGCCAATCTGGTGGAATGCAAGGCGCCCTCCGCTTCATCTTCTGGAAAAGGCGTGCATCTCTGGTTGGTGACTGGCCTGCGTCAACATCATTGAGTTGGAACGCTATCGATCAATTTTTGATAAGCTTCGGCCGCCTTCGCTGCATAGGTCTTCGGCCAGTTTGCAAAATAGACCTGAGATGTCGCGCTATTGAAGCAATAGGTCTTGTGGGTGTCTGCATCTGTGTAATTAATCGAGCAGTCCGTATGGATTAGATCGCCAGCCATTAGCCCTACGGGATCATAGTTGTCGAACTCACCGTGCAACCCCTTCGCTGAGAAGGATTTCCAGATCCCCAAATCGTTTGCGTGAGGTCGCGTTCCCATCCTGGGTTCGGCCGCAAAGGCCACCGAGGTGGTTGCCAAGCCAAAAAACAGGCCTGCTACAAAAGCAAACTGTCTCATCAGTCTCATCCATCACCCCTCATCGCATAAGCCGAAGCCTTCCACACGGACTCAGCTAGTTAGGTACGGCAAGAGTTCAACCGTTTGGGGTGAAAATATTCTCCATCAGATATTGGTCTACACGAGACCATGCAAACCAGATTTCATGCGGCTGAGAGCCGACCGCAATGCCTGCTTGTGGCACTTAGCGGACTCAATGCAGCTACCGAGTTGAGGTCCGCTTCTGACCCGAAGCGGAACTAACAGGCCCAGCTCCATTAACGTCGTGATTAGTCGGCGAAGCAGAGGCGACGGCGACGTCCAATTTTAATGGTCCGGGAGCGCCGATAACGGTGGGCCAAGAAAGGTCCTTAGGGCTGCGACGTCTTCGGCGAGGCGCGCGAGGTCATACCCACTCGCGAAAAAAGATCGGGAAATCAGCGCGCGGCTGGAGCCGAGCCTAGAAATTTTTCGGGCGAATTTGCTGGGATCGTACGGGAGGTCTAAAGGGTTGGGGCGCGCGAAACCGGCGATGCCGAATGGCATGCCAGAAGAACGCACCACCGCGACCGCACGCAGGACGTCCACATCATTTAGCAATTCTGCGTGCCCCTTGCCCATTTGTAGGCCGAGATCGGTAAGCCCGAAATGTACTTCGGTGACGAGGTTTCGGACGATGATTTGCTCAACGATATCTAGGCTTCGGCGCGTTTCTACCAGACCGACGACAATTGCGCGTCCATCCACCACGGCCCAATGAGCCGAACACTTATTCAAACGTGGACATCGATCCTCCTAGTGCTATCATTCCGGTAGTAAGGAGACTGAGATGCAAGCGCGAGACGCTCATTCGCATCTTGGCCCGAGCGAGATGGCAATTTCGCCATCCGCCCGAATCTTCCACTCGGTCCATCACAGCACAACAGAGGTCGTCACCCATCGCTGTCCGCAGCGGTGACCCGTTTGATGTGCAGTCCAAGTCGCCATAAACCCAAAATGGAAGTGATCCATGATGATGAGCCTAATGCTCTCTCCTATCGTATTAGCTTCAACGGTAATCTTTGCGGTTGGAGGTGCAGACAAAGTGCTCACCTTTGATTGCAAAAATGAAATTCATTTTCGTCACGAAGACATTGAAACTAAGAATTTGTATTTTTTCGACACTCAAAATCATAAGTTCTCATTTGGAGATCAAGAAGAACGAATGCCATGGATCCCGGCTTCATTTGACGGCGTTATCGTCTCTTGGAAATATGATGAGACCGGCCTCGAGGGTGAGGTCATTGGTTACACCCAGGGACAATTTAATCTGAAAACAGGTGAAGGGTGGGAAGTTAGCGACAATAGTCTTATGCCAAGCAAAACGACGATGCACTGTGAGGCTCTGCCTCATTCATAGTAGGATTTATGTCTCGGACCGCGCGTGGGGGAGGGAGGCTCCCCCGCTTCCACCCCCAAAAGTTATTCTTTTTGACGCCCGCGATAGGCAACGGCTCACGCGTCCTGGACGGCATTGACGGGAGGTCACATGTCGCCCGTCGCCACGGTGAGATCGCCGCATTGAAGGCGACTGGTCACGCCGGGGTCAGTTGATCGTCCGCCCCACCGAAAGTATTGGAGTTCTATCCGCTAAGTACTATCAGGACAGTGGAGGGTACAACCAGCCCTCTCGCGTCTCATGGCCCCTTGCAGAAATAGCTCTCTGCTACGAGCTCGTCATAATATTCAAAAAGTGCCTGAATCGTATGGAGCTGGCCGCGTGCGGAGAGTAAGTCGCCTTCCTTACACCCTTTAGGCCTCTCTTTGAACGAGACAGTTCTCAGGGCACAGCCGGCAGAGTTTATTGTCTCGACAATCCGTGCCTCCCACTGCGCATCGGGTGTCGCGATATCCTCGGCGTCTTCACGAAGCGACAAAATACGCGCTTCCAGAACCGAGACATCGTCCATAACGAAGCCGGATTTCTTGCATTCGCCCGAAATCGAACTGGATGGCCATCCAAAGACAACCAACACCAAGACAACCAGGCCAATGCGCTTCTTCATGACTCGCTATCCTTGTCAAAGCTGCCAGACGATAGAGAAGCTCGAAGGTGAAATTCAGTATGCGGAAGACGCGAATGGATGGCAACTTTCGGCAGAAAAGTTCAAGAGCGACGGGCAGCGACCAGCCGACGTCCACACAGCCAGGATAGCTGCCGAGGTACCTGTGGTCTACGCGGATGCGGTGTTGAGTCAATCTTTCGGGGAAGGGATGGCGAATTCTACCTCGGCCGATATGATGAGATCGAGGGTATGATCGCTGCACAACTCATCGCGGCACACAACGCGGCAATGGAGTGCTACGGGCGCGCCATGATCCCAGAGCAGTCGTTCGAGGGCCGGCGCGAAAACCTGAGCCAAGCCAACAAGCTTTCACGCACCTATGCCACGCTGCTCGATGCCCTCAACAAGCATCGCGGCAAGGGCCAGCAGAAGGTCACGGTTGAGCACATCCATGTGCACGAAGGTGGGCAAGCTGTGGTGGGCACGGTCGAGCAACCGGGGGGAGGGGATCAATCAAAATCAGAGGATCAACCCCATGCGAGGCAAATTGCCCATGCACCTCAGTCCCCGCTGTGGCGCAAAAACCAGAAAAGGAAACCTTTGTCAGTCGCCTGCGATGGTGAACGGTCGGTGCCGAATGCACGGCGGAAAGTCACCCGGTGCTCCAAAGGGTAACCGTACGAAACCAGCAATGGGGTGTTGGACATGACGGGTCTCATGTCCCTCTCTGGGCTAGGAGGACGTCGCTAAAGCAACCCCTAGCAATTATAAAACGAGGACCGCGCAAAGTTGATCGTCCGCCCACTGCAAAATGGTTGGAGATTTCTCCTTTAGGTACTACCATCCCGTAGTAAGGAGACTGCGATGCAAGCGCTGAGCGCTCATACGCATCCTGCTCCGAGCGAGATGGCCATTCCGCCATTCGCCCGAAAGTTCCACTCGGCCCATCACCCTCACAAACGAGACCCTCACAAGCGAGGCCCCGCTGTCGGCAGCGGCGGGTACGAAATTTTCCACTACGCTCACAACCCCAAAAGGGGAGGCGCGATGCGCAGACTCAGAAATGAGAGCGGCAAGTAAATCCTGTGTCCAATTGGGAGGCATGAAATGACTAAATCTATGCAGAAGACGTGTTTCCTGCACATTTATGCGTTAGCCATCTTGGCACTTCAAATATCGCCTTCTTTGTCTAAAGATAATGCAGCGCCAGCTCAAAACTCGTGGGAAATTAAGCCCGTCGACGTAACGGGAGGTGACTTCGCTAAACCAGGACAGTTTCCTTGGCAAGTGCTCATACGATCTGGGGCTAAGCTTTCTGATGGCCAGTTTTATGTGGCAAATTGCGGCGGATCGATAATATGGCCGGGATGGATACTGACTGCCGCTCACTGCTTGTACTTACGCGATGAGGCAAGCGATAAATTAAAATTAGCTACTGTGTCTGTGGTCTACATAGGTGACGACGTCACATGGACACGCAACTCAAGGTTTGAAGTAAAGAAATTATTACCCCATCCTGGATACAATGGAAATGATAATGATATTGCACTTTTGCAACTTACAAAAAAAGCCGGGGCCGGCCGTTGGATTGGAGTGTTGAAGCCAGAAGATGAAGAGAAACTTGCGCATCCCGGCACTGTCGCCCGTGTTGCAGGATGGGGCGCAACGTTTGACTACAAATGGTTGAAAGAATTGGGCAAGCAGGAGATGTATACTAAAAGGATGTGGGAAGACTTTTCAAGTCCGGGACAGCTTTCGTTCGTAGACGTTCCCATCAAACCTCTTTCGTATTGCAAAGAGGTGGGTGACGGGGTCACGGACAACTTTTTCTGTGCCGGCGGGATTGGTGGGAAAGATTCTTGTTACGGTGACAGTGGCGGTGCCCTTGTCGTCCCAGCGGAAACCAAGGCTGGTTTCGTTCAAGTTGGGATAGTTTCACGCGGCGTAAGTGGAGGCGCCATTTGCGGTCAACCAGGCTACCCTAGTTTGTACACAAGAGTATCTCACTACAACGATTGGTTGGCCCGTACAATCCGCGAACATCAGTAGTAGTAGTAGTAGTAGTAGCAGTAGTAGGGCCAGTTGTGCTTTGGTGATGAGGATAGTGGCGTTGTGTGATCGTCTAGCGAAGCTGGACGGACGTGAAGCGAGCCCGCTCAAAGAGTCCGCTATGTGCCAAAAGCTGACGTAAGGCCTGGCCGACAAGGATTGCCGCTCGAAGACCACGCAAAGCTGATCGTCCGCCCACTGCAAAGGGTTGGCGATCTCTCCTCCAAGTACTATCATCCCGGTAGTAAGGAGACTGAGATGCAAGCGCGAGGCGCTCCTTGGCATCCTGCTCCGAGCGAGTCGGCCATTACGCCGTTCGCCCGAGCCTTCCACTCGGTCCATAGCCTCACAACAGAAGTCGTCACCCTCCGCTGTCGGCAGCGGTGGAGTAGCCTAACAGTACGACGTTGACGAAATTTGGCACCACGATCCCCCCAAGGTGTGGCGCAATGCGCGGTGCCAGCAACGATGGAAAAGGAGGTCAGAGATGGAATCCAAAGCGGCGTTGCACCTGCTTCTTTTAACTGTATCGAATATGAAACGGCTTCTGATACCGACTTTTGCTGCTCTAGCCTTCGCCCTATTGCCGGTGGTTGCTCGGGCAAAGGTACTCACTTTTGATTGCCAACAAGTATCATGTATTGATCGGGATTGTAAAATGGATCGGCCGACAGTATTTATGGTCGATACTGAAAAAAACACAATACAGTTAGCAGGCAGGGTGGACTCATGGAATACTGCGGTTATTAAAAACAATATTGTGTCATGGGATATCTATAATAAAGAAAGCTTTAAGAGAGAGGTCGGGAGTCTTAATCTACGTACAGGGGAAGGAAAATCTTCGATGAGTGTGCCGCTCATGGCTAATGCACCAACTTTGTATACATCTCTACATTGCAAGATCAGATAATTATAAAATATTGAGGATTTATACTGCCTAAGTATCATTTCTTGAACTACTGAAAGGTATACGTAGTATCTGAAGTGGCTGAGTTCACTTCCAGCCGCTTACAGTGCAAAACTGTCCTATCGGGGAATAGTGCAACAACAAGAGGGTCGTTGTTTTTTTCTTTGTCGGCGACGTCCTCCGACTCCCCTTCTCCCGTCTTCAAATTAAATTTTCCTCGGGTTTCACAGATGTGCTCGCCCTCCAAGCCGCTGAGACCGTAACTCCAAGAGACAATGTCGCCTTCGAATGAAGCCGGAATCCATGGCGTTCGAGAATCTCCCGTCCCAAATGAAATCCGTTGGTTCGGAGCATCAAAGTAGTATTAATTCTGCGTTTTGATGACCTTTCCCGTCCGATAGTGAATCTGGTTTGTACACTTAAAGGATAAGACCTCGGCTGGAGCCGCCTGCGAGCCACTCAAGCGCCCAAGGCTCGCCAGAAACAGCACTAGTGCTCCAAGAACGAAGGGCAAAGTTTAAATACGGGTCATTGGGCACCTCCACTATTGGACCTCGCGAATTAACCTCACCCCGGGCAGGAAAGGCATTACCACTACTGGTTTTCGCGAATAGTCGCGCAAGGCAACCACCTCAGCGTTGATGCCGCTCGAATGGCTCAAGAAAATGCGCGACATGGGCGCATCCTCCAGCGGAGGGACCTTCAGCTACTTTAATCGAGAACCGTCCATCCGTCAGGGCCTCTTGTGAGGCTCGTCACAGAGCCCTGCGATGTCCGCTTAGGGTCACTAGCGGACTCTTTAACCAGCACCATTTTAGGTCGGCTTTGGCCCCGAAAGCGGACATCCAGACAGATGTTGCTGGTCGCGTCTCAGCCGTGATTCAAGCTCCCAGAAAGGGAGCTGCGAATCATGCGCTATGAACTCAGTGACCACGAATGGAGCGTCATTAGGCCGATGCTCCCAAACAAGCCACGCGGCATTCCCCGGGTGGACGACCGGCGCATTCTCAACGGCATCTTTTGGGTGTTGCGCTCAGGCGCACCATGGCGCGATCTGCCAGACAGCTATGGTCCCCATACGACTTGCTACAATCGGTTCGTTCGCTGGAGGCGGGCTGGCGTCTGGGACCGGATCATGGATGCGTTGGCTGCCGCTCATGACGCGGCGGTGCAAATGATCGATACGTCTATCATCCGCGTTCACCAACAGGGCGCCTGCATCGCCAATAACAGCGGCCAGCATATTGGTCGCTCTCGTGGCGGACTTACCAGCAAAATTCACGCCGTCGTGGACGCCAATGGTCTCCCTGTTCGCCTCGGCCTCACGCCCGGTGAGGCGCACGACAACCGGCTATGTTCGACGCTCCTGACCGGATTGCAGCCACGAACCATGTTGCTGGCAGATCGAGGATATGACGCGGACTGGATCAGGGCGCTCGCCAGCCAGCAGGGCGCATGGGCAAACATCCCGCCGAAACGCAATCGCAAGAACCCGATCTGCTTCAGCCCTTACCCTTTACCGGGACCGCAATCTGGTCGAGCGGTTCTTTAACAAGATCAAGCAGTGTCGGCGCATCGCGACCCGATATGACAAGCTCGCCGCTAACTATCTCGCCTTCGTCAAGCTCGCCTGCATCCGCCTATGGCTGCGCGTTTATGAGTCCACGGCCTAGTTTTGGTCCATGGCAATCAGGTCGAAGTCACCATGCAACACAGCATCCAGCCGTCCACTACGCCAGCCTCCACGCACGTCGCGAACGAGAGGAGCGGGACCGCTGCGGTAGCGGCGAACCACCACGGCGTGGGATGAGTGGGTCCTCAGCAGACGCTCCTTTAGCACTAGACGCAGCCTTTCGGCGGGAAGTTCTGCAGAGGGTGCAGTAGCTATCCGGACTCTCGCGGTTACACGGCTGAGGCTTTTGTCGTCGCCGGCTAACTCAAGCACGTGCAGTCCGACCTCTTGGCTTAGAAGTCGATGAGCACCAAATCCGTTGATAAGGAGGAGAGATCGACCCGAGGTCTCTTCGCCAGCGTACTCGGAAAGCTGCATATGCCTTTTGTGTGCCCAGGCTCGGTACATGTCAACGAGCTGCGAGCACCATTGCTCACCAGCTCTCTTGTCAGCCTTTCCCTCCAATGTAGGCTCGACTAAAAGTGCAACCTCAATGGGCGCATCCTCGAAAACGTCCTTCATGCCCTCCTTTACCAGCTGAAGTTGAAGCGCCAGGCGTTGGATCAATTCACGGGAAGACTTGCCCGTCTGTTCGGAACTCCTCTTTAGGCGCGTACGGAGCGATTGGGCCGTACCCGCCGCTGCTTTGACACGGTCCATCAGCGCCAAGCGCGACAGCGTTGCGTGGCGATCGGATCGTGTCCAGAAGTCCGACGCGAGCATCTCCTCGGACAGCGTGGCCTTGAGCTCTTCCCATGCCTCCAATTCAATAGTCTCCTTAACGCCGACGAATTCGGCATCGAGTGTCGCGACCTCGGCCTCTGTCCCACTCGGTGCCAAGATCATGGCCGGCAGCGCCAAAGGTTTATCCGCCGGCGGCTCCGCGGCAGCTGTGGGGTTGTAGGCTTCGTTGTTGGGATCAACGAACTCGGCTTGTATCGCACGTCCATCGCTGCGGACAAAAACGAACTGATCGCCCTGGGGGTATCGCTTCTCAACGATCGCTGCCGCCAGCGGCGCGACGACATATTGTTCAATGGCCCGCTTGAGCGGCCGCGCGCCTAGTTCGGGCGAGAAACCCTTTTCGAGGAGAAACTCAATGGCAGAAGCTTCCCATTCCACGGCCCATTCACGGTCTTTAAGGCCGCGTCGCTCAAGAACGCGCGCTAATTCTTTCTTCAGAATGCTGCGCATGAGATCACGGTTCAGCTCATGGAACACGATCACTTTATCGAGCCTATTCTGGAATTCAGGCCGGAAAGCCTGTCCGATGGCGCGAATGATCTGATCTTCAGAGAACACGGGAGTCGCAGGCGCGAAGCCTAAACCTGAGGAACGGCTGCTGGCGCCCAAATTGGACGTCAGAATGATGATGCAGTGACGGAAGTCGGCGACCTGACCCAGCTGATCGGTCAAGCGTCCATCGTCGAACACCTGCAGAAACAGGTCCCAGATATTGGTGTGCGCTTTTTCGAATTCGTCGAGGAGCACTACCGAGAAAGGTTGCTTACGGACAAGTGAGATAAGGGAGTCCGTAGGCGCAGGCACTTCACTGCTGCCTAGAATTCTGGTGATCGTCTCTGGCGTCTGAAATTCGCTCATGTCGAGGCGAATCATGCGGTCAACCGAACCGAACAGGAACTCAGAGAGCGTCTTGGCAAGTTCCGTCTTGCCCGTACCTGTGGGGCCAGCAAAGAGAAACACGCCGATCGGCTTATCCGGATCGTTGAGGCCGGCCTTAAGCATAGCAATACGCTCGACGATAGCCTCCACAGCTTCATCTTGGCCGATGACACGGGCAGCGAAATAAGCGCGAATAGAGCTGAGATACAGACGGTCCTTGCTGTCCAGGATCGATGCCGGAAGCCCAGTCAGTTGAGATAGGGTGATTATGACGTCATGCGGATCGAGCCGTTCGCTAGCGTTCTTGGCTGCTCGCTCTGCGGCTAGTTTCAGAAGGTCTAGAACAGAACCGGGGAGGCTCGAGGCGCTCAGATATTGGCGAGCCGAAGAGACCGCAACGTCGATGCACTCAGGATCGATGTTTAACCGAAACTCTTGCGACAAGCCATCCGCCAAATTCTGCGCAAGCTTTCGGGCTTCGTCTTGGTCGACTGGCTCGAGGCGGCATAACTCTAAACTGCCACGCAGCACTGGATACAAACGGAGCAATCGAGAGGTACTAGCCGCAGAGGCCTCCGTCCAGACGATCAAGCGGCCTGCCGTGATCGCCGGCAAAATCTGATCGAGGATGCTAGCGGATTGGCCTTGGTGTCTGCCGCTTAGTGCTGTCTGCAAGATGTCCGGAATGTACCAAACAAGCTTCTTTGAGATGCCGAGTTCCTCAACCGTGCGCCGGACCCGTCCTTCCAGCTGGCCCACAAATAACTGACCGGCCTGGAGGTCGGCTCCGCTTGCTTCAAAAACTCCCCAGCCAGTGAGCTCAAGTCGTTGTGCTAGAAGGCGGAGAAACGAAGTTTTGCCTACACCTGGATCGCCGCTGATCAATAACGATCGCATCGGCGTCTTAAGGCAAGAAGTCTCTACAGCCACCAACGTTTCGCGCCAGGGGTCCGGTTCAATCAGGACGTCAAGATCCTGCTCGTTATTCCAGAAGCGGCCGATAGATGAGAGGAAGGCGTGGTCAACACTAGTACGACTATGCAGGTCGAGATTTTCGGCGAGTGCAGCGGCAAGCGGATGCTTAAGGCGTTCTAGGAACTCCCGGGTCACCGCCTTCTGGTCGGTCGATATTGCTTCGACTTCTGATCCGAAGCGAGGTGCATCGCCAAGGCGCTCTCGCTGATTGAGGTATTCCCGAAAAATGGATCGCATGAAAGCGTTTTCACGCCACCATTCCTCGGCGCCAGTCAGCGGGACTCCCATTGGGGGTCTCGGGTCTAGGGCAAGGAGGTATTGAAGCGCGAAGTACATTGCCCATGCGCCGAGAGTGTCGAGGGATTCGACGATGTCGCTGAGGGCCTCCGCCCGGTCGGCGCGCTTGGCAAGCGCTGCGAGGCCTGCGCATGAGAGTATGGTATTACCCCCGATCGCATATTGGGTCGCGGTCTGCAGAGATACATTGCCATCCTGTAGCAGGCTCACGGCCTCGGCAAATTCCGGCAAGTCAGAAAGTTCCTGCGGGTGTGATGAGTCGAGCGCTATCGGTTCTATGGCGCTGCTCAGCTCATGCAGACGCCTCGTAAGAGAGTTTTGTTCTGTTGGGACGGGAACCTCTTCGACGCGCCCTGAGGACTCTAATTGATCACGCAGTCCCCACCTCGGCAGAAATGCTAAACGCCCAGAGAGCAGTGCTACGAGGCGCCTAAACGCCTGTATTAGCGAATATGCGGCCGCCAAAAAGAACACAGTCGCGATGGTAATTGCGACAATGATGATTGCGACTTTCAAGATCAATGTCCTGCTCTCTGGCGCGATGCTGCCCCCAAAGCTAGAATTAATATTGGCTGGAGAGCATCGTTGGGAGATTAAGCTGGTAGAGGGCTGGGGGCTAGGGCGTGAACTCATAAATACGCTCGTGGACGGCTTGCCAGAGTCCCTGTCCTTGCCGAAAATTCCATCCGCTGGAGATTTAGCCTAAACCGGCTGGTACTTCGAAGCGCCTGGACCACCGCTCCTTGTCGGCGGCTTGCCGCGAAACAGCAAGATCGGCATGTATAATTTTTTCAAATCTTAGCCAAGGAGTCGGGCTGGTTCGTCTAACCTTCCGACATGCGCATGCCGACCGGGGACAATGAGCTGGCTCACTATGACGGCATTTTCCGGCTGGCCTTCCGGTTCACCGCCAATCGCGCCTATGCTGAGGATATCGCACAGGACGCCTGCGTCGGGCTGGTCGACCGGCTCGGCGCCTTCCGCGGCGAGGCCAAGTTTACCACCTGGCTCTACCGCATCGTCGTCAACGCCTGCCGCGACCGCTGGCGGCACCGGGCGACCGCGCAACGCGCGACGGCGGACTTCGCCGCGGTCGAGGACCTGCGGCGGGCGGCGGACGCGGATCGCGGCGAGCAGATGGCTTGGGTCCGGGAAATGCTGTCCCGTTTTCCCCAAGACATCCAGGAGACGGCCGCCCTTGTACTCGCCGAACAGCTCGGCCACGCCGAAGTGGCGGCGATCCTCGGGGTGAAGGAATCGACGGTCTCCTGGCGCATGCACGAACTGCGCAAACAACTGAAGAAAATGGCGGACGACGACAGATGATGGACGACTTCGAACGACTGAACTAAACCTTACAGCGCGATCCGCCGCCGCCCGATCCAAGCGCGCGTTAGGCGGCATTGGCGACTGCCATGGCCCGGTTCCAGAAACAAAATGCGGCGGGTCCCCAAGGAATCGCTGCGCAAGCGCGTCCTATCTCCAACAACGGCACGGGGGCGTCGTCAATCAGGCGCTCGCCCAGAACGGCAACGGCAATGCCGCCTATATTGATTCCCTGACGGAGGCGCGCAAGGTCCTCGTCGAGGACGTCCACGCGACACTCCAGACGATCGCCAAAGACGTCAAGATCCAGGTCGAATTTAATCCTGCCGCGGTCGCCGAGTACCGGCTGATCGGCTACGAAACACGGCTGCTCAACCGGGAGGACTTCAACAATGACAAGGTCGACGCCGGTGAGATTGGCGCCGGGCACACCGTGACGGCGCTCTACGAGATCACGCCGGCGGGGTCGAAGGACCGGCTGGTTGACGGCCTGCGCTATCAGTCCGCCGACCGGACGGCGGCGGAGCCGGCCGATGAAATTGCGTACGTTAAGATCCGCTACAAGCAGCCTGATGGCGACGAGAGCACGCTGATTACCACGCCGGTGACAAGCGCCGACGAGGTGGCGTCCGTTGAGGCCGCCGACGGCGAGGCGCGCTTCGCGGCGGCCGTCGCCAGCTTCGGCCAAGTGCTCAACGGCGGCCGGTATACCGGCAATTGGTCTATTGACGACGCGATCACGCTGGCCGAGGGCGCGCGTGGACCCGACCGGCTCGGCTATCGCAACGAGTTCGTGAATCTGATGCGGCTGGCCAAGGCGGCGGCGGCGATGGCGCCGCTCAGGCAGTAAGAATGGTTCTCCGAGCGGAGAACAGAGTGTCGAAACGTCGACAAAATGGGAGAAGAACTCTAGCGCATCTTCTCTGCGGGCCAGGTTCGGCGGTTACCCTTGCCGACGACCAGATGCTGTTACCATGATCTGCATCGAAGTTCGAATCCGGCTCTCAGCTTCACTAAGAATCTGCTTGGGACGATTTTTTGTCTGGGGCGCGCTGATGATCTGGATTGCCTGTTTTTTGCGGGGCCGCCGTAGCTTATGCGGCCACAGAACGTTAAAGTCATAACCGCCAAAACTGATTGGTACCTATCCTCTAGGATGCTTTGGGATGGAGGGTTTCAATGAAACGCTTCTTTATCTTTCTTGCGATGGCGTTGTGGTCCGCCGTATGTCATGCGCAAGGCGGCAGCCACGCAGTCTTGGGACAAGGAAGTGTATCTTGCGAGACGTGGATTCAAGAGCGCGCCAAACGCAGTCAGTTTATGGAACGAAATATCACTTGGGTAACTGGATATCTCACCGCCTATAACGTGTTTGTCTCGATATCCGGCGATTTAACCGAGGGTCTTGAGCCTGAACAGATCCTGGAGAAGCTCGACTGGGTTTGTAGAAAAATTCCCAAGCTAAGCCTCGCCGATGCCACTCTGGCCATGGCCATTAAAATTGAGGAAGCCCAGAGGGAGGCCCGGAAGAAATGAGCCGTTGATCGGCCCGAGCATACTAGTGTCGCACCTTGCGCCCAAGTTGTGGTTCCTAGCCTTGGACGCCACCGCCAGGTTCAATGAGTGGTTGGGGGCTCACTGTACGTGGACGAGACATCGACCAGCTCCGCACGACGCGAGCAGCTATTTGCAATTCGCTCACCCTGGCTGGCGTGGGTCGACCGGGTGGAACTCGGTCATTAATGTCCACAGCAAGCTTACATGCGCATTTTTGGGAACTGTTGGCTTCCCGTTGCATGCGCCAATTCAATTCGCATGCGCGCCGAGAAACTGAACGCAAAGAGCAGGGCCATGCGTTCAGGGATTTTGTCGCGCGGGAGTTTGTGATTCTGGGTGTCGAGCGCCAAAGTTAGGCCTCGACACAGTCTGTTTGCAGGGAACATCGTTTGCACCGTTGCGGGGAATGCCTGCTCTACCCCCAACACTGGACGTGCGGCGAGCCTGCTCAAAGAGTGTGCTCAGTGCCACGTGTAGACGGCACTTTATTGGCAAGTGTTTTTGGAGCTGATGCACGGCTGTTCGGTATAGCCATGTGTCCGGTCTACTGATGCGGCGCTTGCCCATTGCCGCTGGCCATAATGCGCTCCGCGAGATCGGGTCAAAGGCGTGCAGCCGAACGTCGCCGTGGCACGAGTGGGGTCCCCATCTCCCACGGTTGGGGCGGATAGGGAAAACGGACGTCCTTGATGGCGTCGCCGGACGTTTGGGCGTGCGGGCCTCGACCCATAGAATACCTGAAACCTCATAGAGCTGTGCAGTCTTAGGGAGGCGTTTCCATCGTTTTGCTTTAGCGCGCCCAGCTACAGCCAAACCGCTTATTCATAAGGAACGCCGCGATTGTGGGGCCGTTCTTTTTCCACAGTTCAGGCGCAGCCTCGATATCTTTCACCAGGAAGCCTATGATCTGGCCAACTGTTAAGGCACTGGTACCATTACAGTGCGGGGCGAGGGCTTGGGTAATACCCAGACACAGCCCAGTGTTAAATGTCCATGGGCCATCCGGGTTGACAGCGCGGCAATCGCTCATCAGCTCAGACGCCGGATAGGGATCCTCCTCCAGAGCTGCGGCTGGTGCGGTCGCACCGAGCCACGCCAGGAAAACTAAACTAGAAGCAGTAGAAGAAATTTTCACTGCTCGCCCTCCCTCAATCCCAAAGCCATTGCCTAAGGCAATATGCTTTATGCGTTTTCGCTAGCAATGAGAGCTATTGCTCGCCGCGCCTGTACCCCTCGCAAAGCAGAATAGCTTACCCACACGGGCTATCACCGATCAAAAACGCCGCTGGATCTTCTTCGGAAGGCCTCTCAATCTCCTAGGAGGCACGGAGCCTAGGGCGGCGCCACGCGGGGATCACACAGCCGTGTGGTTAAGATGTTGCTATATCAACTATGCAACCGCGACGCGTTTACATCGGTTTCTATAGGACCTCAATACGGTGACCGTGAGATCTCAATACCCAGAGCTTGGGCTGCTCTTAATGTCAGCCAGTTCAGTTCGTCTTCAGGACCTGGAGAAGTTACAAACTCTATGACGCGATCGGACAACCCCAGCTGATACAAGTAGGCGCCGATAAGTGCATTACCTAATCCAGTCTCACGCTTATATTCCCCGTAATTAATGTACGCGGCGTGGAAGCCAATATGTGCGCCGTCCATCATGGTCCGCCGAACTCCACCAAGCCATGCCAGAGCACAAGCGGACGCACAATAATGTCCCGCTGGGACCAGCGTACCAAATCCTCTCTTGCGAATAGCCTTGCCAATCTCAAGGCCGGCATTCAGGCTTCCCCCTTCGCTTTGCAGCGTAACAAAAGCGCCCACCCAGGGTTTAAGCGTTCGGGTACGTTCAAGGAACTGGTCAGCATCTCCTTCAACTAAACGTCCTACAATGTAGATCTCTAAAGGATCATTCCCCAAAATTTGCATGTGCGCAGATTGTGCCGCCTGTGCTCCTAATATACTTACCCACAATGACAAGCTTAGACCGAATAAACGCATCGTCTTTTTTCTTGTGTGATACAATTTTAATCCAAACGCAAATATTTAAGCGTCTGTTTCAAAAAAATGTTTGAAGGGTCAATCTTGTGCGCCCTTATAAAATCCTCTCTGGCAAGCCTGTTATGACCCGATTTTTCGTAGGCCTCGCCCCGACATGCATAGGCTTCAGCCCTAGAGGGGTTGAGGCCGATGGAAATGGTTAGGTCTTGTATCAAAAGGTCATAACCAATCGGCGCGTCCGACACTCCCGACCGCAACGCTTGCACAAGCATGCAAGCCCGGAATTCAATAGCAACTGCGTATTTGGGATCTAATTCTACAGCTTTTGACAGGTCTTCAAACGCCTTCGCTAGATCATCGCCTATTTGCCAGTAAAAGTAGCCCCGATCCTTGTATGCTATGGCATAATTGGGGTTCAGCCTGATCGCCTCGTTATAGTCTTGCATGGCAAGGACGTAGTTTTTCTTTAGCGTGTAAGACCGCCCTCGAAGGTCGTAAATTTCAGCTCGAAGCTCGTGATGCTCTGGCTTATTTAGAAACTCCAAAACTTTCGTGCAACCGCTTATCGAAAGGTCATGATCGTAAATATTTATGCAATTGTCCAAAGCCGGGCCCCACTCATTAACAGCTGCTGGGGGTAGACCTCCAAGGTCTGCTTCTTCGGCGACAACTCGCTTGGGCAAGGATTGCACCAGAGCAAAAAGTAAACAAGCTGTTAGACCTAGGGTTAGCCGCGCCAGAGAAACATCCATTTCGCTTGCCTCATCCGCCAAACCGCGCGACGCAGGAAGACCTGCCGCGTGATTGCTCTATTGATTGTGAGGTATTGGACCGAGCGAAGATTCAGACGAACGGCCAAAATGACCGCCTCGCTGGGAGAGGGATGTGCATAAACGCCAAGCGCTTGCATCTCAGTCTCCTTACTACTGAAATGATAGTACTTTGGCGGAGAGAACTCCAACACTTTGTGGTGGGCGGACGATCAACTTTGCGCGGTCTCCTATATGATTGCTAGGGGATTGCTTTAGCGGCCCCCGGGGTAGCCTCCGTTCATTCCGATCTCGTGGATGACTGCATGAGTCGGAAAGCGCCTCCCCAGTAACTTGAGAACCTGGAGCGCCAAGGAGGGAGGGTCGCCTGCCTCTCATTTTGCTGACCTGGAGTCAGCAGAGAGCGCCCTACAAAAAGAAATAGATAAAATCAAGACTATCTTGGACTCGGAACAATATAATCCGCAGTAATTCTAGTCTAGCGAGCCTTCGGGCCGAAGAGGAAGATTAGCGGTCCTCACGCACTGGCGCATCAGTGCAACTCAAGCCGGGCCCCGGCGAATGGCGGGTCAAGAGGCTCGAAACTTCCCCTCGGTGCTTACTATGTGCTTACTAATCAGAAACCCCGCGGTCTACTCTTCTGCTAAGTCATTGAGTTTAATGGTGCCGGCTGGAGGATTCGAACCCCCGACCTACTGATTACAAATCAGCCGCTCTACCAACTGAGCTAAGCCGGCCCTTTGATGCTCCCGATGCCCCTCCCTTGCAAATGGGATACTGGGTCCTCGGCTCTAGCATTTATCGCGCTTTGGGGGCCGTACTCAAGGCGCTGGGGCACGGCTCTCGGGATGCGGGCCTAGCGGCGGCGGCTGGCGAGCAGGCCTGCGGCGAAGGCGATGACCAGAAGCGTAAGCGGCCCGACCTGCTGCATGGCCTTGCCGACGCCCTGATCGATCATGGCCATGCCTTCCGCCGGCGCGTTCACAAGACTCGGCTCCCTGCGCTTCGGCTTCCCGAACAAGGGGACCATGGCCAGGATGAGGACGCCGAGCAGAGCGAGCAAGCCCGCCACGATGCCGGCCGCGGCGAGCGGCGTGAAGCCATAGACGATGAGCGCCTGATAGCCGGCGACCAAGCCGAAGCCGATCGCGAACAAGAGTACGACGACGGCAATGGCAATGACGATCGCCTGCTTGACCGAGCGCTCGACCGTGTCCTTGATGCGCGCCCCAATCTGCAGAGACGAAATCAGCGAGAGCACGAGGCGCAGCATCGCGTTTCCTCCTAGCGCCGGGTGAAGACGCCGAACAGGAAGCCGAGCCCGGCGGCGATGGCCACGGCCTGGAGCGGGTTCCGCTTGATGGCGTCCTCGGCCTCCTGCGCGGTCTCCTTCGCCTTGCCCTGGGCGCGGTTCATCTGCTTGCCGGCAATGCGGCTCACCGTGGAGGTCAGGTTCTGCATGTCGGCGCGGATGGCCTCCAACTGCGCGGCCAAGTCCTCTGTGTCGCGGCCGCCGCTACGCTTGGCGCCGCCGGTATCGGCTGGTGACATGGGGTTTCCTTCCTGAAAACTTGAAGTGGGAGATGTAAGGGCAACGCATTCTTTGCGAACTTCGTTCCGTACGCCGTTTTTTACAATACGCGACTCTGCCCGATCTTGAGTTGACGGACGCGGGCGCGTTCCTGTCAAGGGCTGTTCCGTGCGGCACCTTGCACGGCAATTTGTTGCCGGAGCCTTGCGTTGCTAGAGGTTCTCTCTTCGTTTAGAGTCTGATTGCTTAAGAGGGGTGCCAAGGGGGATCGGCATGAGCGACTTCAGGCTTGGACTGGCCGTACTTGCGGCTTTGTGTCTGCTCGCTCTTGTGCCGCAAGGGCCCGCCAAGGCCATGGCGGCGCAGCCTTTCGCGCTTCGCGACGCGACGTCCCCGCTGCTTCTCGAAGCGGCCGATGGGGGCGGCTGGTTCCATCACGGCAAGCGGGTGCAGAGCGCCTATTGCTTGCGGCGGAACTATTGGTGGTTCTACCGGCCCTACACCACGGCGCCCGAGGACTTTCCGCGCTGTGAGCCGTACTTCCATTACCTGGAATCCGGCTATGAAGGGCGCGCGCCACGGCAGGCTCCATACCTAAAGTAAGCCGGCTCAAGACTCGAAGCAGTCTATCTCCAAACTATACTATCGTGCGCGGCGCGTGTCCCATTTTGGGGCGCCTGTTAGCGCATTTGTAATGTCTGACCCCTCAGAAACAGGGGTCTATTAACTTAACCGATACTTGCTCGGGGGTAGTCTCGCAGCAACCACCGCTGGCGGACGAAGCGCCAGGAGGGGGTACCCCAAGCCCGAGTGGAGTCCCGAGATGAAAGTCCTGATGAGTATCGCTGCCGTCCTGGCGCTGGCGGTCGGCTTTAGTGTGGCCAGTGCCGACGACGCCGATGCCTGGTGCGGTGTCGGTTTCCGCTGCGGCGGCGCCGTTCTCGTTCCTGCACCCCATCCGATTCCCTTGCGCCGCTTCCGGCCCGTGGTGGTGGCGCCGTCGCCGTGCGGATCCCCGTGCGGCCGGGTTGCTGTCGCGCCTGCGCCGTGCGGCTCGCCTTGCGGACGGGTCGCCGTGGCGCCTGTGCCGTGCGTCGCTCCGTGCGGCCTCCCTCCGGGGCCGACGGCCTACCGTTATCGGTCGCCGAACTACTATGCCTACTATGCGCAGCCCGCCTATGCGGGGGATTGCGGTCTCGGCACCTGCAACACCTATTGGCGCAGGAACTGCTGGTACAATTCGTTCGGCCGGCGCTTCTGCAACTAGCCTATCGAGCTTCCGGCGCGAGCTGGTTGATTCCCGGGACCGAGGGGGAAGAGGCTACGGCGTCTTTCCCCTCGCTCTCGTCTTGCGCCCTATGTCGCCTCGGTCTTGAGGCGCGCCCAGTGCATGGCGATCGCCGCGGCGTTCGAGACGTTGAGGCTCGCAAGCGCGCTCACGGTCGAGATGCGACAGAGCCGATCACAGCGCTCCCGCGTGAGCTGGCGCAAACCCTTGCCTTCGGCGCCGAGCACGAGCGCAAGCGGGCGGGTGAGGGGCGCGTCCTCGAGTGCGGTGTCCGCTTCCTCTGCGAGACCAATGCGTAGGACACCGCGGTCGCCGAGCTCGGTCAGCGCTTGCGCCAGGTTCTTGACGAGCACCACGGGCACCAGATCGAGCGCGCCGCTCGCCGCCTTGGCGAGCGCGCCCGCAAGGGGCGGGCTGTGGCGCTCGGTCAGCACGAGGCCGGCGGCGCCGAACGCGGCTGCGGAGCGGAGCGCCGCGCCGACATTGTGCGGATCGGTCACCTGATCGAGCACGAGCAGGATGCCGCCCGGATCGATGTCGTCGAGGGCGACGGGCGGCAAGGGGCCGACCTCGAGCGCCACGCCCTGATGCACCGTCTCGGGCCCGAGCAGCCGGTCGAGATCTTTCGGGATGACGGACTCGGGCGCGATCTCGCGTTTGGCGATGAGGGGGGCAAGCCGGTGGGCGGCATTCTCCGTGGCGAGCAGCCGTAAGACCGGCCGGTTTGGGTTGGAAAGCGCCGCCTCCGCGGCATGAAGGCCGAAGATCATGAGACGGTCGGTCTCGGCTGGCCTTCGGGAAGGCTGCGGCCTGCCGCGCGCGCCCTGGGTGAAGGGTTTGGAATGCTTATGTTTTTGACGCGGCATGGTCGGGTCGGCCTCAAGGCGCAAGAGGGTGGAAGGGGCGCGGCCCGTATGATAAAACCAAGGAATTCCAGTCCGCTCGTCCTGATTTACAGTTGACAGAGCCCGAATGGCTACCCATAAACGCAGTCATTGCGGACCCTGCCGGCCGACGGCGGGGTGTTTTTGCTTGGTTACAATCACCAGTCAATCCATCTGACTCTCAAGGAGGGGTGCCCGAGTGGCTAAAGGGGACGGGCTGTAAACCCGTTGGCTATGCCTACGTTGGTTCGAATCCAACCCCCTCCACCACCACTCTTATGAGCCGGATGGATGCGGGTGTAGCTCAATGGTAGAGCAGCAGCCTTCCAAGCTGAGGACGAGGGTTCGATTCCCTTCACCCGCTCCAGCAAGCTAGGCCGCTAGACGTTTGATTTTGATATTAAATTTACGGTGACTGCGAGCAGGCGATAGGAGTGTAGCTCAACTGGCTAGAGCACCGGTCTCCAAAACCGGGGGTTGGGGGTTCGAGTCCCTCCACTCCTGCCAGGTGAGGGACTGAAGCCCCGGTGAGGGACACAAGAACAAGGAACGGGACCGGACGTTGCCCCGTGGGCTAAGGACAGAGATGGCGAGAACGAATCCCTTTGTATTTCTCCAGCAGGTGCGCACCGAGGTGTCCAAGGTCACTTGGCCCTCGCGCCGGGAGACGATGATCACGACGATCATGGTGATCGCCATGTCGATTTTCGCCGCGCTGTTCTTCCTCGGCGTCGACTGGGTGTTCAGCGTGCTCGTCAAGATCATCTTGGGTCTGGGCCGGTAGGAGGTCGAAGTCTAAATCCGATGGCTATGCGCTGGTACATTGTCCACGCCTACTCGAACTTCGAGCGGAAGGTCGCCGAATCCATCAAGGAGCGCGCCGCCGCCGCCAATCTCGGCGAGATGTTCGAGGAAGTGCTCGTGCCCATGGAGGAGGTCGTGGAGATGCGCCGCGGCCGGAAGGTCTCGTCGGAGCGGAAGTTCTTTCCGGGCTATGTGCTCGTCAAGATGGAGCTCAACGACGAGACCTATCACCTGATCAAGAACACGCCGAAGGTCACGGGCTTTCTCGGCACGGACAACAAGCCGATCGCGATCACCGAGGAGGAGGCGGGACGCATCCTCCAGCAGGTGCAGGAGGGTGTGGAGCGGCCGAAGCCGTCCGTCACCTTCGAGATCGGCGAGCAGGTGCGTGTGGCCGACGGTCCGTTCGCCTCGTTCAACGGCCTCGTGGAAGAGGTCGACGAGGAGCGGGCGCGGCTCAAAGTGGCGGTTTCGATTTTCGGCCGGGCAACCCCGGTCGAGCTGGAATATGCGCAAGTGGAGAAGCTCTAGATTTGAGCTTCGCGTGAGGTAAGCGGGATGGCGAAGAAGATTGACGGTTACATCAAGCTGCAGGTGCCGGCGGGGCAGGCGAATCCATCGCCGCCGATCGGTCCTGCGCTCGGTCAGCGCGGCGTAAACATCCCGGAGTTCTGCAAGCAGTTCAATGCTGCGACGCAGAAGCTCGAGCCGGGCTCGCCGATTCCGACGGTGATCACGGTCTATGCCGACCGCTCCTTCACCTTCGAGATGAAGACGCCGCCGGCGTCCTTTCTTCTCAAGAAGGCGGCGAAGATCGGCAAAGGCTCCAAGGAGCCGGGCCGCGGGGTCGCGGGCCGCGTGACGCAGGAGCAGCTCCGCGAGATCGCCGAGGTCAAGATGCAGGATTTGAACGCCAACACCGTCGAGCAAGCGATGAAGATCATCGCCGGCTCCGCCCGCTCGATGGGTCTTGAGGTGCAGGAGTAGACGATGAGCAAGCCCGGTAAGAGGTTCCGCGCCGCCGCCGACACGGTCGATCACGACAAGCTTTACGCCATCGAAGAGGCGGTGAAGCTGGTCAAAGGCGGGGCGAAAGCCAAGTTTGACGAGACCATCGAGGTCGCCATGAATCTCGGTGTCGATCCGCGTCATGCCGATCAGATGGTGCGCGGCGTGTGTCAGCTGCCGCACGGCTCGGGGCGTAAGCTCCGTGTCGGCGTGTTCGCCAAGGGCGCGAAAGCCGAAGAGGCGAAGAAGGCGGGCGCAGACGTGGTCGGCGCGGAGGATCTCGTCGAGCAGGTGCAGAAGGGCGTCATCGAATTCGACCGCTGCATCGCCACACCCGACATGATGCCGCTCGTCGGCCGTCTGGGTAAGGTGCTCGGCCCCCGCGGCCTGATGCCGAACCCGAAGGTCGGCACGGTCACCGCCGATGTCGCCGCCGCCGTGAAGGCCGCCAAAGGTGGCGCCGTCGAGTTCCGCGTCGAGAAGGCCGGCGTCATCCATGCCGGCGTCGGCAAGGCGAGCTTCACCGAAGAGGCGCTGGTCGACAACATCCGCGCCTTCACCGATGCGGTGATGAAGGCGAAGCCCTCGGGCGCCAAAGGTACGTTTGTGAAGCGGATTGCCGTGACCTCGACCATGGGGCCCGGCGTGAAGGTTGAGCCTGCCAGTCTCGGCAGCGCTTAAGTAGAGAGTTTCGGGGCCGGTTTCGGCCCCGGAGGATCGCTCGGCAATTCGGGCGATCCAAACCTGTCCGAGATTGCAGGTGCGGGAAACCGCTTAAGCCTTTCGGGCCTGCATGAGACGGGAGACGAACGGTTCGATGGATGCGGGCGACCCGCAACCAGGAGATCGGTTTGAACCTCGTATGTGGCTCTAGCGCGATTTTGCGTGCGAGCGGGACAGGCAACAGAGCGCCGCGCGAAATGCGCGGGGTGGCTTCTTGCCTCGCCCCGCAACTTCTCGCGGCACGTTGTGGCCGAGGCCGTGAGCTTCGCTTGCGGCCGAAAGAGACGGAGTGAGCATGGAAAGAGCTGAGAAGCGCGAAGTCGTGTCTGCGCTTCACGACGTGTTCGCCAAGACCGGCGTCGTCGTCGTGGCTCACTATGCGGGCCTGTCTGTTGCCGACATGACCAAACTGCGCAGCGACATGAGAGACGCTGGCGGGCGGGTCAAGGTGGCGAAGAACAGGCTCGTGAAGCTCGCGCTCGAAGGGACCGACGCCAAGGGGATTTCGGATCTTTTGCAGGGGCCGACGTGCCTCGCTTATTCCGACGACCCCGTGGCGGCACCGAAGGTGGCCGTCAAGTTCGCCAAGGGGAACGAGAAGTTCGTGATCCTCGGCGGTGCGATGGGCGCCACGGTCCTCGATGCCAAGGCGGTGAGCTCGCTTGCCGACCTGCCATCGCTCGACGAACTCCGCAGCAAGTTGATCGGCCTCCTTCAGGCGCCGGCGTCGAAGATCGCCCGCACCCTGAACGAGCCCGGTGCCCAGCTTGCGCGCGTGTTCGCAGCCTATGGCAGCAAGGAAGCGGCGTGACCTTTTAGGAACCAATACGAGACTTGAACATACGAGGATAACACAATGGCAGATCTCCAGAAAATCGTAGACGACCTTTCGGGCCTGACAGTGCTCGAGGCGGCCGAGCTCGCCAAGATGCTCGAAGAGAAGTGGGGCGTTTCCGCTGCGGCGCCGGTGGCCATGATGGCCGCGGGTGCCGGTGGTGGTGAGGCCGCCGCAGCCGAGGAGCAGACGGAGTTCACCGTCGTTCTAACGGCGGCGGGCGCCCAAAAGATCAACGTCATCAAGGAAGTGCGGGCCATCACCCAGCTCGGCCTGAAGGAGGCCAAGGACCTGGTCGAGGGCGCGCCGAAGCCGGTGAAGGAAGGCATTCCGAAGGACGAGGCCGAGAAGATCAAGAAGCAGCTCGAGGGTGCCGGCGCGTCCGTCGAGCTGAAGTAGCTTGGGTTGAAAGACGCCCGGGCGGACCCCATATTCCGGAGTTCGCCCGGGCATTTAACCCATCAAAATTCGAGTGACGTGACCGTTCCCCAGGGTCTCCGCATCCCTCCCGCGGAGTCTCTGGCGAGCCGTCGCGACGAGCCCTGAGAGGACCACATGGCGCAGCAGACTAACGGTCACAAGCGATATCGGAAGTTTTTCGGCCACATCACCGAGGTGGCCGAAATGCCGAACCTCATCGAGGTTCAGAAGCAGTCCTACGACCAGTTCCTGATGGTCGAGGAGCCCGAGGGCGGCCGCGCCGACGAGGGCCTGCAGTCCGTATTTCGCTCTGTGTTTCCGATTAGGGATTTCGGCGAGCGCTCTCAGCTCGAGTTCGTCCGCTACGCTTTCGAGCCGCCGAAATACGACGTGGAGGAGTGCCAGCAGCGGGGCATGACCTTCGCCGCGCCGCTCAAGGTGACGCTCCGCCTCATCGTGTTCGACGTGAACGAGGAGACCGGCGCCCGCTCGGTCAAGGATATCAAGGAGCAGGACGTCTATATGGGCGACATGCCGCTAATGACGATGAACGGCACGTTCGTCATCAACGGCACCGAGCGCGTCATCGTCTCGCAGATGCACCGCAGCCCCGGCGTGTTCTTCGACCACGACCGCGGCAAGACGCACTCGTCCGGCAAACTCCTGTTCGCCGCCCGCATCATTCCCTATCGCGGCTCGTGGCTCGATTTCGAGTTCGACGCCAAGGACGTGGTCTATGTGCGCATCGACCGCCGGCGCAAGCTGCCGGTGACGACGCTGCTCTATGCGCTCGGGCTCGACGACGAAGAGATTCTGTCGACCTTCTACGACCGCATCGTGCTCAAGGCGACGAAGGAGGGATGGCGCATGCCGTTCCGCCCCGATCGGATGCGCGGCATCAAGCCGACGACCGATTTGATCGACGCCAAGACCGGCAAGGTCGCGATCGAGGCCGGCCGCAAGGTGACCGCGCGTCTCGCCAACAAGCTCGCCGAGGAGGGACTGAAAGAGCTCCTCATCAGCGACGAGGACCTTTACGGCCGCTACCTCGCCCAGGACATCGTCAACCTCGAGACGGGCGAGATCTACGGCGAGGCCGGCGAGGAGATCGAGGAGAAGCTGCTCGAGACGCTGAAGGAGCTCGGGCTGAAAGAGATCCCGATCCTCGACATCGATCATGTCAATATTGGCGCGTTCATCCGCAACACGCTCGCCGTCGACAAAAACTCGAACACCGAGGAGGCGCTGCTCGACATCTACCGGGTGATGCGTCCGGGCGAGCCGCCGACCCCGGAGGCCGCACAGACGCTGTTCAACGGCATTTTCTTCGATTCGGAGCGCTACGACCTGTCCGCGGTGGGCCGGGTGAAGATGAACATGCGCCTCGACCTCGATGCGCCGGACACCATGCGCACGCTGCGCCGCGAGGACATCCTCGCCGTCATCAAGACGCTGGTCGACTTGCGCGACGGCAAGGGTGAGATCGACGACATCGACCATCTCGGCAACCGCCGGGTGCGCTCGGTGGGTGAGCTCATGGAGAATCAGTACCGCGTGGGTCTGCTCCGCATGGAGCGCGCCATCAAGGAGCGCATGAGCTCGGTCGATATCGACACGGTGATGCCGCAGGACCTGATCAACGCGAAGCCCGCGGCTGCCGCGGTGCGCGAGTTCTTCGGCTCCTCGCAGCTGTCGCAGTTCATGGACCAGACCAACCCGCTGTCGGAGATCACCCACAAGCGGCGCCTGTCGGCGCTTGGCCCGGGCGGTCTGACCCGCGAGCGCGCGGGCTTCGAGGTGCGCGACGTGCATCCGACCCATTACGGCCGCATCTGCCCGATCGAGACGCCGGAAGGTCCGAATATCGGCCTGATCAACTCGCTGGCGACGTTCGCGCGGGTGAACAAATACGGCTTCATCGAGAGCCCCTACCGGCGCGTGGTGAAGTCCAAGGTGACGGACGAGGTGGTCTATCTCTCGGCCATGGAGGAGGCGCGCTACATCATCGCTCAAGCGAATGCGCAGCTGAACCCCAACGGCACGTTCGTCGAGGACCTCATCGTCTGCCGGCATGCGGGCGACGTGGAGCTTTACCCCCGCGAGAAGGTGGACCTCATCGACGTGTCGCCGAAGCAGCTCGTGTCGGTCGCGGCGGCGCTCATTCCGTTCCTCGAGAACGACGACGCCAACCGCGCGCTGATGGGCTCCAACATGCAGCGCCAGGCCGTGCCGCTGATCACGGCCGAGGCGCCGCTGGTCGGTACCGGCATGGAAGAGGTGGTGGCCCGCGATTCGGGTGCCGCCATCGGTGCGCGCCGGACCGGCGTGGTCGATCAGGTGGACGCGACGCGTATCGTCATCCGGGCGACGGAGGAGACCGATCCTTCGAAGTCGGGCGTCGACATCTACAACCTGCGCAAGTTCCAGCGCTCGAACCAGAACACCTGCATCAACCAGCGGCCGCTGGTGCGCGTGGGCGACTACGTGCAGGCCGGCGAGATCATCGCCGACGGTCCGTCGACCGATCTCGGCGAGCTGGCGCTCGGCCGCAACGTGCTCGTCGCGTTCATGCCGTGGATGGGCTACAACTTCGAGGACTCCATCCTCATCTCCGAGCGCGTCGTGCGCGATGACGTGTTCACCTCGATCCATATCGAGGAGTTCGAGGTCATGGCCCGCGACACCAAGCTCGGGCCGGAGGAGATCACCCGCGATATTCCCAACGTCTCGGAAGAGGCGCTCAAGAATCTCGACGAGGCGGGCATCGTCTATATCGGCGCCGAGGTGAACCCGGGCGACATCCTGGTCGGCAAGATCACGCCCAAGGGCGAGAGCCCGATGACGCCGGAGGAGAAGCTTCTCCGCGCCATCTTCGGCGAGAAGGCGTCCGACGTGCGCGATACCTCGCTCAAGCTGCCGCCCGGCGTGTCCGGCACGGTGGTCGAGGTGCGCGTGTTCAACCGCCACGGTGTGGAGAAGGACGAGCGCGCGATGGCGATCGAGCGCGAGGAGATCGAGCGGCTCGCCAAGGACCGCGACGACGAACTCGCGATCCTCGACCGCAACGTCTATGGCCGTCTCAAGGACGTCCTGATGCACAAGGTCGTGGCCAAGGGCCCGAAGGGCATCAAGAAGGACGCCAAGGTCACCGAGGCGATGCTCGACGAGGTCACGCGCACCCATTGGTGGGAGATCGCGCTCAAGAACGACAAGGCCATGGCCGAGGTCGAGGCGATCGGCCGGCAATACGACGAGGCCAAGAAGAGGCTCGAGCAGCGCTTCGTCGACAAGGTCGACAAGCTGCAGCGCGGCGACGAGCTGCCGCCCGGCGTGATGAAGATGGTCAAGGTCTTCGTCGCGGTGAAGCGCAAGATCCAGCCCGGCGACAAGATGGCCGGTCGGCACGGCAACAAGGGCGTGATCAGCCAGATCGTGCCGATCGAAGACATGCCGTATCTGGACGACGGGACGCCGGTCGATATCGTGCTGAACCCGCTCGGCGTGCCGAGCCGCATGAATGTCGGCCAGATCCTTGAGACCCATCTCGGCTGGGCGTGCCGGGGCCTCGGCCGCAAGATCGGCGATGCGCTGCATGCCTATCAGGAGAGCCACAAGCCGAAGCCGCTGAAGGATCTGCTCAAGACCATCTACGGCGACGACAAGGCCGTGGCGGCGCTGCGTGACGATCAGCTCATCGAGGTGAGCGAGAGTTTGTCGGCGGGCGTACCGGTGGCGACGCCGGTGTTCGACGGCGCGCACGAGGGCGACGTCTCGGCGTTGCTTGAGGCGGCCGGTCTCGATACGTCCGGCCAGGTCACGCTGCATGACGGCCGCTCCGGCGAGGCGTTCGAGCGCAAGGTGACGGTGGGCTACATCTATATGCTGAAGCTCCACCACCTCGTGGACGACAAGATCCACGCGCGTTCGATCGGTCCGTACAGCCTGGTCACCCAGCAGCCGCTTGGCGGTAAGGCGCAGTTCGGCGGCCAGCGCTTCGGCGAGATGGAGGTGTGGGCGCTCGAAGCTTACGGCGCCGCCTACACGCTGCAGGAGATGTTGACCGTGAAATCGGACGACGTCGCCGGACGTACCAAAGTGTACGAGGCGATCGTCCGCGGCGACGACACGTTCGAGGCGGGTATCCCCGAGTCGTTCAACGTGCTGGTCAAGGAAATGCGTGCCTTGGGATTGAATGTCGAGTTGGTGCAGCCAAAGCCTGAGGAGCAGCAGCCGCAACGGGCGCGGCTGCCGCGGCCCGCGGCCGAGTGAGCCTCAGCCCCCTCTAGGCTCGAAACGCAGCACCGACGACGACCAACCGAAGGGCGGCAAGTCCGCCCATTAGGAGATAAAGAGAATGAACCAGGATATCGTCAACCTCTTTAACCCTCAGACGCAGCAGCAGAATTTCGATCAGATTCGCATCGGTATCGCGAGCCCTGAGAAAATTCTGTCGTGGTCGTATGGGGAGATCAAGAAGCCGGAGACGATCAACTACCGCACCTTCAAGCCGGAGCGTGACGGCCTGTTCTGCGCGCGCATCTTCGGTCCGGTGAAGGACTACGAGTGCTTGTGCGGCAAGTACAAGCGCATGAAGTACAAGGGCGTCATCTGCGAGAAGTGCGGCGTCGAGGTGACGCTCGCCAAGGTCCGGCGCGAGCGCATGGGCCATATCGAGCTTGCCGCGCCGGTCGCGCATATCTGGTTCCTGAAGTCGCTGCCGTCCCGCATCGGCCTTCTGCTCGACATGACGCTGAAGGACCTGGAGCGCGTGCTCTACTTCGAGAACTACATCGTGCTCGAGCCGGGGCTCACCTCGCTCAAGCCGCTGCAGCTCCTCTCTGAGGATGAGTATCTCCAGGCGCAGGAGGATTTCGGCGAGGATTCGTTCACCGCATCGATCGGCGCGGAGGCCATCCGCGAGCTCTTGAAGGGGCTCGATCTGGAGAAGATCGCCGCCGACCTGCGCGTGGAGATTGCCGAGTCGACCTCGGAGCTTAAGCCCAAGAAGCTCGCCAAGCGTCTGAAGGTGGTCGAGGCCTTCATTCAGTCCGGCAACAAGCCGGAGTGGATGATCCTGACCGTGGTGCCGGTCATTCCGCCGGAGCTGCGTCCGCTGGTGCCGCTCGATGGCGGCCGCTTCGCCACGTCCGACCTCAACGACCTCTACCGCCGCGTCATCAACCGGAACAACCGGCTGAAGCGGCTGATGGAGCTCCGCGCCCCGGACATCATCATCCGCAACGAGAAGCGCATGCTGCAGGAGGCGGTCGATGCGCTGTTCGACAACGGACGGCGCGGCCGCGTCATCACCGGCGCCAACAAGCGTCCGCTGAAGTCGCTCGCCGACATGCTGAAGGGCAAGCAGGGCCGGTTCCGCCAGAACCTGCTCGGCAAGCGCGTCGACTACTCGGGCCGCTCGGTTATCGTGGTCGGGCCTGAGCTCAAGCTGCATCAGTGCGGCCTGCCGAAGAAGATGGCGCTCGAGCTGTTCAAGCCGTTCATCTATTCGCGGCTCGACGCCAAGGGCCATGCCGCCACGGTGAAGCAGGCGAAGAAGCTGGTCGAGAAAGAGAAGCCGGAGGTGTGGGATATCCTCGATGAGGTGATCCGCGAGCACCCGATTCTGCTCAACCGCGCGCCGACGTTGCACCGCCTCGGCATTCAGGCGTTCGAGCCGATCCTGATCGAGGGCAAGGCCATTCAGCTGCATCCGCTCGTCTGCGCGGCGTTCAACGCCGACTTCGACGGCGACCAGATGGCCGTGCACGTGCCGCTGTCGCTCGAGGCGCAGCTCGAGGCGCGCGTCCTCATGATGTCGACCAACAACATCCTGCACCCGGCCAACGGCTCGCCGATCATCGTGCCGTCGCAGGATATCGTGCTCGGCCTCTATTACTTGTCGTTGATCAGCGACAACGAGCCTGGCGAGGGCATGATGTTCGGCAACGTGGCCGAGGTCCAGCATGCGCTCGACGCCAAGGCCGTGACGCTCCATGCCAAGATCAAGGGACGCTTCATCACCAAGGACGAGAACGGCAACGACGTGTCGTATATCTACGACACGACGCCCGGCCGCATGCTGCTCGGCGAACTTCTGCCGCGGCGGCCGGAGGTCAGCTTCGACCAGGTAAACAAGCTCCTCACCAAGAAGGAGATCTCCAACATGATCGACGTGGTCTATCGCCACTGCGGTCAGAAGGAGACGGTCATCTTCTGCGACAAGATCATGGGGCTCGGGTTCGCTTATGCGTGCCGTGCCGGCATCTCGTTCGGCAAGGACGACATGGTGATCCCGGAGACCAAGGACGACATCGTCCACAAGACGACCGAACTCGTGCGCGAGTACGAGCAGCAGTACAATGACGGCCTCATCACCCGCGGCGAGAAGTACAACAAGGTGGTCGACACCTGGACCGAGTGCACCGAGCTTGTCGCCAAGGAGATGATGAAGCGCATCTCGTCGGTCGAGGTGGACAAAGAGACCGGCCGCGAGAAGCCGATCAACTCGATCTACATGATGTCGCACTCCGGTGCGCGCGGCTCGCCCGCTCAGATGAAGCAGCTCGCCGGCATGCGCGGTCTGATGACCAAGCCGTCCGGCGAGATCATCGAGACGCCGATCATCTCCAACTTCAAGGAGGGGCTGTCGGTGCTCGAGTACTTCAACTCGACCCACGGCGCCCGCAAAGGCTTGGCCGATACGGCGCTGAAAACGGCGAACTCGGGCTATCTGACGCGGCGTCTCGTCGACGTGGCGCAGGATTGCATCGTCACCGAGGAGGATTGCGGCACCGATGGCGGCATCACGGCACGGGCGATCATGGAGGCTGGCGAGGTGACTGTGTCGCTCGGCCAGCGCGTGCTCGGCCGCACTGCCGCCGATCCCGTGAAGAACCCGGCGACCGGCAAGGTCATCGTCAAGGCCGGCGATCTGATCGAGGAAGAGCATGTCGAGGAGATCGAGAACGCGCGGGTCCAGGAGATCCGCATCCGTTCGGCGCTGACCTGCGAGACCCGCAACGGCATTTGCGGCAAGTGCTACGGACGCGATCTCGCCCGCGGCACGCCCGTCAATATGGGCGAGGCCGTCGGCGTCATCGCGGCGCAATCGATCGGCGAGCCGGGCACCCAGCTCACCATGCGCACCTTCCACTTGGGCGGTGTGGCGAGTTCGAAGGTGGTCGATCAATCCTCGCTCGAGTCGAACTTCGATGGCGTCGTGAAGATCAAGCAGCGCAACGTCGTCGAGGACTCGCAAGGCCGTCACATGGTCATGGGCCGTAACACGGCGATCGTTATCGTCGACGAGGATGGCACGGAGCGTGCCGTCCACCGTCTACCCTACGGCACCCATCTGCGGGTTGACGAGGGCGACCGCGTCAAGCGCGGCGATCGTCTCGCCGAGTGGGATCCTTACACGCGTCCCGTGCTCACGGAGATCGAGGGCACGGTCGAGTTCGAGGATCTGGTCGAGGGCGTGTCGGTCAGCGAGCAGCGCGACGAGTCGACCGGTATCACCAACAGCGTGATCATCGACTGGCGTGCGTCGCCCCGCGGCGTCGACCTCCGTCCTGCGATGGTGATCAAGGACAAGAAGGGCAAGATCGGCAAGCTGTCACGGGGCGGCGAGGCGCGGTACCTGCTTCCCGTCGACGCGGTGCTGTCGGTCGAGCCTGGCCATGAGGTGAAGGCCGGCGACGTGCTGGCCCGTATCCCCATGGAGAGCGCCAAGACGCGCGACATCACGGGCGGTCTCCCGCGCGTGGCGGAGCTGTTCGAGGCGCGGCGTCCGAAGGATCACGCCATCATCGCCGAGATCTCGGGCGTGGTGACCCTCGGCCGCGACTACAAGAACAAGCGGCGCATCACCATCACGCCGGACGAGGAGGGCATGGAGCCGGTCGAGTTCCTGATCCCCAAGGGCCGGCATCTGACGGTGCAGGAGGGCGACCGCATCGAGAAGGGCGAGTACCTCCTCGACGGTCATCCAGCGCCGCACGACATCCTGGCCATTAAGGGTGTCGAGGAGCTGGCCAACTATCTCGTCAATGAGATCCAGGAGGTCTACCGGCTGCAGGGCGTGACCATCAACGATAAGCATATCGAGGTCATCGTCCGGCAGATGCTCCAGAAGACCGAGGTGGAAGATCCGGGCGACACCGAGTTCCTCAAGGGCGAGCAGGTCGACCGTATCGACTTCGACGATGCCAACGTGGCGGCCGAGGCCAACGGCGGAAAGCCCGCCACGGGCCAGCCTGTCCTGCTCGGCATCACCAAGGCGAGCCTCCAGACGCGGTCGTTCATCTCGGCGGCCTCGTTCCAGGAGACCACCCGGGTGCTCACCGATGCCGCCGTGAACGGCAAGTCGGATGCCCTGGAGGGCCTGAAAGAGAACGTCATCGTCGGCCGGCTCATTCCGGCCGGCACCGGCGCATTGCTCACCAGGCTCAACAGAATCGCCAGCCATCGTGACGATCTGATCCTCGAGGAGCGGCAACGGACCGACGAGGCCGCGATCGAGCAGGAGGAAGGCGAGGAAGCTGAGGAGGAGGGCGCTTCGGCATAAGTTTCGGACACATTCGGGGGCCAGACCGCCAGTTGGACCCAAAACTGGCTCTGGTCCCTGATTTCCGGCACTTCAGCCCTTGACGATAGAAGAATCGGACTGATAAAACGCGGCACTAATCGCGGCAGGCGGTAGCCCAGACGTTTGATTGCCTTCGGGCGTAGGTTAAACGCTGCCAGGACTAACCGAGATCAAATCGGGGTCAAGATCTTGGGGGTTACGCCTCCAAGATCCTCTGTATTGAGGCGCTGAAGGACGCAGGGTTCCCCCTCACTTCGGCCCTTGTGATGTGGGCTTTTGCCCATTGGTGATTTTGGGCGTTCGCGCCAGAGAATGATTGGACGTAAAGGCTGCCATGCCGACAATTCAGCAGTTGATCCGCAAGCCGCGCAAGCAGCCGGTGAAGCGAAACAAAGTACCGGCCATGCAGGCCTGCCCGCAGAAGCGGGGGGTTTGCACGCGCGTCTACACCACGACCCCGAAGAAGCCGAACTCGGCGCTTCGGAAGGTGGCTCGCGTGCGGCTGACCAACCAGCTCGAGGTGACGAGCTATATCCCGGGTGAGGGTCACAACCTTCAAGAGCACTCGGTGGTGATGATCCGCGGCGGCCGCGTCAAGGACCTTCCTGGCGTGCGCTACCACATCATCCGCGGCGTGCTCGACACCCAAGGCGTCAGCGCCCGCCGGCAGCGGCGTTCGAAATACGGAGCCAAGCGGCCCAAATAGTTGGGCCGTTTTTGCGTCTTTAGGAAAACGGATCAGACGATATGTCGAGGCGGCACAGAGCGGATAAGCGCGAGATCATTCCCGATCCCAAGTTCGGGGACATGGTGCTCACGAAGTTCATGAATTCCATCATGAAGGAAGGCAAGAAGTCCGCCGCCGAGCGGATCGTCTATGGCGCGCTCGACCAAATGGAGAGCAAGGCCAAGCAGAACCCGATCGAGCTGTTCCATCAGGCGCTGCACAACGTCATGCCGGCGTTGGAGGTTCGCTCCCGCCGCGTCGGTGGCGCCACCTATCAGGTTCCGGTCGAGGTCCGGCTCGACCGCCGTCAGGCGCTGGCGATCCGCTGGATCATCACGGCCGCGCGCGGGCGCAACGAGAACACCATGGTCGAGCGCCTTTCCGGCGAACTGCTCGACGCCGTCAACAATCGCGGCACTGCCGTGAAGAAGCGCGAAGACACGCACCGCATGGCGGAAGCGAACCGCGCCTTCTCGCATTACCGCTGGTAACTTTTCGAAAGACTGTACGATGCCTCGCACCACCCCCCTCGAAGATTACCGCAACATCGGGATCATGGCGCATATCGACGCCGGCAAGACCACGACCACCGAGCGCGTGCTCTACTACACGGGTAAGAGCCACAAGATCGGTGAGGTCCATGACGGTGCGGCCACCATGGACTGGATGGAGCAGGAGCAGGAGCGCGGCATCACCATTACCTCGGCCGCGACGACCGCGTACTGGAACGACAAGCGCGTCAACATCATCGACACGCCCGGCCACGTGGATTTCACCATCGAGGTAGAGCGTTCTTTGCGCGTGCTCGACGGCGCGGTGGCCTTGCTCGACGCCAACCAGGGTGTGGAGCCGCAGACCGAGACCGTATGGCGCCAGGCCGACAAGTACCATGTGCCGCGCATGATCTTCGTCAACAAGATGGACAAGATCGGCGCCGACTTCTTCCTGTCGGTGAAGATGATCAAGGATCGCCTCGGCGCGAACCCGATCGTGATCCAGTTGCCGATCGGCGCGGAGTCGCACTTCGCGGGTATCGTCGATCTCGTGCGCATGAAAGCCGTGGTGTGGGACGATGAGGGCCTGGGCGCGAGCTTCCATGATGAGGATATCCCGGCCGATCTCGTCGATCTCGCCAAGGAGTATCACGACAAGCTCGTGGAGCAGGCCGTCGAGCTCGATGAGGCTGCGATGGAGGCCTATCTCGAGGGCAAGGAGATTCCCATCGAGAAGCTCAAAGAGCTGATCCGCAAGGGCACGTGCACACTCGAGTTCTTTCCCGTGCTGTGTGGCTCGGCGTTCAAGAACAAGGGCGTGCAGCCGCTGCTCGACGCGGTGGTCGATTATCTGCCGTCGCCGCTCGACGTGCCGGCCATCAAGGCCATCGACGCGAAGACCGACGAGGAGGTGAGCCGGCCGCCGGCCGACGACGCGCCGCTCTCGATGCTCGCGTTCAAGATCATGAACGACCCGTTCGTCGGCTCGCTCACCTTCTGCCGCATCTATTCCGGCAAGGTGGAGACCGGCATGAGCCTCACCAACACGGTGAAGGACAAGAAAGAGCGCATCGGCCGCATGCTGCTGATGCACGCCAATCATCGCGAGGACATCAAGGAGGCCTATACCGGCGACATCGTCGCCATTGCCGGCCTCAAGGATGTCACCACCGGCGACACGCTGTGCGATCCCGCCAAGCCCGTGATTCTCGAGCGCATGGAGTTCCCCGATCCCGTGATCGAGGTCGCCGTGGAGCCCAAGACCAAGAGCGACCAGGAGAAGCTCGGCGTTGCGCTGCATCGGCTGGCCCAAGAGGACCCGTCGTTCCGCGTTTCGGTCGATCACGAATCCGGCCAGACCATCATCAAGGGCATGGGCGAGCTTCACCTCGACATCATCGTCGACCGCATGAAGCGCGAGTTCAAGGTCGAGGCCAATGTCGGCGCGCCGCAGGTGGCCTATCGCGAGACCGTTTCTAAGGCTGCCGATGTCGACTACACGCACAAGAAGCAGACCGGCGGCTCGGGACAGTTCGCCCGCGTGAAGCTCCACATCGAGCCGAACGAGCAGGGCAAGGGCTACGAGTTCGAGAACAAGGTCGTCGGCGGCAACGTGCCGAAGGAGTACGTGCCGGGCGTCGCCAAGGGCGTGCAGAGCGTCATCGACGCCGGCGTGCTCGCCGGCTTCCCGATCCTCGACGTGAAGGTCACGTTGACGGACGGTGCGTACCACGACGTCGATTCAAGCGTCATGGCGTTCGAGATCGCGTCCCGTGCGGCGTTCCGCGAGGGCGCCATGAAGGCCGGGCCCAAGCTGCTTGAGCCGATGATGAGGGTCGAGGTGGTAACGCCGGAAGATTATGTCGGCGGCATCATCGGCGATCTGACGAGCCGCCGCGGGCAGGTCCGTGGCCAGGAGAGCCGCGGCAACGCCGCGGTGATCAACGCCATGGTGCCGCTCGCCAACATGTTCGGTTACGTGAATACGCTGCGTTCGATGAGTCAGGGCCGGGCCCAGTTCACGATGCAGTTCGATCATTACGCGCAAGTGCCGCAGGCAGTTGCCGAAGAAGTCCAAGCCAAGTTCGCCTGAGCCATCAGGTGTTCCTAAGCTAGGTTTTGTTGAGAAGGATGGAGAGCCAACATGGCTAAAGCGAAATTCGAGCGGAAGAAGCCGCACTGCAATATCGGCACCATCGGTCACGTCGATCACGGCAAGACCACGCTGACGGCTGCTATCACGAAGACGCTGGCTGAGACCGGCGGCGCGACGTTCACCGCTTACGATCAGATCGACAAGGCGCCGGAAGAGAAGGCGCGCGGCATCACCATCTCCACGGCGCACGTGGAGTACGAGACCGAGAACCGCCATTACGCGCACGTCGACTGTCCCGGTCACGCGGACTACGTGAAGAACATGATCACGGGCGCGGCCCAGATGGACGGCGCCATCCTCGTCGTGTCCGCCGCCGACGGGCCCATGCCGCAGACCCGCGAGCACATCCTGCTCGCCCGTCAGGTCGGCGTGCCGGCGCTCGTCGTGTTCCTGAACAAGGTCGACATGGTCGACGATCCGGAGCTGCTCGACCTCGTCGAGCTCGAGGTGCGCGAGCTGCTGTCCAAGTACGAGTTCCCGGGCGACGACATCCCGATCGTCAAGGGCTCCGCGCTCGCCGCTCTCGAGGGCAAGGACGACGAGATCGGCAAGAAGGCGATCCTGGAGCTGATGAAGGCTGTCGACGATTACATCCCGCAGCCCGACCGTCCCAAGGACAAGCCGTTCCTGATGCCGATCGAGGACGTGTTCTCGATCTCAGGCCGCGGCACCGTGGTGACCGGCCGTATCGAACGCGGCGTGGTCAAGGTCGGCGAGGAAGTCGAGATCGTCGGCATCAAGCCCACGACCAAGACCGTCGTCACCGGCGTCGAGATGTTCCGCAAGCTGCTCGACCAGGGCGAGGCGGGCGATAATGTCGGCTGCCTGCTCCGCGGTGTCGACCGCGAGGCGGTGGAGCGCGGCCAGGTGCTGTGCAAGCCCGGTTCGGTCAAGCCCCACACCAAGTTCAAGGCCGAGGCCTATATCCTCACCAAGGAAGAAGGCGGCCGTCACACGCCGTTCTTCGGCAACTACCGTCCGCAGTTCTACTTCCGCACCACCGACGTGACCGGCGTCGTTGAGCTGCCGGAGGGCACCGAAATGGTGATGCCGGGCGACAACATCGCGATGACCGTCGAGCTGATCGTGCCGATCGCCATGGAGGAGAAGCTTCGCTTCGCCATCCGTGAGGGCGGTCGGACCGTCGGCGCCGGCGTGGTGTCGTCGATCATCGAGTAAGGAAAGACCCAAGGGCGCGTCGCGGAAGCGGCGCGCTCCTTTAATTGAGGCCGTCGAGATGCAGAGCCAGACTATAAGAATCAGGCTGAAAGCCTTCGACCATCGCATTCTCGATGCGTCGACCAAGGAGATCGTCAACACGGCGAAACGCACCGGTGCGGAAGTGCGCGGGCCTATCCCGCTGCCGACCCGCATCGAGAAGTTCACCGTGAACCGCTCGCCGCATATCGACAAGAAGAGCCGGGAGCAGTTCGAGATGCGCACGCACAAGCGGCTGCTCGACATCGTCGATCCCACGCCGCAGACGGTCGACGCGCTGATGAAGCTCGACCTCGCCGCCGGCGTTGACGTCGAGATCAAGCTCTAGGCGCGCGGGACGAGGCAAGGAACCAGTTCGATGCGATCAGGTGTCATCGCGCAAAAGGTCGGCATGACCAGGATCTTCACCGATGCCGGGGAGCACATTCCCGTCACGGTGCTGCGCCTCGAGAATTGTCAGGTCGTCGGCCAGCGCACGGAAGAGAAGAACGGCTATACGGCTGTCCAGCTTGGCGCCGGCCGGCCCAAGGTGAAGCGTTTGACCCGCGCCGAGCGGGGTGGCTTCGCCGTGGCCAATGTGGAGCCGAAGCGGAAGGTCGCCGAGTTCCGCGTGAGCCCGGAGAACATGATCGACGTGGGCGCGGAGATCACCGCCGACCACTTCATCGAGGGACAGTATGTGGACGTGTCCGGCACTTCGATCGGTAAGGGCTTTGCCGGCGGCATGAAGCGCCACGGTTTCCACGGCTTGCGGGCCAGTCACGGCGTGTCGATCAAGCACCGTAGCTCGGGCTCGACCGGTAATAGCCAGGACCCCGGCAAGGTGTTCAAAGGCAAGAAGATGGCCGGCCACATGGGCGACGTCAGCGTCACCACGCAGAACCTGCGGGTGGTGAAGACCGACGTCGAGCGCGGGCTGATCATGATCCGCGGCGCCGTTCCCGGCGCGAAGGGTGGCTGGGTGCTACTGAGCGACGCCGTGAAGCGCGCGCTGCCGGACGAGGCGCCGAAGCCCGGCGCGTTCCGCAACAAGGGTGGCGACGATCAGAAGCCCGCGAAGCAAGCGGCGCCAGAGGCCGAGACACAAGCCGCTGAGCCGGCAGAGGGCGGGGACAACGCGTGATGAAAGCGGACGTAACAACCCTCGACGCCAAGAAGGCGGGCACGGTGGAACTCTCGGACGAGGTGTTCGGCCTCGAACCGCGGGCCGACATCCTGCATCGCATGGTGCGCTACCAGCTCGCCAAGCGGCGCGCCGGCACGGCGGCGTCCAAGGACCGCTCGCAGATCAACGCGACCACGGCCAAGATGTATCGCCAGAAGGGCACCGGCCGGGCGCGTCACGGCAGCAAGAAGGCGCCGATCTTCCGCGGCGGCGGCAAGGCGTTCGGGCCGAAGCCGCGCGATCACGCGATCGAGCTGCCGAAGAAGGTGAGGGCGCTTGCGCTCCGCCACGCGCTGTCGTCCAAGGCCAAGACCGACACGCTCGTCGTGATCGAGAATTGCGAGCTGAAAGAGGGCAAGACGAAGGAGCTGAAATCGCGCTTCGCCAAGCTCGGGTTCGGTTCGGCGCTGATCGTGGACGGGGCCGAGGTGCATGACGCCTTCGCCCGCGCGGCGCGCAACATTCCCAAGGTCGATGTGCTGCCGGTGCAGGGCATCAACGTGTACGACATCTTGCGGCACGACACGCTCGTGCTGACGAAGGCGGCGCTCGAGGCGCTGGAGGCACGGTTCAAATGAGCTCGCTTGCTGCATATGACGTGATCCTCGCGCCGGTCATCACCGAGAAATCGACGGCGGCGTCGGAGGCAAACCAGGTGGTGTTCAAGGTGCGCGGCGACGCGACCAAGCCCGAGATCAAGAAGGCGGTCGAGACGCTGTTCGGCGTCAAGGTGCTGGCGGTGAACACGCTCAACCGCAAGGGCAAGGTCAAGCGCTTCCGCGGTATCGAGGGACGCCAAAAGGACGTGAAGAAAGCGATCGTTAGGCTCGCCGAAGGCGAGCGGATCGACGTGACGACAGGAATCTGACGAAGATGGCGCTCAAGACCTTCAAACCCACTACGCCGAGCCAGCGGCAGCTCGTCCTCGTTGACCGCAGTCATCTGTGGAAGGGCAAGCCCGTCAAGGCGCTGACCGAGGGGCTGACCAAGTCCGGCGGCCGGAACAACCACGGGCGCGTCTCGGTATGGCACCGCGGCGGGGGCCACAAGCGCACCTATCGCGTGGTCGACTTCAAGCGGACCAAGCGCGGCGTGCCGGCGACCGTTGAGCGGCTCGAATACGATCCGAACCGGACGGCGTTCATCGCCCTCATCAAATACGAGGACGGCGAGCTCGCCTACATCCTGGCGCCGCAGAGGCTCGCGCCTGGCGACACGGTGATCGCCGACGAGAAGGCCGACGTGAAGCCCGGAAACGCCATGCCGCTGGCCAACATGCCGATCGGCACCATCGTCCACAATGTGGAGATGAAGCAGGGCAAAGGCGGCCAGATCGCGCGCGCGGCGGGCACTTATGTGCAGCTCGTGGGCCGCGATGCGGGCTACGCAATCCTGCGGCTCAATTCCGGCGAGACGCGCATGGTGCCGTCCGAGTGCATGGCGACGGTCGGTGCCGTGTCGAACCCCGACAATTCCAACGTGTCGTTCGGCAAGGCCGGGCGCATGCGGTGGAAGGGTCGTAGGCCCGTGGTTCGTGGCGTGGCCATGAACCCGGTCGATCATCCTCATGGCGGTGGCGAGGGGCGCACGTCTGGCGGCCGGCACCCGGTCACGCCGTGGGGTAAGTCGACCAAGGGCAAGAAGACGCGCTCCAACAAGGCGAGCAACAAATTCATCCTGCGCAGCCGCCATCAGAAGAAGAAGAGGTAACGCACGTGGCACGCTCGATCTGGAAAGGCCCGTTCGTCGACGGCTATCTTTTGAAGAAGGCGGAGAAGGCGCGCGGAAGCGGGTCCAACGCCATCATCAAGATGTGGTCGCGCCGCTCGACCGTCCTGCCGCAATTCGTGGGGCTCACTTTCGGCGTCCATAACGGTCAGAAGCACATTCCGGTGCTCGTGACCGAGGACATGGTGGGCCACAAATTCGGCGAGTTCTCGCCGACCCGCACGTTCCACGGTCATGCGGCCGACCGCAAAGCGAAGAGGGTGAAGTAGTCATGGGCAAGCCGCAACGGGAGCGCACGCTCAAAGATAGCGAGGCGAGGGCCGTGACCCGGCTCATTCGCGTGAGCCCGCAGAAGCTCAACCTGCTTGCCCAGCTGATTCGCGGTAAGAAGGTCGACCGTGCGCTCGCCGACCTCACCTTCTCGCGCAAGCGCGTCGCCAAGGACGTGAAGAAGACGCTCGAGTCGGCCATCGCCAACGCCGAGAACAACCACGACCTCGATGTCGATGCGCTGATCGTGTCCGAGGCTTATGTGGGCAAGAACATGGTGATGAAGCGGCTTCGCGCGCGGGCGCGCGGCCGGGCCGCTCGTATCTTGAAACCGTTTGCGCAGATGACCGTGGTTGTCCGCCAGGTCGAGGAGTCCGCTTAATGGGACAGAAGGTCAATCCGATCGGGCTTAGGCTCGGCGTCAACCGCACCTGGGACTCGCGCTGGTTTGCCAGCCGCGGCGAGTATGCGCGGCTCCTGCACGAAGACTTGAAAATGCGGGAGCACATCCTCAATTCGCGCAAGCAGGCCGGCATCTCCAAGGTGGTCATCGAGCGCCCGCACAAGAAGTGCCGGGTGACGGTGTACACCGCGCGTCCGGGCATCCTGATCGGCAAGAAGGGCGCCGACATCGAGAAGCTCCGCCGGGAGCTTGCGAGCCTGACGGACTCCGAGGTGCATCTGAACATCGTCGAGGTGCGCAAGCCCGAGGTCGACGCCACGCTGGTGGCGGAAGGCATTGCCCAGCAGCTCGAGCGCCGCGTGGCGTTCCGCCGGGCGATGAAGCGGGCGGTGCAGTCGGCGATCCGCATGGGCGCGCTCGGCATCCGCATCAATTGTTCGGGCCGGCTCGGCGGCGCGGAGATCGCGCGCATGGAGTGGTACCGCGAGGGTCGCGTGCCGTTGCACACGCTGCGCGCCAATATCGACTACGGCACGGCGCTCGGGCGCACGGCTTACGGAATCATCGGCATCAAGGTTTGGATCTTCAAGGGCGAGATCATGGAGCACGATCCCATGGCCCAGGAGAACAAGGCCCTTGAGGCTCAGGAAGGCGGCCGCTCCACGGGGCGCCGTGAACCCGCTCAGGCACAGGGCTAAGGGCGAGGGTAAGGCTTAAGTCATGCTGCAACCGAAACGCACAAAGTTCCGGAAAGCCCATAAGGGGCGCATCAAGGGCGCCGCCAAAGGTGCGACCGCGCTCAATTTCGGCACGTTCGGGCTGAAGGCCCAGGAGCCTGCCCGCATCACTGCGCGGCAGATCGAGGCGGCGCGGCGCGCCATGACCCGCCAGATGAAGCGCGCAGGCCGCGTGTGGATCCGGTTGTTTCCCGACGTGCCGGTGTCGAAGAAGCCGACCGAGGTTCGCATGGGTAAGGGTAAGGGCACGCCCGAGTTCTGGGTGGCCAAGGTGAAGCCCGGCCGGATCATGTTCGAGATCGACGGCGTGAACGAGGCGACGGCGCGGGAGTCCCTGCGGCTCGCCGCGGCCAAGCTCCCCATCAAGACGCGCGTCGTGGCGCGCATCGAGGGCTAAGGCGATGAAGGCGGGCCAGGTGCAAGACATGACGGTCGATCAGCTCACCGACGAGCTGGTCAAGCTGAAGAAAGAGCAGTTCAACCTGCGCTTCCAGGCGGCCTCGGGGCAGCTTGAGAACACGGCGCGGGTGAGACAGATCAGGCGCGATATCGCGCGCGTCAAAACGGTCGCGCGCCAGAAGAGCGCCGCGGCGAAGGCATAGAGGTCAGGAACGATGCCGAAACGAGTTTTGCTTGGGGTCGTGGTCAGCGACAAGAACGACAAGACCGTGGTGGTCAAGGTCGAGCGCCGCTTCACGCATCCCCTGTTCAAGAAGACGGTGCGCCGGTCGAAGAACTATCACGCCCATGACGAGAAGAACGAGTTCAAGGTGGGCGAGAAAGTGTGGATCGAGGAGTGCGCACCGATCTCGAGACAGAAGCGATGGACGGTGCTGCCGCGTGGGCAGGAAGCAGTTTAAGGAACGGATGCGGGCCTTCGGGCCTGAGCAAGGGCGGATGCCATGATTCAGATGCAGACCAATCTCGATGTCGCCGACAACTCCGGTGCAAAGCGCGTGCAATGCATCAAGGTGCTCGGCGGCTCGAAGCGGAAATACGCTTCGATCGGCGATACCGTCGTGGTCAGCGTCAAGGAAGCGATTCCGCGCGGCCGCGTGAAGAAGGGCCAAGTGATGAAGGCCGTGATCGTGCGCACCGCGACCGGCGTGCGGCGTCCGGACGGCTCGCTGATCCGCTTCGACCGCAACGCCGCGGTTTTGGTCAATGCGCAGGGCGAGCCGGTGGGTACGCGTATCTTCGGCCCGGTCACGCGTGAGTTGCGGGCGAAGAAGCACATGAAGATCGTGTCGCTCGCGCCGGAGGTTCTGTAGATGCCCAAGTTGAAGATCAGAAAGGGCGACCACGTCGTGGTGGTCACCGGCAAGGACAAGGGCAAGAAGGGCGAGGTGCTGAAGGTGCTGCCGGCGGAGAACCGCGCCATCGTCAAGGGCGTGTCCATGGTGCGCCGTCACCAGCGTCAGACTGCGTCGCAGGAGGGGGGCATCATCACCAAGGAAGCGCCCATCCATATTTCCAATATCGCGCTCGAGGATCCCAAGGACGGGCAACCGACGCGCGTCGGCTACAAGTTTCTGAAGGACGGACGCAAGGTCCGTTTCGCAAGGCGTTCGGGCGAGGTCATCGATGGCTGAGCAGGCTTACATTCCGCGGCTCAAGACGCAGTACAACGACGTCATCAAGGGCGAGCTCACCAAGGAGTTCGGCTACCAGAACGTCATGCAGGTGCCGCGCCTCGACAAGGTGGTGCTCAACATGGGCGTCGGCGAGGCGGTCGGCGATTCCAAGAAGGTGCAGGCGGCGGCGGCCGATCTCGGCTTGATCGCCGGTCAGCGTCCGGTGATCACCAAGGCGCGCAAATCCATCGCCGGCTTCAAGCTGCGCGAGGGCATGGCGGTCGGCGCCAAGGTGACCTTGCGCAAGGACCGCATGTACGAGTTCCTCGACCGGCTCGTGAACATCGCCCTGCCGCGGGTGCGTGACTTCCGTGGGCTGAACCCGAAAAGCTTCGATGGAAGAGGCAATTACTCCATGGGGCTCAAAGAGCACATCATCTTCCCCGAGATCGATTACGACAAGGTGGAGGACGTGCTCGGCATGGACATCATCGTGTGTACGACGGCGCAGAGCGACGATGAGGCGCGCGCGCTGTTGAAGGCTTTGAATTTTCCGTTCCGCAGCTAGGCCGATGCCGGCTGTGACAGGAGGACTGAATGGCTAAGACGAGCATGATTGAGCGGGACAAGAAGCGGCGCCGCCTCGCCAAGAAGTACAACTTCCGGCGGACGCGGCTGAAAGACATCGCCGCCGACCGCTCACTGCCGGCCGAGGAGCGCTTTGCGGCGAGGCTGAAGCTCGCCGAGCTGCCGCGCAACTCCTCGCCGACGCGCATCCGCAACCGTTGCGATATCTCCGGACGTCCGCGCGGTTACTACCGCAAGCTTCGCATGTCACGCATCGCACTGCGTGATTTCGGAAGCAACGGGCTGATCCCCGGCATGGTCAAGTCGAGCTGGTAAGGACGATCGATGAGCATCAACGATCCTCTAGGCGATATGCTGACCCGCATCCGCAATGCGCAGATGCGGCACAAAGCCAAGGTGACGACGCCGGCCTCCAGGCTGCGCGAGCACGTCCTCGACGTGCTGGCGGAGGAGGGCTATATCCGGGGCTACGCGCGCGTCGATTACAACGGCGGCAAGTCCGAGTTCGAGATCGAGCTCAAATATTTCGACGGCGAGCCGGTGATCAAGGACATCAAACGGGTGTCGACGCCGGGCCGGCGCGTGTATTCCTCGGTCAGGGATCTGCCGACGGTCGCCAACGGCCTCGGCGTGGCCATTTTGTCGACGCCCAAGGGCGTCATGTCCGATTCCCGCGCACGTAATGAGAATGTCGGCGGCGAGATTCTCTGTAACGTGTTCTAGCGGAGCTTATTGAAGCGAAGGTTTGATCAATGTCGCGCATCGGCAAGAAACCAGTGGCAATTCCCGGCGGCGTCACCGCCGCGGTGAACGGCCAGGAGGTCTCGGTCAAGGGCCCGAAAGGCGAGCTCAAGCATGTGCTCGTCGATCAGATCATGGCCAAGACTGACAAGGACGGCATCGAGATCGCCATGCGCGAGGACACGAAGGAGGCGCGTGCCATGTGGGGCATGTCGCGGACCCTCGTCGCCAACCTCGTCACCGGCGTGACCGAGGGCTTCACCAAGAAGCTCGAGATCACCGGCGTCGGCTATCGTGCGGCGCTGCAGGGCCAGGCCCTGCAGCTGCAGCTCGGGTACAGCCACGACATCACCTATCCTCTGCCGGACGGCATTCAGGCGCAGTGCCCGAAGCCGACGGAGATCCTGATCAGCGGCATCGACAAGCAGAAGGTGGGCCAGGTCGCGGCCGAGATCAGACGGTTCAGGCCGCCGGAGCCGTACAAGGGCAAGGGCGTGCGCTATGCGGGCGAATACATCCTCCGCAAGGAAGGCAAGAAGAAGTAGCGGGATCAGACCATGAGCGCATTGAACGATACATTTGTGCGGCGCTCGCGCCGGGTTCGCCACACGCTGAAGCGGGCGGCCAACGGACGTGCGCGTCTGTCGGTGTTCCGCTCCTCCAAGCACATCTACGCCCAGGTTATCGACGACCGCGACGGCAAGACCGTGGCGGCGGCCTCGACCCTGGACAAGGATCTCAAGCTGCCCAAGGGCACCGACATGGCGGCGGCGCAGGCCGTGGGCAAGCTCGTTGCCGAGCGGGCGGTCAAGGCCGGCGTCAAGGACGTCGTGTTCGACCGCGGCGGCTATATTTATCACGGGCGCGTCAAGGCGCTCGCAGACGCGGCCCGCGAGGCCGGTCTGAATTTCTAAGGTTTGAAGGAAAGGGTCTGACACGTGGCACGAGGTCCCCAATCGCGCGGTCCGCAAGGCAGAGACCGTGAAGAACGCGACAGCGAGTTTGTCGACAAGCTCGTGCACATCAATCGCGTGGCCAAGGTGGTGAAGGGCGGACGGCGCTTCGGCTTTGCCGCGCTGGTCGTCGTCGGCGACCAGAAGGGCCGGGTCGGCTTCGGCCACGGCAAGGCGCGCGAGGTGCCTGAGGCCATTCGCAAGGCGACGGAGGCGGCCAAGCGCAATCTGGTCAAGGTTCCGTTGCGCGAGGGCCGGACGCTGCATCACGACGTGCGCGGCCAGCATGGCGCGGGCAAGGTGGTCCTACGGGCGGCGCCTCCCGGTACCGGCATCATCGCCGGCGGTCCGATGCGCGCGGTGTTCGAGACGCTCGGCATCCAGGACGTGGTCGCCAAGTCGCTCGGCAGCTCCAACCCCTACAACATGGTGCGGGCCACGTTCGATGCGCTCCGCCATGAGGACAGCCCGCGCGGCGTTGCGGCGCGGCGCGGCAAGAAAGTCAGCGAGATCGTGTCCCGCCGCCGTGATCAGGCGGGCGAGGGCGCCGAGGCCCAGGCTTAAGCCTGAGTCCTAAGAGCAAGGTTGAAGAGAGATGGCCGACCAGAAGAAGACGATCGTCGTGGAGCAGATTGGCAGCCCAATCCGCCGCCCCGGCATTCAACGCGCGACCCTGATCGGGCTCGGCCTGAACAAGATGCACAAGCGGCGGACGCTCATCGATAGTCCCCAGGTGCGCGGCATGGTCGCCAAGGTCAGCCACTTGGTGCGCATTGTCGAGGACAAGGCCTAAGCCTAAGGAACGAGTATCATGCGACTGAATGAGATCAGCGACCGGCCGGGCGCGACCAAGGCCAAGAAGCGGCTCGGCCGCGGCCTCGGCTCGGGCCTCGGCAAGACCTCTGGCCGCGGCCAGAAGGGTCAGAAGTCGCGAACGGGCGTGGCCGTGAAGGGCTTCGAGGGCGGTCAGATGCCGCTCCACCGGCGCCTGCCGAAGCGTGGCTTCAAGAACATCTTCGCCAACGACTTCAACGAGGTGAATATCGGCCGCGTGCAGAGCGCGATCGATGACGGCAAGCTCGACGCCAAGGCGCCGATCACGGTCCAGGCGCTGCTCGCTGCCGGTCTCATCCGGCGCGTGCGCGACGGGGTCCGGCTGCTCGGTCAGGGCGAGATCAAGGCGAAGCTTGCCTTCGAGGTGACCGGCGCGTCGAGCGGGGCGGTCAAGGCCGTCGAGGCTGCCGGTGGCAGCGTGACGATGACGCCGCTGCCGCGTCGGGAGGCCAAGGCCGACGGCAAGGGTCAGCCCAAAAAAGACCGCATCGCCAAGGCAAAGTCGGCCAGGCCTAAGAAGGCCGCAGGGGCGCCGGCGAAGAAGGCCGCGGCGAAAAAGCCCCGCGCCAAGAAGGACTAAGTCCGCGTGAGGTCGAGGCGGCCCGTTCCTGAGGCCGTCTGATTGCACCGGAGAAGGGTAGAGCGCCGATGGTTTCCGCCGCAGAACAGCTCGTTTCCAACTTGAACTTCGCGGCCTTTGGCAAGGCCGACGAGCTCAAGAAGCGCATCTGGTTCACGCTCGGCGCGCTCATCATCTACCGGCTCGGCACGTATATTCCGATTCCGGGCATTAATCCGCAGGCGCTGGCCGACGTGTTCCGTCACCAGCAGTCTGGCCTGCTCGGCATGTTCGACATGTTTTCCGGCGGCGCCGTCGGCCGGATGGCGATCTTTGCGCTGGGCATCATGCCGTACATCTCGGCGTCGATCATCATCCAGCTCCTCACCACTGTGTCGCCGACGCTCGAGAACCTCAAGAAGGAAGGCGAGCAGGGGCGGCGCACGATCAACCAGTACACGCGCTACGGCACGGTGCTCCTCGCTGCGCTCCAGGGCTACGGCATCGCCGTCGGGCTTGAGGGCGCCGGCAACGTCGTGACCGATCCCGGCATGTTCTTCCGCCTCACCACCGTCTTCACGCTGGTGGGCGGCACCGTGTTCCTGATGTGGCTCGGCGAGCAGATCACGGCGCGGGGCGTCGGCAACGGCATCTCGCTGATCATCTTCACCGGCATCATCGCGCGGCTGCCCCATGCCTTGATCGGCACGTTGGAACTCGGCCGCGAGGGCGCTCTGTCCGGGGTGCTCATCGCTGCGCTCCTCGTCGGCGCGATCGTCGTCATCGCCGTCATTGTCTACATGGAACGGGCCCAACGGCGGCTCCTGGTGCAATATCCGAAGCGGCAAGTCGGCAACCGCATGATGCAGGGCGATGCCTCCCATCTGCCGCTCAAGCTCAACAGCGCCGGTGTGATCCCGCCGATCTTCGCCTCCTCGCTCCTGCTTCTGCCGATCACGGCGGCGAACTTCTCGGCCGGCCAGGGTCCCGACTGGTTGAACTCGATCACCGCCATGCTGGGCCGCGGTCAGCCGCTGCACATCGTGATCTACATTTCGCTGATTATCTTCTTCGCCTTCTTCTACACGGCGGTGGTGTTCAACCCGAAGGACACGGCCGACAATCTGAAGAAGTATGGCGGCTTCCTGCCAGGCATCCGGCCCGGCGAGCGCACGGCCGAATATATCGACTACGTGCTGACGCGGATCACCGTGCTCGGCGCCATCTACCTCGCCGCGGTATGCGTGCTGCCGGAGATCCTCATCTCCTACGCCGGCGTGCCGTTCTATTTCGGCGGCACCTCGCTCCTCATCGTGGTGAGCGTCACCATGGACACCGTGGCGCAGATTCAGAGCCATCTGCTCGCCCACCAATATGAGGGGCTGATCAAGCGGTCCAAGCTCAGAGGAGCGCGGCGGCGATGAACCTGGTCCTGCTCGGCCCTCCGGGCGCCGGTAAGGGGACCCAGGCGAAGCGGCTGCAAGATCAGCGCGCGCTGGTCCAGCTTTCCACCGGAGACATGCTGCGGGCCGCCGTTGCCGCCGGCACCGAGCTCGGTCGCAAGGCGGGCAAGATCATGGAGCGCGGGGAACTCGTGCCCGACGAGATCGTCATCGGCCTGATCGCCGAGCGCATTGACGCGGACAAGGGCGGCAAGGGCTTCATCCTCGACGGGTTTCCGCGCACGATCGGCCAGGCCGAAGCGCTGGACCGCTTGCTCGAGGCGCGCGGCAAGAAGGTCGACCGGGTGGTGGTCCTCGATGTGGACGACGACAAGCTCGTCCAGCGCATCACCGGGCGGTTCACCTGCGCCACGTGCGGCGAGGGCTATCACGACCTCTATAAGCGGCCGAAGGTCGAGGGCGTCTGCGATAGCTGCGGCGGCACGGACTTCACCCGCCGGAAAGACGACACCGAGGAGGTGGTCCGGGCCCGGCTCGAGGCCTATCACGCCCAGACAAAGCCCCTGATCGGCTATTACAAGGCCCAGGGGAAGGTCAGATCGGTCGACGGTATGGCCGATATTGAAACAGTGCAGAAGGAGATCGACCAGGCGCTGGACGCGGCTTGACGCTTAACTCGGTGGCCGGGGCGATTACGGCCAGTTGACCTTGTCAAGCGGAATCGCTACATAACGGCGTCACATTGCTTGATGGACTGACCGGTCCCGGGGGTAGAGCCTGTCCGCGGTCGGTCTTATTGTGTTCCAACTGAGTAATCCGGCTTTAATTTCAGCACGTTAGCACGTGCGCGCGAGGAGACGACTACGTGGCCCGAATTGCAGGCGTTAATATCCCGACCAATAAGCGGGTCGAGGTCGCGCTGACCTATATCCATGGCATTGGCGATTCTTTTGCCAAACAGATCTGCGCCAAGGTCTCGATTCCGCCGGAGCGGCGGGTCAGCCAGCTGACCGAATCGGAGGTCATCCAGATCCGTGAGGTGATCGACCACGATTATGTGGTCGAGGGCGACCTCAGGCGCGAAGTGTCCATGAATATCAAGCGCTTGATGGATCTCGGCTGCTATCGCGGTTTACGTCATCGCCGCGGGCTTCCGGTGCATGGTCAGCGCACGCACACCAACGCGCGCACGCGCAAGGGCCCGGCGAAGCCTATCGCCGGCAAGAAGAAGTAGCAGGCTCGTACGCGCGGCCAAGCTCCTCTTTAGAGGCTTTCGCTGGCGCCAACTCTGATAGCGGGAATAGGGCATGGCCAAGGACAAGACGCGGGTTCGTCGCCGCGAAAAGAAGAACATCACTTCGGGCGTCGCCCATGTGCATGCGAGCTTCAACAACACGATGATCACCATCACCGACGCGCAGGGGAACGCGATCTCCTGGTCGTCGGCGGGCGCCATGGGCTTCAAGGGCTCGCGCAAGTCGACGCCTTACGCGGCGCAGGTCGCCGCCGAGGACGCCGGCAAGAAGGCGATGGAGCACGGCATGAAGAACCTCGAGATCGAGGTACGGGGGCCTGGATCGGGCCGGGAGTCTGCGCTGCGGGCGCTGCAGGCCTCGGGCTTCAACATCATCTCGATCCGAGATGTGACGCCGATCCCGCATAACGGTTGCCGGCCGCGCAAGCGTCGCCGGGTCTAACGAAAGGCAAGGCTGCTCGAATATGTTGCACGAGGACATTCGGAAGCTGGGGCCGGCGGCCCCGCTCAACGATCAAGAAAGGGCTCACCCGGTGCTGCAAAAGAACTGGCAAGATCTCATTAAGCCCACCAAGCTCAACGTCCTTCCCGGCCGCGATCCGGCTCGCTTTGCGACGGTCGTCGCCGAGCCGCTCGAGCGCGGCTTCGGCTTGACCCTCGGCAACGCGCTTCGCCGCGTCTTGCTGTCGTCGCTGCAGGGCGCTGCCATCACCTCGGTGCATATCGACGGCGTGCTGCACGAGTTCTCGTCGATCCCCGGTGTGCGCGAGGACGTGACCAACATCGTCCTCAACATCAAGGAGATCGCGCTGAGCCAGCATTCCGAAGGCATCAAGCGCATGGTGCTGCAGAAGGAGGGGCCCGGCGTGGCCACCGCCGGCGACATCCAGGGCGGTGCCGACATCGAGATCCTCAATCCCGAGCATGTAATCTGCACGCTCGACCAGGGTGCTGCGATCCACATGGAGTTCACCTCGTCCTCGGGCAAGGGCTATGTGCCGGCGGAGCGCAACCGTCCCGACGACGCGCCGATCGGCTTCATCCCGGTCAACTCGCTGTTCAGCCCGGTGCGCAAGGTGTCCTATCGGGTGGAGAACACCCGCGAGGGCCAGATCCTCGACTACGACAAGCTCACCATGGACATCGAGACCGACGGCTCCGTGCGGCCGGAGGATACGATCGCGCTCGCGGCGCGCATCGTCCAGGATCAGCTGTCGGTGTTCGTCAACTTCGAGGAGCCGAAGAAGGAGACGACCTACGAGCGGCAGCCCGAGCTCGTGTTCAACGCGGCGCTGCTCAAGAAGGTCGATGAGCTCGAGTTGTCGGTGCGCTCGGCCAACTGCCTGAAGAACGACAACATCGTGTATATCGGCGACCTCATTCAAAAGACCGAAGCCGAGATGCTGCGGACCCCGAACTTCGGCCGCAAATCCTTGAACGAGATCAAGGAAGTGCTCGCCTCCATGGGTCTGCATCTCGGTATGGAAGTGCCGGATTGGCCGCCGGAGAACATCGAAGAGCTGGCCAAGCGCTTCGAGGATCACTACTAAGCAGTCCGGCCCTCTCACGGGCCTCATGAGCTCCGAGGGAGGAGTAGATGCGTCATCGTAAAGCCGGGCGGAAGCTGAACCGCACCGCAACCCATCGCCAGGCGCTGTTCGCAGCGCTTGCCAACGCGCTCATCAAGCACGAGCAGATCGCGACGACGCTGCCCAAGGCGAAGGAGCTCCGCCGCGTCACCGACCGGCTGATCACGCTCGCCAAGCGCGGCGATCTGCATGCCCGCAGGCTCGCGTTCGCCCGGATCCGGGACGATGCCATGGTGGCGAAGCTGTTCGAGACGCTTGGGCCCCGCTATGCGGACCGCCCCGGCGGCTATACGCGCGTCATGAAGGCGGGCTTCCGCTATGGCGATTCCGCGCCGATGGCCGTGATCGAGCTGGTGGACCGCGACGAGGACGCCAAGGGGCTCGATTCAGGCCCGGTCCAGGAGCGGGGCGAGGCCGAGCAGGCCGCCGCTTAGGGCAGCGCACATCGTTCCAGCCAGGTCAGAGAGTTGAGGGCGCGCCGCAGGAAGCGGCGCGCCTTTTCGATTCTAATCCTTGTCGCCATCTTCCGACCGGTCTCTGCCCTTCGAGACCTTGTTGCCGGCGGCGGCTTCGCGCTCGTCATAGGCCTTGAGGGCGGCCTTCTTGATGCCGTTTACGCCGGCACTGAAAATGCCGGAGATGACCTTCTCGGCGTCGGCATCTTCCACGCCGTTGGCGTCGAACTTAGCTTCCCATACGATCTCGACGCGATCAGGCTCGTCATCTTTGTCGACGTAAATGGTCGCTTCGTAATTCTTGACTGGGAGTGGGCTCTCGACGATTTCGTAGCTGTAGCTGGTGTCGCCGGTCTTGGTCAGCTTCTCCTTGATCTTGCCGCCGTCCTTGAGGGTGAGGAGCCGATAGGTGTCACCACCTTCTTCGATCTTCTCGCACTGGGCCACGGCGGGATGCCAGTCCTTGATGGCGCAGAAATCGCCGACCACAGCCCAGACATCGGCGGGCTTGCCGGGCGCCTCTCTCCTTTTATTGACCTCGAGAGCTTGGGCCGCGGCGCTCCAGGCGAAGATCGCGGCCACAGCAATCAGGGTCAGTTTGAAAATACGCATGCGTTTCTCTCCACTTTTTTCAGCGTTATGGATGGGCAAAGATGCCGTCGGCCCGGCATCTTAGTTGAAAGCGCTTTCGCGGCAACCCAACTGCCTTCGGAATCTGCCGCAAGAAGGCCAGTTTTCTTTGGGAGACCGGCTCGCACACTTGCTATACCGAAACTCCTTTCCGGCCTTCTTGCCGATCCCTAACAGGGCGAGCGATGACACTTTTGGCAAATCTGACTAGGAAGAATGGCATCGTCTGGCTGCTCGGCCTCGCCGTGCTGCTGGCCGTGCCCGGGGCCGAGACCGTTGCCCAGGAACGGGCCGTCCCGAAGAGCTCCGCGGCGATCAAGCAATCCTTCGCGCCCGTGGTGAAGAAGGCGACGCCGGCCGTGGTGAACGTCTACGTCCAGCACAAGGTCAGGCAGCAGGTCTCGCCCTTCTTCAACGATCCGTTCTTCCGCCAGTTCTTCGGCGATGGCTACGGCGTGCCGCGGGACCGCATCCAGAACTCTCTTGGCTCCGGCGTGCTGGTCAGTTCGGACGGGGTGGTGGTCACCAACTACCACGTGATCCGGGGCAGCGGCGACTCGCAGATCACCGTCGCGCTGAACGATGGGCGTGAGTTCCCGGCCAAGCTCATCCTCAAGGACGAGCAGACCGACCTTGCGGTACTCAGGTTCGACGGCAACGGCGCGACGTTCCCCTCGATCCAGTTCGCCGACTCCGACGGGCTCGAAGTGGGCGACCTCGTGCTTGCCATCGGCGATCCGTTCGGCGTCGGGCAGACGGTGACGAGCGGCATCGTCTCGGCGCTCGCCCGCACCAAGGTCGGCATCTCCGACTATCAGTTCTTCATTCAGACCGACGCGGCCATCAATCCGGGCAATTCCGGTGGCGCGCTCGTCGATATGGACGGCCGGCTGGTCGGCATCAACACGGCGATCTTCTCGCAGAGCGGCGGCTCGCACGGCATCGGATTTGCGATTCCTTCCAACATGGTGCGGCTCGTCGTTCAGTCGGCGCTCAAAGGCGGCAAGATTCAGCGCCCGTGGTTCGGCGCTTCGTTACAGTCGCTCACCCCTGATATCGCCGAGTCCCTCGGCCTCGACCGGCCAAAAGGTGCGCTCGTCACCAGCTTGCACACGAAAGGTCCCGCGGAGGAGGCCGGCCTGAAAGTGGGCGATGTGGTCGTCAGTGTCGACGATCAGGCCGTGCAGGACCCCGAGGCGTTTCAGTACCGCTTCGTCACCAAGGGCGTCGGCGGCACCGCAGACCTCGGCGTGTTCCGCAAAGGCAAGATGCTCCAGGCCAAGGTGGCGCTGATCGCGCCGGTCGAGGACCCGCCGCGGGATACGCGCGATCTCGATGGCCCGAACCCGCTGTCCGGAAGCACGGTCGAGAACCTTTCGCCCGCCGTGGCGCAGGAACTCGGCATGGAAGACGAGGACAGCCAGCGGGGCGTCGTGGTCACGAAGGTCGATCAGAGCTCGAATGCCGGGCGGCTCGGGATTCGCCGCGGGGACCTTATCGTTGGCCTCAACAATGAGAAGATCAAGTCGGTCAAGCAGCTTGCTGCCTTGCTGGAGACGAGCGGCGGCGGGTGGCGGCTCGCGATCGAACGCGGCGGGAAAGTCTTCGATCTCGCGATCCAGGGCTGATCCATGAAGAAGGGCGCGGCCACGCTGTTCGAGGCTGCCGGGCTCGCCGACAGCGCGCCACGTCCGCTCGCCGATCGCCTGCGGCCCAAATCCCTCGACGAGGTGATCGGCCAGGATCACCTTTTGGGCGACGGCATGCTCGGCCGCATGGTGCGCGTCGGCCGTCTCGGCTCGGTGATCTTTTGGGGCCCGCCGGGAACCGGCAAGACCACGGTGGCGCGGCTCCTTGCGGACGTGAGCAAGCTCCACTTCGAGCAGCTCTCGGCGATCCATTCCGGCGTGTCAGACTTGCGCAAAGTGTTCGACGCAGCGCGGGCCCGGCGGGAGGAGGGGCGCGGCACGCTCCTCTTCATCGACGAGATCCACCGCTTCAACCGCTCGCAGCAAGACGCTTTCCTGCCCCATATGGAGGACGGCACCATCATCCTCGTGGGCGCCACCACGGAGAACCCGTCCTTCGAGCTCAATTCGGCGCTTCTGTCGCGGGCGAGCGTGCTCACCTTCAAGCGGCTTGACGACGCGGCGCTCGAAACCTTGCTTCAGCGCGCGGAAGACTTCGAGGGGCGCAAGCTGCCTCTGACGGACGATGCGCGCGACGCGCTGATCGGCATGGCCGACGGCGACGGCCGCGGCCTCATCAACCTCGCCGAGGAGGTGTTCCTCGCCCATAGCGGGGAGGGGGAGCCGCTCGACCGGGAGGCGCTGACCGCGCTCGTGCAGCGGCGCGCGCCGCTCTACGACAAGAGCCAAGACGGCCACTACAACCTCATCAGTGCCTTGCACAAATCCGTGCGCGGCTCCGATCCCGACGCGGCGCTCTATTGGCTTGCGCGCATGCTGGCCGGCGGCGAGGACCCGCTCTATATCGCGCGGCGTCTGGTGCGCATGGCGGTTGAGGATATCGGACTTGCCGATCCTGCGGCGCTGCTCCAGGCCAACGCCGCCAAGGATGCTTACGACTTTCTCGGCAGCCCCGAAGGCGAGCTCGCGCTGGCACAAGCCACGGTCTATCTCGCGAGCGCGCCGAAATCGAACGCGGCCTATATGGCCTTCAACGCGGCGTCGCGCGTGGCGAAGGAGGGGGGATCGCTGCTTCCGCCGAAGCACATCCTCAACGCACCGACGACACTCATGAAGCAGGAGGGCTACGGCCGCGACTACGCCTACGACCACTCCGAGAAAGACGCGTTCTCCGGCCAGAACTATTTTCCCGAAGGCATGGAGCGGCAGCGCTTCTATACGCCCACGGGGCGCGGCTTCGAGCGCGAGATCAAGGACCGGCTCGACCGGTGGGCCGAGCTTCGCGCCAAGAAGGGGCGTTAGCTCGACTCTCCCGGCTTGCCGTTGCCGTAGCGGACGACTTGCACCTTCTCGGTCGTGACCAGCGCGCTCCCCATCATGGGTTCGATCGCCGCGACGAAATCGCGAATCTTGTCCTCTTTGTCGACAAGCTCGATGACGAGCGGCAGGTCCTGGGACAGGCGCAGAATCTTTGTCGTATGCAGCGTGCTCGAATGGCCGAAGCCCAGGGGGCCGCGCAGCACCGTGGCGCCGGCAAGGTGCATCTCGCGCGCCTTCAGCACGATCGCCTCGTAGAGGGGCTGGTGATCGAATTTGTCGTCCTCGCCGATGAAGATGCGGAGCAGGACGGCGTCGCGCGAGAGCGGCATGGTCAAATCCACTTCATGGTGTTGATCGACAGGGCCACGATGTGCCCGAGCCAGACGGCGATGAGGCAGAGTAGGACAGAGCCGATAATATTGCCGCCCGCCTGAAGTAACTCACCGTCTTGTACGAGACTAAGGGTCTGGAGGCTGAACGAGGAGAAGGTCGTGAAGCCGCCGAAGATGCCGAGCATGACGAACTGGCGCGTGGTCGACCCGGCGAAGATACGTCCGTCTGGTCCGGTCAGCGTGGCGAAAAAGCCGATCAGGAAGGAGCCGGTCACGTTCACGAACAGCGTGCCCCAGGGAAAGGTCTCGCCGACGAGGCGGGCGGTGACGCCGGAGCACCAATACCGGGCCATGCCGCCAAGCGCGCTGCCGAGGCCGACCCAGAGGTAAATTGCGAGAGAGTTGGCGAGGGTCATCAGGCACCGTCCGTCCGTGTGCTGTTTAGCGTGAGTCGGTGAGGCGACGGCCGGAAAATGCCGGGGCTGTGGTTAGGCATACGCGCTCCTTCGCATCGGTCCGCAGGTGGGGACGGGTGGCGGGCGCAAAACAAAACCCGCCAGACGGCGGGTTGCGGACCTGACCTCCCACCGCGCTCTCGCGTGCGGTAGGAGTCATTAGCCGGTGGCGGTTCAGGGGGACTCCATCCCCTTCGAATTTTCTCAAGTTATGCTACTTGAGTCGCGCAGCCGATCAAAGCCGGGTCGGCCCGCATGGTTCCCAAATGGTAGGCTTCCCAGGCCGCGAGCAACTGTGGTGCAATGACGCACAGACCTTCCGTCGAGACCCGCAATGTCAGCGCGGCCGAGGACGGCATGCGGCTCGACCGCTGGTTCAAGACCCATTACGCGGCGCTGCCCCACAGCCGGCTGGAGAAGCTGTTGCGCACCGGCCAGGTGCGGGTCGACGGCGGCCGGGCCAAGGCGAGCACGCGGCTTGCCACCGGCCAGAGCGTGCGCGTGCCGCCGCTGCCGGACGTGCCGCCGCCGCCAGGGCCTAAGAAGGCGCTGTCCAAGGCCGACCGCGACTTCCTTGCGTCCATCACGCTTTACGAGGATGACGACCTTCTCGTCCTCAACAAGCCGCCGGGCCTCGCCGTGCAAGGGGGCACCAAGACCACGCAGCACATCGACCGGCTGCTCGAAGGCTTGGGCGATGGCCCGGAGACGCGGCCGCGGCTCGTGCACCGCCTCGACCGGGACACCTCGGGCGTGCTCGTGATCGCCAAGCGGCGGGCGGTCGCGGCGAAGCTGGGGCGCGCGTTCCAAACGCGCTCGGTGCGCAAGATCTATTGGGCGCTGGTCAACGGCGTGCCGAAGCCGCCGCAAGGGAAGATCGAGGCGGCGCTGGTGAAGGCCGCAGGGCCTGAGGGCGACCGCGTGCGCAAAGCCCGCGCCGGCGAGCAAGACCGCGCGCAGTCGGCGGTCACCCATTATGCGGTGATGGACAGGGCCGGACAGAAGGCGGCTCTCGTCTCGCTGAAACCCGTGACCGGACGGCAGCACCAGCTCCGCGCGCATATGGCGATCATCGGACATCCCATTCTGGGCGACGAGAAATATCCGAGCCGGTCGGAGTTCCCCGAAGGCATCGAGAAGAAGCTTTATCTGCTTGCGCGGCGCATCAGCTTTCCGCACCCGAGCGGGGAGGGCGTGGTGGATGTGACGGCGCCGCTGCCGCCGCATATGGAGCAGGCTTTCAACCTGTTCGGATTCGAGGTGCGGGAGCCTGACGGCGGCGGCTAGCGGTCAGGGCCTTGCGCATTTCGCCAGAAGCGCGTCGCGCGTCTTGATCTCGCTCTCCAGGGTGGCCAAGGGCGCATCTGCGAGAACGCACCAGCGGTAGTGGGCGCTGCGGTCGGGCGTCCAGCGCGGCCCGGCGAACTGACAATCGTGCGCCGCGCTCATCGCCGCCTGCGCCGCCGCCTGGTCGGCGTACCACTCGCACATGCAGAGCCGCAGGTCGGTGCTGCGCGCCGCGGCTTCGGCTTGCACCACCGTCTTGGCGGCGCCGAGGCACCAGCCCCGGTGAAGCTCGGCGTCCTTCATCCAGCGCGGCCCATGAAAGGCGCAATCGAACCGCTCCGCGCGCGCGGCCTCCAGCGCCGCTCGTTCCGCATAGTCCTTGCAAAACTGGGGGTCTGCGGCGTTCGCCATCGGGCTCGCCGCCAGGACGGAAATCCCTGAGAGCAGGATGAAGGTCACGGCGCCGAGCTTGGTCATGGGGACCTGCGTCAAGCTGCTCCAGGAGGCTTCCAAAACCATGCTAGACCTCGATCCGCAAGACTGGGACCTCTTGGAGCCCTGGTTGGCGAAGCGGGAGCCCTTGGTCTCCGAGCGAAGCGTTGATGAGGACATGCCATGATCTCGAGATCGAGCTGGTTCGCACGGTTTGCGCAACAGGTTTCACACATTACCGGGCGACCCACGGCCTTTTTCGTTGCCGTGACGGTCATTCTGGTGTGGTGCGTTACGGGGCCCATCTTCGGCTTCAGCGACACCTGGCAACTCGTTATCAATACGGGGACGACTATCGTCACCTTCCTGATGGTGTTCGTCATTCAGAACACGCAGAATCGCGACACGGCAGCCATGCACATCAAGATCGACGAGTTGATCCGCGTGACGAGCAGGGCGCGCAATATTCTGATCGACCTCGAAGAGCTCGACGACAGGGATCTGGAGCGCCTGCGGAAGGACTTCGAGCGGCTTGCGGAGGAGGGGCGGCGAAGGGGACACACCACCGGCGAGTTGCCCCGGGCGAAGGGTCCGGCAAGGAAATCGGCGCGTTCAGGGGCACGGAAGCAGACCTAGATGAGCGATGAGCGTGAGAGCGCCGGCGATGTGCCAGAGCCCAACGGCAAAGCCGCTAGTGTAAAGAAGTCTGCCCTTCCCAAGCGCTTCTACAAGGAGGTTGCCGTTAGCGGCGACGGCGGCCGCTCCGGGCTGCTTCTCGACGGCAAGCCCGTGCGCACGCCGGGCAAGGCGCTGCTCTCGGTGCCGACCAAGACGCTGGCCGAGGCCATCGCCGCGGAGTGGCGCGCCCAAGGCGAGCATATCGACCCGCGCACCATGCCGCTCACCAAGCTCGCCAATTCGGCCATCGACGGGGTGGAGGGGCGGACCGGCGCCGTCGTCGACGACATCATGGCCCATGCCCGCGCCGACCTGCTGTGCTACCGGGCGAGCGGTCCGGACGGGCTGCTGGCGGCGCAAGCGAAGCACTGGGACCCGATCGTCGACTGGGCGAAGGACGCGCTCAAAGCGCCGCTCACGCGCGCGGAAGGCATTGTCCATGTGGCGCAGCCCGAGGCGTCCATGGCCGCGATCCGCAAGGCGCTCGAGGGCCTCGATGCCTTTACGCTCGCGGCGCTGCACGTGATGACCTCGCTCACCGGCTCGGCGCTGCTGGCGCTCGCCGTCCTCAAGAAGCGGCTTGACCCGGACGCGGCGTGGAACGCCGCCCATGTGGACGAGGACTTTCAGATCGGCCAATGGGGCGAGGACGCCGAGGCCAAGGACCGCCGCGAGGGCCGCCGTCGCGACTTCGACGCCGCCGCGCGCACACTTCAGCTCTCCGCCTCCTGAGCGCTACCGCGGAAGCTTCTTCTCCATCTTGTCGAGCCCCGAGGCGATGTCGGCGATCTTCTCGCATCTTGCCCAGAGCCTGCGGATCTCGGTGCCCCGCAAGCGCCGGGCGATGGGGTTGGCGCGGAGGTCGTAGACCCGCGCGCATTGGATGGGCGCCAGCCTGATGCCGGACGTCGTGTTTGGCTCGTCGGGATGCTCCAGTTGCGCCTCGGTGACAAGGCGGGCGCGGATGTCGTCGAGCTGCTGGCCGACCCAAGAGTAATAGGCGCCGAGCCCGGCGAGGGCGGCGATGGCCAGCAGCACGGCGACGACAATCCCGATCTTCAACGCTCACACCTCCCAAGCGCTTGATCCCGCAAGGATGCCCCGTTTGCCCGGGTCGGGCAATCTCAAGGCAGGCCGGCCCTCGGCGGCCCGGAACCGCAGCCACTTGCCTCTTTTCCGCCCCATGCTATTCCCTTCGGGGGAACTCACGTCGGGGAGCGGTCATGAAAGAAGTCCTTGAAGAGCTTGAAATTCGCCGTGCCGCGGCCCGTGCCGGCGGAGGGCCGAAGCGCATCGCGGCGCAGCATAAGCGCGGCAAGCTCACGGCCCGGGAGCGGCTCGCGCTCCTCCTGGACGACGGCTCCTTCGAGGAGTTCGACATGTATGTCGAGCACCGCTGCATCGATTTCGGCATGGAGCAGACCAAGGTGCCCGGCGACGGCGTCGTCACCGGCTGGGGCACCATCAACGGCCGCGTCGTCTACGTGTTCGCCAAGGACTTCACCGTGTTCGGCGGGTCGCTGTCGGAAGCCCACGCCAACAAGATGATCAAGATCCAGGACATGGCGCTCCGGAGCCGGGCGCCGGTCATCGGCCTGTTCGATGCGGGCGGCGCGCGCATCCAGGAAGGCGTGGCGGCGCTCGGCGGCTATGGCGAGGTTTTCCTGCGCAATGTGCTCGCCTCCGGCGTCATCCCGCAGATCAGCGTGATCATGGGGCCGTGTGCCGGCGGCGACGTCTACTCGCCGGCCATGACCGACTTCATCTTCATGGTGAAGGACACCTCCTACATGTTCGTCACCGGCCCCGACGTGGTGAAGACGGTGACCAAGGAGGAGGTGACGGCGGAACAGCTCGGCGGCGCCGTCGTCCACACCACCAAGTCGTCCATCGCCGACGGCGCCTACGACAACGACGTCGAGACCCTGCTCCAGATGCGCCGGCTGATGGACTTTCTGCCGTCGAGCAATCTCTCCGGCGTGCCGGAGCTGCCGACGCGCGATCCGTGGGACCGCATCGAGCCGTCGCTCGACACGCTGATCCCCGACAATCCGAACAAGCCCTACGACATCAAGGAGCTGATCCACAAGGTCGTGGACGAGGGGGATTTCTTCGAGATCCAGGAGGCTTTCGCCCGCAACATCGTGGTGGGCTTCGCCCGCATGGAAGGGCGCACCATCGGCATCGTCGCCAACCAGCCGATGTTCCTCGCCGGCGTGCTCGACAGCGACGCCTCGCGCAAAGCCGCGCGCTTCGTCCGCTTCTGCGACTGCTTCTCGATCCCGCTCGTCACCTTCGTCGACGTGCCGGGCTTCCTGCCGGGCACCGACCAGGAATATGGCGGGCTGATCAAGCACGGAGCGAAGCTGCTGTTCGCCTTCACCGAGGCGACCGTGCCGAAGGTGACGGTGATCACCCGCAAGGCCTATGGCGGCGCCTACGACGTCATGTCGTCAAAGCACATCCGCGGCGACATCAACTATGCGTGGCCGTCGGCCGAGATCGCCGTGATGGGCGCCAAGGGCGCGGTGGAAATCCTCTACCGCGCCGACCTCGGCGATCCTGAGAAGGTCAAGAAGCGCATCGACGAGTACCAGACGCGTTTCGCCAACCCGTTCGTGGCGGCGGAGCGGGGCTATATCGACGAGGTGATCGCGCCGCGCGGCACGCGTGCGCGCATCGCCCGGGCGCTGCAGATGCTGCGCAACAAGCACGTCGAGAACCCCTGGAAGAAGCACGACAACATCCCGCTTTAGGGGCGCATCCGCCTGGATGTCCGTTCGTCCGCTTCTGACCCGCAGCCGCCACCAGTGAGTTTGTTTAACGAAGCCCAGTGAACCCTGCGAAGCGCCGGCGTGCGGACTTAAGGAAGTTTCCGGCGTGCCTAAGCGGACCAGTGACCTTCCAGGAGGTTGAATTGCGCAGGCTCTCGAGCTCTTGCTCCTGACGCTTGAGCTCCTGCTCCTGACGCTTGAGCTCCTGCTGCTGCTGCTCGAGTTGCTGCTGCTGCTGCTTGAGCTCCCCGTCTTTTTCCTCAAGGCGTTGATTGATTCCTATATCCAGGTGCCGCGCCACCGAAGGACCGACCATCAGGTCGCCTAATTTCGTGGCCGGCAATCTGGGAACCCACTCCATCGGGTCAAGAATGGGGAACTCGGCACCGGTCAAGAGGCGAGCGAATGGGCGGTGTTTGGGGGCGGCGTATTTCTGCACCACCAGCACGGAATCGAAGAAGGCCATCCTTGCAATTTGGGTGTTGAACGCCCGCAGTTGCGCGAGCTCTTCGCTCCGGAGGTCGGAGGTGTCTTCGAGGTGATCGGCGTTGATGGCATCGATGAGGCCCTTGGCCCACTCGATCGACGATCCCTCGGCACGAAAACCACCGCCGAATGCTGGCCAATAGCTAGTATGCAAATCCTCGACAACATAGATCCCGCCGGGCTTCAGTCGCTCAAACAAGATATCGAAACTCGCGATGACGTCGTTCGAGTGATGCGAGCCGTCGTCGATGATAATGTCGAAGCGTGTCTCGCCCAGTGCGCTATCGACAAAGCCCTGCTGTGTGGCGTCGCCGATATGCAGTTCGATACCCTCACTGAGCCTGAGCTCGCGGCATCGCTCGTCGATATCCAGTCCCACCACACGTGAACGGCGGCGGGAGCAGCTTGTGCCAAACTTCTAGCGAGCCGCCGTTCAGCACTCCAATCTCGAGGAGCGAAATCGGCACTCCGTGCTCCAGATGGGGGCGAAGCTCGGATTCGTAGATGGGGAGATATTGTTCCCACTTGTCCGAGAGCAGACCACGGTGCGCCCAGAATATATCCCTCAGGCTGGGGACTTCCATTATCTGCCCTTTGGTTTTAGCCAATTCCAAATGCGACCATGCGGTTCAGATCGCGCGAGCAAAGAGGATTCGCCACCGATAGACCCCGGTCAATACATTGATGTCTACGTCCTGGGCTCCATCATCTCAGCCCAACATTGGGTGCTGACGCGATGAGGCGTCTGATCCGCGGGACGGGGTGCGGCGCGCGGTGATCGCGGCGAGACGATGGAGCACGACAACATTCCGCCATAGGCCCACGTCCGGGGTTGCAGGGGCGGGCGGCTCTCTCGCGGGTTGCGTGCAAAATTTGCCGGATCGGCCACCATACAAGTCGCGGGCGAACTGCGAATTAGGTAAGGTCCCGCCCGTAGGCGGCGAGGAGGCGGCCAATGCGGCTCTTGGCAATTCTCAGCACGGTCGTTTTTGGCCTTTTGATCGCGCCAGCGATGGCGCAAGACACGCCGGCGTCCGGCGGACGCGCAGGCTCAGCTTCTCGACAAGGCGCAGCTCGATCAGCTCGTCGCGCCCATCGCGCTCTATCCCGACGCGCTCCTGTCGCAAGTGCTGATCGCGTCCACCTATCCGCTCGAGGTCGTGCAGGCGGCGCGCTGGGCCGAGGCCAATAAGGGGCTGACCGGCGCGAAGCTTGACGACGGCGCTGGCCAGCCAAGACTGGGACGACAGCATCAAGGCGCTGGTCGCCGTGCCGAACGTGTTGTCGATGATGAACGAGCAGCTCGACTGGACGACGAAGCTCGGCGACACGGTGCTGGCGCAGCAGGCGGACGTGATGGATGCGATCCAGCGTCTCCGCTTGAAGGCCCAGGCCAACGGCAAGCTGGAGTCGACCGAGCAGCAAAAGGTCAGCGTGAGCGAACCGGAAGGGTCGGCTCAGCCCGTCGTCGTGATCGAGCAGGCCTCGCCCGAGACGGTCTACGTTCCCTATTACGATCCGGCGGTGGTCTACGGGCCTTGGCCGTACCCGGATTATCAGCCCTATTATTTCCGTCCCGGTCCCGGATGGGTGGTCGGCGGCGCGATCGCGACAGGGCTCGCGTGGAGCGCAGGCTTCGCCATCGGCAACGCCATATGGGGTGACGGCTTCGATTGGCGTCACAACGACATCCACGTCAACGTCAACCGGAACGTCAACATCAACAACAAGAACGTCAACGTCACGAACTGGCAGCACAACTCGGTGCACCGGCGCGGCGTGAGCTACAACAACACGCAAGTGAAGAACAAGTTTGCCAACGCCAACATCAAGTCCGGCGACAAGAAGCTCGACTTCCGCGGCCGCGGCGGCGAGCAGGTCATCAAGCCGGGCGCCGGCGGCAAGCCGGATCTCGGCGGCAAGCTGCCTGGTCAGGGCGGCTTGGCGGACAAGAAACCCGATCTCGGCGGCAAAGGACCGGGGCAGGGCAATCTGGCGAACAAGAAGCCGGATCTCGGCGGCAAGGGACCGGGGCAGGGCAATTTGGCGAACAAGAAGCCCGATCTCGGCGGCAAGGGGCCGGGGCAGGGCAATCTGGCGAACAAGAAGCCGGATCTCGGCGGCAAGAAGCCAAATCTCGGCGGTGGTGCGGGCGGCGCGAAGCCCCGTCCCGGCGGAGGGGCCTTCGATGTCAGCGACGGCGCCAAAGCCAAGGATTTCTCCAAGCGCGGCCATGCCAGCCTCGGCGACCGCGGCCCCAACAATTTCAAGAAGCCTGCCGGCAAACCGAAGTCGCTCGGAAAGCCGGGCGGCGGCGCCAAGGCGAAGTCGATCGGCAAACCGGGTGCGGTCACCGAAAGCCGGGTGGCGGTGGCGGGCGCGGAGGCGGCGGCGTTAGGCAATCATGGGCGAGACCGTTCCAAGGATACTGCGATGCGTGAAGATCTGCTGGCGGTGCGGAAGTCGGTTTGGCTGCTTCTCGGCGCCGTGTTTCTCGGTTTGTGCAGTCCGGCGTCGGCGCAGGAGCACTTCAAGACTCCCGACGAGGCCGTCACCGCATTGGTGGACGCGGCGAAGGCCGGCGATCGGAAGGCGATCGTCAAGGTGCTCGGGCCCGGCGGGCGCGAGATCGTGAGCTCCGGAGATCCCGTTGCGGACGCCGCGACGCGCGACAAGTTCGTCGCCTCCTACGACCAGAAGCACTCCCTGGTGCCGGACGGGACGGACAAGACCGTTCTCGTCATCGGCTCCGACGATTTTCCGTTCCCCATTCCTCTCGTCAGCAAGGACGGCGAATGGCAGTTCGACACGGCGGCGGGCCGCGAAGAGATTCTCAGCCGCCGGATCGGCCGCAACGAGCTTTCGGCGATTCAGGTCGCCCTCGCTTACGTGCAGGCGCAGAACGAGTATGCGTCGCTCGATCCCGCCGGGCTGGGCCCGCACGCATACGCACAACGGATCGTGAGCAGCCCCGGCAAGAAAGATGGTCTGTATTGGCCGTCCGCGGAGGGAGAGCAGCAAAGTCCGCTTGGCGCGCTCGCCGCGCAAGCCTCGGGCGAGGGCTACAAGGTCGGCAAGAAGCCAATTCCTTATCACGGCTATTTCTATCGGATTCTCAAGCGTCAGGGTAACGAGCGCCGACGGGGGCGCCTTCGACTATGTCGTCAAGGGCAAGATGATCGGCGGGTTCGCACTGATCGCCTATCCCGCGCAATACGGAAATTCGGGGATCATGACCTTCATGGTCAACCATGAGGGCGTCGTGTTTCAGAAGGACCTGGGGCCGAACACCGCCAAGCTCGCGCGCAAGATCAACGCGTTCTCCCCCGATGCCTCCTGGACCAAAGTCGACGTCCAGTGACGCGGGCGAAAGACGGTCTTCGGGCTATTGCGCGGGGGCCTCAGCCGGCTTGAGGAAGCGATCGTAGATCCAGCCGGTCGTCGAACTCGCAGGATCGTTCACCTGCACCCACCTCTTGTCCCGGCCTGTCACGCGGACCTTGAGGCCCCCTTCGGCGACCTTCACCGTCTCCGAGGACTGCTGGGCCTTCGCGTGCATGTCGACGGCGCTCTTGGTCTCCATCCATTCGCCAGGCGCTTGCGCCTCTTCCGTCGCCGGGCCCAAGCCATAGGCGCCGTCATGCGGTTTCGTTTCGCCCGGCGGCGCGATGGTCACGACCTTCACCGTGTTGACCTTCGGTGCGGAGTCACTGTTTGACCGACGATGAGGGCTTCTGCGGCGGCAGCGGTGGTGCCTCGGCGACAGAGCCGGTCACTTCGGCTGTTGCAATCTGCTCCGAGGGCGCGCTCTCGATCGCACCCGCTGTTGCGGTCTGCTCCGAGGGAGCGAACTCGGCGGAAAACGGATCATCGGTCGTTGCGACCACGGCGGGCGCGGGGGCGACGCTCAGCCGCGACTCCGACTGGGCGAGCACCGTTCCGTCCCCGGCGACGAGCTCCAGACGCATGTCTGACGAGGCGCTCCGCGTCGGTAGCCGCAAGCGCAATCCGCCGATCTCGTCCGGGCGGAGGCTCCAGCCGGTGACGCCGTAGGGACGGCCCTCCGAGAACGAGGCACCCTCGGGGAGCGCGGTGATGGCGACGATGCTGCGCGCCGGGAGCGCCGCCGTCGCGTCGATGGCGATGGGAAAGTCGACGACGTCGCCGGCATTGGCCTCGATCCGGTCTGGCGAGGACAGCGCGACTTCCAAGGCGCTCGAGCGTTGCTCCGGCTGCGCCGAGCTGGTCGAGGCGGGCGCGCTCACCACGCTCAATTCTTCGGCTGGCGCCACCCCATGACCGACCGGCATACGCTGCCACAGCAGGACCGCAGTTGGAACGAGCGCAATGCCGAGCAGGGCCGTGATCAGGCCCTTCAAGGGAAGGCGGGACTTTCTCGTGGCGGCGGGAGCGACCATCGGTTTCGGCGCCGGCGATCGCGCCGCGCCGTTCCCTTCGGCTCGCGGCCGGGCGACCTGCGGGTGCGATGCTGCAATGGCCGGCCTCGCAGGGGGCGATGCCGGTCTGGTCCCGTCGCGGAGCGGTTCGTCGAAGCGCTCGAGCAACGTCGCAATATCCGGGCTCGAAGTGGTTGATGCGTCACTGGAAAGCTGTGACGCAAGTCGGGAGGCCGACTCCCTGAGAGGCGGCAATTTGTGAGCGTAGTTCCGGACGGAAGACGACGACTGCATGACTCTCTCCTGGCCCGTTATTGAGAGCGTGCCATTTCGATCACTGTCAAGAGCCATAATTAACGATGAAAAGGGACAGGAATATGCCCGCCAAGCCCCGCGGCGAGCGATCGTGGCGCGCGCCGGGCCTTACGAGACGGCTTCCTGCGTTTTCGGATGATTGCCCGCTCGTTGCGGCAGAATGACAATCAGCGCGACGATCAGGGCGCCGAGCGCCGCAGAGGCGATCGGGCGGCTCAAGGCCAGTCCGCCGTCGTGCAGGGGCTTGTCGAGGAAATCGCCGACTGTCGCGCCGAGAGGCCGCGTGAGAATGAACGCAGCCCAGAACAGCAGCACGCGCGAGATGTTCGTCCGGAAATAGGCGGCGGCCACGACCGCGAGCCCGGCACCGAACAGGAGCGCTCCGCCTTCATAGCCGAGGCCGGCGTCGGCCACCCAGTCGCCAAGGGCGGTGCCCAAGGTCTGGGACAGGGTAATCGTCGCCCAGTAGAAGGCTTCGACCCGTGGCGTGCTGACCGTCTCAACCGACACGGAGCCTTCCGACCGGTACCACAGGCCGAGCACCGCCATGACGGAGGCAAGCAGGATGAGGGAGCCCCCGGCGTAGCCGATGCCGAGCGACCGGTCGGCGAAATCGGCCATGGTCGTACCCACGGTCGTCGAGGCCACGATCGTCGCCCAATAGAGGAAGGGATGGAATTTCTTGGCGGCAATCTGGAGCACCACCAGTACGACCAGAGCAACGAGGAAGATCGCCGTCCCCGCAAGATAGCCGAGACCCATGGTCATGGTGACCGTGTCACCGCCGGTCTCGCCAAGGGTCGTCGCAAGTATCTTGATGATCCAGAAGCCGAGGGTGACTTCGGGGACCTTGCTCAGGGTGTCAGAACCGCGCGTCATCTCGTATCCATGCCTTAGTCCGGATTGGGTCCTTCTTTGGCATCTTCCAGCACGCTGCCGGTGATGGCGTCGATGCCGATCTCGTAAGTGACGCTGCCACTTTTCATATCGAATGAATAGCGCAGACCGCTGCCGCCTCGTTCCTTCTCCAACTCCTCGTCGGTGATGCTGCCCGGACGAGCCTTCAGCGCAATCGAACGGGCCTCGTCGAGAGTAATCTTGGCTTTCCCAGCCAGTTCCTGACCGGTGTATGCGAGTGCGCTGACAGGTAAAAGCGTGACTAGGGCGCCAGCGATAAGAGGGTGGATGAGGCGTGTGGGCTTTTTCATTCAAGGTCTCCAGGCGGTAAGGAGGGGCGCGCTTTCGCTCGTTCAGCGCGGGGCAGTTGGCACGCTAGCAGAGCAAGTGTGGGAGCCGATTTCCCGAAGTATACGATTTGGTAACCTGACAATTGGCGGCTGGCGCCGTGCCTGCGTTTCGGTGAAATTCGTGTCTCGTTTGACCGAGGATCGCCGATGCGTGTCCTTATCGTCGAAGATGACGCCGAAACGGCAGCCTACATCGTGGATGGTCTGAAGCAGGGCGGCCACGTGGCGGATCACGTGGCAGACGGACGCGATGCCTTGTTTCTCGCCACATCAAATCCCTATGACGTGCTCGTGGTCGATCGAATGCTGCCGGGCTTGGAGGGGCTCGCGCTGGTGAAGACCATCCGCGGGGCTGGAATACAAACTCCCGTCCTGTTTCTTACGGCTCGCGGAGGAATAGACGACCGGGTTGCGGGACTCGATGCGGGGGGAGACGATTATCTCGTCAAGCCGTTCGCGTTCTCGGAACTCAACGCACGGATCGCCGCGCTCGCGCGGCGGCCACCGCTTGCTCAGGCTGAGACGAAACTGCGGGTTGCCGACTTGGAAATCGACCTGCTCAGCCGTCGCGTGAAACGCGGGGCATTGAGCGTCGATCTGCAGCCGCGTGAGTTCCGTCTGCTGGAATATCTCATGCGCAACGCGGATCGTGTCGTGACCCGCACGATGTTGCTTGAGCATGTCTGGGAATTTCACTTCGATCCAAAAACCAAGATCGTGGAAACTCACATCAGCCGGCTTCGCTCGAAAATCAATCAAGGTGCTGCGCAGGAGCTCATTCATACGATCAGAGGATCTGGGTATGTTATTCGGGCGCCTTCCTAGAACCATGCGGACCGCGAGCTTCAGGCTCGCCGCGTTGTACGCAGCGCTCTTTTCGGCCTCGGTCCTGATCCTCGGGGCGGTCGTCTATTTGACGGTGCAGGCTTCGCTCGATCGGCAACTGAGAGAGCGGGTCGACGCGGAAATAAGTCTGCTGCAGCAGGAGTTCAGGTCGGAGGGTCTTCAGGAGCTCGTCAAGGAAGTAGATGAGCGCACTGCCTACTTTCCCGCACTCAGCTATCTGGTGCTGGATCGAAACGGAAATCGGCTGACCGGTAACCTGCCGAAGATGCCCAAAGCTTTGGGCTGGTCGGACGCCGAAACCGAAGGCACTCAGGGCAGGGGGGAAAAACAGTTTCGGGTTCGGTCGGTCATCCTCGGGGACGGCGTTCGCCTCGCCGTTGGTGACGATCTCAAATCTTCCGAGCAGATCCATGAGGCGCTCTTGGGTGGCCTTGGCTCGGTGTTGCTTGTCTTCTTGTTGCTGACTTTGTCCGGGGGGCTGCTTCTCAGTCGCGGCTTTCTTAGCCGTGTCGACGTGATAACGCAGACCGCCGAGGCCATCATCGAGGGAAAACTGAGCAGACGCGTTCCGTTGCGTGGAACCGACGATCACTTCGATCGTCTGTCTAGCACGCTCAACCACATGCTCGATCGTATCAATGCGCTGATGCAAAGCCTTAGCCACGTGTCCGCCGAGATTGCCCACGCCCTTAGGACACCCCTCGGTCGCCTCCGACAGAAGCTGGAAGTTGCGCGGGCTGATGCGAGGCGAAACGGCGAGAACGAGACTCTGATCGATGCCGCCATTACGGAGACCGACACGATCCTCGATACGTTTTCGGCGCTTTTGCGAATCGCGCAGATAGAAGCCGCGACGCGCTATCGGGGATTTCGGCAGCTCGATCTAAGCGCGTTGTTCAATACGGTAGCCGATGCCTATTCCACGGCGGCAGAAGACGAGGGTAAACAGCTCGTAGCCGAGATCGAGCCGGACTTGGTCAGTTGGGGTGACCGCGACCTGCTTGCGGAGATGTTGGCAGCTCTTCTGGATAACGCCATTCGCCATACACCGGCCGGGACCCGCATTGACCTCAATCTCCAAAAGCGCGGCTCCAGAATCATTGCAAGCGTCGCCGACAGCGGACCGGGGGTACCTGCCGAAGAGAGGGAAAACGTCTTTCGGCGGTTTTATCGGCTCGAAGGCAGCAGAACGACTTCGGGCAACGGGCTTGGTCTCGCGCTGGTTGCCGCCGTCGCGGAGCTGCATGGGCTCGAGCTTCAGGTCGGCGACAACGAGCCCGGCCTGCGAATGACGCTCGCTTTCGAGACGTGTGAGGCCGTAAGTCCGGGCGCATGCGAGCGGCCCGGTGACGAGGCCGGAGGGGGTCCTTCTGCCGCCACCCCCCGAGCCGATTTCCCCTTACCAGGGCTCGCGCGGCGCCCGGCAAGCCAATGAAACACGCCCGCGACAAAATTCCGTTGTGAGTGTGTCCTCGGTGCAATTGATCTTAGGGGACGCCTCGTATAACTAACGCGCTTCAAGCTCAGCTAACGAGGTAACGAGATGCGCCTAGGCGCTGGTGGGTGGCTTTTGGCCGGTCTGGTCGTGTTGATGTCGCAAGCGGCGTTTGGCGGCAACCTTTCGGCCTCACTCAAGAACTATTACGCCGAGTATGAGATTGTCCTGCAATGCCAGCTGGAGTCGCAGCTTTCTGCCGAGGACACCGACGCGGCCAAGACGGCGATCGCGAAGATCGAGACGTATTATTTGAAGCGCGACGCCTCGATCGATAAGGAGCACCTGCTGAAGCAGGCCGTCGCCGACAAGAACGAGGGGTTCAGGATCATGGCGCGGAGCGGCCAGTCCGGTCTCAGGCCCTATTGCCGCCAGTCGTTGCAGGATCTCCTGGTCAAGGCCGGGGATATCGGCCCGAGCAGCTAAGGGTCCGCAAGGCCGGCGAGCCCGACCCCGCGTCAGAGCAAACCCGAGATCTTCAACCTTAGTCGATGAGGAAGTTGTCGGCCGAGTCCGGCCCCGCCTTCGGCAGGGCCTCGGCCTCGTCCTTGAGATTGACCCCGGAGAGACCCCGCCGCCGCGCCTCGGTCATCAGATAGGTCAGTCTGTGGGCGGCGTGGTGGTAGCTCAAGCCTTCGGGCCGGACGTTGGAGATGCAGTTCCGCGACTCGTCGGTGAGGCCGACCTTCGGCGAAAACGTCAGGTAGATCCCCATGCTGTCGGGCGAGCTCAAGCCGGGCCGCTCGCCGATCAGGATGACGACCATTTTCGCCCCTAGGACCTCGCCGATCTCGTCCCCAACGGCCACGCGGGCCCCCTCGACGATGCAAAGGGGCGCCACCCGCCAGCCGCTCGCCTCAAGCTGCGGCAGCATGACGCCGAGGAATTTGACGGCGTTCTCCTCGATGGCGAAGGCGGAGAGCCCGTCGCCGATGACGAATGCGACGTCGTAAGGTTCCGTCGGTTTGGATAGCTCCTCGAGCCGTGCCCGGGATTCCGCATCGAGCCGCCGGCCCTTGTCGGGCCGCTGCAGGTAGACGGGCCGGCTCTCCGCGCTCGAGTGCAGGAGAATCGTCTCATGGCCGCTCGCCTCGAGAGCCGCTTTGAGGGCAGGGACGTCCACCGCGTGATGGACCGCGTCGCGGGCGCGGGCATGCGCCAGTTGAAATTCGAGATGCGGCTTGGTTGGAAGGCTCGTGCCGGCGCGGCCGAGAGCTATGCGGGCCGGCGTGTAGCGGCGGAGCTTGCTCCAGGGGTCGCCGACGACGATATCGCGCTTGTCCTCGGTCATGCCGTCAGTGCAGATGCTCGAGTGCGCGTTGGAAGGACTTCGGCAGGGCGTTGCCGAGCCGCATCTCCTCGGACTGCTCGAAGATGCCGGTCTCCTTCAGCCAGTCCTCGAATTCTGGAGCCGGACGCAGGCCGAGAACCTTCCGAACATAGAGGGCGTCGTGGAACGACGTGGTCTGGTAGTTGAGCATGATGTCGTCGGAGCCGGGAATGCCCATGATGAAGTTGACGCCGGCGACGGACAGCAGCGTCAAGAGCACGTCCATGTCGTTCTGGTCGGCCTCGGCGTGGTTCGTGTAGCAGATGTCGACGCCCATCGGCACGCCGAGCAGCTTGCCGCAGAAATGATCCTCGAGCCCAGCGCGCACGATCTGGGGTCCATCGTAAAGATATTCGGGGCCGATGAAGCCGACGACGGTGTTCAAGAGCAGCGGCTCGAACTTGCGGGCGACGGCGTAGGCCCGCGTCTCGAGCGTCTGCTGATCGACACCATGGTGGGCGTTGGCGGAGAGGGCGCTGCCCTGGCCGGTCTCGAAATACATCACGTTATTGCCGACGGTGCCGCGGCCGAGCGCGAGCGCCGCCTCGCGGCCTTCCTGGAGCATGGCGAGATTGATGCCGAAGCTCTTATTGGCCGCCTCGGTGCCGGCGATCGACTGGAACACCAGGTCGATGGGCGCGCCGCGTTTGATGGCTTCGATGCTGGTTGTGACGTGAGTGAGGACGCAAGACTGCGTGGGGATGGCGTAGCGGCGGATGATCTCGTCCAGCATTTCGAGCAGGGTCGTGACGGCGGCGATGGAATCGGTCGCCGGGTTGATGCCGATGACCGCATCGCCGTTCCCGTACATGAGGCCGTCGACGATGCTGGCGGCAATCCCTGTCGGATCGTCGGTGGGGTGGTTCGGCTGGAGGCGCGTCGAGAGCCGGCCCTTGAGCCCAATCGTGTTGCGAAACTTCGTCACGACGCGGCATTTCTGCGCGACGAGGATCAGATCTTGCACGCGGCAGATCTTGGAGACGGCGGCGACGATCTCCGGCGTGAGGCCGGGCGCGAGGGCCTTCAGAGAGGTCTCGGTCGCCGCGTCCGACAGAAGCCAGTCGCGAAAGCCGCCGACGGTGAGATGGGAGATGGTTGCGAACGCCTTCTTGTCGTGGCTGTCGACGATGAGCCGGGTGACCTCGTCGTCCTCGTAAGGGACGACGGCCTCCGACAAGAAGACGGCGAGGGGCAGGTCGGCGAGCGCCATCTGCGCCGCCACGCGCTCCTCGTCATCGCCCGCCGCGACCCCTGCGAGATAGTCGCCCGATCGGGCCGGGGTCGCCTTGGCGAGCAGGTCCTTGAGCGAGCCGAATGTATAGGTCTGCCCGCCGACCGCGTGGGAATAGCGCATGATGCGAGTCCTTCTCGACCGTAGGACATGTAAGGTCCGGCATCACCCGGCGCTAGACCGGATGATGCCGATTGTCGAATGCCCGAAGTCGCAAACTCGCGGCTACACCTTGACCGCACCTTCGCGATGCTTCACGGCGAATTCCTCCTCAGGCGAGAACACGAGCGTCTTCCGGCCATAGGCGGCGAAGTAGAGGATCGTGAGGGCATACCAGATCGCCACGCCGATGACGCCGGTCTGGTAAAGCGGATCGGTGAGTTGGAAGTAGATCGTGACCACCGCGATGATCGCCGTCAGCGCGGCGCCGACAAGGCCGAACGGGCTCTTGAAAGGCCGCTCGATATGGGGAAATTTCCGGCGCAGCTGGATAAAGGTCACCGCCTGCAGGAAATAAGAGATCATCGCCCCGAACACCGCCATGTTAAGCAGCACGCCACCGATAAAGGAGCCGGCCTCGGTGCCGCCTTGGGTAAACCAGACCACCAGCATGACGACGAAGCCGATCAGCGCACCGGTCACCAGCGCGATATTCGGCGTCTTGTGCGTGCTGTCGGTGACCGACAGGAAGTGCGGAAAATAGCCCGCACGCGACAGCGAGAAAATCTGCCGGCCGTAAGCGAAGATGATCGAATGGAAGCTCGCCACCAGGCCAGCCACGGCGAAGAGCGCGAGGATCTTCGCCCAGCCCGTGCCGTAGATGGTGCGGAAACCATCGAGGATCGGCTCGCCCGATGAGCCCAGCGCGAAGGCGCCGGGTGCGATCGCCGGGTTGATGATCAGGACCAGGAAGCCGGTCGCGATCAGCGTGAACATGCCGAGCATGATGCCTTTGGGCATGTCGCGCTTCGGATCGGACGATTCTTCCGCGGCCAGCGGCAGCTCTTCGATGGCGAGGAACAGCCACACGGCGAATGGCATCGCAGCCAACACGCCATGGATGCCGAAGGGCAGGAATGGCCCGTTGCCGTCTGGGAGTTCAACCCCGGCCCCGTCCGGACCGACGCCGATATTCATGGCGTATTTGCTGAATTCCATGAACGGAATCGCGCTGACGAAGAAGAAGATCAGGATGCCGAGCGCGAGCAGCGTGACGATCACCGTGACGGTGAAGGACAGAGCTACACCACGCACGTTCAAGCCGACGAAGACGATGTAGCCGACCAGCCACCAGATGGGTTGGAAGGAGTCCGGCGTGCCGAAAATAGCGGTCAGGTAGGAGCCGATAAAGAACACGATCACCGCCGGCGTCAGCACGTATTCGATGTTCTCGGCGACGCCCGTGATGAAGCCCCCCCACGGGCCGAACGCGGTCCGGGCGAACGAATAGGCCCCGCCCGTATGCGGCAGCGCCGGGCTCATCTCGGCGATCGAATACGTCAGGCCGAGATACATGATGGCGATGATGATGGTGCCGACGAACATGCCGCCCCAGCCGCCCACCGAGAAGCCCAGGTTCCACCCCGAGAAATCGCCCGAGATGACCGCGCCGACGCCCAGCGCCCAGAGTGAAAAGACGCCGGCGTGGCGCTTCAGCTCGCGTTTCGTGAAATAGTCTCCGCCGGGGATGTGATACGAAACCCCGCCTTCATGTCGCTTCTCAGCCATTGTGCTATCCCCCTGTGCCCCACCCTGGGCAGAAGCCAAAGATTAATCCCGGAAATCACATGCCACAAAGCAGTATTAGTGTGCGGCGGGCAGGATTCTTTGGCGCCCCGGCTCTAATGCCCTCAATCGCGGCAGCCGCGTGGCTTCGCCTGCTAAAAGCCTAATCAAACGGACGATTTAAAGAGCAGCTTGCGTCTCCATGGCCCTCCCGCCCCTTCTTCTTCTCAAGGACATAAGGCTCTCCTTCGGCGACAAGCCGCTGTTGGAGGGTGCTGCGCTGTCCATCGGCCCGTCGGAACGGCTCTGCCTTGTCGGCCGTAATGGGTCGGGCAAGTCGACACTTCTCAAGATCGCCGCAGGCCAGATCGAGCCTGACGGCGGCAGCCGCTTCCTGCAGCCTGGCACGACCATCCGCTATCTGGCGCAGGACCCGGATCTCTCCGGCTTTGCCACCGTCCGCGCGTTCGTCGAGACGGGGCTTGCGCCCGGCGACGATCCACATCGCGCCCGCTATCTCCTGGAGAGTCTCGGTCTGACGGGGGAGGAGGATCCCGCACGCCTCTCCGGCGGCGAGACGCGGCGCGCGGCGCTTGCCCAAGTGCTCGCGCCGGACCCCGACATCTTGCTGTTGGACGAGCCCACCAACCATCTCGATGTCGTGGCCATCGCGGAGTTGGAGGCGGTGCTCGGCGCCTCACGCTCGGCGCTGGTGCTGATCAGCCACGACCGGCGCTTCCTGGAAGATCTCTCTCAAGCGACGGTCTGGCTCGACCGCGGCACCACGCGGCGTCTGGACCAAGGCTTTGCTGCGTTCGAGGCCTGGCGGGACGGCATTCTCGAAGAGGAGGAGAGTGCGCGCCATAAGCTCGACCGGCAGATCGTCCGTGAGGAGCATTGGCTGCGCTATGGCGTGAGCGCGAGGCGAAAGCGCAACCAGCGCCGGCTCGAAGGACTGCTCTCGCTGCGCGGCGAGCGTGTGCGCGCGAAGCAGAACCGCGTTCAGGCCGATGTGAGGCTCACCCTGCACGACGCGGAAGAAGCGGGCCGGAAGGTGATCGAAGTGCACCAGATCGCTAAGAGCTACGGCGACCTCTGCCTCGTCCGCGACTTCAGCATCAAGATCGGGCGCGGCGACCGGGTCGGCATCGTGGGGCCGAACGGAGCCGGTAAGACGACCCTCGTCAATCTTCTGACGGGCGCGCTGAAACCCGACGCCGGCACAGTGAAGCTCGGGACCAATCTCCAAGTGGCGACGCTCGACCAGCGCCGCGAGGCGCTCGATCCGGAACGGAGCGTCGCCGCGACGCTCACGGATGGGAGCGGCGATGCCGTGATCATCAACGGGGAGTCGCGGCACGTCATCAGCTACATGGGGGATTTTCTGTTCGCGCCCGAGCAGGCGCGGACGCCGGTGAAGGCGCTTTCGGGGGGCGAGCAGGGGCGTCTCATGCTGGCGGTGGCGCTCGCGCACCCCTCGAACTTGCTGGTGCTCGACGAGCCGACCAACGATCTCGATCTGGAGACGTTGGACGTGCTCCAGGAGATGCTGGCGAGCTATCCCGGCACGGTCCTCCTCGTCAGCCACGACCGCGACTTCCTCGATCGCACCGTCACCTCGGTGGTGGTCGCGGAAGGGGACGGCACCTGGATCGAGTATGCCGGCGGCTATTCCGACATGGTGGCGCAACGCGGCCATGGCGTGGGCGCCCCGCAGGACAAGCGCGCGCCGAAGGTTGCGGTGAAGCAAGCGGCGCCCGCAAAGCCTGCACCGGCGCCGGCGCAGCGCAAGCGCCTGAGCCCGACCGAGCAACACGCCTTGAAGACCTTGCCCAAGCGCATCACGGCGCTTCAGGAGGAGATCGGGCGGCTGGAACGGATGCTTGCCGATCCGGATTTCTATGCGAGGGACCGTGAGGCTTTCGCGGCCGCGAGCGGTGCGCTGACCAAGGCGCAATCCGATCTTGCCGCCGCCGAGGAAGAGTGGTTGCGGCTCGAGCTCCTACGTGAGGACCTCGAGGAGGTGTCATCCTCCGCCGCGCGGTAGGATCGGACTATCAGGAGGAGAACATCCATGAACTGGCTAAGAGTCCTTGGCGCCACCGCGCTCGGTATCGCCATGCTTGCGGCTGCGGCCTCGGCTGCCGAAACGCCGATCGCCTCGGCGACGTTCAAATGCGAAGGGGACAAGGCTATCGACGCGACCTTCTACCCCGACTCCGTTGACCTGACGCTGACCGACGGCCGCAGCATGGAACTGCCGCAGGTGATCTCGGGCTCCGGCGCGCGCTATGCCAATGCCGATGAGTCCTTCGTGTTCTGGAACAAGGGCGACACCGCCTTCGTCACCGAAGGGCCCGACGACAACGACAACATGACTTACAAGGACTGCGTCGCCATCAAGTGAGTCGGCGCTTAGTCGCGCGCGGCGCGCTGGGCGAGCATCGGCGGCGTCAGGTACATGATCGATGTCTTGCGCCGCCCGGCCTGGACATAGGCCACGGAAAGAATTGCGCCGCCGGGTTGCTTCGCCTCGTCCTCCGTCAGAATCTCTGCCGCGAGGCTGAACCGCTCTCCGGGGGGAACGACCGCCCCGCCTTTCCCTCCTTCGACTTTGAGCACGAGCTCCAATTCGCCCGCGCCTGAATCCGGCTTGAGAACCGCTCGGACCGCTTCCAGGGGCTGATCCGAGGTATTGACCCCGTCGATCAGGAAGGCCTCGCTGCCGGCCGGCGGAGGTTCATCCAAAAACCATTGGATTGCGGACTCCGGCGTTGGCGACTCCTGCGTTGGCGACTCCGGCATCGGGGGCGCCGGCGTTGCAGCCTCGGGCCTTGGAGACTCCGGCGCGACAGCGATTTCCGCTGTCGCACCGAACCAGCCGGTCGTCGATGCGGCTTGGATCGGTTTCGGGCGGGCCGAAAGCGCCTGCGCCACGGACGCCGAGGTCTCATCGATTGCAGCCGCGAGGTCTAGGACCGGTTTGTCCCAGCCGGACGGGAGCTCCTTGGCGATCTCGGCGAGGCTCGCGTGGACGGGACCCGATTCCGGGGCCGTGTAGAGAAAGAGAAAGCCCAGCAGCGCGGCCATCGAGATCGCCATCGAGCCGAGCGCAATCCAGGTGTTGCGTGTGCTGTAGGACGCAAGCAGAAGGACGAAAACAGCGATGCCGGCGGCGAGTAGATCCAACGTGTGTCCCCCACGTTAGTCTCTAGTTGCACTTTAGAATGGCTCAGAACCGTGGCACGAGCACGGCGAAGGCATACGCGAAACTCTTTGCAATTTGCCTACCCTCAAGCTCGCTTGGTCTGCAAACGATCGGTAAGCCACGCCCCCAGGCGCTGCCGTCCATGGCCGTGCGCTTTGCGCAAGACCCGGCCCATGTTCATGAAGCCGTGGATCGTGCCTTCCAGGCACTCATACTCGACCGGCACGTCTGCCCGCGCCAAGGCTTGCGCATATTCCGCGCCTTCGTCGCGCAAAGGATCGTGGCCCGCGGTGAGGATCAGGGCCGGCGGGAGGCCGCTATAGTCCTCGTAAAGCGCAGGGATCGCCCGCGGATCGGCGAACGGCCAGGCGATCCCGAAATAATGGTCGAAGAACCAGGAGATCATGTCGCGCGGGATCGGGAAGTGGTGGGCGAGCTCATTGCGTGAGGGAAGCCGGCCGCGCAGGTCGAGCGCCGGATAGATGAGGACTTGGGCGCGCACGGGCGCCGCGAGCCGGCCCTTGGTCTCGTGCAGGACGACGGCCGCGAGCGCGCCTCCCGCGCTGTCGCCGACGATAGCGATCCTCTCGGGGTCAAGACCGAGCGTTTCGGCCTCGCTGGACAGCCAAGTCAGTGCGGCGACGGTGTCTTCCAAGGCGGCGGGGAAGGGATGCTCCGGCGCGAGCCGATAGTCGAGAGAGAACACGGTGGCGTGCGTGTCGTGGCAGAGCGTGCGGCACAAGACATCGTGGGTCTCGATGTCGCCGAGGACGCCGCCGCCTCCATGAAGGAACAGGATGGCGGCTTGCGCCCCGCGGCCTGAGCCGGCGGATACATATTGGCGTGCCCGCAAGGGCCCGACGTGGCCCGGCACGGCAAGGTCGGTCACGGCGCCGACAGGCGGCGGGGCGATCTCCGTCTTGGCCAGCGAGCGGCGGTACTCTTCGCGGGCGGCGCCGGGGCTGAGGGTCCACAGCGGCGCGGCGGGCGAGGAGGACGCCCAATGCATCAACGCTTCGGTTTCGCGATCGAGCTTCACAGTAGTCGTTCCGCTGCCTGATCCTCTGCGCCCCGTCAATTCCAAGGCCTCCCTATGAGTAAGGCTCTCGAAGTCCCTACCGCAAGGGAGGGGCAATGCCGGACCGCCTGCCATTAGCAGGACACAAACCATTGCCATGACAGGTTTACGACTTTGAGGGAGCGCAAGGGCCGCCTCGCTTCGTGGGAGCCGGGGGGAGGCGGCCGGCGCAAAAGTTGCGGCGGGGGAAGAGGCAGTGACCGACCTCTACAAGATCCTGGGCGTAAAGCGGACCGCGGCCCGGAAAGACATCCACAAAGCCTACCGAAAGAAGGCCAAGGCGGCTCACCCGGACAGCGGCGGCTCGGTGGAGGCCTTCAACGAGCTGGTGACGGCCTATTCCGTCCTGGCCGATGCGGACCGCCGCACCAAATACGACGAAACCGGCGAGATCGATCCGCCGCGGCCCGACAATTTCGACGGCGGCGCCATCGAGATCATCGCCGAGAAGCTCGGCCTCGTCATCCATGCGGAGCATGACTTGGCGAGTATGGACGTGGGCGCGCTGATCGAGGGGGCAATCCGCGACGATATTCGCGCCCGCAAGGGAAGCGTGGCGCATCAGAAGCGTGCGGCCGAGCGGCTGGCGAAGCTGCGCGCCCGCACCAAGCGCAAGGCGCAAGGCGACGACAATCTCGTGGCGCGGGTGCTCGACTGGCACGAACTCGCGATCCAGAATCACATCAAGAAGCACGAGGACTCGATCCGCTTCCTGGAGCGGGCGCTTGTGATCCTGCAAGACTATTCCTTCACCGACGACCTCGTCGTCGCGCAGACCGAAGAGGTGACCGGCGCTCTGAACGACATCCTGGTGGCGCTCGACGAGCTGGCGGCGATCCTCAATACGAGCCCGGCCCGTGCCGAGGCGATGCCGCAAGGCGCAGGCCCCACCGCATTCGGCTGATCTTGGTCGCCTCAGGGGTGGCCGAAGGGAGCCGTCTCGCGTAAATTTTCCGGCAGTCTCTGGGGGATAGGGGATTGCGCGGAACCTTCCTGATCACCTCTCTATGTCTGGCAGGCCTTGTGAGCTTGGCGGCCGGCGCCCTGGCGCGCGCCGAGGCGGAGGGCTCGGCGTTGCCGTGGGAGAGGGTCGAGAAAGCCTCGGAGCCGTCATCCCAAACGTCTGATCAAGCATCTGAGCCGTCGGCGCAAGGCGCCGCGGCCTCCCCGGAGGCAGGTGCCGCCGAGGACGCTCAGGCGACATCGTCCGTGCCTCCGCACCCCGTGGTGGCGATCATTCGCGACAAGCTCGCCGGCACCGGCGTCGATAAGGACGCCGATACGGATGACGTGGCAGCGCTGCGGACTTTCTACGGCGCCTGGAACAGGCCGCCGCTGTGGATCACGGATATGGGGCTCTCGGCCAAGGGGCAGGCCGCCTTGTTCGAGATCCAGAAGGCCGACGATTGGGGGTTGGACGCCAAGGCCTTCGCCCTGCCGGACGCAGGCGCGCTGCCGGCTAACCCCGAGGCTCAAGCGTCCGCCGAGATCAAGCTCGACCTCGCCATTCTGAAATATGCGCGCTTCGCTCGCGGCGGCAGGTTCACGCCGTCCGAGATCAGCGATGTGCTGGACCAGACGCCGCCCTTGCGCGATCCGCAGGAGGTGATTGCCGAGATCGCCGTGACCGCTTCGCCCGGCGCCTATCTCCAATCGCTTCATCCGCACCACACGCAGTTCGTGCGCCTGCATCAGGCCTTGCTCAAGGCCCGCGACAATGAGGAGGAGGGCGCCAAGACCGACGAGACCGCCATCAGGCGCATCATCATCAACATGGAGCGCTGGCGCTGGCTGCCGGAGGATCTCGGTCCGCTATACGTGTGGCTCAACACGCCCGAATTCATGCTGTACCTGGTCAAGGACGGGAAGACGATCTTCTCGGACAAGACGCTCGTCGGCACGATCGGCAACCCGACGCCGGTCTTCTCCGCCGATATGGACACCATCGTGTTCAACCCCGATTGGATCGCGCCGCCCTCGGTCCTGGATGAGAAGTTGCTGCCGGCGTTACGACGCAAAGACTTCAACATCCTCAAGGCCAACAAGCTGCACGTGAGCTATCAGGGCAAGCGCATCGATCCGACCAGGGTCAATTGGAGCCGCGTTGACATCCACAATTTCACGTTCAGCCAAAAGGCGGGCCCCAAGAACGTTCTCGGCAAGGCCAAGTTCCTCTATCCCAACAAGCATGTCGTCTACATGCATGACACGCTTCCGTACCGGCAGAAGGTCTTCGAAGAGGAGAAGCGCGACATCGGCTATGGGTGCGTGCGGATGCAGAGACCGCAGCAGTTCGCCGAGCTGATGCTTGCGGAAGACAAGGAGTGGCCGGCAAGCAAGGTCAAGGATCTGTGGGACAAGGGCGTCAATAGCCCCGTGACGCTCGACAAGACCCCGCCGGTGCACACGACGTATTTCACCGTCGTTGTCGATGATCAGGGCAAGGTCGCGACGTTCGGCGACCTCTATGGGATCGACCGCAAGATGGCCGTCGCGTTGTTCGGCGACGCCAAGGGCTTCCCGGAGCCGCCGCCTGAACCCAAGCAAAAGGACAGCGCCGTCGCATCGGCGCCAACCGGTAGCCCCAGCGGGGGCGGTGGATTTGCCCACGCGCTCGGCTTCCTCGACAACTAGCCAGGGCGCACTCTGGTGCTCCCTGTGCGCGCCCCATGGCGCGTGCTAGTGTGCTCTGTTTTACGCGGTTCGCGTCTGACCTTGGGAGGATCACATGGTGCTTGAGTCTTCGTCTAACGGGGCTTGGGTGCGCAAGCTCTGCGCTTGTGTCGTCATGGCGGCCGCCGCCTTTGCCATGACGCCGTCGCCCGCGCAGGCGAATTGTTATGAGCTGATCGGTTGCACCAATCAGGAATATTTCAAGCAGCACCAGCTGAACCAGCTCGGCTGTCAACCGCTGTGGGACGTGCGCAACACGATCTACAAAGAGAACGGCTACTGCTTTCACACGTCGAAGGCGATCAACTATTTCGGGAATGCCGGCTGCAAATTCGACGACGCAGCCGACGTGCCGCTCAACAAGTTCGAGCGGCATAATGTGAGCGCCATCAAGAAGGTCGAGAAGAGCAAAGGCTGTTCGTAGTCGCCTTTGCTGCGCCGGACGACGCTACGCCGTGCTCCAATAGGGCTTGGCGCACAGGCGGCCGAGCCAGGTGGCGATGTTTCGATAGGGCGTGACATCGAATTTCAGGATGGCGGGGCTTCGCTCGAGGCGCGGGCCGATAAGGAAATCGACGATGCTGAGCGGCCCGATGATGTAATCGCGCCCCTCGAGCTGCCGGTCGAGGACGGGCAAGAAACGGGCGATGCGCGCATGGGCGTCAGCCACGATGCCGGGATCGTTGCCCGGCTGGTTCAATACCTTTGGTTTGATGAACTGCTCCCAGGCGAGAGCGTCGATGGCGGGCTCGGGACCGCCCACCCACCAGAACAGCCATTGATCGACACGCGCCTGGTCCTCAGGGGTCGCGCCGCTCAAGCCGCGCTCGGGGTGCTTCGCGGAGAGGTATTTCAGAATGGCGGCGGACTCCCAAAGCGTGAAGCCGTCTTCCGCGAGCGTCGGCACGCGGCCATTGGGATTGAGGGCAAGGTAATCGGGCCCACGCGTCTCGCCGACCCGCGGGTCGCGGGCGACCAGCTCAAGCGGAATGCCGAGCTCGGCAGCCAGCAGGCGCACTTTGCGGGCATGGGGTGACTCGGTCATGTTGTAGAGGGTCATGGTCATGGCTCGCGCCCCTTATCGCGGAAGCATGGGTCCTCTTATGCGGCACATCGCGGCACGCATTCAAATCTGGCGCAAACGTTAACGCTCGGCCGGTGCCCAAACGTGGCGTTCGAGCCGGTTTCCAAATTGTTCCGGGGCTGCTATCGGATAGTCGAGCCCTCTTTGCGGGCGCAATTTTGCCCCCTCCCGAGGCTAGAAGCCTGTTCTCCTATCGTCGTTATTCTGTCACGGAGCCCGGGCAACAAGCTTAACGGTCATGATCAAACGCTTCATCATCGCCGCCGCCATCATCGGCCTGTTCCTCGCCGGAGTCGGGTGGTTCAACCTCATCTTCAAGCCGAAGATGATCGCCGACTTCGTGTCCAAGATGGCGCCGCCCGCCGCCACGGTGACGGCTGAGCCGGCGAAGCTCGAGGGCTGGACGGACCGCGTGCACTCGGTCGGCACGCTGCTCGCCATCGAGGGGGTCGAGGTGGCGCCCGAGGTGGGGGGCATCGTCAGCGACTATTCCTTCGACAGCGGCCAGGACGTGAAGAAGGGCGAGAAGCTGGTCCAACTCGACATCTCGGTCGAGGAGGCGGACCTCAAGAACAACAAGGCGTTGCTGAAAGAGGCGGAGCTCAACCTGGAACGTCAGTCGAGTCTCGTGAAGCGGCAGGTGACGTCGCAGGCGACGCTCAATTCGGCACTCGCCAAGCGCGACTCCGCACAGGCCAACGTCCAGCGCATCGAGGCGCTGATCGCGCAAAAGACGATCACCGCGCCGTTCGCAGGCCAGCTCGGTTTGCGGCGGGTCGAGAAGGGGCAGTATGTCTCGTCCGGCCAGGCGCTCGTCTGGCTCCAGGCGCTCGATCCGATCTGGGTCGATTTCCCGGTGCCCGAGGGCGAGATGGCCGACTTCAAGGTCGGCGCCAAGATCGAGCTGACCGTCGATACCTATGACGGCAAGGTGTTCGAGGGCGAGGTCGAGGCGTTCGACGCCCGCCTCAACCAGGACAGCCGCACGCTCATGGTGCGGGGCAGGCTCAAGAACCCCGACCGCAAGCTCTTGCCCGGCATGTTCGCGCAAGTTGCGGTGCTCGCCGGCTCGCCGAAGGAGCTGGTGACGGTGCCGCGCACGGCGGTGACATATACGCTCTATGGCGACAGCGTCTGGGTGGTGAAAGAGGGAAGCGCGGAGCCCGCAGGCACGCCGGCCGCATCCGCCGATGCGGGCGCGGCCGTGGCCGCCGATGCGCCGCCCCCTCAAGAGCCCGCGCTCACGGTCGAGCGCCGCTTCGTGCATGTCGGACCGGCGGAACAGGGCCGGGTGGCGATCCTCGACGGCGTGAAGGCCGGAGAGCAGGTGGTGACGAGCGGCCAGCTGAAATTGCATCCCGGCGCCACGGTGAAGATCGATAACGCCGATGCTCTGAAGCCTCCGGCGGTGATGCCGAAGCAGTAGGCGCGCATGCACTTCACCGATCTCTTCATCAAAAGGCCGGTGCTGGCCACGGTCGTGAGCCTGCTGATCCTGCTCGTCGGCGCGCAGGCAGGATTCAAGCTGCCGATCCGGCAATATCCCGAGCTGTCCAATACGACGATCACCATCCTCACGACCTATCCGGGCGCCAACGCCGATCTCATTCAGGGCTTCATCACCGTGCCGATCCAGCAGGCGGTGGCGAGCGCTGAAGGCATCGACACGCTGACGGCGTCGTCGACGCAGAATGCGAGCACGGTCACACTTAATCTGAAGCTCGACGCCGATCCGGACCGCGCCATGACGGACGTGCTGTCGAAACTTGCCCAGGTGAAGAGCATTTTGCCGCGTGAGGCGAACGACTCCATCGTCACCAAGAAGACCGGCGAGGGCTACGCGCTGCTTTATCTCTCCTTCAATTCGAAGGTGATGAGCTCGTCGCAGATCAGCGACTATCTCCAGCGCGTGGTGCAGCCGAGGCTGCAAACCATCAATGGCGTCGCTCAAGCCGAGATGCTCGGCGGCCAGGTGTTCTCCATGCGCATCTGGCTCGATCCCGACCGCATGGCGGCGCTCGGGGTGACGCCGCTCGACGTGCGGAAAGCGCTGGCCGACAACAACTTCACCTCGGCGCCGGGACAGGTGAAGGGCGACTTCACCCAGACCAATATCGACGCCAAGACCTCGCTCAGCGATCCCGATGCCTTCGGACGGCTCGTGGTGTTGGCCCGCGGCGACTCGCTGGTCCGTTTGAGCGAGATCGCCGATATCGAGCTTGGACCGGAGAACGCGGATTCCTCGTCGGTGTTCGACGGGCTGAAGGCCGTGTTCATCGGCATCTACGCCACGCCGACGGCCAATCCGCTGACGGTGATCACCGATGTGCGCAAGGCCTTTCCGCAGATCCAAGCGGAGTTGCCGCCGGGGCTCGACGCCGCGATCGCCTACGACGCCACCAGCTTCATCCGCGCTTCGTTGTTGGAGGTGATGAAGACGCTCGGCGAGGCGGCGATCATCGTCATCGTGGTGATCTTCCTGTTCCTGGGTAATCTCAGATCGACGCTGGTGCCGATCGTCACCATTCCGCTGTCGTTGATCGGCGTGCTCGCCCTACTGCTGGCGCTCGGCTACTCGATCAATTTGATGACGCTGCTCGCCCTCGTGCTCGCCATCGGGCTCGTGGTGGACGACGCCATCGTCGTGGTGGAGAACATCTACCGCCATATCGAGGACGGGAAGCGCCCGTTCGAGGCGGCACTCTTGGGCGCGCGGGAGATCGTCTATCCGGTCATCGCCATGACCATCACGCTCGCCGCCGTGTTCGCGCCCATCGCGTTCGTGTCGGGACTGACCGGCGCGCTGTTCCGCGAGTTCGCCTTCACGCTCGCCGGGGCGGTGGTCGTGTCGGGCATCATCGCGCTCACGCTGTCGCCGATGATGTGCTCGAAGCTGCTCAAGTCTCAGGCGGATGGCGGCGGCGCCGACGGCCTCACCGCCTGGCTCGATCGCAGATTCGAAAGCCTGAAGAACCGATATCAGCGGCGCCTTCACGGCACGCTCAAGTACCGCCCCGTGACGGTTCTGGTGCTGGTCGGCGTGATGGCGGCGACCGGGCTTCTCTATATGACGACCCAGCGCGAGCTCGCGCCGGAGGAGGATCAGGGCATCCTGTTCACTCTGGTGAAGACGCCGCAATACGCGAATCTCGACTATCTGGAGGACGCGACCAATCAGCTCTATCGCGCCTATAGCAGCGTGCCGGAGAAGGAGCACGTGTTCACCATCAACGGCATGGGCGACGCGCATCAAGGCTTCTCCGGCCTTCTGCTGAAGCCCTGGGGCGAGCGGGAGCGCAATCAGAAGCAGGTGCTGCAGGAGCTCTCGCCGCGCATCAGCAGTCTTGCGACCGCGCAGGCGATCTCCTTCGCGCCGCCCTCCCTGCCGGGCTCGGTCGGCGGGCCGCCGATCCAGTTCGTCATCACCACGACCCATGACTTCGAGCAGCTGGCGGACGTGCTGGCCGACGTGGAGAAGGCGGCGAAAGCGAGCGGCATGTTCATCTTCTCGGACTCCGACCTGCGCTTCCAGACGCCGCAGATCGAGTTCCATATCGATCATGACAAGGCGAACCGGCTCGGCATCACCATGGCCGATGTCGGCAACTCGCTGGCGACCCTGCTCGGCGGCAACTACGTGAACCTGTTCGACCTCTACGGGCGGAGCTACCGGGTCATCCCGCAAGTGCCGCGCGAATTCAGGGACACGGACGATTGGCTGACCCGCTATCAGATCCGCACGAGCGCTGGCGGGCTCGTGCCGCTCTCCAACGTCGCCTCGGTCACGAAGGTGGTGCAGCCGAACTCGCTGACCAATTTCCAGCAGCTCAACTCGGCGACGCTGACGGCGGTCCCGTTCCCCGGACGCACGGTGGGCGAGGCGATCGAGTTCCTGAAGAAGCAGGCGGAGAACTTCCCGGAAGGGTTCACCTATGACTGGCAAGGCGAGAGCCGCCAGTTCGTGCAGGAAGGCAATACGCTCGTCTACACCTTCGTCTTCGCGCTGGTGATCATCTATCTCGTTCTCGCCGCGCAATATGAGAGCTTCCGCGACCCGTTCATCATCCTGATCGCGCTGCCGACGTCGATCTTCGGCGCGCTCCTGCCGATGAACGCAGGGCTCGCCACCATCAACATCTATACGCAGATCGGCCTGGTCTGCCTGATCGGATTGATCGCCAAGCACGGCATTCTGATGGTGGACTTCGCCAACAAGCTCCAGGAGAACGAGGGCTATTCCCGTGCCGATGCGATCGAGCACGCGGCAGCCATTCGCTTGCGGCCGATCCTCATGACCACGGCGGCGACAGTCGTGGCCATGGTGCCGCTCCTCATCGCGGCGGGCGCGGGCGCCGCGGCGCGCTTCAATATCGGCGTGGTGATCGCCGCCGGCATGACCATCGGCACGCTGTTCACCCTGTTCGTGACGCCGACGATCTACACCTATCTCGCGCGCGACCATCAAAAGGCGAAGGCGAAGCTCGAGGCCGAGGCCGCCAAGTCGGGCGCAGGCGCGCCTGCGCCCGAGAAGACGCCCACGGCAGAGGAGAGGAAGGAGCTCGACGCCGAAGCCGAGGCGGGGGTGCAGTTCCCCGCGGAGGACGAGGCGCCGGAGCCTTCGGAGACGGCCGATGAGACCGCTAAGGCCCGGGAGGCCAGGGCCGCCCGATCGGCGGCCAAGGGGCGCCAGCGCAAGCCCCGGGGCCGCAGAAACGGGCGGAAAGACCTGCCCACCGCGGCGGAATAGGCTCGCCGAAAGCGACCCTCGCTGGTTTACTCGCCTCCGGCTTCCCACTAGAAAGCCTGAGCAAAAACGGGCTGGGGACCAATGTTCAAGAAGCTTCTGATCGCCAATCGCGGCGAAATCGCCTGCCGCATCATCCGGACCGCGAAACGCCTCGGCATTCAAACCGTGGCCGTCTATTCGGAAGCGGACCGCGACGCGCTGCATGTGGACATGGCCGACGAAGCGGTGGCCATCGGCCCGGCCGCCGCGGCGCAGTCCTATCTCGTCATGGACAAGATCATCGCCGCCGCCAAGGCGACGGGCGCGGAGGCGATCCATCCGGGCTATGGGTTCCTGTCCGAGAACGCCGCTTTCGCCAAGGCGCTTCAGAAGGCGGGCATCGTGTTCGTCGGGCCGAACCCGGGCGCCATCGAGGCCATGGGCGACAAGATCGAGTCCAAGAAGCTCGCGGCCAAGGCGAAGGTGTCAACGGTGCCGGGTCATCTCGGCGTGATCAAGGACGCCAAGGAGGCGACCAAGATCGCCGACGAGATCGGCTACCCGGTGATGATCAAGGCGTCTGCGGGCGGCGGCGGCAAGGGCATGCGCATCGCCTACAGCCAGAAAGAGGTGGCCGAAGGCTTCGCCTCGTCGCAATCGGAGGCGAAGTCGAGCTTCGGCGACGACCGCGTGTTCATCGAGAAATATATCGAGGAGCCGCGCCATATCGAGATCCAGGTGCTGGGCGACAAGCACGGCAACGTCATTCATCTCGGCGAGCGCGAATGCTCGATCCAGCGGCGCAACCAGAAGGTCATCGAGGAGGCGCCGAGCCCGTTCATCGACGCCAAGACGCGCGAGGCGATGGGCGCCCAGGCCGTGGCGCTCGCCAAGGCCGTGGGCTACGACTCCGCGGGCACGGTCGAGTTCATCGCCGACAAGGACCGCAACTTCTACTTCCTGGAGATGAACACGCGCCTCCAGGTGGAGCATCCGGTGACCGAGCTCGTCACCGGTCTCGATCTCGTCGAGGAGATGCTGAGGGTCGCCGCCGGCGAGAAGCTCGCCATCACGCAGAAGGACGTGAAGCTCAAAGGCTCGGCCATCGAGTCCCGCATCTACGCCGAGGACCCGGTGCGCAACTTCCTGCCGTCGACGGGTCGGCTGGTGCGCTTCCGGCCGCCGGAGCTCGGCACGAAAGACGGTATCACCACCCGGCTCGACACGGGCGTGGAGGAGGGCGGCGAGATCTCGGTCTATTACGACCCGATGATCGCCAAGCTCATCACCCACGCGCCGAAGCGCATCGAGGCCATCGAGGAGATGGGCCGGGCGCTCGACGCCTTCGCCCTCGACGGCTTCCGGCACAACATTCCGTTCCTCGCCGTGCTCATGCGCAACGCGCGTTGGCGCGAGGGGCGGCTCTCCACCAAGTTCATCGCCGAGGAGTTTCCGGACGGCTTCCACCCGCCGGTCCCGCAAGGCGCGGTGCGCGACGTGCTGGCGGCCGTGGCGGCGAGCATCGACCACCTCTCCAACAATCGGCGGCGCATGATCACTCACCAAATGCACGGCGAGCCGGTGCGCTTCTCCGAGGTGCGCATGGTCGAGCTTGGCGGCGAGCATGTCCGCGTGACCGTCGAAGGGCGCGACTATCCGCTGACCGTGAAGTTCGGCGGGAAGGGAACCGGCGAGAAAGCGCGTTCGATCGCGCTGACGTCGTCGTGGTGGTTCGGCGATCCGGTGTGGGAAGGATTAGTCGGTGACGAGCCGGTCGCCGTGCAGGTGCGGTCGATCGTGAACGGCGTCCATCTCACCTATCAAGGTGTGGAAGTGGCGGCGCGGGTGTTCACGGAGCGCGAGGCGGAGCTTCTCGCGCTCATGCCGGTCAAGGAGAAGCCGGACACGTCGAAGCTGCTGCTCTGTCCGATGCCGGGACTCATCGTGTCGCTCGCCGTGGAGGAGGGCCAGGAGGTGGCCGCCGGCGATACGCTGTGCGTCGTCGAGGCGATGAAGATGGAGAACGTGCTCAAGGCCGAACGCGACGGCACGGTCTCCAAGATCCTCGCCAAGCCCGGCGACAGCCTCAATGTGGACGCCATCATTCTGGAATTCGCGTAAGGGCGCAAATTGAAGACCGTGACGGTCAGGGTCGAAGGCCGCGTGCAGGGCGTCTGCTACCGCGCCTGGGCGGAGCAGACGGCGCGCCGGCTCAATCTCGACGGCTGGGTCCGCAACCGCCGCGACGGCAGCGTCGAGGCGGTGTTCTCAGGGCCCGATCCTCAGGTCGATGAGATGGTGCGGCGCTGCGCCCACGGTCCGCCGGATGCGCAGGTCACCAACATCGTCGTCACCGCCGAGGGCGGCACGACGCCTCCCGGCTTCAAGGTGCTCCCGACCCACTAGGCCTTCTTGCCGAAGGTCTTCTCGAAGGCGGCGCGGAGCGCATCGTCCACGCGGGCCATGTCGGTCTCGGCTCGAAGCGCTTCGAGGCTCGTCACCTTGGTCGTCGTGGAGGCCGCAGGGCACGATGCCGGAGAAGTGCTCGAGGTCGGGCGCAACGTTGAGGCTCACCCCGTGCAGCGTGACCCAACGGCGCACGCGCACGCCGATGGAGGCGATCTTGGCGTCGCCTACGAAGATGCCGACCGCGCCGGGACGCCGCTCGCCGGCGACGCCGAGACGGGCGAGGGCCGCGATCAGCCAGTCCTCGAGGGCTGTGACATAGGCGTGCACGTCACGGCCGCGGGGCGCGAGATCGAGCATCACATAGGCCACGCGCTGACCCGGACCATGATAGGTGAAGCGGCCGCCGCGGCCGGTCCGGAACACGGGGAACCGTCCAGGGTCGAGGAGCTCGTCCTCGGCGGCGCTGGTGCCGGCGGTATAAAGAGGCGGATGCTCCAGGAGCCATACGCAGTTGGGCGCCGCGCCGTCTGCAATGGCCGCCGCGCGGGCCTCCATGGCCGTGATCGCCGCCTCGTAGGGCACGGGGGCAGGGCTCACGACCCACTCCACGGGGGCGGATTCGGCGGCCAGAGGCGATGTTGGGGCGGTCTTCAGCATGGGCCAGATATCCTAGGGCAAACCTTGCACCCCTGGGGCAGGTTTGGTAAGGCAGCGGGCCCCGCGTAATGCTTGCCGATGGGGTGGCCTAGTGCCATATCCGGGGCAGCAGGCTTCGGAGTTTTCATGCGGTCGTGGCGGAATTGGTAGACGCGCAGCGTTGAGGTCGCTGTGGGGTAACTCCCGTGGAAGTTCGAGTCTTCTCGACCGCACCACTTCTCCTGGTCTTGCCCCCGGCGCGCGGGGCCGATCTGGCGCATCTCGAGCGCAAAAGCGCGGGCCTCGCAAACCTCTGGATGTCTCGCCTCAGCGCCCATTTTTTGGCTGGAAATTCCACCACAACAAGCGTCTAGTGGCCGCCAGGTCGCGACCTTAGTCGTACGACCGGAAGCGCCTCGGCGGGGGACGCGTTACGCGCGTTGCCGACGCTTTCCGGGCAAGCGGCCTATCCAGCTTGACGTTACAAACCCAGCGATTGGACGGGCGATGCAGGACGCCGCAAGCGAGGTTCAACTGCGCGACGAGGAGGGGGACGTTCGGTCCGACTTCCTCCACGCAGTCTCCTCTGCGCTGGAGGCGGGCGATACCGCGCGGGTGCGAGCGCTGACCCTCGACCTGCACGAAGCCGATCTCGCCGACCTTATCCAATTGCTCCGTCCCGAAGAGCGCGCGGCGCTCATCGCCGCTCTTGGCGACGACTTCAAAGCTGCGGCGCTGCCTGAGCTCGACGAGGGCGTGCGCGACCAGGTGCTGGAGGACATGCCGGCGGAGCAGGTCGCCGAGGTCCTGCAGCAGCTCGACTCGGACGAAGCCGTCTATCTGCTCGAGGACCTCGACAAGGAAGAGCAGAAGGACATCCTCGCCAAGCTCCCTTATTTCGAACGGATCGCGCTCCAGCGGAGCCTCGAATACCCGGAAGATTCCGCCGGCCGCATCATGCAGACCGATCTCATCGCCGTGCCGCCATTCTGGTCGGTGGGGCAGACGATCGACTATATGCGCGAGGCGTCAGACCTTCCCGACCGCTTCTATGAGATCTTCGTGGTGGACCCGGCCTATCACCTGATCGGCTCGGTGGCGCTCAACCGGCTTCTGCGCGCCAAGCGGCCGACCACGATCGAAGCCATTACCGATGAGGACATCCGTCCCATCCCGGTCGAGTCCGACCAGGAGGAGGTGGCGCGGCAGTTCGAGCGCTACAACCTGACCTCGGCGCCGGTGATCGATGAGGACAAGCGGCTGGTCGGCGTCATCACCGCCGACGACGTGGTCGAGGTCGTCCAGGAGGAGGCATCCGAGGACATCTTGCGGATGGGTGGTGTCGCGGGCGAGTCCGTCAGCGACACGGTGTGGGAGACGACACGGCTCCGGTTCGCCTGGCTGCTCACCAATCTCGGGACCGCCATCCTCGCCTCCTACGTGATCAGCCTGTTCGAGGCGACCATCGAGCAGATGGTGGCGCTCGCCGTGCTGATGCCAATCGTGGCGTCGATGGGGGGCAATGCCGGGACCCAGACCATGACGGTCGCGGTGCGGGCGCTGGCCACGCAGGATCTCGGCAGGGTCAACGCCATGCGGGTCATCCTGCGCGAATCGGCCGTCGGCCTGCTCAACGGACTCCTCTTCGCCGTCATCATGGCGGCGATCGCCTATTTCTGGTTCGGCAGCGACCAGCTCGGGCTCGTGATCGGGGTCGCCATGGTCGTCAACCTGTTCGCCGCGGCGCTGGCCGGCATCCTCATTCCGCTCGGCCTGGACGCGCTCGATCTCGATCCGGCTATCGCGTCCGGCGTATTCGTCACCACGGTCACCGACGTTGTGGGCTTCTTCGCCTTCCTCGGGCTTGCCGCTTTGTGGTTAGTTTAGGCGCAACGAGGGGGCACCGATGTTCTTCTATCTGGCCAAAGCTGTGTGGTTCGTGCTGCAGCCGTCCACGCTGATCGCGCTCCTCATCGGCTATGGGGCCATTCTGATCTGGACCGGGTGGGCCCGCTGGGGACGGCGCTTCGTCACCATCGGCGCGATCCTTCTTCTCATTGTCGGCTTGTCGCCGCTCGGAAACGCGCTGATCCTGCCGCTCGAAAACCGCTTCCCGAGGGCCGATCTCAGCGTGCCGCCGCCGCCCACCGGCATCATCATTCTCGGCGGCGCGGAGGACCGGCTCGTGGGCAGCGCGCGCCATGCGCCAACGCTGAACGAGGCTGGCGAGCGGCTGCTGGAGGGCGCGATCCTCGCCAAGCGGTTCCCCGATGCCAAGGTCGCATTCTCAGGGGGCGATGCCGGCATCCTCTACAAGTCCGACAGCGAGGCGGAAGGGGCGGCGGCGATTCTGACGAAGCTCGGCATTGCCCGCGACCGGCTGATCCTCGAAGCGAATGCGCGGGACACTTACGAGAACGCGGTCTACCTGAAGAAGGAGCTCACCGCGAAGGGCGAGCTCGGCCCCTCCAAACGCTGGCTCTTGATCACCTCGGCCTATCATATGCCGCGGTCCATGGGGGCCTTCCGCCAGGCGGGCTTTTTCGTCGAGCCGTGGCCGGTGGATTACCGCACGCGGGGCAAGGCGGACCTGACCCGGCCGTTCGACAAGGTGTCGGAGGGCTTGCGGCGGGTGGATACGGCCGCGCGCGAATGGGTGGGACTGTTGGCTTATTGGATCACGGGCCGAACGGACGCGCTGTTCCCGGGGCCGTTACCCGCCGGTGCCGGTTGCGACCTGACTAATCCGTCGCAACCCGGCAGCCCGCCAGCATCCCCGTGTCGACCCACCCCCTGAGATAGGTCGCCGCGCGGAGCTCGGCGTCGTCCTCGCCGGCGAAGGTCGCCACCATCTCGCAGAGGACGCCGAAGCGGACGCCCTTGCCCGCCTCGTTCCACATCATGCTTTCTTCGGCCCCGATCGGCCGGAACCGCGCCATCAAATCCTGACGCCAGACGAGGAGGGCTTGCGGCTCGGGAAGGCGCACGGGCGCGGGCGGTGCGGTCTCGTCCTTGAGCGCCGACCAGATCTCGGCGGCGTTGGTGTCGAAGGTGAGGCGGATCGCCGTCGGGTGAGGCTCGAAGGTGAGATAAGGCCAGTCTTCGGCGGGGATCGACGCCAAGTCCTCGATGCCAAGGGGCGCTGCGTCGGGGCCGTCGAACGCGTCGGTAAGGGTCTTTTCGAGGGTGGCGATCTCGCTCACCTCGGGATGATTGGCAAAGGGCGCGGTCTCGCGCGCGAAGGCGGGGAGGTGGCGGCCGAACCAGCGGACGTTCCTCTGATCCGAGGGGTTCGCATCGATATAGGCTTTCACCAGCTGGGCGAAGCCGGCGTCGCCAAGATAGGCATGCGTTTGCTCGTAGTCCTCGCCGAGAATTTCCGCGAGCCGCGCGACATAGGCGTTGCGGTAGACGCCGAACAGCACGGTGCGTTTCTCCCGGGCGCTGTCGTTGACCTCGCCCAGAATGGCGTCGTCGCCCGCGAGGATGCCGCGCTGGAAGCTGTCCTGGAGCTCTTTGAGGCTCGTCATTCCGCCGCCGCAAGCCGCGCGTTCTCGCTCACTTCGCTGGCGATCTTGCGCGCGATGTCGAGCTCCGCGACCACCTCGGCGAGCGGCGGGATGTTGTCGTCGCGCTCGATCATGGTGGACACCGGGCCGAAATGGGTGACCGCCTCGCGATAGAAGTCCCACACCTCCTCGCAGACCGGATGATCGTGGGTGTCGATGATGTGGCTCTCCTCGTGGCTGTGTCCGGCCACGTGGAATTGGACGATCCGGTCGCGGGGCACGCCATGCAGGAACGCGTCGGTGGAGAAGCCGTGATTGAAGGCGCTCACATAGACGTTGTTCACGTCGAACAGGAGCCAGCAATCGGCGCGGTTCGCCACCTCGGTGACGAACTCCCACTCGGTCATTTCCGATTGGCCGAAGGTGACGTAGGTCGACACGTTCTCGAGCGTCAGGCGGCGGCCGAGGAAGTCCTGGACCTGGCTGACGCGGTCGACCACGTGGTCGAGGGCTTCTTCCGTGTAGGGGATTGGCAGGAGGTCGTGCAGGTTCACGCCGTGCACGCCGGTCCAGCACAGATGGTCAGAGATCCATTTCGGGTCGACCCGCTCGGCAAGAGTTTTCAGTGCGCCGAGATAGTCCATGTCGAGGGGGGCGGTGGAGGCGATGGACATCGACACGCCATGCATCACGACGGGGTAGCGCTCGCGGATCTGATCGAGGATGCGGAGCGGCTGGCCACCCGGGATCATGTAGTTCTCGGAGATGACCTCGAACCAGTCGACGGCGGGTGAGCCGTTCAGGATGTCCTCATAATGCTGAGGTCTGAGACCGAGACCGAAGCCGAGATATGGCGGCTTTGACGTGTTCATGACGCGCTCCTCGTCACATCCTATTCGCGAGGCCGGGTATTGACGAGGCCGGCCGCGAGGCACGGCCGGCCCCGGATTCGTCTGGGCTTAGCCGTTCTCGAACTGGCCGCCCTGATCGGCGCACTCGCTCTGGAGCATCGAGAGCCAGCCCTGGCCCTTGCACTTGTTCTGGCCTTTGCAGTCGTTATGGGCGCTCTTGCAAGCACCCTTACCGGCGCAGCCATTGACGCCGAAGCAACGGCCGTTGAGCTCGGTGGCCATGCTAGCGGTCGCCAGCGTGCCGGTCACGATCAAAGCCGCGGCAGTCATGGCGATCTTAGCACCGGACTTCTTGGTGAGCTTCATATTCCTCTCCTGTGCATGAGTTGGTTCGTGGCGGAGGCCACGCCCGAGCTATAGCCCTTATCCTCTGGGCCCTTTTGTCACTCCTGTTCAAAGGTCTGTGACTCTTTGTGTTCAGCCGTTTCATGCGGGCGCCGGAGGTTCACGACTTTGCATAACGCGCCATCGGCGATACCGGTTCGCGGGGCGGCCCGCTATGATCCCGCCCGGGAGGGAAGCGATGAGCTTCAACGACATCATTGTTCATGTTGACGGAACCGAAGCCGCGAAGGCGCGGGTCGCGTTCGCCGTGGCCCTGGCCAAGGAGCAGGACGCCCATCTGATCGGCGTCGCATTCGCGCCCAAGGCCTTGCTGCCGCTCTATGGCGCCGATGTCGGGTTCGCCGACATGAGCGAGGTGCTCGAAGGCGTGAAGGCGCAAGGCGAGGCTGCCCTCAAAAGCTTCAAGGCGTGTGCGGCTTCCGCCGGGGTCAGCGCCGAAGGCCGGCTCATGCAAGGCATGAGCGAGGAGTTCCCGCACGACTTCGCCGCCTTCGCCCGCCAGGTCGATTTGACTGTTCTCGGTCAGCCCCGCGACGGGGATCCGCTGATCGGGCAATACGCGCTGGTCGAACGGTGTCTGTTCGCCTCGGGACGGCCGGTGATGATCGTTCCGGCGGCGCCTGCCGAGATCGCCCTCAACGGGACGATCGTCGCCGCCTGGGACGGCAGCGCGGAAGCGGCGCGCGCCTTCAACGACGCGCTCATCCTTCTCAAGCCGGCAACGCGCGTCGTGCTGCTGGTCGGTGTGATGGACCGGGCCGGCGAGAAGGCCGAGCCCGCCACCGACGACATGGTGGCCCATTTGAAGCGGCACGGCGTGAGCGTCGAGGTGGCGCGGGTGCCGGCGAGCGAGGGAGACATCGGGCGGCTGCTGCTGAGGCAAGCGAAGGAGCTCCAAGCCGACATGATCGTGATGGGCGCCTTCCATCATTCCCGCTGGCGGGAGCTCATTCTGGGCGGCGTGACCCTCACCATGCTCGAAGAGGCGACCATCCCGTTGTTCATGGCTCATTGAGGCGGCATGACGGTCCATCTCGTAAAGCTGTGTGTGGGCGTCGAGACCGTGCAGGACCTTGCAGTGTGGCAGGCCGAGCGGCTGAGCAAGCTTGCGCAAGCCGGCGAGACGCCCGAGCTTCGCCACCGCACGCGGCAGACGCCGCGGCGGCGGGACGAGATCCTCGAGGCGGCTCGCTCTATTGGGTGGTCAAAGGCTTCGTGCTGGTGCGCCAGCGCATCTTGGACCTCAAGGAGGCGACCAAGGATGACGGCACGCCCTGTTGCGGCATCGTGCTCGATGCCGAGCTCGTGACGACGCGGCCCCAGCCCCGCCGTGCCTTCCAAGGCTGGCGCTATTTGGAGCCGAGCGATGCGCCGGCGGATGCGCGCGCTCTTACGGGCGCGGAGGCCAATATCCCGCCGGGCATGCGCGAGGAATTGCGCGAGCTTCGCCTGATCGATTGGTAAGCTAGGCGCCGAGCGGCATTGGCACGTTGTCGATCAGCCGCGTCTTGCCGAGATGAACGGCGGCCAGCACGCGCGCCGCCTTCACCGGCCCATGCAACGGCTTCAACGTGTCGGGGTCGCGCACCGCCACGTAGTCGACGCGAAAGCCCGCCGCTTCGAGCTTGAAGCGCCCGGCCTCCGCGGCAGCGTCGGCGCCGCAGCCTTGCTCGAGCTCCAGGGCAACCTGCCTGATGGTCCGATGCAGGATCGGTGCGAGCGCGCGCTCCGGCGGCGACAGATAGGCGTTGCGCGAGGAGAGCGCGAGCCCGTCGTCCTCGCGCACGATCGGGCCGCCCGTGATCTCCACCGGGATGTTGAGATCGCGGACGAGGCGCTTGATGACGAGAAGCTGCTGGTAGTCCTTCTCGCCGAAGATCGCCTTGTCCGGCGCGCATTGCAGAAGAAGCTTGGTGACCACGGTGGCGACGCCGTCGAAATGGTTGGGCCGGGAGGCGCCGCAGAGGTCCTCGGTGAGATCGCCGACGCTCACCTTGGTGGAGAAATGCGGCGGATACATCTCGCTCGCCTCGGGCGCATAAAGAAGCTCGCTGCCGGCGGCGGTGAGCGCGGTCGCGTCGCGGGACTCGTCGCGGGGATAGGCGTGGAAGTCCTCCCGCGGGCCGAATTGCAGCGGGTTGACGAACAGGGAGGTGACGACGCGATCGGCTTGGGTCTTAGCGAGGGTAACCAGGGACAAATGGCCGGCATGGATCGCGCCCATGGTCGGCACCAGCGCCACCGTCTCACCGGCCTTGCGCCATGCGGCCACGCGGGTCCGTAAGTCGCGAACGGTCCTCACAATGTCGATGGCGCGTGTCATGGCGGTCTCCGGCGGGCCGCGACCATAGCGTCTCGAAGGATACGGCCGGAAGGACTAAATTGACGCCATGGGCGAGCCTCGAGCAGACATCGCCGCCACTGTCCGACTGCCAAGCCGCGAGGCGATCGGCGAAGCCTTGCTCGCCGACGAAGACGCTCTGGTCGCGGCGCTCATCGACAAGGCCCGTTTCAGCGACGCCGAGCGGGAGCGCATCGAGACGGTCGCCGTGCGCCTGGTCGAGGCGGCGCGGGCCGGGCGGCGGGAGTCCGGCGGGGTCGATTCCTTCCTCGCCGAGTATGGGCTGTCGAGCGAGGAAGGTGTCCTCCTGCTCTGCCTCGCCGAGGCGCTGCTGCGCATCCCCGACGCCGCCACGGCGGACCGCCTGATCGCCGGCACCATCGGCACGGGCGACTGGGAGCGCCATGTCGGCCATTCGGACTCCGTGCTGGTCAACGCCTCCACCTGGGGGCTGATGCTGACCGGGCACATCCTCGACTGGGGCCTCGGCAAGGTTCGGGACCTCGGCAGCCTGATCCAACGTTTGATTGCGCGGAGCGGCGAGCCGGTGATCCGCCAGGCGCTGCGCCAGGCCATGCGCATCTTGGGCAACCAGTTCGTTCTGGGCGAGACCATCGAGGAGGCGCTGTCCAACGCCGAGGACGAGGCGAGGGCAGGGCTATCGCTTCTCCTTCGACATGCTGGGGGAGGCGGCCCGCACGGCGGAGGACGCCGCGCGCTACACGGCCCGCTACGAAGAGGCGGTGGCGGCCATCGCCGCCTGGGCCGGCGAGCCTACGTCGCGCACCGATGAGGTGCTGCACGCGCGGCCCGGGCTGTCGGTGAAGCTCTCGGCGCTGCATCCCCGCTATGAGCCGTCGCAAGAGGCGCGGCTGCACGAGGAGCTCATGCCGCGGCTCGCTTCGCTCGCGCAAGCCATGCGGGACGCGTGGCTGCCGCTCACCATCGACGCGGAGGAGGCGGAGCGGCTCGATCTCTCGCTCGCCATGCTGGAGAAGCTGTTCACCGATCCGGCGCTCTCCGGCTGGAACGGTCTCGGGCTCGCGGTGCAAGCCTACTCCAAGCGGGCGCTGCCGCTTATCGACTGGTTGGCTGGGGTCGCGGAAGCCACAGGGCGCCGCATTCCGGTGCGCCTGGTGAAGGGCGCCTACTGGGACAGCGAGATCAAATGGGCGCAGGAGGCGGGGCTTGCCAGCTATCCCGTGTTTACGCGGAAGGTGAATACCGACGTCGCCTATCTCGCGGCGGCGCGGGCGCTTCTCGCACGGCCCGATTGCTTCTACCCGCAATTCGCCACCCACAACGCTCACACCATCGCGGCGATCGCCGAGCTTGCCGGAAGCCAGCCATACGAGTTCCAGCGGCTGTACGGCATGGGACAGGCCCTCCACCGCGAGGTCGTGCACCCTGAAGCCTTGGGCAAGCCATGCCGCATCTATGCGCCGGTGGGCGGCCATCGCGATCTGCTCGCTTATCTCGTGCGCCGGCTGTTGGAGAACGGCGCCAATACCTCCTTCGTGAATCGCTTGGCGGATGACGCGGCGCCCATCGCGGCGATCGTCGCCGATCCCGTCGAGAAGGCGGCGGCGCTGCCGGAGAAAGCGAACCCGCTGATCCCGCCGCCGCCGAAGCTCTATGCGCCGGCGCGAAAGAACAGCCTCGGCCTGCCGCTGTGGGAGACGTCGATCCGCGCGCCCGCTGGCCGGTACGATCGCGGGCGCGCTTGAAGACGCCGGCGACCGCCGGTCCCATCGTGTCGGGCCGCGTGGTCGAGACGGGTGGGGAGGTGATCGAGATCACCTCGCCGCACGACCGGCGCGTGGTGGTCGGCAGGTGCCGCACGGCGGATCGCGCCGCCATCGATGCGGCGCTCGGCGCGGCGAAGACGGCAAGCGAGGCTTGGGACCGAAGCGGCGGCGTGGCGCGGGCGGAGATCCTGGAGCGCGCCGCCGATCTCTTCGAGGCGGACCGTCCGCGGCTCATGGCGCTCATGGTGCGTGAGGCCGGGAAGACGCTGGCCAACGCGCAAGCCGACTTGCGCGAGGCGGTCGATTTCCTGCGCTACTACGCAGCGGAAGCGCGCGCCAAGTTCGAGATGCCCCAATTCATGGTGGGGCCGACAGGCGAGCGCAACGAGATGAGCTTGCATGGGCGCGGTGTGTTCGCGGCGATCTCGCCGTGGAACTTCCCGCTCGCCATCTTCACCGGCCAGATCGCGGGCGCCCTTGCCGCGGGCAACGCCGTGGTGGCCAAGCCGGCCGAGCAGACGCCGCTGGTTGCGGCCCGCGCCGTGCGCCTCCTGCATCAGGCGGGTGTTCCGGGGGACGTGCTGCATCTCTTACCCGGCCGTGGCGAGGTGGTCGGCGCCGCGTTGGTCGCCGACCCGCGTGTGGACGGCGTGGTGTTCACCGGCGGCACCGACACCGGCCGCGCCATCAACCGGGCGCTTGCCGCGCGCGACGGGCCGATCCCGAAGCTCATCGCCGAGACCGGCGGGCTCAACGCCATGATCGTCGACTCCTCGGCGCTCCCCGAGCAGGTCGTGGACGATGCGCTGCGGTCCGCCTTCGACAGCGCCGGTCAGCGCTGCTCGGCCTTACGCGTCCTCTTCCTTCAGGAGGACGTCGCCGATGCGACCCTCGACATGCTGGTCGGCGCTGCGCGGGAACTCACGATCGGCGATCCCCTCGACTACGCTACCGATATCGGCCCGGTCATCGACGAAGAGGCCAAGGCGGCGCTCGAGGCCCACAAAGCCAAGATGCGAAGCGAGGCCCGTGAACTGCTCGACTTGCCGCTCGGGGCCGGCCAGGCGCACGGCACCTATGTGGCGCCCGCCATCTACGAGATCCCGAAGATCGGCATGCTCGAGCGCGAGGTGTTCGGGCCCATCCTGCACGTCGTCCGCTTCCCTGGTGAACGCCTCGGCGCCGTGTGCGAAGCGATCAACGCAACAGGCTATGGACTGACGCTCGGCCTGCACAGCCGCATCAAGGCAACGGCCGACTTCGTGGCGGCGCGGGTCAAGGTCGGCAACATGTATGTGAACCGGAACCAGATCGGCGCCGTGGTCGGTGTCCAGCCCTTCGGCGGGGAGGGCCTGTCCGGCACCGGGCCAAAGGCGGGGGGACCGCATTACCTCGAGGCCTTCGCCGTGGAGCGGGTGCGGACGACGGACCTCACCGCCTCGGGCGGGAACGCCAGCCTGCTTGAGGCCGGCGGCGACGAGCCCTGATCGGCAGCATTGTCGCGGGTGGATTAAGGGTCCATCTATAGCGAGAAGACTAATTTTGCCGTGGAGTTTGAGCCGCATGGCAGAGCCTAAAGCGCCAGCGAACACCGCGACCGGCCATGTCGCGCGCAACACCTCGTCGCGTGCCGAGGTGGACTCGTTCCTGGAGCAGGTGCGGGGGCTTCAGCCTGCCGTGTCGGGCCGCGGCCGGCTGATCTTCGCCATGGACGCCACCATGAGCCGGCAGCCCTCTTGGGATCTCGCGCTCGAGCTTCAGGCCGACATGTTCCGGGCCGTGAAGGAAGTCGGCGGCCTCGACGTCCAGCTCATCTATTTCCGGGGCTTCAACGAGTGCCAGGCCAGCAAATGGGTCGGCGATCCGGATGCGCTCGCGCGCCTGATGCGCCAGGTTCATTGCGAGGGCGGCCATACCCAAATCCGCAAGGTGCTGAGCCACGCCCGCCGGGAGACCGAGAAGCGGACGGTCAACGCGCTCGTCTATGTGGGCGACTGCATGGAGGAGGACATCGATCAGCTCAGTCAGCTTGCCGGCGAGCTGGGGCTGGTCCGCGTGCCCGTCTTCCTCTTCCAGGAAGGGCGCGAGCCGCGCGCCGAGCGGGCCTTCAAGGAGATCGCGCGGCTCTCGCGCGGCGCCTATTGCCGGTTCGATGCAGGCTCGGCGGGTCAGCTTCGCGAACTGCTCACGGCCGTGGCGGTCTATGCCACCGGCGGCCGCAAGGCACTCGAGAAATCGAAGAGCGGCGCGGCGGTTCTTCTCCTTCAGCAGCTCGGCTGACGGCGACGCCATGACTTACTTCCTGGCGGGCTGCGCGGTTCTCGTGCTTCTCATTTTCGGCGCGCGGTTCATTGCGACTGTCGATCCGCGCAAGCTCGCAGGCGGATTGCGCAAGGGCGGCGGCATCGTGCTCTTCGCCGTGGCGGCACTCCTCGCCGTCCGGGGCGCGCTTCCCATTGCCATTCCGCTTGCCGCGTTCGCACTGGCACTGGTCAGCGGCAGTGGCGGCGGTTTCGGCGGCATGTTCGGCGGCTCGTCGCAAAAGTCGCCGGGGCAGACCTCCCATGTTGGGACGGAGCGCCTGGAAATGGAGCTCGATCACGACAGCGGCCACATGGACGGAACGTGCCTCACCGGACGGTTTGCCGGCCGCAGGCTGTCGTCCTTGAGCGACCGGGAGGCGATCGAGCTTTACCTGGAATTCGAGACCGACCGCCTCAAGGAGGCGGCACTCATGGAGGCCTATCTCGACTGGCGCATCTCCGGCTGGCGCGACCGCAAGGACGAGTTCGGCGCCCGGGCCGACCGCGGCCGGGCTCAGTCCAAGGGAGGCCGCATGAGCCGCGAGGAAGCCCGCGCCGTGCTCGACGTGGGACAGGATGCGTCCGACGAGGACATCCGGCAGGCGCACCGCCGGCTGATGATGAAGATGCATCCCGACCAGGGCGGCTCGACCTATCTCGCGGCGCGCATCAACGAGGCGAAGGAAGTCCTGCTCGGCCGCTAGGCCGAGACCGGCAAAGTCCTTTGCGCTATTCGGCCGACATGGCGATGCAGTCGAGCGACATGCGCTTCAGGGCCGCGCAGGTCTCCTGGGCGTCGCCCTTGGAGAAGCCGGCGAAGCGCGCCCGGTACCATTCCGTGTCGCCTCTCGTGAAGGTGGCGGTGAAGGGCATGTGCCCGCCGAGCAGTTTGGAGGCCCGCTGCTGCACCATGCCGAGGCGGTTCTGGGCATCGGACTCGGAGGTGTAGGCGCCCACCTGGACATGGTAGCTGCCGGCATAGCGGAGCCCTTTCGAGCTGCCGTGGGACGCGGACCGGTTCGGCGAGAGGCTCGCTTGCACGGTGTCGCCCGGACCGCTGGTGTCACCCTGTCCCTGTGCGGCATCGACATCCATGGACGCGGGCGCCGCTCCGGCGAGAGCGAAGGCTTGCGGCTTCCGATCCGGCGGCGGCGGCGAGGACGAGCCGAACAGCGAGGCGATCAGCCCCGTGGACTTGCCGCTTGAGGCCTTGGACCAATGCTTGTCCAGCAGCGCGCGCATGGCGGCGTCGCGTTGGGCGCTGGTGCGGCCGCCGAGGACGACGCCGACGAGATGCTTGTCGCCGCGCTCGACCGAGGCCGTCAGGTTGAAGCCGCTGGCCCGCGTATAGCCGGTCTTGATGCCGTTGGTGCCTTTGTAGCCGAAGAGAAGATGGTTGTGGTTCCGGTAGCGCTGGCCGTTATAGGTGAAGTACTTCGTCTCGAAGAACCCGTAATACTCCGGGTAATCGCGCATGATGTGCATGGCGAGAATGGCCATGTCCCGCGCCGAGGTCAGTTGCCCGTCGGCGGGCAGGCCGGAGGCGTTGTAGAAAGTCGTGTTCTTCATGCCGAGGTTGCGCGCCGTCTGGGTCATCATGCGGGCGAAGTTCGCCTCGGTGCCCCCGAGATTCTCGGCAATGCACGCCGCGGCGTCGTTGGCCGACTTTGTCACCAGCCCCTTGATGGCATCGATGACCTTGATGGTGGAACCCGGTTTCAGGCCGAGCTTGGTCGGGGCTTGGGCGGCCGCGTGGGGCGTCACCACGAGGTCCGTGTCATAGGTGAGCTTGCCCGCGCGCAAGTAAGCGAACAGCACGTAGAGCGTCATGATCTTGGTGAGCGAGGCCGGCGCGCGCTGGGCGTCGGCCGAATCCGCATAGAGGACGCTGTTGGTGTTGGCGTCGACGATGATAGCGGCTTTGATGGAGCTGCCGGCGGCCGCCTCGCTCAACGGCGCGAGCGCTGCCCCAAAGCTGAGCAGGAGCGTAAGGTTCAGGCAGGCAAACCCGCGAAACCACGCCCAGAATTTACGCTTTTCGACTTCCACGAACCCCCGAAGGCGTAAGCCTTCCCCCGTCTGACATCCTTCCCTCGCGCAATTCCCGTGCGCATCCCGACCTTTAGGGCCAGCGTCGACGCACGACCGCGGGCACCCAGGTGGTGAAAGGGGAAGGCTAAAATCGGGCTATTGCCAAAGCGTTAAGCGCGCTCGCGCGGACGATTTGTGCACTGCAAAAATTTATCGTTGACGTTTTTTGTGCATTGCATATATATGCTTTCGCGTTCGCAGCAATCCCAGCAAACCCAATTCTAGAAGAGGGCGATATGCTCAAAGGTTTCGAAGAGTTCCAGAAAGTTGGCAAAGACGGCTTTGATGCCGCCGTCCGTTCATTCGGAGAGATGAACAAAGGTTTCCAGGCGATCGCCGCCGAGGTCACCGACTATTCCAAGAAGGCGTTCGAGGACTCCACCCGCGCTTTCGAGCAACTCGTCGGCTGCAAGTCGATTGAGCAGGCTATCGAGATTCAGTCCCAGTATGCCAAGAAGGCCTACGACACCTACATGGCCGAGATGTCCAAGATCGGCGAGATGTATGTCGGCCTGGCTAAGGACGCCTACAAGCCGGTCGAGGCTGCCATGACCAAGAAGGCTTCCTAGGACGCGAATCACAAGCTCCATCTTTCTCCCAACGGAAAAAGGCCCGGGGTTCGCTCCGGGCCTTTTTTGTTGCCGTTTCCGTGTCGGCAACTCACTCTGTGTTATGGAAGTTATGGATGAGGCAACCCGTCAGTTTGCCGGGGCTGCCTCGAAGCAGTTAGAATGGGCGAGATGGTCCTTTTTACGCACGAGCGAGCGCTCGCTCTCCCTTGGAAGATGAGAGACGGGACGCCACATAGAGGCTGACGATGGCGCGAAACGGCGACAATCGCCGGGGCGACGACACCGGCACTCATATCATCACCAAGACGCGGCCGAAGACCAAGCGGCCGAGCCTCTACAAGGTGTTGCTCCTCAACGACGACTACACGCCGATGGACTTCGTCGTGTACGTGCTCGAGCAATTCTTCAACAAGCCTCCCGAGGAGGCCACCCGTATCATGCTCCACGTGCACCAAAAGGGCGTGGGTATCTGCGGGGTCTACACTTATGAGGTGGCCGAGACTAAGGTAGCGCAGGTGACAAGTTTCGCCCGTCAGCACGAGCATCCGTTACAGTGCACGATGGAGAAAGAGTAGGAACTAAGTGGCTTCGTTTTCGACCAGTCTTGAGCAGGCTTTGAGGCGCGCTCTGCAATATGCCAACGAGCGCAGCCACGAGTACGCGACCCTGGAACATCTGCTCCTGTCGTTGATCGACGACCGCGACGCGGCAGCCGTCATGCGCGCCTGCGACGTGGATCTCGACCTCCTGCGCGACAAGCTGACCGGCTATATCGATAACGAGCTTTCGGGCCTCGTGCTCGACACCCATGGCGACGCCCAGCCCACGGCTGGCTTCCAGCGCGTGATCCACCGCGCCGTCGCCCATGTGCAGTCTTCGGGCCGCGAGGAGGTGACCGGCGCCAACGTGCTCGTCGCCATTTTCGCCGAGCGTGAGAGCCACGCTGCGTTCTTCCTGCAAGAGCAGCACATGACCCGCTTCGATGCGGTCAATTACATCAGCCATGGCATCGCCAAGCGCGGCGGCATGTCCGAGCCCCGCACGGTGCGCGGCGTCGACGACGACGCGGCGACCGTCGAGGGCGGCGACGAGAAGAAGCGCGGCGCCGATGCGCTCGAGGTCTATTGCGTCAACCTCAATCAGAAGGCGCGCGCCGGCCGCATCGATCCCCTGATCGGACGCGGGCCCGAGATCCAGCGCACCATTCAGGTGCTGTGCCGCCGGCAGAAGAACAACCCGCTCTTCGTGGGCGATCCTGGCGTGGGCAAGACGGCCATCGCCGAGGGGCTCGCGCGGCGCATCGTCATGGGCGATGTGCCCGACGTCCTGATGGACTCCACCATCTTCCAGCTCGACATGGGCGCGCTGCTCGCCGGCACCCGCTATCGCGGTGACTTCGAGGAGCGGCTGAAGGCGGTGATGCGCGAGATCGAGGCCTTCCCCGGCGCCATCATGTTCATCGACGAGATCCACACGGTGATCGGGGCAGGGGCCACCTCGGGCGGCGCCATGGACGCCTCGAACCTACTGAAGCCCGCGCTTCAGTCAGGCACGCTGCGCTGCATCGGCTCAACCACCTACAAGGAATACCGCCAGCACTTCGAGAAGGACCGGGCGCTCGTCCGGCGCTTCCAGAAGATCGACGTGAACGAGCCGTCGGTGCCCGACGCCATCGAGATCCTGAAGGGGCTCAAGCCTTACTTCGAGGACTTCCACCGCGTCCGCTACACGAGCCAGGCGATCAAGTCGGCGGTGGAGCTGTCGGCGAAGTACATCCACGACCGGAAGCTCCCGGACAAGGCGATCGACGTGATCGACGAGACCGGCGCCTCGCAGATGTTGCTGCCCGAGCGCCAGCGGCGGAAGACCATCGGCGTCAAGGAGGTGGAGTCGACCATCGCCACCATGGCGCGGATCCCGCCGAAGACGATCTCCAAGACCGACGCCGATGTGCTGCGCGCCATCGACGAGGATCTGAAGCGGGTGGTGTTCGGCCAGGACAAGGCGATCGAGGCGCTGGGCGCCGCGATCAAGCTGTCGCGGGCGGGCTTGCGCGAACCGGGCAAGCCCATCGGCTGCTACATGTTCTCCGGGCCCACGGGCGTCGGAAAGACCGAAGTCGCGCGCCAGCTCGCCTTGCTGCTTGGGGTGGAGCTGCTCCGCTTCGACATGAGCGAGTACATGGAGCGCCACACCGTGTCGCGCCTGATCGGCGCGCCTCCGGGCTATGTGGGCTTCGACCAGGGCGGTCTTCTGACCGACGGGGTCGACCAGCACCCGCACTGCGTGCTGCTCCTCGACGAGATCGAGAAGGCGCATCCGGACCTGTTCAACATCCTGTTGCAGGTGATGGATCACGGCAAGCTGACCGACCACAACGGCAAGCATGTCGACTTCCAGAACGTGATCCTGATCATGACCACGAACGCCGGCGCGACCGACATGGCCAAGGCGGCGATCGGCTTCAACCGGTCCAAGCGTGAAGGCGACGACGAGGAGGCGATCAACCGCCTGTTCTCGCCGGAGTTCCGCAACCGGCTGGATGCGATCATCGCGTTCGGCGCGCTGCCGCCGGCGGTCATTGCGCAGGTGGTCGAGAAGTTCGTGTTCCAGCTCGAGGCGCAGCTCAGCAGACCGCAACATCACCATCGAGCTCACGCCGGAGGCCAATGCCTGGCTCGCCGAGCGCGGCTACGACGACAAGTTCGGCGCGCGTCCGCTCGCCCGCGTCATCCAGGAGTACATCAAGAAGCCGCTGGCGGAAGAGATCCTGTTCGGCAGGCTGAAGGATGGCGGCACGGTGCGCGTGCTGGTCGAGGAGAAGGACGGCGAGAAGGGGCTCGGCTTCGAGTACATCAAGGCCGACGCGCCCATCAAGCCGCGCGATCCCGAAGCCGACGAGGAAGACGGTGAGGGCGGCAAGACCGCCAAGCCGCGTGCCAAGCGGGCCCGTAAGCCGCGCGGCGGCTCGAAGGCCGGTCCCAGCATCGTGCCGAAGGTTCCCCTCGGCGAAGGCTAAGCCGACAGCACGTTCCTGATTTTCTCAGCCGTGACGGCGAGGTCGTCCGGGTCCGCCATGTCGCCGGCATGGGGCTTGACCGGCACGCCTTCCTTGATCGGCACGATGTGGACGTGGAGGTGGAACACGGTCTGGCCCGCGGCCGCGCCGTTGAACTGCTGGACGAGCACGCCGTCGGCGCCGACCGCTTGGCTGATCTTGGGCGCGAGCTTCTGTACGACCGCCATGAGCTTGCCGAGGCCCTCCGGCGTGATGCCGTAGAGGTCCGGCGCCTTCTCCTTGGTGACGACGAGGGCATGGCCCTCGGTGCGCGGCATGATGTCGAGGAAGGCGAGCGTGTCCTCGTCCTCGTAGATCTTGTGGCAGGGGATCTCGCCTTTCAGGATCTTGGCGAAGATGTTGTCCGGATCGTAAGCCGCCATCTTGGTCGTTCCTTGTTTCCCGCGCATTTTTCGGAATCATTTCGATTCCTTAGCACCGCGAGGTCAACCGGATAATGAGGATGTGCGGGAACGATTGGCCCATCCCGTCCATTGATCCCTATCAAAGCCGAGAGATTGGTGCTCAACTATCTAACGGAAGGAAACGCAAAGAAGATTTCTCAACCCCCCACGCAAGGAGAGCTTCATGTCGATGCTGAAAGTGATCGAAGTCCTGGCCGAGTCCGACAAGAGCTGGGAAGACGCCGCGCAGTTCGCCGTGGATACGGCCAATAAGAGCGTGCGCAATGTGCGCTCGATCTACATCAAGAACTTCGAGGCCCAGGTCGAGAACGGCAAGATCAAGAAATACCGCATCAACGCCAAAATCTCCTTCACCCTCGACGGCTAGCGCGGCGTCCCAGATCAAGCTTCATCACGGCGATAGGGCAACTCCTCGTTGAGGAGCGCCCCTTCGTGCGCGACCGCGCGCCGTTCGCGCACGAGATAGTCGGCGACGGCGCGGGCGAGCCCCGGGTCGGCGATGTAGTGCGCGCTGTAGGTCTCGGACGGCAGATAACCGCGGGCGAGCTTGTGGCCGCCTTGCGCGCCGGCCTCCACGCGCGCCAGGCGATGCTGGATGGCGTAGTCGATGGCCTGGTAGTAGCAGACCTCGAAATGCAGGAAGTATTGCGCCTCGGTCGCGCCCCAATAGCGGCCGTAGAGCGTGTCGGCGCCGATGACGTTGAGCGCGCCCGCGATGTAGCTGCCGTTCCGTTTGGCGAGCACGAGCAGGAGCTCGTCGGCCATGGTTTGTCCGAGCAGGCTGAAGCATTCGCGGGTGAGGTAGGGCGTGCCCCATTTGCGCGAGCCCGTGTCCATGTAGAAGTCGAAGAACGCATCCCAATGGGCTTCGGTGAGGTCGCGTCCCGTCACCCATTCGATGTCGATGCCGTCCTCGATCGCCGCGCGGCGTTCTTTGCGGATCATCTTGCGCTTGCGCGAGGACAGCGCGGCGAGGAAGTCGTCGAACGTGTCGTAGCCGTCGTTCAACCAGTGGAACTGCTGGTCGGTGCGCTGGAGGTAGCCGAGGCCGCCGGCGAGCTCCCACTCTTCGCGCGTCATGAAGGTGATGTGGAGCGATGAGACGCCGAGTTCCTCGGTCAGCGTGCGTCCGGCTTGGAGCAGGATCGCTTGGCGCTCGGCAGCGTCCGTGCCGGCGCGCGCCAAAAGGCGGGGGCCGGTGACCGGCGTGAAGGGCACCGACGCCTGGAGCTTCGGGTAGTAGCGGCCGCCGGCCCGCATATAGGCCTCGGCCCAGCCATGGTCGAAGACGTACTCGCCTTGGGAATGGGACTTCAGATAGCAGGGCATGCAGGCGAGCAGGCGGCCGTCCCCGTCCTCGTAGAGGAGATGTTGGGGGAGCCAGCCGGTCTCTCTCGAAGCCGCGCCGCTCTCCTCGAGTGCTCTCAGAAAAGCATGGGAAACAAATGGGTTAGGCGGGCGGATTGACGTCGCTTGGAACTCCGCGCCGCCCGCGGCGCAGGCATTCCAATCCTCCGCCGCGACGTCGGCAATGCGCCGCGCCACGCGCACCACGACCTGCGGCGCGGCACGCGCCTCGTCGCGGTCCGTTGGAGCTCTTTCGACATCGCCCATGGCTAGGGCTCGATCCCTTCGAAGATCATGGCATCGGCATAGCGAAGCGCGCGTGCGCGATCGTCTTTGGTCCGCACGGTCCAGGTCAGGAGCGGCAACCCGAACAGGACCTTCGCGATCAGCGGCGCAAGCGCCGGCAGCGCAGCGATATCGTACGCGATGAAGTGGGGCCATGCGAAGGCGGATGTGAGGAGATGCCGCATGGCAAAGCGCTGCAGAGGCGTGAGGGTCGGCCAATGCTTTTGGCTGAAGCGGTCGGCGACGAGACCCCGGGGAAGGTCCGGGGCCAGCGACCGGAACGCAGCCACAGCATGGGGGTCGAACGACATCACCGCGACCGGTCCTGCGTAGGACTTGAGCGCTTCGACGATGTTCGCCTCGAACTTACCGTCGCGCCTCCAGGTGCTCTTCACTTCGAGCACGAGCGGCACGTAGCCGCCGACGCGTTCGAGGAGGTCCGGCAAAGAGAGGATGTGATCGCTTGAGCCCTTCAGGCGTATTGCGCGCAAGGCCTCGACGTCGCGCGCCGCGACGGGGCCCGTCTCGTCCGTGAGCCGGTCGAGCATGGCATCGTGGAACACGACCGGCATGTGACCCGCGGCGCATCGCAGATCGACCTCGATGGCGTAGCCCTTGCCCAAGGCGGCGGCGACCGCGGATGCGCTGTTCTCGATGAAGCCGCGCGCGGCGTTGTGCAGGCCGCGATGGGCGATCGGCCGTTTCAGCCAGTAGAGTTCGGCCATGTCACCCGGTCCCCTGTTCGGAGACTAGTCTATGGCAAAAACGGCATCGATCTCGACGGCTGCGTTCAGCGGCAGGCTCGCACACCCCACGGCGATGCGGGTGTGACGGCCTCTATCGCCGAGGATTTCCACCATCAGGTCCGAGGCGCCGTTGATGACCTTGGGGTGGTCGGCGAAGCCGGGCGCGGCGGCGACAAAGCCGTTGAGGCGCAGGAGCTGGACGATGCGGTCGAGGTCGCCGAGGGCGGTCTTCGCCTGGGCGAGGATATTGAGGGCGCAGAGCCGCGCCGCGGTCTGGCCGTCGGGGATGTCGACGCCGTCGCCGAGCCGGCCCGTGACCGCAATGGCGCCATCCTTTAGGGGCAATTGTCCCGAGACGATGAGCTGCCCGCCGAGATGGACGAACGGCACATAGGTGCCGATGGCGGCCTTGGCCTCGGGAAGGACAATGTCGAGTGCTTTCAACCTGGCTTCGATGGTGCCTGCCATGCTACCTCCCGCCGCGAAGTTCCTCCGAACATTGAGCAAATCGGGCCATCCTGCAAGCACCCCTATGGGATTTCACCATCAACGGGCCTCTTGTAGGGCGTCCCGGTTGGTGTCAAAAATCTCCGTCCCGCCGGTCAGGCGGGGCGGGGACAAGCGAGGCAAGGCATGAGACGTGGACTTCGGGCATGGGCGCTTTTGGCAGTCCTCGGTTTTGCCTGGACCGTTCCCCAGCATGCTTGGGCGCTCGCCGCGACCAAGCTCGTTCCCCATCGCGCCATCTACGAGATGACCCTCGACGAGGCCCGGTCCGCGTCGGGCATCACCGGCATCGACGGGCGCATGGTGTTCGAGTTCACCGGCTCGCAATGCGACGGCTACTCGCTCAACATGCGCATGGTCACCGAGATGACCGACTCTCAAGGGCAGAGCAATCTCACCGATCTCCGGTCGTCGACCTGGGAGCAGGGGGACGGCGAGAAGTTCCGGTTCCAGTCGGCGCAGTACCTGAACGACAAGCTCGGCGACGTCACCATGGGACGGGCGGTACGCGCGGCTCCCAACGAGGCGGTCAAAGTCAATCTGAGTCAGCCGGCCCACGCCGAGCTTGATCTGTCGGGTCCGATCTTCTTCCCCACGCAGCACAGCATCGCGCTGATCGACAAGGCGCTCGCCGGACAGCATATGTTCCAGGCGCGGATCTATGACGGGTCGGAGAAAGGGCGGAAGGTGTATGAGACGACCGCCTTTATCGGCAAGCTGATCAAGCCGGGCAGCGACGATGCGACGCTCGAGCCCGCGGCCAAGGAGAAGAAGCTCGGCGATCTTCCCTCGTGGCCGGTGTCCATCGGCTATTTCGAGCCCAAGGGCGGCGACCTGACGCCGAGCTATCAGATCGATTTCCGCCTCTATGAGAATGGCGTCAGCCGCAACCTCCTGATCGACTATGGCGACTTCTCGATCCAGGGCAAACTCACCTCTTTGGAATATCTCAAGCCCAAAGAGTGCAAATAGCCCGCGTGGCTGACGCGCCGCCCGGCGTCCGGCGTCCTTACCGGGCCCGCACCCATCGCGTGTGCTGAACGCCGCAAACCCGGCAAAAAAGGCCAGTTTTCCGCCTCGTTCCGCGGAACTCTAAAGGGTTTGGTTACAGGTTTGCAGCGACACTCGCCCCCAACAGGGGGAGGAACCGCAATGTTCTGGAGGGTCAGGTCGGCGCCGACTGCCATGGAACATTTCGACCGGATCATCGATCATGGACGGACCGAATCGCCGGGGCCGATGCCAATGACCAAGACTGTGTTGATCGTCGAGGACAACGAGCTGAACATGAAGCTCTTCCACGACCTCCTCGACGCCCACGGCTACCGGACGCTCCAGACGCGTAACGGCATGGAGGCGCTCGAGCTCGCCCGCGAGCATCACCCCGATCTCATCCTGATGGACATCCAGCTGCCCGAGGTGTCGGGCCTCGAAGTGACGAAGTGGCTGAAGGAGGACGATCACTTGCGCGAGATTCCGGTGGTCGCCGTCACGGCGTTCGCCATGAAAGGCGACGAGGAACGGATTCGCGAAGGTGGTTGCGAGGCCTATATCTCGAAGCCGATCTCCGTATCGATGTTCCTCGACACGGTCAGACAGTTTATCGGCGAGGCACGGTAGGGGATATGACTGCTCGCGTTCTCGTGGTCGACGATGTCGAGCCCAATCTCAAGTTGCTCGAAGCGCGGCTCACGGCCGAGTATTTCGAGGTGCGCACGGCGCGCAGCGGTCCGGAGGCGCTCCAGATCTGCACGCGCGAGGGAACTGACGTCGTCCTGCTCGACGTGATGATGCCCGGCATGGACGGGTTCGAGGTTTGCCGCAGGCTCAAGTCCGAGCCGCGCACGCAGCATATTCCGGTCATCATGGTGACGGCGCTCGATCAGCCGGGGGACCGGGTGAAGGGGCTCGAGGCCGGTGCCGACGACTTCCTCACCAAACCGGTCGACGATCTTGCCCTCATCACCCGGGTCAAGAACTTGGCGCGGCTCAAGCTCCTGACCGACGAGATGCTGATGCGCGCCTCGACGGAGCAGCAGATGGGCTTCGCCGCGACCATGGGCGCGCGGCTCGAGGAAGCCGGGCGCGACGGCCGCGTCCTGTTGGTCGAGGATCGCGAGCGCTCCGCCGAGCGCATCATGCGGGCGCTCCATGAGGAGCAGTATGTGGAGCGGGACCCGGACCCGGCCCGGGCGCTGCTGAATGTCCCCGACGGTAATTTCGATCTCATGATCGTGAGCCTCAGCCTGGAGAATGCCGACGGCTTGCGGCTGTGCTCGCAGGTGCGGTCGCTCGACCGCACGCGGCATCTTCCCATCATGATCATCGTCGAGCCCGGCGAGGAGGGGCGTCTGCTCAGAGGCCTCGATATGGGCGTGAACGACTATATCGTCCGCCCGGTGGACCCCAACGAGCTCTTGGCGCGGGTGCGCACGCAGATCAAGCGCAAGCGCTATACGGACCATTTGCGCACGCGGCTCGAAGAGACGGTCGAGATGGCGATCCTCGATCCTCTTACGGCACTGCACAATCGCCGCTACATGGCCAGCCACTTGAAGACGTTGTTCGAGGAGGCCGCGCAGCGGGGCAAGCCGCTATCGGTGCTGGTGCTCGACATCGACCACTTCAAGACGATCAACGACAGTCATGGCCACGACGCGGGCGATTCCGTGCTGCGCGAGTTCGCCATGCGGCTCAGACGCAATATTCGCGGCATTGATCTCGCCTGCCGCCTCGGCGGTGAGGAGTTCGTCGTGGTGATGCCGGATACGGATCTCGGCAAGGCTTATCTGGTGGGGGAGCGGCTGAGGCAGTGCATCGCCACCGCGCCGTTCTTCGCCGGCGAGCGGGTCGGCGGCCTCGATGTCACGGCGAGCGTCGGCGTGGCTGCCCTCGAATTTCCCGACGATACGCCCGAGCTCATCCTGAAGCGGGCGGACCAAGCGCTTTACTGCGCCAAGCGCGACGGACGCAACCGGGTCGTTGCCGACGCGGCGTAAAATCCGCCCCGGGCCTCATGTCACGGCCCAGGAGTTGTGGTCGCGCGAATCACCACTTCCGCATTGGCTCGCCGATGCTCTTGAGCGGGCGAGCGGCCTTCGTTTGCGTCTTGATCCCGTAACTGAGGCCCTATGCTTAACACTTTACAATGCCTAATATTTTGTCGTATTAATCTAAATAGACTGATTGATTTCGTTCCTCCGTCGGTTGTTTTTATGGTTTGAGTTAGTTCCGACGTATTGGCGTGGGAGGCGAAAAATGAGTGAGGGGGCCAGCGCGAGGTAGCCAGCGCGCCTTCCGACTTTTTCCTTCCCAGACCAGAATAACCCTACGGAGTGCTCAGGTCCGCCGCATCTCCTGGGTCCGTGGGGTTCGGCCGGCCGGAGCGCGGTTGAGTGGCCTCCTCGTTAGCGCCGCGTTTCGGCCGGCCACCTATTCAGGCGGCCTACCTCATCTTCCCGATTTTTTCGATATGCGGACGCGCCCTCAAAGCAAGGGGCGGCGTCATTGCGCGCCTGGAGAAGGCGGGCGATCGAGCGTGCCGGCGGCGCGGCCGCCGGCATAGCGCTACTTGATCTTGGCTTCCTTGAACTCGACGTGCTTGCGCGCGACCGGGTCGTACTTCTTGAAGACGAGCTTTTCGGTCTGATTGCGCGGATTCTTCTTGGTCACGTAGTAGAAGCCTGTTCCGGCGCTACTCACGAGCTTGATCTTCTGGGTGACGGGCTTGGCCATGTCGTCCTCGGATGAACTCTATCAGCGAATTTGCGCCGAAACCTAATGGGTCGCGGGCGGAAGTCAAGCTGAGGGTGGGGCGAGCCGGTCGCCGAGCTCCTCTTGGTAGGCCGGGTCGAAGCCATGCATCAGGAGGGCCCATTGCAGGGCCACCAGCGTGCCCTTGACCGGCGGCAGCACGATGAGCGCCAGGATGATGGTGAGGGGCAGCCACATTGCGGCATGCAGCCACAGAGGCGGCCGGAAGGCCATCTCAACAGCCAGCACCATGGCGACCACAACATGGCCGACCACGACGATGGTGAAATAGGCCGGCGCATCGTCGGCGCGGTGATGATGGAGCAACTCGCCGCAATGGGGGCAGGTGTCCGCGACCTTCAAGTAACGGTAGAATAAGTTGCCGGTCCCGCAGGCCGGGCATTTGAGCCGCGCGCCCCGCAACAGCGATTGCAGAAGAGGGCGCGGACCGGTCGACCGGCCGTCATGGTGATGGCCGCCCGAGGGGCCCAGACTCTTTTGCATCGACTCAAGTCCTTCCTTACCGGCGCTTGCGGGGCTTGCCGCCGTGAGGCTTGCCGCCGCGGCCTTTTCCCCCAACTTGCGGGCGCCCTCTGGGTCCTTTGCTCGCGGGGCGTCCGGGCTTGATACCGATGTGGCGTCCCTCGCTCAACATGTCAAAGCGAAGCGCCCCGGCGGTGGGGATCGCCTCGACCAGGCGCACTTCCACGGGGTCGCCCAGCTGAAAGGCGAGGCCGGTATCCTCGCCCACCAGGGCTTGGCGGATCTCGTCGTGGTAGAAGTATTCGTGCCCGATCCCTGAGGCCGGCACGAACCCGTCGGCGCCGGTTTCCATCAAGCGCACGAAGAGACCCGTGCGCACCAGTCCTGAGACCCGGGCCGGGAAGGTCGCGCCGATGCGGTCGGCGAGATAGGCGGCGATGAGGCGGTCGACGGTGTCGCGCTCGGCCGCCATGGCGCGGCGCTCCGTGTCGGAGATGGCGCTGGCGATCTCATCGAGCTCGCCCATCTCGACATCGGTCAGGCCGCCGGCGCCAAAATCGAGGGCGCGGATCAAGGCGCGGTGCACGATGAGATCGGCATAGCGGCGGATCGGCGAGGTGAAGTGCGCGTAACGGCGCAGGTTCAGGCCGAAATGCCCGAAATTATTCGGGCTGTATTCGGCTTGAGATTGCGAGCGCAGGACGACCTCGCCGACGAGGTCGGCGGTCGGCGTCGCGCGCGTGTCGGCGAGGATGCGGTTGAACAGCGCCGGCTTCAGCGTCCCCGCCTTGGGGAGCTTCATGCCGATAGTCGCGAGGAACTCGCCGAGGTTCGCGAGCTTCTCCTTCGAGGGCGCGTCGTGGACGCGGTAGATCAGCGGCGAGCGCTTGGCTTCAAGCGTCTCGGCGGCGGCCACGTTGGCGGAGATCATGAACTCCTCGATGAGCCGGTGGGCGTCGAGGCGCGGCGGCGTGACGACGGCGCGGACTTGTCCCTTATCGTCGAGAAGGATCTTCCGCTCCGGCAGGTCGAGCTCGAGCGGCCCGCGCTCGGTGCGTGCGAGCTTAAGGCTCGCATAGGCGCCCCAGAGCGGCCGCAAGACCGTGTCGAGCAGGGGACCCGTCGTCTCGTCGGTGCGGCCGTCGATGGCGGCTTGCGCTTGTTCGTAGCTCAAGCTCGCGGCCGAGCGCATCAGCCCGCGGAAGAAGCGATGGCTAAGCTTGCGCCCGTCCTTGTCGAAGATCATGCGCACGGCAAGGCAGGGGCGCGGCACGTCCTCTTTCAGGGAGCATAGGTCGTTGGAGATGCGCTCGGGAAGCATCGGCACCACACGGTCGGGGAAGTAGACCGAGTTGCCGCGCTTGCGCGCCTCTTTGTCGAGGGCGCTCTTCGGCGTCACGTAGTGCGCGACGTCGGCGATGGCGACGATGACCACCCAGCCGCCCCGGTTGTTCGCGTTGGGGTCCGGTTCCGCCCACACCGCATCGTCGTGGTCGCGGGCGTCCGAGGGGTCGATGGTGACCAAGGGAACTTGCCGCAAATCCTCGCGGCGGCCGAGCTCGACCTCCTTGGCGGCATCCGCCTCGGCCAGCACCGCGGGCGGAAAGACGTCGGGAATGCCGTGGGCGTGGACGGCGATCAGGCTGATGGCCTGCTGCGCCGCCGGATTGCCGACGCGCTCGGTGATCCGCGCGGTCGGCACGCCGTAGCGCGCGGCGCGTGCGATCTCGAAACGGACCAGCTCGCCATCCTCGGCGTCGCCGGTCGAGCCGCGCGGCACGGTCCACTCTTTCAGCTGCTTCTTGTCGATGGGGTCGATGACGCCGCGGCCGTCCTTGAGCGAGCGGAAGATGCCGAGGAGGTGCTGCGCCGTGCGCGGCAGGCGCTTGATGGTGCGGGCCTGATACGGATAGTCGGCGTCGGGCCCAAGCGCGGTGATGCGCGCGAGCACACGGTCGCCGATGCCCGCCGCGGGTCCCGCCTCGCGCTTGCTCTCGGCCATGAGGATGCGGGGCGGGGCGCCATGCTCCTCGTCCCAATTTGCGGGCCGGGCGATGAATTCGCCGTCGGGATCGCGGGAGAAGATCTCGATCACGGTCACGGGCGGAAGTATGCCGGGCCGCGTCAGCTTGCGCCGCGAGCCGGCGATGAGGCCTTCCTCGGCCATGTCACGCAGCAGCGCTTTCAGCGTGATGCGGTCGGCGCCTTTCACGCCGAAGGCGCGGGCGATCTCGCGCTTGCCGGCTTGGGCGGTCGACTGTTCCAGAAAATCGAGGATCTCTTGCTTGGAGGGAAGCTTGCCCGCGCTTCTCGCAGGGGATGCCTTCTTCTTGGGAGCAGCCTTCTTCGGTTTCTGCACGTGTGCTGCTTAGCTCGCCGCCTCCTCGGCGGCCTCCTTGGTCTTGCTCGACTTGCGCGTGGACTTCTTCGCGGGCTTCTTGGCGGCTGCTTTCTTCGCTGGCTTCTTGGCAGGCCCCTTTGCCGCTCTCGCGGCGATCAGCTCCACGGCTTCCTCCATGGTGACCTGCTCGGGGTCGCGGTCCTTCGGCAACGTGGCGTTGACTTTGCCATGCTTCACGTAAGGACCGTAGCGGCCGCTCAAGACCTGCACCTTGCCGCCGCCTTCGGGGTGATCGCCCAGCTCCTTGATGACGCTCGCGCCGCGCGGGCGACGGTTCGCCGCCTTCTCCGCGAGGAGCGCAACGGCGCGGTTGGCGCCGACCTCGAACACCTCCTCGGGCGTGCTCAGGCTCGCATATTTGCCGTCCGACTGGACGTAAGGCCCGTAGCGGCCATAGCCGGCAGTGATGGGCTTGCCGGTCTCCGGGTGGAGACCCACTTCGCGCGGCAGCGACAGCAGCGCGAGCGCGCGCTCGAGCTCGATGCTCTCTGGATCTGTGCCCTTGGGGATCGAGGCGCGCTTCGGCTTCTCTGCGCCATTGGCCTCGCCGAGCTGGATATAAGGCCCGAAGCGGCCGGTCCGCACGCTCACCTCGAGCCCCGTCTCCGGGTCGGTGCCGAGCACCTTGCCTTCGGCGAGCGCCGCCTTGTCGCCGGTCTCGGCGAGCTGGCGTGTGTAGCGGCAGTCGGGATAGTTGGAGCAACCGACAAAGGCGCCGAATTTGCCGACCTTCAGGCTCAAGCGCCCTTCGCCGCAAGAGGGGCACGTGCGCGGGTCGCCGCCTTGGCCGGTATCGGGAAAGACATGCGGTCCGAGGAGCTCGTTGAGCGCTTCGAGCACCTCGGCGATGCGGAGATCGCCGATGTCGTTCACCGCGCCGATGAAGTCGCGCCAGAAGTCGCGGAGCACGTCCTTCCATTCGAGCTCGCCGGCCGAGATGAGATCGAGCTTCTCTTCCAGATCGGCGGTGAAGTCGTACTCCACGTAGCGCTTGAAGAAACTTTCGAGGAAGGCCGTGACGAGCCGCCCCTTGTCTTCCGGGTAGAGGCGCTTCTTGTCGATGCGCACATATTCGCGCTCGCGAAGCACGTTGAGGGTCGAGGCATAGGTGGAGGGGCGGCCGATGCCGAGTTCCTCCAGCTTCTTGATGAGGGTCGCCTCGCTGTAGCGGGGCGGCGGCTCGGTAAAGTGCTGCTTCGCCTCGATGCCGCGCGAATTGAGCGCCTCGCCCTGGTTGAGCGCGGGCAGCGCGCCGTCCTCGCCGACCGCGTCGTCGACGCCTTCCTCGTAGATCTTGAGGAAGCCGTCGAAGCGGATGACGGACCCCGTGGCGCGGACGCCGTAAGGCTTGCCGTCTTTGCCGGCCACGTCGATGTCCACGGTCGTGCGCTCGATCTCCGCGCTCGAGGCTTGGCTTGCGAGCGTGCGCTGCCAGATCAGCTTGTAGAGCTTGAGCGCATCGTTCTCGAGATAGCGGCTGACCTTCTCGGGCGGCTTGCCGAAATCGGTGGGCCGGATCGCCTCGTGAGCTTCTTGCGCGTTCTTCGCCTTGGCCTCGTATTCGCGCGGGGAGGGCGGCACGTAGCGATTGCCGTAGAGGCCGGTCACGAGCTTGCGGATTGCGGAGACCGCCTCGGGCACGATCTGCACGCCGTCGGTCCGCATATAAGTGATCAGGCCTTCCGCCTCGCCGCCGAGATCGACGCCCTCATAGAGCCGCTGGGCGAGCTGCATGGTCTGGCGCGGCGAGAAGCCGAGCTTGCGCGAGGCCTCCTGCTGAAGCGTCGAGGTGGTGAAGGGCGCGGCCGGATTGCGGCGCTGCGCCTTGCTCTCGACCGCATTGACCGTGAAGCGGCCGCCTTCGAGGGCAGCCTTCAGCCGATCGGCGTTCGCAGCGTCGGGGATGTCGAACTTCTCGAGCTTCTTGCCTTCGGCCGACACGAGCCGCGCCTGGAAGGTCTCGTTCTTGTTGGTCGCGAGCTCGGCAACGATCGACCAATATTCCTGCGCCCTGAATCTCTCGATCTCGAGCTCGCGGTCGCACACGAGGCGCAGCGCGACGGACTGCACGCGGCCCGCGGAGCGGGCGCCCGGCAGCTTCCGCCACAGGACCGGCGACAGGGTGAAGCCCACGAGATAGTCGAGCGCGCGGCGGGCGAGGTAGGCGTTGACCAAGGGCCCGTCGATCTCGCGCGGATGGCGCATGGCCTCGAGCACCAACTCTTTGGTGACGGCGTTGAACACCACCCGCTCGACAGGGATATTGTCCAAGACCTTCTTGCGGTCGAGCACCTGGAGCACGTGCCAGGAGATGGCCTCGCCCTCGCGGTCGGGGTCGGTGGCGAGGATCAGCTTGGCGGCGCCTTTGAGGGCCTGGGCGATCTCGTTCAGCCGCTTGGCGGACTTGGGATCGACATCCCAGTGCATCTCGAAGTCGTTGTCCGGGAGGACCGAGCCGTTCTTCGAGGGCAGGTCGCGGACATGCCCATAGGATGCGAGCACGCGGTATCCGGGCCCGAGGTACTTATTGACAGTCTTTGCCTTGGCTGGCAATTCGACGATGACGATGTTCATGAGACTTCCTAGCCGCGCAAATTGCGTCCGGCCGAGGGCAGCGGGTCCGGAATCGACCCTGGTATGCGCCGAAAATGGTGTCTCCGACCGCCGCTGTCAAATTCAGCGAGCGGATGATTGACAACTTCTAGTCGTCTATACTAACTAAAGACAACCATAACGTGTTCATCCCAAGTGTCTCCTTGGTGCGGCAACCGGCCCCGAATTCAGCGATTTATCGGGTGGCGGTGGTGGGAACCAATGGGCGCGAAGCAAGGCAAAATGGCATGGCAGGGTCGAGCGCCCGGCCCCCGGTAGATTTTGGCTCGGCCGACGAAGGATCTGAGCCGCCGCGCCGGGAGGCCGCCGAATATATCGCATCTTTGCTCGAGGGCCTGCGCCGCGTGGCGCACGAGTCCGAGCTGCCGTTCCTTGCCTATTTGATCAGCGTCGCCCTCGAAGAGGCCAACGACGAAAAGGCGCGGCGCGACTGAGATCGCGTCACGGCTCGATCAGCGAGACAAGCTGCCGACCATGCCGTTGCAGCCGCCCGGCAAGGTCGAGTTCCAGCAGAACGATGTGGACCTTTCGCGCCGCGACGCCCGTGCTGCGGATCAGCTCGTCGATGTCGACGGGACTGGGGCCGAGGGCTTCGATGACGCGGTCGCGCTCGCTCTGACCGATATCCGGCAGCGGCGCCGGCGTGACGGTCTCATCGGAGGAGGCGAGCTCGATCGCCGGAGGCGCGGGCGGGCGGCCGAGGATCGGTGCCAGGGTCTCGACGATGTCGTTCACGTCGGTGACGAGCGTCGCGCCCTGCTTCAAGAGATTGTTGGTGCCGGCGGCGCGCGGATCGAGGGGGCTGCCCGGCACGGCGAAGACCTCGCGTCCCTGTTCGCCGGCAAGCCGCGCGGTGATCAACGAACCGGAGCGCTCGGCCGCCTCGACCACGACGACGCCGAGCGCGATGCCGGAGATCAACCGGTTGCGGCGGGGGAAGTCCTTGCCGCGGGGCGAGAACCCCGGCGACCGTTCGCTGATGAGAAGGCCGCGCTCGCCGATGGCTTTCTGCAGCGCCGCGTTCTCGGGCGGGTAAGTAATGTCGATGCCACCCGCCACCACGGCGATGGTCCCGTGCTCCAGCGCGGCGGCGTGGGCGGCGGTGTCGATGCCGCGGGCGAGGCCCGAGGCGATGACGAATCCTTCGAGACCGAGCGTGCTCGCGATCTGTCTTGTGAATTTCTGGCCGACGGCCGAGCCGTTGCGGGCGCCGACAATGGCGACAATGGGCAGGCCTGCAAGCTCGAGCCGGCCTTTCACATAGATGAGGGGCGGTGGCGCATCGACCTGGGCAAGAGCCGGCGGGTAGCCCGGTTCGCCAACCGCGACCAGACGCGCGCCGATGCGGTCCGCCGCTTCGATTTCCGCCTCTGCTTCAGCTGCCGTGCAGAGGCGGATGTCTTGGGCACGGCCGCCGCGGCGGGACAGCGCCGGCAGCGCCTCGATTGCCGCTTCCGCGCCGCCGAACTGGTTGACCAGGGCGCGGAAGGTAGCGGGGCCCACATTCTCGCTGCGGATCAGCCTCAGCCAGGCGAGGCGCTGACGTGCGTTGAGACGCACGCCGGACTTAGGCTCCTTGCTTGCTCTCGCCAATGCGCGTCTCCTCGCCGTTCATGAGCCGTTGGATGTTGCCGGCGTGGCGGAGATAGAGAAGGACGGTGAGGAAAAGGAACAGCGCCGCGAGCGGCCATGCGCGGGTGAAGACAAGCGCGCCGACCGTGGCGGCACTCGCCACGAGCGCCGCGAGCGAGGAATAGCGGGTGGCGAATGCCACCAGGAGCCACACCACGCAGAAGACGAGTGCCGCCGGCCAATAGAGACCAAGGGCCACGCCGATGAAAGTGGCCACGCCCTTGCCGCCGCGGAAGCCGAGCCAGACGGGAAACAGGTGACCGAGAAATGCGCCGAGTCCGCCTGCCATCGCGGCGTAAGGTCCGAAATGCGCGCCGATCCAGACGGCGGCGGTGCCTTTCAGGACGTCGAAGAGAAGGGTGAGGGCGGCGAGCCCCTTGCTCCCGGTGCGCAGCACGTTGGTCGCGCCGATATTGCCGGAGCCGATCTTCCGCACGTCGCCCCGGCCCGTCAGCCTGGTGAGGATGAGGCCGAACGGGATCGAGCCGAGGAGATAGCCGACCACGAGGCTAAAGAGGCAAAGCCCGAGCATCAGTGGGAGGACGGCGCTCCAATCCTCGGACGGCGGCATCGGTCATCCCCTTTACGCAGCGCAGTGGCTGATCAACCGTAGTGGTAGACGGGGCGTCCAGCAACGAATGTCACGAGCGCCCGGCCTTCGAGCCGCGCGCCGTCGAAGGGCGTGTTCTTGGACTTCGAGCACAGACGCTCAGGCTCGACCGTCCAGGGCATTTCGAGATCGATAAGGACCAGATCCGCAGGCGCGCCACGCGCCAGCCTGCCGCCGCCGAGACCGAGGAGCTTGGCGGGGTTGGCGGAGAGCGCCTCGAGCAGCCGGTGCAGGGTGACCTCGCCGTTGTGATAGAGGCGCAAGGATGCGCCGAGCAGGGTCTCGAGGCCGACGGCGCCGTCATTGGCTTCCGCAAACGGGCGGCGCTTGCCTTCGGCGCCGCGCGGGTCGTGGGCGGAGACGATCACGTCGATATCGCCGTTCGCCACGCCCTCGACCATGGCGCGCCGATCCGCTTCGGCGCGGAGCGGCGGCTTCATCTTGAAGAAGGTCCGGTAGGAGCCGATGTCGTTCTCGTTGAGGGTGAGGTGATTGATGGAGACGCCGCAGGTGACGGGCAGCCCGCGCTCTTTGGCGGCGCGAATGACATCGAGGGACGCGCGGCAGGAGATCTGGCCCGCGTGGTAGCGGGCGCCGGTCAATTCGACGAGGCGGATGTCGCGCTCCAGCACGATGGTCTCGGCCGCCGCCGGAATGCCCCGCAAGCCCAGCCGCGTGGCGACCTCGCCCTCGTTCATCACGCCGTCCTGGGAAAGAGTGGCGTCCTCCAGGTGATGGACGATGAGCGCGCCGAAGTCGTTGGCATAGGCGAGCACGTTGCGCATAAGCCGCGCATTGGCGACGCTGGTCTTGCCGTTGGTGAAGGCGATGGCGCCCGCTTCCCGGAGCAGGCCGATCTCCGCCATGTCCTCGCCCTTCAGGTCGCGGGTCATGGCGGCCATGGGATGGACGTGGACGAGCGCGGTGTCTCGCGCGCGGCGCAGAGATGAAATCGACCAGCGCCACGTCGTCGATCACGGGATCGGTATTGGGCATGCAGAGGATGGTGGTGACGCCGCCTGCCGCGGCAGCCCGGCTCGCCGTCGCCAGCGTCTCGCGGTGCTCATGTCCCGGCTCGCCGGCAAACACCATCATGTCGATCAGACCGGGCGCCACGGTGCGGCCGCCGCAATCGAGGAACTCCGCGCCCTCGACCGCCCCTTCCGTGATGTGCATGCCGAGATCGGCGATGACGCCGTCCGAGATCAGGAGCCCGCCGAAGGCGTCGAGCCCGGTGGCCGGATCGATGAGCCGCGCATTGACCAGGGCGAGGGGCCGGTGTTGGGGGCGGTGGTCGTCGTGGGTGGTCATGGCGGTCACCCGTTCGGCAGGTTACGGGCGAGCGCCTGGAGCACGGCAATGCGCACGGCGACGCCCATCTCGACCTGCTCGCGGATAACGCTGCGGGCGTCGTCCGCCACGTTGGAGTCGATCTCCACGCCGCGATTCATGGGGCCCGGATGCATGATGAGCGCGTCGGGCTTGGCGCAGGCGAGCTTGTCGTAATCGAGGCCGAAGAAGTGGAAATATTCCCGCTGGCTCGGGATCAGGCTCGACACCATGCGTTCGCGCTGGAGCCGCAGCATCATCACGATGTCCGCATCGGCCAGCCCCTCGCGCATGGAGGTGTAGACCTCGACGCCGAGCCGCTCGATGCCGGCGCCGAGCAGCGTGGACGGCGCGATGACGCGGACGCGGGCGCCGAGCGTGTTGAGCAGGATGATGTTCGAGCGGGCCACGCGCGAGTGGAGGATGTCGCCGCAGATCGCCACGACAAGCCCTTGGATGCGGTTCTTGTGGCGGCGGATGGTGAGCGCATCGAGAAGCGCTTGGGTGGGATGCTCGTGGCTGCCGTCGCCGGCGTTGATCACCGAGCAGTCGACCTTCTGGGAGAGGAGCTCGACGGCGCCGGCGGCGTGATGGCGCACGACGAGGAGATCGGGCCGCATGGCGTTCAGCGTCACCGCCGTGTCGATCAGGGTCTCGCCCTTTTGGATCGACGAGGTCGGGATCGACATGTTCATCACGTCGGCGCCGAGCCGTTTCCCGGCGAGCTCGAACGAGCTCTGGGTCCGGGTCGAGGCCTCGAAGAAGAGATTGATCATGGTCCGGCCGCGGAGATCGTCGCGTTTCTTGTCGATCTGGCGTCCGAGCTTTGCGGCCTCCTCGGAAAGGTCGAGCAGCGCCGTGATTTCGGCGCGCGAAAGGCCTTCGATTCCAAGAAGATGGCGATGAGGGAACGAAGGAGGAGCTTCAGCCGCGATGCTCATTAAAGGGCACTGTATAAGCTTGCGCGCCACAGGCATCAAGCTTGCGCCGCCAATTAAGGTAAGCTCGCTGTAACGGACCTTCTGACAGTGTGAGGCATGGCTGCTCCCATGGCTACTCCGGTGCCCGATCCCTCCCGGGATGACGCGGCGTTCAACCAGAGCCCGCCCTTTGTCGACGTGAACCTGTTTGCGTCGGACAGGGCTTTGCGCGAGGCGGTCTCGCGCGAAGGGGCGGACTGGGCCGCGGCCGATCTCGACACGTTCGGCGGGGTCGCCGGCAGCGCCACCGCCATCGAGCTCGGACGCCGGGCGAACGCCCATCCGCCGGAGCTGCACAGCTTCGACGCGCAAGGGCGCCGCATCGAACACGTCGAGTTCCATCCCGCCTATCACGAGGTCATGGCCATCAGCATGGCCCAGGGGCTGCACTGCTCGACCTGGGAGCACCTGCTCACCGGCGAGGGCCCGCGGGCCGGCGCCCATGTGGCGCGTGCGGCCGGAAGCTACATGGCGGCGCAGATGGAGCCGGGACATTGCTGCCCCATCACCATGACCCACGCTTCGGTCGCGGCGCTCCGCCACACGCCGAAGCTCGCGGCCGAATGGGTGCCGAAGATCCTCGGGCGCACTTACGACCCGGGCACGGCGCCGGCCGACGTCAAGTCGGCGGTGACGCTCGGCATGGGCATGACGGAGCGGCAAGGGGGCACGGATGTGCGCGCCAACACGACATGGGCGGAGCCGCTCGACGGCGGCGGGCCGGGCGCGGCTTACGCCATCGCCGGGCACAAATGGTTTCTCTCGGCGCCCATGTCCGATGCGTTCCTCGTGCTGGCGCAAGCGAGCGAAGGCTTGAGCTGCTTCCTGCTGCCGCGCCTCACGCCGGACGGCGAACTCAACGGGCTTCGCCTGGTGCGGCTCAAGGACAAGCTCGGCAACCGCTCCAATGCCTCCGCCGAGGTCGAGTTCGACGGCGCGCACGGCTTTCTCGTCGGCGACGAGGGGCGGGGCGTCGCCACCATCATCGACATGGTGACGCTGACGCGGCTCGACTGCGCGGTCTCCTCGGCGGGGCTGATGCGCCAGGCGCTCGCCCGCGCCATCCATCACGCGCGCCATCGGTCCGTGTTCCAGCGGCTCTTGATCGATCAGCCGCTGATGGGACACGTCCTCGCCGACATGGCGCTCGACGTGGAGGCGGCGACCGCGCTCGTCTTCCGCCTGGCGCGTGCCTTCGACGGCGGCACGGACGAGGACGAGGCTGCGTATCGCCGTCTCATGACGGCGGTGACCAAATACTGGGTGTGCAAGACGGCGCCGGCGCTCGTCTACGAGGCCATGGAGTGCATGGGCGGCAACGGCTACGTGGAGGAGGGCGGCTTTCCGCTTCTCTATCGCGAGGTGCCGGTCAACGCCATCTGGGAAGGTTCGGGCAATGTCATGTGTCTCGACGTGCTGCGCGTGCTCGAGCGGTCGCCGGAAACCGTGCGGCAGGTGCTCGAAGAGATCGACGAACTCGCCGGACGCGAGCCGCGCGTGAAGGTCGCGCTCGACCACATCGAGACCTTGCTGGGAGAAGCCATGCGCGATCAGAGCGTGGCGCGTGCGCTTGTCGAGCAGTTGGCCCTGGCGCAAGCGGCTGCGCTGCTTCTGGCCCACGCCCCCCAAGAGGTGAGCGATGCATTCCTCGCCACGCGGCTCGACGGCGCGTGGCGCAGCACCTATGGGGCCGTCGCGATGGGCAGCGACGCGCCCGCTATCCTCGATCGCGCTTTGCCCTGACGCGCGTCAGGCTTTAAGCGTTTGAGAACGCTGACAAGCGCTCGCGCTGACATGATCCCGCCACGAGGCGTACGCTAAGATCGTCTTTCCCCCCTAGGGGCGGACGTTTCTCTATTCAGGAGACTCAAGATGCGTAAGCTAGCGGTTGCCATTGGACTGGCGGCGGCGGTGCTGCTTGCCGGAGGTATTGCGTGGAAGGCCGAGGCGCTGACCTGGAACTCGGCGACGGTGAATCTTCCCGGGGTTGCCAAGAACTACTCGCCGATCGAGCAGACCGGCTGCCGGCGCCGGGGCGCTTGCGGCTGGGGTCGCTACCGGGTCTGCGGTCCGCTCCGGTGCTGGTGCGTGCCCTGCTAGCCGGCTGATCGCTCAATCATAGGCACGGGTGAGGCCGCCGTTTCGGGCGGCCTCGTCCTTTGGGCGAGCGAAAGCGGGTGGGGGGCTTGCCATCCGGGCCGAAATATCAATACCTTGCAGAAAGAGCGAATCAAAAGACTTCACGGGCCGGCAGGGGAATGAAAGCTTTGAGGGGGACCAACGAGAGGGCTGCGCAATGATGAGCTTACCCTTTCTCCTCTTTGCTTGTGCGATTGGTGCTGCGTGGCTACGGCATCGGGGAGTAGCCATGGGTTTCTGGGTGATCGGACTCGTGGCGATGCTTGTTCTCTTCCGCTTCCATGCGACCGAAGTGCTGAATATCGGGCTCTGACGCTAGGAGGAAAGGCATGTCCGCCGACCTGTCGCGGCTGCTCAATGCCCTGGGGCTTCTTGCTCTCGATACGGTGCTGGCGCTCGCCTTCGTCGACCAGCTCTGGTTTCGCGATCTGCCGTGCCCGTTGTGCATTCTCCAGCGCGCCGGGTTCTTCGCCGCCGGGGTCGGCATCGCCCTCAATCTCGTCTTCGGACCCAAGCCGAGCCATTACGGCGTGGCGATCATCGGGGCGATCGCCGGCGGCATCATATCGATGCGCCAGATCCTGCTGCACATCGTTCCGGGCACCGGGTCTTACGGCAATCCCGTGTTCGGCCTCCACCTCTACACTTGGGCGTTCATCACCGCCGTTGTCGTCATTCTCGGCTGCGCCATCATGCTGCTGGACGACCGGCAGTTCTCCAGGGCCGAGCCGATGTCGGTCCGCCTGAAGGCGCTGCCGCTTTCGGCGCTGCTCCTGTTTCTTGTGCTGGCCATCGGCAACGTGGTCTCGACCGTTGCGCTGTGCGGCGGCGGGCTGTGCCCGGACAGCCCCACAAGCTATGAGCTGTTCGAGACGACGCCCATCTAACGCTGCCCGGCAAGGTTTCTCAGCCGGTCGAGCGCGCCCTGCAGGATGTAGGCGGCGGCCATGCGGTCGATCACCTCGGCGCGGCGCTTGCGGGAGGCATCCGCCTCGATCAGGTGGCGCTCGACCGCCGCGGTCGAAAGCCGCTCGTCCCAGAAAGCCATGGGTACGTCCACGTGACCGGCGAGGTTCCTGGCAAACGCGCGCGTCGACTGGGCACGCGGCCCCTCGGAGCCGTCGAGATTGATGGGAAGGCCGATGACGAGGCCGCCGACGCCTTCCTTCATCACGATCGCGGCGAGCAACTTGCGCGTCCGCTGTGAACTTGGTGCGGCGCAGCGTCTCATAAGGCGTGGCGATCGACCGGGTGACGTCCGACAGCGCAAGCCCGATGGTCTTGGTGCCCACATCGAGGCCGAGCAGCCTGGCCTCGGGCTGTAGCCTCGAAGCCAAGTCTTCGATAGGAAGGGGCGGAACTGCTGTCACGGAGTCAATCTAAAGGGTGAGATGATGAAGATTACGTGGTTCGGTCATTCCTGCTTCCGCATCGACACGGGCGCAAGCCGCATCCTGATTGATCCTTTTCTTACTCACAACGCCACATTCGAGAAGGCGGACATTCCGTTGCAAGAGGCGATCGAGGGCGTGACCCACGTGGCGCTGACCCACGGCCATGAGGACCATCTCGGCAACAGCGTCGCCATCTGCAAGGAGACGGGCGCGACGCTCATGGCCGTGCACGAGCTCGCTACCTATCTGCAAAATCAAGGTGTCGAGAACACCGATCACGGCAATACCGGCGGCACGCAACCCCACGAGGACTTCGACCTGACCTTCGTTCCGGCCTTGCACTCGTCCTCGAACATGGTCGACGGGCGCCCGCTCTATCTGGGCAACCCTTGCGGTGTCGTGATCGCCGCGAAAGAGGGCAAGACCGTCTATCACATGGGCGATACGGCCATCTTCTCCGACATGGCCCTGATCAACGAGCTCTACGCGCCGACCATCGGCTTCGTGCCGATCGGCGACCGCTACACCATGGGCGCCAAGACGGCGGCGCTCGCCTGCAAGCGCTTCTTCGACTTCGAGACGGTGGTGCCGTGCCACTACGGGACCTTTCCGGTGCTCGACCAGACGGCGGAGAAATTCATCGCCGAAATGGCCGGAAACCGTGTCCTGGTGCCCGACGTCGGCGTGCCGTTCGAGGCCTAAGCCGGCCCGCGAGGCGTGGCGAGAAGCCAAGTTGCCGCCTTTCCGGCCCGGTGCTACAGGAACGCCGGAACCCTGAACCCCGAAAAACCGCCTCAAAGCCATGTCCGTCGACCGCGCCACCGTCCGCCGCATCGCCCGTCTTGCCCGCATCGCCATCACCGATGAGGAGGCGGCGCGGCTCGAGACGGAACTGTCGGGCATTCTCGATTGGGTGGCCCAGCTCGACGAGCTCGACACGTCCGCCGTGGAGCCCATGACACGGGTGGAAGCCATGACCATGAAGAAGCGCGAAGACGTCGTGACCGACGGGTTCTGCGCCGACGACATCGTCAAGAATGCGCCGATGGTCGACGATCATTATTTCGTCGTGCCGAAAATCGTGGAGTAGGGGCCATGCGGAGACTCGCTCTCGTCATGCTTGCTGCGCTCGTCGCCGGTACGACGGCGGCCATCGCCGGGGATCTGCCGGAAGGGACGTTCTCCTCCTCGGAGGCCGGTTGCGACGCGCTCAAGACCAAGACCCCGGAGGAGCTCGGCGAGGATCTCGACTTCTATGTCCTAAACAAGAAGGGCATGACCACCTATGCGCAGCATTGCGACTTCGTCTCGGTCACGGCTCGCGATGACAAAAGCTGGCTGGCGAACGCGTTCTGCGACGAGGACGGTTATGTCTATCCCGATCTATTCGCCATTGCGGTTACGGACACCGGCGGCCTTGCCGTTAGCCGCCTCACCGACATCACCCAGCAGCAAAGCACCGAGAACGAGTTGCCCCTGTCCGAGGACATGGACCCCAGCGAGCTCGACAAAAATGACCAGGCGGAGGACACCCAATCGGGTGGCTCCGATGAGGAGTCTGCGACCAAGCCCGACGGGTTCAACCATTATGTTCTCTGCCCTGACGTGAAGCCGTGAGCCCCGTGACCAAACTGACAGACCTCACCATCGCCGACGCGCGAGACGGCCTGCGCAAGAAGTCCTTCTCGGCGGAAGAGCTGACGCAAGCCCATGTCGAGGCCATCGAGGCGGCGAACGCGGCGCTCAACGCCTTCGTGCTGCCGACGCCGGAGCGGGCGCTTGCCATGGCGGCGGCGAGCGATGCGCGCCTTGCCAAGGGCGAAGGCGGCGCGCTCGAAGGCATCCCGCTCGGCATCAAGGATCTCTTTTGCACGAAAGACGTCCGCACCACGGCGTGCTCGCACATTCTCGACGGATTCACGCCGACCTACGAGTCGACGGTGACCGCCAATCTGTGGGCGGAAGGCGCGGTCATGCTCGGCAAGCTCAACAACGACGAGTTCGCCATGGGGTCGTCCAACGAGACGAGCACTTACGGCGCGGTGGTCAATCCGTGGCGGCGCGAGGGATCGGACGCGAAGCTCGTGCCCGGCGGCTCGTCGGGTGGATCGTCGGCCGCCGTCGCCGCGCGCCTGTGCATGGGCGCCACGGCGACCGACACGGGCGGCTCGATCCGCCAGCCTGCCGCCATCACCGGCACGGTCGGCATCAAGCCGACTTACGGCCGCTGCTCGCGCTGGGGCATCGTGGCGTTCGCCTCGTCGCTCGATCAGGCGGGCCCCATCGCGCGCACCGTGCGCGACTCCGCCATCCTGCTCAAAGCCATGGCGAGCCACGACCCCAAGGACACGACCAGCGCCGATCTGCCGGTGCCCGATTTCGAGGCGGCGGTGGGGAAGGGCGTGAAGGGGCTCACCATCGGCATTCCGAAGGAATATCGCGTACCCGGCATGGCGCCGGAGATCGAGGCGCTGTGGCAGCAGGGCATCGCCTGGCTGAAAGCGGCGGGCGCCGAGATCAAAGAGGTGAGCCTGCCGCACACCAAATACGCGCTCCCGTCTTATTATATTGTCGCGCCGGCGGAGGCCTCGTCGAACCTCGCCCGCTATGACGGCGTGCGCTACGGCCTGCGCGAGCCGGGCTCCGACGTGATCTCCATGTACGAGAACACGCGCGAGGCGGGCTTCGGCGCCGAGGTCAAGCGGCGTATCCTGATCGGCACCTATGTGCTGTCGGCCGGCTATTACGATGCCTATTACCTCAAGGCGCAGAAGGTGCGGACCTTGATCAAGCGAGACTTCGACCAGGCGTTCGAGGGCGTCGATGCGATCCTGACGCCGACCACGCCGGGACCGGCCTTTGCGCTCGGCGAGAAGTCCGGCGATCCGGTCGAGATGTATCTGAACGACATCTTCACGGTGACGGTGAACATGGCGGGACTGCCGGGCATCTCCGTGCCGGCGGGACTTTCGTCGGAAGGCACGCCGCTCGGGCTTCAGCTCATCGGCCGCGCCTTCGACGAGGAGACGCTGTTCCGCGCCGCGCAAGTCATCGAGGCGGCGGCGGGGCGCACGGCCAAGCCCGCAGATTGGTGGAGCGAGGCAGCATAATGGCGACCCGTGAAGCGCAGAAATGCCAGAGCATGGACGAGGTGCGGGTCGAGATCGACCGCATCGATCAGGCCCTCGTTGACCTCATCTGCGAGCGCTTCGCCTATGTGGACCGCGCTTGGCAGCTCAAGCAGTCGCCGGCCGACGCGCGCGTGCCGTGGCGCATCCAGCAGGTGATCGACAAGGTCAAGGCGCGGGCGGCGCAGAACAGCCTGCCGCCGGAGCTGGTCGAGGCGCTGTGGCGTCAAATGATCGGCTGGTTCATCCAGTATGAAGAGGAGAAGCTCCAGCAGCAGGCGGAGCGCAAGGAGTAGCGGCGGCCGATGGACGCCAAGACGGATAAATCGAACCTGATCGAAGGCGCCACGGGCGACTGGGAGGTGATCATCGGCATGGAGGTCCATGCCCAGGTCACGTCCAACGCCAAGCTGTTCTCGGGCGCCTCGACCGAGTTCGGCGGCGAGCCCAACTCCCATGTGAGCCTGGTCGATGCGGCCATGCCCGGCATGCTGCCGGTGATCAACGAGGCTTGCGTGGCGCAAGCCATCCGCACCGGGCTCGGCCTCAAGGCCCAGATCAACCTCACGTCCGTGTTCGACCGGAAGAACTATTTCTATCCCGATCTGCCCCAGGGCTATCAGATCAGCCAGTACAAGAACCCGATCGTGGGCGAGGGGGAGGTCATCGTCGATCTCCTCTCCGGCGAGCGCGTCATCGTCGGCATCGAGCGGCTGCATCTCGAGCAGGACGCAGGAAAAAGCCTGCACGACCAGCACCCGCAATATTCCTATGTCGATCTCAACCGCTCCGGCGTCGCGCTCATGGAGATCGTGTCGAAGCCGGATCTGCGCTCGTCGGAGCAGGCCAAGGCTTATGTGTCGAAGCTCCGCACCATCCTGCGCTATCTCGGCACCTGCGACGGCAATATGGAGGAGGGGTCAGTTGCGCGCCGACGTGAACGTGTCGGTGCGGCGCCCGGGCGATGCGTTGGGCACGCGCTGCGAGATCAAGAACGTCAACTCGATCCGCTTCATCGGCCAGGCCATCGAATATGAGGCGCGCCGCCAGATCGAGATCCTGGAGGATGGCGGCGAGATCCATCAGGAGACGCGGCTGTTCGATGCCAAGACGGGCGAGACGCGGTCCATGCGCTCCAAGGAAGAGGCGCACGACTACCGCTACTTCCCCGATCCCGATCTTCTGCCGCTCGAGCTGACCCAAGCCTATGTGGACACGCTCGCCAAGGACCTGCCCGAGTTGCCGGACGAAAAGCGCGCGCGCTTCATCAAGGACTATGGCCTCTCGCCCTACGACGCCGACGTGCTCGTGGCCGAGCGCGAGAGCGTCGATTATTTCGAGGCGGTGGCGAAGGGGCGCGACGCCAAGCAGGCGGCGAACTGGGTGATCAACGAGCTGTTCGGCCGCCTCAACAAGGAAGGCGCGAGCATCGTCGACAGTCCCATCACCGCGGACCAGCTCGGCGCCATCCTCGACCTCATCAAGGCCGGCACCATCTCCGGCAAGATCGCCAAGGACGTGTTCGACATCGTGTGGACCGAAGGCGGCGATCCGGCTGAGATCGTCGAGAAGCGCGGCCTGAAGCAGGTCACCGATACGCGCGCCATCGAGAAGGCGGTCGACGAGGTCATCGCCGCGAACCCGGACAAGGTGGAGCAGGCCAAGCAGAAGCCCGCGCTGATCGGCTGGTTCGTCGGCCAGGTGATGAAGGCGACGGGCGGCAAGGCCAGCCCGCAGGCCGTGAACGACCTTCTCAAATCGAAGCTCGGCATCGAGTAGAGCGTCCGAGCTCGACCGGCATGACCCACGCGATCCGCGTTCACGAGTACGGCGGACCCGAAGTCCTCACATGGGACGAGGTCGAGGTCGGCGATCCGGGTCCGGGCCAGGTGCGCATCCGGCAGACGGCCATCGGCCTCAACTTTATCGACGTCTACGGGCGGACCGGGCTCTACCCCCAAGCGGAGCTGCCGTTCGTTCCGGGCATGGAAGGCGCGGGCGTCGTCACGGCCGTGGGCGAGGGCGTGCGCGATCTCAAGATCGGGCGCCGTGTCGCCTATGCCGGCCCCATCGGCGCTTACGCGGAAGAGCGGCTGATCGCGGCCGACCGCGTGGTGCGGATTCCCGAAGGCGTCAGCGACGAGACGGCGGCGGCGATCATGCTCAAGGGCATGACCGCGCAATATCTGCTGCGCCGGACCTACAAGGTCGGCCCGGACACGACGCTGCTGTTCCATGCGGCGGCCGGTGGGGTCGGGATGATCGCCTGCCAATGGGCGGCCGCGCTCGGCGCCACGGTGATCGGCACGGTCGGCTCGGCGGGGAAGGCGCTCATCGCCCGATCCCACGGCTGCACCCACGTCATCAACTATCGGGAGGAGGACGTGGTCGCCAAGGTGAAGGAGCTGACCAAGGGCGAGGGCGTCGACGTCGTGTACGACTCCGTCGGCAAGGACACGTTCTCGTCCTCGCTCGATTGCCTGAAGCGGCGCGGCATGTGGGTGAGCTTCGGCCAGGCGTCGGGGCCGGTGCCGGAGTTCCGGATCAATCTCCTGGCCCAGAAGGGCTCGCTGTTCGCGACGCGGCCGGCGCTCGGCGACTATATCGCGACCCGCAAGGAGCTCGTCGCCACGGCCAACGATCTCTTCGGCGTCATCGCCAAGGGCAAGGTCCGCATCGCCGTGAACCAGACCTATCCGCTTCACGAGGCCGAGCGCGCCCACCGGGAGCTCGAAGACCGGCGGACCACGGGATCGACGCTGCTCATCCCGTGACGCGCGCAAAATCTTTCGCGCGAAGTTTCGCCGTGGTTAGCGGCGCGTGACCTGAATTGGTCAAGGAATGCTTGCCAAACGGCGATGTTAATCATTGCGCCGCGCAGACGCGTGCAATGTAAACCAAAGTTACCGCGCCTTTTAGATTTGGTGATTTTACATTAATCACGCTGATTCAGACGTTGTTCAAAGTGCTCCCCGATGATCACCCGCATCTGAAGTTGAACAACACGCGATGAACTTGCGAGGGAAACGGCAGTTCTTCAGGCGCGTGAATAGGGGGACGTAAAATGGCTCGGATGGACATTTCGACGGGGCTGGCAGGCCATATTGAACTCGCGGCGCAGACGGGGGCGCCGGATGCCCTGTTCGAGCTGGGGATGCTTTATGCGACCGGCCGCGACATCGATGCGGATCTCGTGACGGCGCATAAGTGGTTCAATCTCGCCGCCGCGCGCGGGAACGCCTCTGCGCTCACCTATCGTGTCGAGCTTGCCCGGGAGATGACGACGGATCAGGTCGCCGAGGCCCAGAGGCTCGCGCGCGAGTGGCTGCAGACTCACTAGCTTTCAGATTTCAGGTCGCTTCTTGAGAGGAGGGGCGCCGGATCCTATTCCGGCGTTCCGCTTTCCTCTTCGCTGCAGTGGCGGAAGAAGGAGAGCATGCAGCGGTAGCTCTTGCGCGCGAAGCCGCCGACGGCGGAGCCCGCGCTTTGGGCCGCTTGTTTCATCCGCGTGCCGGTTCCTACGCTCTCGGTCGGCTGGGGCGCGGCCGCCGCCTGTGGTGCCGGTTCGGCCGGCAGCGCGCCGGTCGGCTCCGCGCGCGGCAAGGGTTGCGCCGGCGGCGGTGTCGCTTCGTTTTCAGATGAGGTGAGGCCGATCGCCGAGCCCGCGTTGCGCAGGCCCTTCTTCGAGGCCGTCACCGCGCGGCCGCCGAGCTCGAACAGCGATTTCGGAGCGTTGTCTTTCGGCTGCTCGAACTCGTGCTGGTTCTTCTCGACCTTCTGCTTGAGCTCCCGCACGCGCGGGTCCGAGGTGAGGTTCTGGGGCAGGGTGGGGCCGCCGTAATCGTAGACCTTCACCAAGCCGACGCAGGACGGTGTCGCCGCATCCGCCGCGCAGGAGGCGTGGTTGCCTTCCTTGGCCAGGCGGATCACGCAATAGAGTTTCAGCGCGTCGCTCGGCTTCGAGCCGACGCCGGTGACCCGGCAGCGATAGACCTCGTCCGGGTTCTTGCAGGTGACGCAATAGTCGACGCTGCCCGCCCGCGCGAGGGGCGCAAACGAGAGCAGACGCGGCCCCAGCGAGCAGCGCAAGGACGAACGATCTTGGGTAAGCACGCTGACCCATCGTTTTCGGATCATCCCCGTGGGTGATGCCTAGAATTCTAGCACATTGGGGGAGCAAGCAAAACACGCCCCCGGGGCGCGGACTTGGGGCACCGAGGCCGATAATAAGCCATTTCCGCCCGTTCTCTTTGGGCATCCGCAAGGTCCGACGCAGGATCATGGGCCGATAGGGAATCTGCTAAGATTGGCTGCTAGGGTCTTGCGGCCAGACAAGACAGAACAAGGGACAAGGACTTCGGCGATGGACGCTCGAAAAGCCGTTCCCGGCATCTTGCTTGCGGTCGCGCTGGTCGCGAGCGTCAGTCCGGCTGTGGCGAAGAAAAAGCAACAGTCGGGCGAGGTCTCTTCGACGCAGAAGCAAGCCAAGGCCAAGTCGAAGATAAACTGCAACGCCCCGACCCCGGCCTTCATGTACAACCCCCGCTTCATGAACCGGGGCTTTTTAAAATACGGCAAGTGCCCCAAATAGCGGCGGCGCGCTTGACACCTACGGGCATCTTATCGAGGGTGCTGCCGCGGCGGCGGCGCGCCATTTGCGTCGGTGCTGGGGGAGGGGTGATAGTCCTCGCCGGCTTGCGGATCGGCTCCTATTTTGTTGCAAGAGTCTGCGGCTCTATCTATCTGAAATAGCTTGACGGAGACGTGGCCGAGAGGCTGAAGGCGGCGGTTTGCTAAACCGTTATACGGTCTAAAGCCGTATCGGGGGTTCGAATCCCCCCGTCTCCGCCATCCTGCGCCGCCCGGCGCGCGACCGGTGTCCTGGCGTCGAAGCGCCGTCACGGAGGGTGAGGATGGTCAAGGAGCAGCCGAGGTCTCCCAGGTCCCAGCGATCCGCTGTTCGAGCGCATGTTCATCGAGCGCGAGCGCAACCGCTTTGCCGCCCGCGCCTTGTCGTTCCTCGTACTGCTGAACGGCACAGCCGCCTTCATTCTGCTTTTCGTCATTGCGCAGGCCGCCGAAGGAACCGTCGACCGGAAGGTTGCCACGGCCATGCTCTTCTTCAGCGGCGGGGCGATCGCAGGTCTGCTCAGCGCATTTCTGGCCTATGTCAATCGAACCGTCCGGATGCAGCGGTCGGAGCGACGGCGAAAATCTCAGGGCAGCCTTGCGCGGCCTGGCCATCGCCGCGGTCGTCGGCAGCGGCGCGGCATTCTTCGTCGGCATGAACATGGTGGCGACGGCGCAGGCCGAGAAGTCGAGCTCGCATCCCAAGGGATCGCGCGAGGACAAGCCGGCCAAGGCCGCACCTATCGAGAAGGTCTAGCGGCGGCTTATGATGGGCCGGTCATCTCGCGGGTGAAGTCGGCCCACACGGCCTGCAGGCCGGCGGTCAAGTGGCTCAGCCTCTCGCCGACCACGTCCCAATTGACCATATGCCGTTGCTCGACGCCGTCGGCGCCGAGATCGACAATGTAGACGACGATGATCGTGAGGAATACGCCGAGCACGATTCCAAGAAGAAGTCGCATAGCACCCACCCAGAGACCTCGATCATAGGTCGCCCGGATGACAAGAGGAAGCGCGATCGCGCCGTTTCTTTTAGTCTTGCGGCCCTCGGTTGTCCTCGGCCGTTCTGCGTCCCTGGGGCGAACCCTTGAGGTCCGGTGGATGGCCTGTCACAGGGCTCTTGAGCCGGAGTTTGATCTTGGTCAAGGTTATGGGGCGCCGCCTAGAGCAACTGTCGGCCAAAGAGGGGATGAGCGATGCCTGCAATGCTCCAGCGTGACGAGTGGAAGGCCTTTTCCGATTTCCTGGCGCTGGCGGCGGCGGCCCTTTGCGTCATTGTGGGCCTCATCCTGGCATTTGCCGGCGAGGACAGGGTCATCGCCTTTCACGGCTGTCTCCTGCTCGGCGCGGCGGGCCTCGCCTTCCTCTATATCCTGACGCAAATCATCGAGAAGAAAGAGCCTCGGGACGCGACCGGGTATGCCGACGGCGTCATCCGGGCCGGCGTCATCGCCACCGTCTTCTGGGGGCTCGCCGGCTTCCTCATCGGCGACATCATCGCCTGGCAGCTCGCTTTTCCGGTGTTCAATCTCGACCTGCCCTGGACCAATTTCGGGCGCTTACGCCCGGTGCATACCTCCGCCGTCATCTTCGCCTTTGGCGGCAACGCCCTCATCGCCACGTCGTTCTACGTCGTGCAGCGGACCTGCCGGGCGAGGCTCGCCGGCAAATGGTCGCCGTGGTTCGTGTTCTGGGGCTATCAACTCTTCATCGTGCTCGCCGCCACCGGCTACATCCTCGGCGTCACGCAATCGAAGGAGTACGCCGAGCCCGAGTGGTATGTCGACCTCTGGCTGACGTTCGTTTGGGTCGTCTACTTCCTGGTGTTCATCGCCACGATCGCCAAGCGGCGCGAGCCGCACATCTACGTGGCCAACTGGTTCTATCTCGCCTTCATCGTCACCATCGCCATGTTGCATATCGTCAACAACTTGGCGGTGCCGATCTCGCTCGTCAGCTCGAAGAGCTACATCATCTATTCCGGCGTCCAGGATGCCATGACCCAGTGGTGGTACGGCCACAACGCGGTCGGGTTCTTCCTCACCGCGGGCTTCCTCGGCATGATGTACTACTTCGTGCCGAAGCGCGCCGAGCGGCCGATCTATTCCTACCGGTTGTCGGTGGTGCACTTCTGGTCGCTGATCTTCATTTATATCTGGGCCGGACCGCACCATCTGCACTACACGGCGCTGCCCGACTGGGCGCAGACGCTGGGCATGACCTTCTCCATCATCCTGTGGATGCCGTCCTGGGGTGGCATGATCAACGGCCTGATGACGCTGTCCGGCGCCTGGGACAAGCTCAGGACGGATCCCGTCATCCGCATGCTCATCGTCGCCGTCGCCTTCTACGGCATGTCGACCTTCGAAGGCCCGCTGATGAGCATCAAGTCGGTGAACGCGCTATCGCACTACACCGACTGGACCATCGGGCATGTGCATTCGGGCGCGCTCGGCTGGGTCGCCTTCATTACCTTCGGCGCCCTTTACTGCCTCGTGCCGTGGCTGTGGCATCGCAAGGCGCTCTACTCACAACGTCTCGTGGAGTGGCACTTCTGGATCGCGACGCTTGGCATCCTGCTCTACATCACGTCCATGTGGGTGTCCGGCATCCTGCAAGGGCTGATGTGGCGGGCCTATGACTCCCAAGGCTTCCTCGAGTACTCCTTCGTCGAGACCGTCGAGGCGATGCATCCCTTCTACGTGATCCGTGCGACGGGCGGACTGCTCTTCCTCGCCGGCGCGGTGGTCATGGCGTACAATCTGTGGCGGACGGCGCGGGGCGATGAGCCGGTGGATGCGGTGGACCAGCCACGGGTGGCGGCCGCGCCCGAGTTCCGACCCGGTGAATACACGGCTCCGGCCGAGTAGGGGGATCAGATGGACTGGGCAAAGCATCAAATCATCGAGACGAGCTCGATCCTCCTGCTCGTCGGAATTCTCATCGTGGTCGCCATCGGCGGCTTGGTGGAGATCGCCCCGCTGTTCTGGCTGAGCTCGACCATCGAGAAGGTGCAAGGCATGCGGCCCTATACGCCGCTCGAGCTGGCCGGGCGCGACATCTATGTGCGCGAGGGCTGCTATCTCTGCCACAGCCAGATGATCCGCTCGCTCAAGGATGAGGTCGAGCGCTACGGGCATTACAGCCTGGCGGCCGAGAGCATGTACGATCATCCCTTCCAATGGGGATCGAAGCGCACGGGCCCCGACCTCGCCAGGGTCGGCGGCAAGTATTCCGACGAGTGGCATCGCGCGCACATGACCGATCCGCGCGCCGTGGTGCCGGAATCGGTGATGCCGGGCTATCCGTTCCTCGCCAAGCGCGAGCTGGATTACCGCAACATCGAACAGAACCTGAATGCGCTTCGCATCGAGGGCGTGCCTTACACCGACGAGGATATTAAGGACGCGAAGGCCGATATCGAGTTGCAGGCGGGCGGCAGCACTGACGACCTCAAGGCGTTCCTTGCGCGCTATCCCAAGGCTCAGGTGCGGTCGTTCGACGGCGACCCGAGCTACGTCTCCGAGCTCGATGCGGTGATCGCCTACCTGCAGATGCTGGGCACCCTGGTCGACTTCGCGAAGTTTGACGCCGAAGGACCCAATCTAAGGTGAGGATCCCGTCATGAACTACGAGCAAGTGGCGTCGATCAGCCAAGTGTTGGCGCTTCTCTTCTTCATCGGCTTGTTCGTCGCGGTCCTGGCCTACGCGTTCTGGCCCGGCAACAAGAAGAAGTTCGAAGAGGCGGCGAAGCTTCCTCTCGAAGGGGACCCCGAGTCCAAGAACGAGAAAGACGGCTAAGGTCATGGCCAAGAAACACGGCGACACGTCAGAAGAAACGACCGGCCATGAGTGGGACGGCATCGCGGAGTTGAACAAGCCGCTGCCCAAGTGGTGGCTTTACACGTTCTATGCCTGCATCATTTGGGCGATCGGCTATTGGATCCTGTATCCCGCGTGGCCGTCCGTGTCCGGCTACACCAAGGGCTATCTCGGCTACAGCCAGCGCGAGAGGGTCGCGGAGGATCTGGCGCAGGCGAAAGCCGAGCAGGCGACCTATCGCGACAAGATCGCGGCGAGCGACCTCGCGGCGATCGAGGCCGATCCCCAGCTCTTAAGCTTTGCGCTTGCCGGCGGCGCGGCGGCGTTCGGCGACAACTGCGCGCCCTGCCATGGCCGCGGCGCCCAAGGCGGGTTCGGGTATCCGAACTTGCGCGACGACGTCTGGCTGTGGGGCGGTTCGCTCGACGCCATCCACCAGACCATTCAACACGGCATTCGGTCCGGCGATCCTGAGATGCGCAATACGCAGATGCCGGCCTTCGGCAAGCTCGGCATGTTGAAGCCGGACCAGGTCAACGATGTCGCCGAGTATGTTCTGTCCTTGTCGGGCAACGCCGACGATCAGGAGGCGGCGGGACGCGGTGCGACGATTTTCGCCGCCAATTGCGTCGCCCTGCCACGGTAAGGATGGCAAGGGCAACCAGGCGCTCGGTGCGCCGAACCTCACCGACGAGCTCTGGCTCTATGGCGGAGATAAGGCTACCGTCATCGAGACGATTACCAATAGCCGCGGCGGCGTGATGCCCGCCTGGACTGGGCGCCTCGATCCTGCGACGATCAAGGAACTCGCCATCTACGTCCACTCGCTTGGCGGCGGTCAGTAGCCTTTCGTTTCTTAGTGATGGCCATGACCGAAGTGCAGGAACGACCCAGCGCCCCCATTGGGCGCCCAAACGGCGATTCTGGCCCTCAGGAAGCCGCGCCCGGCGTCCTGCGGAGCGATACCCCCACCGTCACCGGCGAGGGGCAGACGTCGCTCTACGCCGGCCGTACCAAGGTCTACCCGAAAGAGGCCCACGGGACGTTCCGCACGGTCAAATGGATCGTCATGGCGGTGACGCTCGGCATCTACTATCTCGTGCCGTGGATCCGCTGGGACCGCGGGCCCTATCTTCCCGACCAGGCCGTGCTCATCGATTTGCCGGCGCGGCGCTTCTACTTCTTCTTCCTCGAGATCTGGCCGCAGGAGTTCTACTACGTCACCGGCCTCCTGGTGCTCGCCGCGCTCGCCCTGTTCCTCGTCACGTCGATCGCGGGGCGTGTGTGGTGCGGCTACACCTGCCCGCAGACGGTGTGGACCGACCTCATGATCGCGGTGGAGCGGTTCTGGCAGGGCGACCGCAATGCGCGGCTCCGGCTCGACAAGCATCCTTGGGCCGGCGAGACGTTATGGAAGAAGGGCGCCACGCATCTGACGTGGCTCTTGATCGCCATCGCCACGGGCGGCGCCTGGGTGTTCTATTTCGCCGACGCGCCGACGCTTGCGCATCAGTTCCTCACCTTCCAGGCGCCGGCGGCCGCCTATCTGTTCGTCGGCCTCTTCACCGCGTCCACCTATGTACTCGGCGGCATCGCCCGCGAGCAGGTCTGCATCTATATGTGTCCCTGGCCGCGCATCCAGGGCGCCATGTTCGACCGGGATTCGCTGCTGATCTCCTATCGCGCCTGGCGCGGCGAGCCACGTGGGCCGCACAAGACGGGTCAGTCCTGGGACGGACGGGGCGATTGCGTCGATTGCCGCCAATGCGTCGCCGTGTGTCCGACCGGCATCGACATCCGCAACGGGCCGCAGCTCGAATGCATCCAATGCGCGCTGTGCATCGATGCGTGCGACGAGATCATGACCAAGGTGGATCGGCCGACCGGTCTCATCGCCTACGATACGGTGCGGAACCTCGAGGTGGGCGACAAGGACGCCCAGCCGATCAAGATCCTGCGCCCGCGGGTAATTCTCTACGCCGCGGCCATCGCCGTCGTCAGCGTGATCATGCTCGTCGCGCTCGTGCTCCGGCCCGAGCTCGATGTGAGCGTCTTGCACGACCGCAACCCGCTCTATGTGCGGCTGTCCGACGGCGGCGTGCGCAACGGCTTCACCATGAAGCTGCTCAACAAGCGCTACGTGCCGCGTGCCTTCAAGGTCAGCGTGAACGGGCTGCCCGGCGCGAATGTCAATATGATCGGACATGAGGGCGCCGTGGTGCCGGTGCCACCGGACAATCTCCAGTCGGTCACGCTTTACGTGACGCTCGACAAGCAGGGCGTTAAGGCTTTGCACGATGACGATACGCACTTTTCTTTCGTCATCACCGATATTGCCGACGGCACCACGGTCGAGCACAAAGCGACGTTCAATGGGCCCGAGGTCGAGCATGAGCACTGACGGCTGGTTCGCGAACGGACTCGCGGGGCGTCATGTGCTCATGGGCCTCATCGTGTTTTTCGGGGTGATGCTGTTCGCCAACTCGATGCTCGTCTATTACGCGCTCGATACGTTCAGCGGGGGCGACAGGCCCGATCCTTACCGCGCCGGCGTGAACTACAACGAGACCATTGCCGCGGCGGAGCGGCAGGAAGCGCTGGGTTGGACGACCGATCTCGCTTATGACGACGCCAAGGGACGGCTGACGGTGAGCTTCCGGGACAAGACGCAAGCGCCGGTCGCAGGCCTCAAGCTTGGCGGCGTGGTCGGGCGTGGGGCCACCAACCGTGAGGACCAAACGGTCACGTTCACCGAGATCGGCCAAGGCGACTATGCGAGCGACATCCGGCTCGCGCCGGGGCAATGGGTCGTTGCCGTGGAGTCGCGGAAGGTGGAGGGGGGCGATCCGGTTTACCGCTTGAAGCGGCGCCTCTTCGTCGCAGACCGGCCATGACCGCGCATCCGACCGAGCTTGCGAAGCAGCAGGCTCCGGCGGCGGCGCCCTCAACACTCGTGCTCGCTGTAGACGAAATGCATTGCGGCGCGTGCCTGCGCTCGGTGGAGCGGGCGGCCTTGCGCGTTCCCGGCGTGGAGAGCGCGCGGGCCTCGCTCGCCGCCAAGCGTCTCGCCGTCACCTACGATCCGGCGCAAGCCGGCGAGGTGGACGTGATCACCGCGCTCGACCGTATCGGCTTTTCCGCAGCGCCCATCGAAGCCGTGAAGCAGGACCGTGGCGACGCGCGTCAGAAATATCTGCTGCGGCGCGTGGCGGTGGCGGGCTTCGCCGCCATGAACATCATGCTGCTGTCGATCTCCGTGTGGTCCGGGGAGGGGGGCGACATGGACCCGGCGCTCGCGTCTCTGTTCCACTGGCTGTCGGCGCTGATCGCGCTCCCCACCGTGGTCTATGCGGGTCAGCCGTTCTTCGCGTCGGGCTTCGCCGCGCTGAAGGGCCGGCGCCTCAACATGGACGTGCCGATCTCGCTGGCCATCATCCTCGCCACGGGCATGAGCCTCTATCAGACCATGCTCAACAACCAGCAGGTCTATTTCGACGCCGCCGTCACGCTGTTGTTCTTCTTGCTCGTCGGGCGCTATCTCGACGAGACGTTAAGGGTCCGCGCGCGCGGCGAGGCGCAGAATCTCCTCAGCCTGCAGAGCGGCATCGCCACGGTGCTCGATCAGGACGGCACGCAGCGCAAGATCGCGGCCCATGCACTCCGTGCCGGCGACCGTCTACTCGTTGGGACCGGCGAGCGGGTCGCCGCCGACGGCGTCGTGCGCGAAGGCAAGGGCCAAGTGGATCAGAGCCTCATCACCGGTGAGACGTTGCCTGTGGGCGTGAAGCGGGGCGATCAGGTCTACGCCGGCACGCTCAATCTGACGCAAAGCTTGCAGATCGAGGTCACCGCAGCCGACAACGCGACGCTCCTTGCCGAGATCGGCCGGCTGATGATGGCGGCGGAGCAGGGCAAGGCGCGTTACCGCCGGCTCGCCGACCGCGCGGCGCAGATCTATGCGCCGGCGGTGCACGGCCTTGGTTTAGCGACCTTCGTCGGCTGGCTCGCGTTTGGCGCCCCGTGGCAGACGGCGCTCACCTACGCCATTTCCGTGCTGATCATCACCTGCCCGTGCGCGTTGGCGCTTGCCGTGCCCGCGGTGCAGATCGCCGCCGCGAGCCGCCTCTTCAAGCGTGGCATCATGGTCAAGGCGCCGGACGGGCTCGAGCGGATCGCCGAGATCGATATGGTGGTGTTCGACAAGACCGGCACGCTGACCCTCGGCAAGCCGCAACTCATTGATGATACGGCTATTTCAGACGCGGATATGGCGTCCGCGGCGGCGCTTGCCGCGGCGAGCCACCACCCTTACGCCCGCGCCCTCGTGGTGGCGGCGGAGCGCCGGCTCGGCGCTGTCCAGCCTGCGTCCGGCATCGAGGAGATTCCGGGCGAGGGGCTCAAGCGGATGGCGGGGCAAGGGGAAGAGCGGCTCGGCTCGGCGTCGTGGTGCGGCGCGGAGGCCGGCAGCAGCGAGAGGGCCGAAGAAAGCGAAGGCGCAGAAGTCTGGTACCGGCGCGGCAAGGACCGGCCGGTGCGTTTCCGCTTTGCCGACACCATCCGGCCCGATGCCGCCGAGACCGTCGCGGCGCTGACGCGACAGGGTTATGCGATAGCGCTTCTCTCCGGCGACCGGAGAGGCGAGGTCGAGCGGATGGCGCGCGCCGCCGGCATCGACGATTGGCGCGCAGGCCTCAAGCCCGCCGACAAGATCGCGTGGCTCGAGACCCGCGCCAAAGAGGGGCGCAAAGTGCTCATGGCCGGCGACGGGCTGAACGATGCGCCGGCGCTTGCCGCGGCGCATGCCTCCATCTCGCCGGCGACCGCCGCCGACATCAGCCAGCGCGCGGCCGACTTCGTCTTTCAAGGCACGAAGCTGAGCCCCGTGGTCGAGGCGATCAAGACGGGCCGGCGGACGCACGCCATGGCCTTGCAGAATTTCGGCGTCGCGGCGGTGTACAACGCCATCTGCGTGCCACTCGCCATGCTCGGCTTCGTCACGCCGCTGATCGCCGCCATCGTCATGTCGAGCTCTTCTATTCTGGTGACGCTGAATGCGTCGCGCCTTGCCGGGGAGGGACGCTCGTGACGGCGCTTGCCTGGCTGATTCCCGCGGCGCTCCTTCTCGCCGGACTTGGCCTTGTCGCCTTCCTGTGGGCGCTCCGCTCAGGCCAGTTCGATGATCTCGAAGGCGCCGCCTATCGCGCGCTCGAGGACGAGCCGCCGGACGACGAGATCACCTGATGCGCGGGCTGAAGGACATCGACTATGTCCTTGCGAAGCTCGCCTGGATGCGCGAGCAACGGATCTGGCCAAACGGCTTGCGCTATTTGTGGACGGACGCCTTCGGCGTCGTCCTGCTCGCCTCGCTCTACGAGGCGCTGAAGGAGCAGAAATATCTCGACGAGGCGCTGTGGGTCGTCGCGGAGGTCAAGCGCGTGCTCGGCCGCAAACGCGGCATTCGCATCGGCGAGGAGCCGGACCGCGACGGCCAATATTTCCATTATCTCTCGATGTGGCTTTACGCGCTGCACGTGCTGTCGCGGTTCGACCCCAAGTTCAAGGACGAGGGCGTGGCGCTCGCGCGGGACATTCACGCGCCCTTCGTCGTGCCGGGCCGCGGCGTGATCTGGAAGATGCAGGAAGACTTGAGCGGGCCCTATCCCGGCTACGGCTTCGGCGCGCTCGACGCCTTCGACGGCTATGTGTCCTACCGTCTGCTGGACGAAGAGGCGCTGGCGCCCGAGATCGCCGAGATGCGGGAGATCATCAACGCCATCGCCGGCGAGCTCGTCATCACCCAGGATCTCGGGCTCGGCATGATGTTGTGGATGACGCAGTTCTTCCCCGAGGAGGACTGGGCGCAAGTCCAGCGTGAACGCTCGCTCGCCATGCTCGATCGCATGTGGATGGAAGAAGGCTATTTCGCCCGCGAGCCCTATCTGCCGCAGGTGCGCATCGCCTTCGCCAATTACGGCGTGTCAGTGGGCTTGCAAGCGGCGGACGCGATGCCGGCGCGCGTCGATGCGCTCAATGCCTATTTCGACCGCTACCGCTCGGGCGACGAATACGACCGCGCCGCCATCACCCATGTGATGGCGTGCAACTCCCATTTTCCGGGGCTGCTACTTCGATAGGAGGAGATGCAAGCGCGTCGGCTGTCCCGGCGCCCTTTCATTCGTCTTCGGGGTCGATGCCAGCCGACGCCATCATGACGGCGGCGGCGGCCTCGTTCTTGAAGAGAACGAGCATCTGCTCGTAGCTCGCAAGGCCGGCATCCACCTCGGCGATCAGGTCATCGATGCGCCGTCCGCCAATTTCGAGCTTTCCAGCGCTTCGATCAGCAGCGAGTCGGAGATGCAAGGCTGTCTTGGCGCGGACTATTTCTTCAATGAGCTGTGTCGCCGACTTCATTTGTTTTGGGACTCTTCCCTGGACATTGCTTCGGGACTCTTCCCGGAACCGATAAACAATCTCCTAAATCCAAAGCTATCATTGGAAGTCTTGTGTCCCGGCTAGAGCCCGGATTTGATGGCCTGGAGCAGCTGGAAGCGCAGCGCACCGGTGTTGCCGCTGAGCGAGATCACGAAGCGCACGCGCCCGTGCTCCTTGGTATCCGCGTAGCCCGCGAGCGTGCGGACACCGGACATGGTGCCGGTCTTGTTCAAGCCGCCGTCATGGCCGTGGAGCAGGTCGGCGTAGGGCGCAAAGAGGGTGAGCACCTTGGCGAGGCCGCGGGCGGTGAAACGGTCGCCGCGGCTGATGCCCGAGCCCTCCTCGATGTGGATGGAATCGGCGAGGCCGTTCGCGGCGAGCATTGCGTTCGCCACCTTGAGCGATTTCTCGAGGCTGACGGGCCCGCCCAGGGTGCCCCCGATCTCCAGGAAGACCTGGTTGGCGATGTAGTTGTTCGAGGCGATGAGCAGCTGGTGGAGGATCTGCGAGAGCGTGCGCGATTGCTTGTGAACATAGACCGGCTCGAGCCCCGCAGGCACGGACCCGGTCGTGATCTTTCCTTTGACGCTGCCGCCGGCCTTCTCGATGAACGCGGCGATCAGCTCACCGGCATATTGCAGACTTACTGCGGGGTCCTTGCTCAGGCTGATGCGGCCACGGCCGTTAGGCCCCCGCGCGCGGAACTGGCTGATGGCGAGCGGGGTGATCGGGGTCTGCTTCTCGGCGGAGTAGACACTGTTGCCTTTGCGCACGGCGTTGATGGTGTTGAAGTTCACGGCGAGCGCGGAGTTCAGCGCGTCGTAGGATTCGCTGGTGTCCTCGATGCCCGGGATGCGGAGGTCGGACGGGTAGTAGCTCGCATCGAGCACGATGCCGGTGATCGGCTCCTTGCCGACCGCCTTGACCAGCTCTTCCGCGAGCGGCGCCAGCTCCTCGGAGATGAGGAACGGATCGCCGCCCCCGCGTACGTAGAGCACCCGGTCTTTGTCCAGGTAAAATTTTGTCTCGAAGCGGTAGTCGCCGCCAAGGACCTCCATCGCCAGCCAGACCGTCACGATCTTGGTGACGGAGGCCGGGACGAAGGGCTTGTCAGCGTTCTGAGCGATGAGCTCGTTGCCCTTTTCGTCGATCACGAGCACCGTCGCCGACGGCGCGATGGCCGCGATCTTCTCCTTGGCACCGGCCAGGACCGGGGCGGGGAGCAGGAGCAGGGCGCAGGCGAGGGCGGCTAGGCGGGACCACATGGCGATTCCGGCACCGGGCCTATTGGAAATGATAAAACTGATCGTTCAGGTATTTGAGGAGGTCCTGCGTCTCGCTCGCGGAGAATTCCTTTTTTGCCATATGCGTGCAGCCGGCCACCTGCTCTTTCAACGCATCCAACGACTGAACCTTCCGGTCCTTGCGGGTGAAGATGTCGGTCTGGTGGCATTCCATGCAGTTCTCCTCGAGCAAGCGCTTTCCCTCGGCGCTGTCGCCCGGCAAAGAGGCGGCATAGGCGCTCGGCATCAGCAGGATCAAGAGCGACGCGCATAAAATGCTTTTCATGGCTTGCCTCCGACGTTTGGCACGGGGCCCCGCGCTCGGGGGGACTATGACGCTCTTTTGCATGCCCCTCAATTCCGATATCCGCTATCGGCACTTAGCGGATATGACGCCGGCGGAGCGGGAGAAATTGCTATTCGCACCCCCCGGCTCGGCCGCCGCGCAGGCTCCTCGCCATACGCATGGACGATCGGATCGTAACGCGCGCGCTGGCTCGCCGGATATTTGAGATAGATGTGGTTCGCGATCGGCGTGGAGCAGCCTCGCGACAGCACCGCCTTCTCGTAAATGATGTCGCCGCCTTTCGTCCCCGAAAAGGCGTACCAATTTTTCCCGCCTGCGGAATATGTGACGTCGAGGCCATCTTCCCGCGCGGTGCTCAGTTGGAAGTCTCGATAGCCGTCGAATGTCTCGTCCACGAGGACGAACGCGCCGAAGACAAGGATTTGGCCCTTGCCGTCGGTTGACGTCCAGCCTTGCCCGTCGCCATTTTCGGGCGCCGGATCGGGGGCGAATCCATCGACCGGAACTTCGGCGGAGGTCCCAAATCGGGGATTGGCGTAGCGCTCCCAATCCGCCGCCAGCGCAGGAGCGGCCCAGGCGAGCAGCGCAAGTCCCACCGCGATGACAGCAACGAGTCTCTTTGGATTCCGACGCATGAGCGGTCTCTATGTTTCGTTCTCTCGCCGGAGCTAATGCTTCCTGAGCCCGATGGCGATCAGGCGATCGAGCAGCGGTTCGTAGTCGATGCCGGCAGCCTCGGCGGCCTCCGCGAACTCCTCGCCATAGCCGATCTCCGGATTTGGGTTGGCCTCGAGAAAGAACGGCCGCCCTTGCGTATCGAGGCGGAAGTCAACGCGCGCGTAGCCGCTGAGCTGCAGCAGACGATACAGGCGCTTTGTCGTCCTCACCAGGAGCCGCTCCACCTCCGGCGGCAGGTCCCGGGCAGGGCCAAGCTTGATACCGCGTCGCTCCTGGAATTTTCGGTTCCACTTGACCTGTCGGGTCGCGATCCTGGGCGCATCGGAGCGCAGCTTGCGCATTTCCAGCTCCCAGACCGGCAGGACCTGCAGGCGCGTATTGCCCATGACCCCGACATAGAGCTCCCGGCCATCGACGTATTGCTCGAGGATGAGGTCGGTGCCGACTTTTGCGTGCATGAAATCGATTCGCTCCGCCAGTTTTTCGTCATTGTGGACAATGGAGGCCTCGGCAATGCCGAACGAGGACTCCTCGATCTGCGACTTGACGATGAGCGGGTACGTGAGCCGTGCGGGCTTACGCTTGAGCTTGCGGCCGGCCGGAACCACGGCGAAACGCGGAATGCGGATGCGGTGGTGGTGCAGGATCATTTTCGAGAGCGCCTTGTCGCGGGCGATCATCAGGCCGCGGGGATTGCAGCCGGTGTAGGGCATCCGGATGAGCTCGAGATAGCTCACGACATTCTGGTCGAGCATCGGCTCGCCATGGAATTCCTCCAGCAGATTGAAGACGATGTGGGGCTTGAAATTCTGGACGGCGCGGCGGAGCGGCGTGAGGTCGTCGTAGAGCCCGAGTGGCTGCACCTCGTGCCCGTGCTCGCGCAAGCCGGTGACCACGTCGTACTCGGTCTTGTATTCGATGATCTCCGCGTCGGACTTGCCGGCGATATCGTCGGGCGGCACGAGATCTTCGTGCATCAGCACGAGCACCCGCTTCTTGCGCATGTCTACCGCCTCACATGGCGTGCCATTCGCGCCCTCGGTACAGGTAGTTCATGCCGTGCACCGTCAACATGATGGCGAAGTCCAGCACCAGATTGCGCTCCGGGCCGTCCGCCACCAGGCGGAGCTCCTTGCACCGGCCGATCATCTGATCGAGAACCTGATTGAGCGTTAATTGGTACTCGCCTGTCCACTTCGCGACCAAGCCCCTGATCTCGCGGCGGTGCCGCCGCAGGAACGCGGCTGCCGTCTCGCGCCGGTCGCCAGCGCCCTCGGCCTCGCTGAACAAGCGCTTTAGATCGCGGTCGTAAGCGTCTGTAAATCCGACCAAATAGTGGGCTCGCTTCCGCTCGTAATAATCCCCGAGGGTCATCCGTTCGCGGGACAGGGCGTAAGGCCTGGCGCGACTGCGAACGCGCGGCGGCTGACCGGCGAGTTCCTGCATCAGGCGGTCGACATATTCGAGTTTGCGCAGCGCCGGCCAGCCCCCGTAGTGCCGGCGCCAGTTGTAGCGGGGCCGCAGCCAGACGGCGAAGGTCTCGGCGAAATCCTCCTCCGGGTGGCTCTGGGCATACCAGGCGGGGAGATTGTGCACGTAGCGCCGGCTCGCAGGGTTCGGCCGGTAGGCCTCCGGATAGGGCGTGCTGGCCTTGCCGAACCGGCGCCGCCACTCGCGGCGGCGCTGAAAGTTGAAGGCGTGCTGGATGGCGTGCCCCAGCTCGTGCCGCAACAGCCGCAGGCAGGACTCAGGCGTCGCCCCTTCCGCTTCGAGCATCTGCGCGCGTTCGAGACGGATGAGCTTGGGGTGGGCGAGGTAGAACGGCAGCGCGACGCCGGGGATGCCTGTCGGCGAGAACCACTCGTCGGAAAGCCAGAAATGCGGGTTGAAGTGCAGATCACGCTGGTCGAGCTCGTCCTGTACCCGCTCGATGCGTTCCTCGAGCCAGGTCCCCTCGATGGAGACGTTCAGGTCGCACATCCTGACGGACAGCAGCTCGCGCTGTGTCATGTGCTCCCAGGGGTAACGCCGTCCGTTTTTTCTTTGAATCAAAGGCACTGCGCGGGAAGCCTAAACGACAGCGCAGCGCATGACCACCCCGGCCCCTCATTCCCCGGCAGCGTCGGCGACTGCGTGGCGCTGTTGATAACGAGAAAGCCGTCCGCTTCGTGGAGCCTGCGGTGGCCCTATGATCCTCTTTGCATGCCCCTCAATTTGGAGAGACCAGCACCTTCCCCAGGGCTATTCTTACGACGAGGAACAGGTCGTCGTTTCAGTGGTTTATTACACCATGCGTGACCTAAGGAGAGGCTTTGTCGTCCTGGCCGCCCTGGCGCTCTCGGCGCCCGTGTGGCCGGAGCCGGCTGCGGCCAAAATCCAATGCAAGGGGAACTTTCAGGTCACCACGCAGGGGCTGATCGCCACGCCCTATTGCGAGGAAGAGCAGATTGCCCGCGTCGCCCGCAGCTACGGCTGGAACGGGACGGCATCGCAAGTTCACAACAACCCGAATACGAAAGTCTATCTCTGTCAGCGGTTCGGCGGCGATAACCGGCTCAAGGGCTCGTGCGGGGCCTATAGCGAAAGGCCATGGATTC
>CAWGXJ010000021.1:0-26720 GCA_963826465.1 uncultured Alphaproteobacteria bacterium
GTGGCTGGGGGACTAGGATTCGAACCTAGACTGGCGGAGTCAGAGTCCGCTGTCCTACCGTTAGACGATCCCCCACCGGGTCCACCATGTGGACCTTGCGTGGCGGCCTTGCAAGCCGCGAGGCTGGCCTGACCCGCCCCTTCTAGCCGCAGCCATGCGGGCTTGGCAAGGCTCCGGGCCAGGGCGCTCGCGCCCTTCGAGGCGCCCTCCGGGGGCACGCCTAACGGTTTCTTTACCCTGGCGGCCAAGATGAAACCGCGGGAGCCGAGAGCCCGTAGTAACCAAATCTGCAACGTCTTTCCGCTAGACTCTCACGCATGGAGACAGTTTCGCCATCCGCGGACCGCATCGGCGCGGCGCTTCGCGCGCTGCGGAAGATGCATGGGCAGGATCCCGAGGACAAAGCCTCGCTTGGGATCAAATGCTTGCATGCGGTCATTACCCAGCTCGCCGCGGAAGGCGTCTCGGCTGAAGACCTGCAGCCGCTCGCCGACCTCGACAGTCTGGTGCGCGATTCGAAGACGAAACCCGTGACCCCGTCCCAGCGCGAGCGCCGGCGAAGCTCGGCGCCGAGCCCTATCCTGCTTGCGCGCGCCGCGGCGGTGATCGATCTCCTGGTCAAGAGCGGGCAGGAGGAGAGCGAGGCGGCGCAGGCCGTCATGCGCCGGATGGTCATTGCCGGCGTGCCGCCGCCCACCCAAGGGGGCGATGCGCGGGGCTGGCGGCGCCTTCTGGAATGGCGCAACCACATGCTCCAGGGTTTCGGGCCGGACGACGCGATACAGGAATACAAGGCGTTCGCGCGCGAGATCGAGGCTATCCCGCCCGGCGAGCGGGTGGCCCGCGTTCTCGACGAGAGGCTCTGGGACCGGCGCCGGACGCCACGCTAGGCGCTAGCGCGACTTTGTCTTGCGGTCGTGTCCTTCCGCTCTTTCTGCTTGTCGGAGGGATGCGAATACGTCGTCGCCCATGTGCTCGAGCTCGCAGTCGCTCTTCTTCTCCTGCTCTGCCACTTTCTGACCAAGATTGCCTTGCGAGCCGTCTTTTTCCGGCGGGCGTCTGTCCGTCATGGTCGCTCTCCTTGTTTTTCATTGGTGCTTGCTAGGGAAAACGCTTCAGGCAGCGTTTCGTTTCTTGGATTTCGCGCGGGTCGCGCAGCGCCATTAACCCCGATCTGATAGAGCCTCCGGGTGGCCGCCAAGCGCTGCTAGTTTTGACGTTGAGCGGCGGTGCAAGACGGCGAAGGGAGAAGCGTGTCCGAGCAAAGAGTCATAATGCCTGCCGTGCCTGCATCGCGTGGGGAGGCCCCGCAGCAAACGAACGCGGACAGGCGCGCGGCTCTCTTCCGGGAAACGCCGCTCGAGTTCTGCGAGCGCGTCGCTCTCGGTACGGCCTGGGCGCTCAGGCCGAGGCGGATCGGCAATCTTCTTCCTTTGGCGCGGCTGTGGGTCTCCGATCTCGCGCGGGGCGGCAATGCCTTGCCGGAGGCGGATGGACTCGCTGAAACGTCGGAGCTCGCCGGCATCGCGCGGGACCTTTCGGTGCCGACCTTGCTTGCAGCCTATCGGCGCGGCCTCTTTCCCCACGGTCATTTCGGGGCGCCCAAATGGTGGTCGCCGGTGGATCGCGCCGTGCTTCGGCTCGACGACTTCCACATCTCGTCGCGCTTGCGCAGCATGATGCGGCAAGAACGCTACGCGGTCAGCTTTGACCGGGACTTCGAGGCGGTGGTCAAGGGATGCGCCGGGCGCCGCAACGGGCGCTTGCACCTCACCTGGATCACGCCGCGCATCATGCGGGCCTATGCGGACGCATTCGACGCAGGGCACGTGCATTCGTTCGAAGTCTGGAACAGAGAGGGCGAGCTTGCCGGCGGCGGCTATGGCGTCGCGGTCGGCCGCGTGTTCGTCATCGAGTCGCAGTTCTTCCGCGAGTCGAACGCATCCAAGATCGGCTTCTCGGTGCTCGCCTGGCATCTCGCCCGCTGGGGCTTCGTGCTTGCCGACAACAAATGGCTGACGCCGACCACGGCGCAGATGGGATTCGGCGAGATGCCGCGGCCTGAGTATCTCCGGCGGTTGTCGGTTCTGGCGCAGGAGCCCGTGCGGACCGGGCGGTGGGACGCGGAAGCCGACACGAAGGCCGTCGCCGATTGGCGTCCAGGCGAAACGCTCTAGGACTTTGGTGCGCCCGGCACGGCTCGAACGTGCAACCGCCAGATTCGAAGTCTGGTGCTCTATCCGTTGAGCTACGGGCGCGGCGCGCCATCGTACCATCAAGCGGCCTCGGGAATGCGTCCGACCAAGGCTTTCGGGCCTCCTGCCGGCCCTTTCCGAAAACCCGCTTTACCTGCCGGAGGAGCTTGTTAGATTAGCCCCATAGGATCAGTGCCGTAGCCCCATTGGCGAAAACGCGTGGCGGCTTCCGGCGTGAAAGGTTGAACAACGTGACTGGGCCGAGCGGCAATGTCCGCCCGGCTGCCGTGCTACCGCGTGACGCGAAAGCCATGCGGAGCGAGGCCGGCGACAGCGGGGGAGGTGCCTTGGCCCGTGCCGGGGTGCAGCCTCTCGTGGGCGCGCCGGCCGAAGGCCTCGCTGGGGCAGCCGAGGACGTCAAGGAACCGGGTGCGCTCGCGCAACCTCCGGCCCATTCGGTTTACGGGGCCCTCGACCTCGGCACCAATAATTGCCGCCTCCTGATCGCCAAGCCGTCGCGGCGCGGCTTCCTCGTCATCGACGCGTTCTCCCGCATCATCCGCCTCGGCGAAGGCTTGCGCGGCTCGGGCCGGCTCTCCAACGAGGCCATGAAGCGCACGGTCGATGCGCTTCGGGTGTGCGCCGACAAGATGCGCCGGCGCGGGGTGACGCGGTCGCGGCTGATCGCCACCGAAGCCTGCCGCATCGCCACCAACAGCGCCGAGTTCATGGACCGGGTGCAGAACGAGACCGGGCTCAAGCTCGAGATCGTCGGCCGCGAGACCGAGGCGAAGCTTGCCGTGTCGGGCTGCGCCTCGCTGCTCGACCGCAATTGCGATTGGGCGCTCGTGTTCGACATCGGCGGCGGCAGTTCCGAGCTGATCTGGCTCGACCTGTCGCGGCTCGGGCGCCAGTGGCGGCGCACGCTGCATGACCGCCTCGGCGTGCAGAACTGCATCGCCGCGTGGACCTCGCTGCCGATCGGCGTGGTCAATCTCGCCGAGCGGCACGGCGGCCGCGAGGTCACGCCAGCGAGCTACGAGGCGATGGTGGAAGACGTCATGGTGGCGCTGCGCGGCTTCGAGTCCCAGCACAGATTCGGCGAGCGCTTGGCGCAGCACCGCACGCATTTTCTCGGAACGTCCGGCACGGTGACGACGATCTCGGGCATTCACCTGAAGCTGCCGGCGTACGAGCGCGCCCGGGTCGACGGGTGTTGGCTCAGCGAGCGCGACGTGCGCACGGTGTCCAACGATCTCCTCGCCATGAGCTATGCGGAGCGCGTGGCGCAGCCGTGCATCGGACACGAGCGCGCCGATCTCGTGCTCGCCGGCTGCGCCATTCTCGAGGCGCTGCTCAGGATGTGGCCGTGCCAACGCCTGCGCGTGGCCGACCGGGGTTTGCGCGAAGGCATCCTGACCACGCTGATGGCCGAGGACGGTCACGACCGGCACCCGCAGCAGCGGCCCAATCGGCGGCGGCGCGGGAACGGTCCGCATCCCGGCCGCGGCTAACTTCAACGCGACGTCAGACCTGCTCGAGGGTTTCCTGCGCCTCGGCCTCGCCGACCGCATGCGCGCGCCGCGAGAGGCTGGCGCCCGCGCGTTTCGGCAGGCGCGCGAAGATGAGCGACGAGCTCGCCGCGAGGCCCGCGACGAGAATGAAGGCCAAGGTGAAGTCGCTCGCCAAGACCTGGTGGCTGTCGCGGCCCATGCGCTCCATCTCGAGCACCAGCGCGCCGGTGGCCACGCCGGCCGACATGGAGAGCTGCTGGGCGACGCTCGCAAAGCTCGTCGCCTTGCTCATCTCCTTCTCGTGGATGTCGGCATAGGCAATCGAGTTGATGGCGGTGAACTGGAGCGACCGGAAGAATCCGCCGACGAGAAGCACGGTGAGGATCACCGCCGCCGGCGTCAGAGCCGTGAACAGAGCCGACGCGGCGGTGAAGCCGGCCGTCAGCACGGCGTTCCACACCAAGATGTTCTTGAAGCCGAGGCGATGGATGATGGGCGCCGCCGTGGTCTTCATGGCGATGGCGCCGACCGCGGTGGCGAAGGTGAGGAGGCCCGATTGCAGCGGCGTCATGCCGAAGCCGAGCTGAAAATAGAGCGGCAGGAGGAAGGGCGTGGCGCCGACGCCGATGCGGAACAGGAAGCCGCCGACCACGCTTGCGAAGAACGTGTCGATCTTCAACAGCTTGAGATCGAGCAGGGCGTTCGGCGTGTGCCGCGCATGGCGGACGTAGAGCACGATGCCGACGATGCCAATCCCGATCAGCGAAAGCGCGACCCAGATCGGGAACAGGCTCTGGCCGACCGTGGTGAAGCCGAAGGCGACGCCGGTCAGGCCGATGCCGGATAGGATGAAGCCCTTGATGTCGAGCGGCGGCACTTCCCGCTCGCGGAAATTGGCGATGTAGCGCGTGGCGAGATAGATGCCGAGCAGCCCGATGGGGATGTTGATCCAGAAGATCCAGCGCCAGGAGAAGAAGGTGGAGATGAAGCCGCCGAGCGGCGGGCCGATGACCGGCCCCATGAGCGCCGGCACGGTGAGCCAGGCGAGCGCCGAGATCAGCTCGGCCTTGGGCACCGAACGCAGAATCACGAGGCGGCCGACCGGCACCATCATGGCGCCGCCCATGCCCTGGATGATGCGGAACAGCACGAAGTCGGGCAGGCCGTGGGCGAAGCCGCAGGCCGCCGAGCCCAAGGAAAAGACGACGATGGCTGCGCGGAATACGGTGCGGGCGCCGAAGCGGTCGGCCATCCAGCCGCTTAAGGGGATGAACACCGCGAGCGACAGAAGATATGACGTCAGCGCAAGCTTGAGGGCGATCGGGTCCTCATGCAGATCCGCGGCGATCGCCGGCAGCGACGTGGCGATCACCGTGGAGTCCATGGTCTCCATGAACAGGGCGACCGCGACGATCAGGGTGACGAAATAGCGGGGCATGTGGCAGGTGTTAGAGGGCAGATGTGGTGCACATGGGGCGGGCGCGCCTGCCAGGTCAAGCCGGTGCGACCTCCGGACGTGATTAACTTATGGTGAAATCGACAAAAAGCGGCGGTCCGGGGCGGCGGAGCCTCAGCGTGCGGGTCAAGACCGCCAAAGGGCGGAAGATCGGCTCGACGCGCTGGCTCCAGCGGCAGCTCAACGACCCCTACGTGGAGGAGGCGAAGCGCCAAGGCTATCGCAGCCGCGCCGCGTTCAAGCTCCTCGAGATCGACGACAAGCATCACTTCCTGAAGCCCGGCAAGATTGTGATCGACCTCGGCGCGGCGCCCGGCGGGTGGAGCCAGGTGGCCGCGGCGCGCGTTGGCGCGGAGGCAGGCAAGGGCAGGGTGATCGCCGCCGACCTGAACGACATCGAGCCGGTCCCCGGCGTCGACTTTATGGTCCTCGACATGACCGATCCGGAGGCGGGCGATCAGATCCGGGCCGCGCTCGGCGGCGCCCGCGCCGACGTCGTGCTCTCCGACATGGCGGCCTCTTCGACCGGGCACCGCCAGACCGACCATTTGCGCGTGGTGGCGCTCGCCGAAGCCGCGCTCGACATCGCCGAGGACGTGCTTGAGCCCGGCGGGGCCTACCTCGCCAAGGTGCTGCAAGGGGGCGCCGGCCAGGACCTGGTCAGCCGCCTCAAGCAGGGCTTCACCAAGGTGGCCCACGTCAAGCCGAAGGCGTCACGCCAGGATTCCGCCGAGGTCTATGTGCTGGCGACCGGGTTCCGGGGCGCGCCGCGATGAGGCCGGTTCACAGGACTGTGCACGCGCGTGTGCTGCCCAATTTTCGCGAGTCTTGCTAGTGTGGCGACATCTTCATTAGGCGCGAGGAGCGGTCCATGAATGTCGAGGTGGTGAAGGAGTATTACGGCAAGGTCCTCAAGGGCTCGAAGGACCTGAAGACCTCGGCGTGCTGCGACGGCGGCGGCGTGCCCGGCCATCTCGAGGCGCTGATCGCCAATGTGCACGAGGAGGTCCGGTCGAAATATTACGGCTGCGGCATCGTCATTCCGGCGGCGCTGCAAGGCTGCCGCGTGCTCGATCTCGGCTCGGGCTCGGGCCGCGACGTCTATCTGATCTCCCAGCTCGTGGGCGAACGCGGCGAGGTGGTCGGCGTCGACATGACCGACGAGCAGCTTGCCACGGCGAACCGTCATGTCGATTGGCACATGCGACAGTTCGGTTACGCGCAGTCAAACGTTCGGTTCCTCAAAGGCTATCTCGAGAAGCTCGACGAGCTCGATCTCGAGCCTTCGACCTTCGACGTGGTGGTGTCGAACTGCGTCATCAATCTCTGCGTCGACAAGCTCGCGGTGTTGCGCGGCGCACACCGGCTCCTGAAACCAGGCGGCGAGCTCTATTTCGCCGACGTCTATTGCGACCGTCGCCTGCCTGACGAAATACGCGCCGATCCCTTGCTCTATGGCGAGTGCTTAGGCGGCGCGCTCTATTGGAACGACTTCCTGCCGATGGCGAAGCAAGCCGGCTTCCTCGATCCGCGTCTCGTCACCAGCCGGCCGATCGAAGTGGAGAACGAGGCGATGCGGGCGAAGCTCGGTCAGGCGAAGTTCTTCTCCGCCACCTATCGCCTCTTCAAGCTCGATGACCTGGAGCCGGCGTGCGAGGATTACGGCCAGGCGGTGGTCTATCGCGGCGGCGTGGCCGAGCAAGCCCAAGCCTTCGCGCTCGACGGGCATCACATCATCGAGCGCGGCAAGGTGTTCCCCGTGTGCGGCAACTCGTGGCGCATGCTGGCCGAGACGCGTTTTGCGCCGTATTTCGATCTCGTCGGCACCTTCTCGACCCATTACGGAATCTTCGCCGGCTGCGGGACGTCGCTTCCCTTCGATACGACAGCGCCGGTACAAGGGGCGAAGACGAAGAAGTCGAGTTGCTGCTAGGCGCTTCCCTTCGCCCGCGCGATGCGCTGCCGGACGCCGGCGCCGGCCTCGTACCACCCCTTGCTGCTATTCACGATCTTGACCACGGACAGCATGACCGGAACCTCGATCAGGACGCCGACAACGGTCGCCAGCGCCGCGCCCGAGTTGAAGCCGAACAGGCTGATCGCCGCGGCAACCGCAAGCTCGAAGAAATTGCTGGCGCCGATCAGAGCCGACGGTGCGGCAACGCGATGGGCCTCACCGGCCGCGCGATTGAGAAGGTACGCCAGCCCTGCGTTGAAATAGACTTGAATGAGGATCGGCACGGCAAGCATGACGATGATCAGGGGTTGGGCCAGGATCTGCTCGCCTTGAAAGGCGAACAGAAGCACGAGCGTCGCGAGCAACGCCAAGAGCGATAGGGGCTGCAGGATCGCGAGGAGGTGTTTCAGCGCCTCGCCGCCGCCACGCGCCAAGGCGATCTGGCGAACGACCTGAGCAATGATCACCGGCACGACGATATAGAGGGTGACCGACAGGAGCAGCGTCTCCCACGGGACGATGATCGCCGACAACCCGAGCAGAAGCCCAACGATCGGCGCGAACGCAAAGACCATGATCGTGTCGTTCAGCGCGACTTGCGTCAGCGTGAAGTCCGGCTCGCCGTCGGACAGATTGCTCCACACGAACACCATGGCGGTGCACGGCGCCGCCGCGAGGAGGATGAGCCCGGCGATGTAGCTGTTGATCTGATCGGCGGGCAGGTAGGGCGCGAAGACATGGCCGATGAAGAACCACCCCAGAGCGGCCATCGAGAAAGGCTTGATCGCCCAATTGATGAACAGGGTCACGCCAATCCCGCGCCAATGCTCGCGCACTTTTCCGATGGCGCCAAAATCCACCTTGATCAGCATCGGAATGATCATCAGCCAGATCAGGACGGCGACGGGCAGGTTGACATGGGCGATCTCCGCCGAGCCGACCGCCTGGAAGACACCCGGAAAGAAATGTCCGAGCGTGATGCCGGCGACGATGCAGAGCGCGACCCAGAGGGTGAGATAGCGTTCGAAGGTAGACATGGGTGATCCAGTCGTTGCGGTTATTGGTGACGGGCCGCGCGTCTCGCGACGTCATCGAGAAAGCGCCGCAGCGGCTCCAAAGCCGCTTGATTGAGCGAGTAGCAGACCCGCGGGCGCTCGATGCTGCCGGTGATGATTCCCGCAGCTTTGAGAATGCGCAGATGCTCGGAGATGGTGGATTGGGCGAGCCCGATCTCGTCGACGATATCGCAGCCGATGCAGGACTGCTTCTCGTGCAGCATTTGCAAAATGCCGACCCTGGCAGGATGCCCGATCGCCTTGGCCAGCAGAGCAATGGTCTCGTCCTCGGCCGGATGGGCGGCCGATACAGGTTCGCGCGCTTTGACGGCAGACATTTCCGGCTTCCTTCATCGTTATTCGACGATGAACGATCAATAGCACGGTTCTGGCCATATTCAAGCGCCGACTCGGGCGAGGCGCGCTCGCCGCAGCGGCGGCATCGACTACGCGGACAGAGACACCGAGCCTGAAGCCTTCGGTCTTCGCGAAGCTGCGGTGCTTCGTCATGGCGCGTCCCCGTTGGCATGGTTTGCTTCGGCGATGATGGCACGGAGGCGCACGTTGTCCGTCTCGAGCTCGGCGATGCGCTCTTTGAGCTCAGCGACGGCCCCGGCAACATCGTCGGCGAAGAACATCTGCGGGATGTGCTGCGGGCAGTTCACGTCCCACGCCTCGACGGTGAAGAGAATCGCGGCTTCGGCCCGCGCGCGATAGCCATCGGGAAACAGCCGCGCGATCAGTTCGGGATCGTCCTCCACGACGCGCGCCGTACCCCAGATCTTCAGCCGTCGCCTATTGCGGTAATCCATAAGGAAGATCATGGCGCGTGGATTCTCGGCGAGATTGCCGGTCGTGATATATTGCCGGTTGCCGCTGAAGTCGGCGAATGCCAGCGTCTTCTCATCGAGGACGTTGAGGAAGCCGGGTGGCCCGCCGCGATGCTGGATATAGGGCTGGCCATCCCGGCTTGCAGTCGCAAGATAGAAAGACCGCTGCTCGCCGATGAACGCCGCAAGGTTCGCGTCGATCGCGGTTGCGGTCGAGCCTTTAGCTTCGGTGCGGGCATAGCCTTCTCGCGAGCCGCGCCGTGTCTGCACGGCTTTGACGGCGGGGGAGAAGGCGAGGTCCATCCAGGTTGACATGATAGCTCACAATGCCGGCATCGAGATGAAGCCCGGCAGTGCCTTCAGGCGGCCAATCCAAGCGCGGACCGCAGGGTAGGGCTCCAGCGGCACGCCGCCCTCGTGGCCGAGCGCCACGTAAGGCATGCAGGCGATGTCGGCGATGGTCGGACGGCCAACCACCAACCACGCGTTCTGTTTCAGGTGGGATTCCAGCAGTCCGAGAATGCGCGCGGCCTTCTCGCGCGCCTGATCGACGTCGAGGGGATAGCCGAACTTGTCATGGAGGCGGGCGTCGTTCGGGCCGCGGGCGATCTCGTTCTCCGCGACCATGAGCCAGCTCACCACTTGGGCCATCCCGGCAGGGTCGGTCGGCAGCCAGTTCTCGCCGCCGAACTTACGCGCGAGATAGACGAGGATCGCTTGCGAGTCCCGGAGAACCAGGTCGCCGTCCTCGAACACCGGGACTTCGCCGAACGGGTTCAGAGCGATGAGCGGGGCTTGCTTGTGGGCGCCGGCCATGAAGTCGACCGGCCGTATGTCGAGGTCGAGCCCGAGCAGGGCGCAGAACAGGCGGACCTTGTAGCAATTTCCCGATAGCTCCAGGTCGTGCAGCTTGAGCGTTCCCACGTGTGCTTCTCCGTCAGCGGTTGGGGGGGTCGGCAATCGACCCGGTCCCTCTCTATGTGGCTTATTCCGTCACTTGGTGGTATGGCCTATTGGCTCAACTTATAATTCCGTTTTTCGGGATAATGTGATGGATCGTTTCACCGCCATACGGGTGTTCGCTGCCGTGGCCGACGCTGGCAGCCTTTCGGGGGCGGGGCGGCGGCTAGGCATGCCGCTTACGACGGTGAGCCGGCACTTGAAGGCGCTCGAGGACGAGCTCGACGTGCGGCTCATCACCAGGACGACCCGTCGGCTTACGCTCACGGAGCCGGGCCGCGCCTATCTGGAAACCTGCCGGCGCGTGCTGAGCGAACTCGATGCAGCGGAACGACGCCTGGCCGGCGAGCAAGCGGAGCCGCAAGGGCAATTGGCGCTGACTGCGCCGATCCTGTTCGGCCGATGGCACGTGCAGCCGGTGGTGCGGGCCTATCTGGAGGCTTACCCGCGGATGTCGGCGCGCATGCTTCTGGTGGACCGGGTGGTCGATCTGGTGGAGGAAGGGCTCGATCTCGGCATCCGCATCGGGCACTTGCCGGATTCCTCTATGCGGGCAACGGCGCTCGGAACCGTGCGCTACGTGTGTTGTGCAAGTCCGTCTTATCTGGAAGCGGCCGGCGTGCCCGAGGAACCGAAGGCGCTCGCAGGTCGCCCTTGCATCAGCTTCGCCACGTTCTCGCACCCGGAGCGTTGGGCATTTTATGGACGCAAGCCGCAGAGTGTGACGGTCGTGCCGCGCCTCATCGTCAACACGGCCGAGGCCGCGATCGACGCTGCCGAGGCTGGGCTCGGCATTGTGCGCGTGCTCTCCTATCAGGCCGACAAGAGCCTTAAGGGCGGATCCCTTCGCCTGATCCTGGAGGCGTTCGAGCCCGATCCCATTCCCGTCAGCCTGATTCATCGGGAGGACCGTCTGCCGCAGGCGAAGGTGCAGAGCTTCATGGCGCTTGCCGTGCCGAGCCTGCGCAAGGCGCTCAAAGCGGGTGCTCCCCAGGGACGTGCCGGAAAGAGGCCGCCGCGCCTTCCCAAACCGGGGACAAGCTGCTAAAGGAAGCCGCCAACCGGCCCTCGCGTTTTGCACTGCGCAAATAGCGGCGAGGGGCCTTTAGCAAGAGGTTGGCCGATGCCCGACGGGCAGTCTTCGCAAGACAACACCCGATTCCCCGACAGCGCCTTGGCGCTCACCTTCGACGACGTGCTCATCCGCCCGGGGCCGTCGGAAGTGCTCCCCAACGAGGTCGACGTGGTCTCCCGCGTCACACGGTCGATCTCCGTCAACATCCCGATCATGTCCTCGGCCATGGACACGGTCACCGAGGCGCGGCTCGCCATCGCCATGGCGCAAGCCGGCGGCATCGGCGTCGTCCACCGTAATATGGAACCGGAGGAGCAAGCCGCCGAGGTGGCCCAAGTGAAGAAGTTCGAATCCGGGATGGTGGTGAACCCGGTCACCATCCACCCGAGCGGGAGCCTGGCCGATGCGCTGAAATTGATGGCCGACTATCAGATCTCGGGCATCCCTGTGGTCGAGCCCGCGGCCAATGGCGGCCGCGACGGCAAGCTCGTCGGCATTCTCACCAACCGCGACGTGCGCTTTGCCACCAATCCCAACCAGCGCGTGGCCGAGTTGATGACCAAGGAGAAGCTCGTCACGGTCAGGGAGACCGTCGACATGGAGGAGGCCAAGCGGCTTCTCCATCAGCATCGCATCGAAAAGCTGGTCGTGGTCGACGATGACTATCGCTGCATCGGACTCATCACGGTCAAGGACATCGAGAAGGCGCGGGCGTATCCGCATGCGTGCAAGGACGAACAGGGACGCTTGCGGGTGGCGGCGGCGACAAGCGTCGGCGATTCCGGTTTCGCGCGCGCGGAGCACCTGATCGACGCCGGCGTCGACCTAATCGTGGTGGACACGGCGCACGGCCATTCGCAGCTCGTTCTCGATCAGGTCGGGCGTATCAAGCGGCACTCGAACGCCGTGCAGGTGATGGCCGGCAACGTCGCCACCGCCGAGGGCACGAGAGCGCTGATCGATGTCGGCGCCGACGCCATCAAGGTCGGCATTGGCCCGGGGTCCATCTGCACGACACGGATCGTGGCGGGCGTCGGCGTGCCGCAATTCACGGCGGTGCTGGAATGCGTCGAGGTGGCGAGGAAAGCGGACGTGCCGGTGATCTCCGACGGCGGCATCCGCTATTCGGGCGATCTCGCCAAGGCGCTTGCCGCGGGGGCCGACTGCGTGATGCTCGGCTCGCTGCTCGCCGGCACCGACGAGAGCCCGGGCGAGGTGTTCCTCTACCAAGGGCGCTCGTACAAGGCCTATCGCGGCATGGGCTCGATCAGCGCCATGGCGCGCGGCTCCGCCGACCGCTACTTCCAGCAGGAGATCAAAGACACGCTGAAGCTCGTGCCGGAAGGCATCGAGGGCCAAGTGCCCTATAAGGGCCCCGTGGGCAGCGTGCTGCACCAGCTGATCGGCGGCTTGCGCGCGTCGATGGGCTATACCGGCTCGCGCACCATTCCCGATTTTCAGACGCGCGCGGAGTTCATCCGCATCTCGACGGCAAGCTTCCGCGAGAGCCACGTGCACGACGTGACCATCACGCGGGAGTCGCCGAACTATCCGCGCGAAGGGTAGCGGTCAGCCAGCAAGCCTCTATTTGATTCCGAGAGCTCTGATCTGGTCGAAGATGCCGGGCTCGAGCTTCTGGGCCATCTTGAGGTCGGCGCTGCCGTCGGTGGGTTTGCCCGTGCGGCTCTTGACCACGCCACGGCCGACCAGCGCGGAGGCATTGGTCTGCTGCAGGGTCAACGCTTTGGCGAAGTCGGCGCCGGCATTGTCGAGATCGTCGCTCAGCACGTAGATCCAGCCGCGGTCGACATAGCCCTTGGCCTGGTCCGGCTCGAGTTTGATGACTTGCGTGTAGTCGGCAATCGACAGGTCGTATTCTTTTCTCTTCCGATAGAGCTCGCCACGGCTCGAATAGCCATTGATCGCCTTGGGATCGAGCTCGACCTTCTTGTTCAAGTCGACAAGCGCCTTGTCGAGGTCGTTCATGTGGCTGTAGACGACGCCGCGCAGCAGGTAGAAGTCGGCGTCCGTCTCTTCGATACCAATGGCCGTATCGAGATCGGCGAGCGCCTTGTCGTACTCCTTGCTGGCATCGTAACCGGCGGCACGCATGAAATAGCTGTTGGCGCGCTTGGGATCGATCTCGACCGCGGCATTCATCTCATCGAGCGCTTTGTCGAGGCTCCCGGTCGCGGAGAATCCCATGGCGCGAATGCTGTGCGCGCGGATGAGGAGCTTCTTGTCTTCGCTGCCCTTGTCGATGAAGGCCTGACAAGCGTCGAGTACTTCCTTCACGGTGAGCTTGGCGTCGAAGCAGGCGTCGGCCGGTTCTTCCGCGGCGCGCGCCGGGACAGCCGCAACGATAAGCGCGGCGGCGACCGTGCCGGCTGAAATGAGATGGGAAGCGCGAAAGCGCATGAATACCTCCTTGGGAATGCTGGGACTTTTTGTTTGGGCTAGGTTTAGAAGGCCCGCAGGGGGTGCGTCAATTGAACTTCCATCCATGTTTACCGAGCAATTTGGCGATCACATGGACCGCTCGACGCGGTACCTGATCTCGTAGTCATCCCCTTGATTTCCCTTGCGAAGGGCGCCATCGGTCCCGTCGGCGATCTCATCGACACGCTGCCAGGGGCCGAAATCCGCCGTGGCATCAGGGTTTGCGGCCAGCCGCAGAATGAACAGTCGGTCGGGCTCGTCAGGGATGCGCAGGACGAGAAGGCGGCTCGAGGTCCGATAGTAAAGGCCCACGCTGCCCGAGAGGACCGGCCTGCCGTCGTCGCCATGAGCCCGGGCGATCTCGGCGGGCTGGGAGTTCTTGTCGGTGTTGAGATCGACCTCCACACCGTCTTCCGGAAGCACGGAGCCGGCCGGGAGCCTGATCTCGAAACGCACTTCCGGCGGCAGGCCGTTATGGACCAGCACGTCGTCGGTGAGGCTGTAGAGCCAAACACCGATGGCCGCGACCGCAAGTATGGCGACAACGACCAGCCCCCCTCCGCCGGCGAGCTTCGCGAAGCCCCGGTAGCCGCCGAAATAGCGCAGGACAAGCCAGATGCCGAGGAGAAGCCCGGCAAGGCCGCCAAACGGGGCGATGCCGAAGAACGCCATCATGGCGCGGCCGCCTTCCATGTCCGATACGCCGGCAAGTCCGGTGAAATAGACCGCGATAAATCCGGTCAGGAGCCAGCCGAGAACGGTACCGACGGCGCCTGCGAGGAAGGCGAGCAGGAAGGTTAGGACCGGCCGCCGCGGCGATGTGGACATATGTCTCTCTTGCCCGGCTCTACAGGAGGCCGCCCACGGAGTATAAGGGCTGCGCGCCGGGTTGTCGCTCGGCCGCGAGATCCGCGAGAGCGTGAGGGGGCACCCATGTCGATCGAAGCCATCCTGCTGCCAATGTTCGTTCAGGTCGCGCTGACCTTCGTGCTCCTGTTCTGGATGCTTTTCCTCAGATTGAGAGCGGTGCGCCGGGGCGAGGTGAGCCGGGACGAGATCGCGCTCCGCGAGCCCAACTGGCCACGCCATGTGCAGCAGGTCGGCAACGCGTTCCACAATTCGGTGGAGATGCCGATGCTGTTCTACGTGGCGGTGCTGCTCGCGCTCTTCACGCGGACGCTCGACGTCACCCTTTATGTCTTGATGTGGATGTTCGTGCTGTCGCGCGTTCTGCACGCTGGTGTCCATGTCACGTCCAACCGGCTCGCACACCGCACGCCGCTGTTTCTCGTCGGCGCCATCGCGCTGGCGCTGATCTGGGTGATCGTCATCGCCCGGGTCATCGTGTTCCAGGCGGCTTCATGACGCCAGCGGCGCGGGCGAGTGCGGCCATCGAGGTGCTCGCCGATATCGATCAGCGCAAGCGGCCCACCTCCGAGGCGCTCAAGGATTGGGGGCTTGGCCATCGCTTCGCCGGCTCCGGCGACCGCGCGGCGATCGGCAATCTCGTGTTCGACTGTTTGCGGAAGCGCGCCTCCGCGGCTTACGCCATGGGCGAGGACAGCCCCCGCGCGCTCGTGCTGCGCGCGCTGGTCGCGAGCTGGGGGATGACGCCGGATCAGGTGGCCACGCTCTGCGACGGGAGCCGATTTGCGCCGGCCCCGCTCAGCGCAAGCGAGCGCGAAGGGCTGGCCCGCGCGCTTCCCGACGATGCGCCTGCTTCCGTGCGCGGCGACTATCCGGAATGGCTCGCGCCCGCCTTCGCCGACGCCTTCGGGGACAGCGCGGCGGAGGAGGGGGCGGCGCTGTCGACGCGCGCGCCGGTCGACCTCCGGGTGAACACGCTCAAGGCTACGCGCGACAAGGTGCTGAAGGCGCTTCACCGCTTCGGGGCGGAGCCCACGCCTTTTTCGCCGTTCGGCGTCCGTATCACGCATCATCCGGGGCCGGCGCGGAGTCCGCATGTGGAGGCGGAGGCCGGGCACGGCAAAGGCTGGTTCGAGGTCCAGGACGAGGGCTCGCAAGTGGCGAGCCTGCTCTCAGGCGCGGGTCCCCGCCAGCAGGCCATCGACTTTTGCGCCGGCGCGGGCGGCAAGACGCTGGCGCTTTCCGCGCTCATGGAGAACACCGGGCAGCTCTATGCCTATGACGCCGACCGCTTGAGGTTGCGGCCGATCTTCGAGCGGCTGAAGCGGGCCGGCGCGCGGAACGTCCAAGTGCTTCCCGGTGGGGAGCCCGAGAGTTTGCGTGCCCTCGAGGGCAGGATGGATCTCGTCGTCATCGACGCGCCGTGCACGGGCTCGGGTGTCTGGCGCCGGCGCCCCGACGCGAAATGGCGGCTCTCGCCGGAGATGCTTGCGGCGCGGGTGGAGGAGCAGCGCACGGTGCTCGACCAGGGTGCGGCGCTGGTGAAGCAGGGCGGGCGGCTCGCCTATATCACCTGCTCCGTGCTGCCGGCGGAGAACCGCGAGCAGGTCGCGGCTTTCCTGGTCCGGCATCCGGACTTCACGCTGGTGCGGTGGCGGGACCTGTGGGAGCAGGCCGTAAAGGCGGCGCCGCCGCCGTCGGCCGACGGCTCGGACGAGACGCTTCTGATGACGCCCCTGAGCCACGGCACGGACGGGTTCTTCGTCGCGGTCGTGGCGCGCGCCGCTTGAAGCCCGGAAGCTTGAGTCATTGCTGGTTCTTATAAGCCGCGGCTTCCATGGCCTCGCAAACAGACGGCGATGCCTTGGCGAGCTTGAACACCTTGTCGTCTACGCCGCCTTCGAGATCGACGTCGGGCCCGTCGGCGCAGCCGAGGCTCATGCGAATGCGCTCGAGCGTGACGAGGATGGTGCCGTCCCTGCCGGCGACAGGCTCTATGCCGATGCCGCCGCCGTCGCACTCCACGCCGCAGCCGATCGCCTCGCCGGAGGCGCAGTCGCCGCTCGCATAGAGCGTCTCGCTGTGCTCCCTCGTCTTGGCGGCGAGGGTGAAGTCGTACTGGAAGTCCTGCTTGACCGTGCCGCCGTCGTCGGTCGCGACGAGGATCGCGTCGTCGTCGCTGAGGTGGACGTAGCGCAGCGAGAGGATCATCTCGGTGACGTTCTGGTGGGGGTGATGCTTCAGATGGGAAGCGTCGTAGGTGCGGGTGAAGCAGAGCGCGGCGTCCGGCCCTGGCGGGAGGAGCGCTTTCAGCTTCTTGTAGTCGGGCCCTTCGTAAGCGGCCAGCATGGTGCCCGCGGACACGCAGCAGGCAAAGGTCAAAGCCGCCATCCAGCCGCGCATCGTCTTACGGTCCTCGCCCATGAAGCGCGCCAAGATAGGGCTTCGCTGGGCGTGACGCCATCGACAAGGCGGCTTGGAATGTCCCCGGTTTGGCGAATCGTTTGAATCGTTTAGCGATCTTGGCTGAGGTGCCGGGGCTTTTTGTTTTTGGATCAGATATTTAGGCCGTTGCGGTGATGAGGGCGAGGCCTGAGCCCGGGGCGGCGACGTTCGCGACCTTGAGGCCCGCTTGCCTCAGCAGCTCTTCGATCTCCGCTCGTGTGCGGGCGCGGCCGCCCGAAATCACCATCATATGCAGGTCGGCCATGACCGCGGCAGGGTCGTCCGCGTGGCGCTCGGGCATCAGCCGTTCGATGACCACGAGCCTGGCGCGGTCCGGCATGGCTTGCCGGCAGTTCGACAAGATGGCCAGCGCGGCGGCGTCGTCCCATTGCTGAAGCACGCTCTTCAACAGATAGATGTCGGCTTCGACCGGAATCGCGGCGAGGAAATCGCCGCCGATGGATGACACGCGCTCGCCGAGGCCGAGCGACCCGAGATAGGCTTGCGCGGCCGCGACCGTGTGGGGCTGGTCGAACAGCGCGCCGCGAAGGTCCGGGCGCGCCTTGAGGATCGCGGCGAGGAGGCCGCCCCGGCCGCCGCCGATATCGGCGACAGTCTCGACGCGCGTGAGGTCCAGGGCCTCAATGATTGAGTCCGCATTCGCAAACGACTCCCGCGCGAGATAGGCGTCGAAGGTCGCGCCGTGCGCGGGGTGCGCGCGCCGCCAGTCGCCCACCGTCTCGCCGAACACGCGCTCGAAGGCGGGCGTGCCGGTCTCGATGCAGCCGGCGACATTGGCCCAAGGCTGCCAATACTGCTCGACGACGATCAGCAGCTTCTCGCGTAGGTCTGAGGGCGCGCCGGGGGCCAGGGACCGGCCGGCAGCCGTCAGCGCGAAAGTGTCATCGGGGCGCGCCGCGACGAGGCCGAGGGTCGCGAGCCCTTGCAACATGCGGAAGAGATGCGGCGCGGAGACATCCAAAGCCGCGGCCAAGCGCTCGGCCGTCCAAACGTCCGCCCCCATGGTCTCGGGCAGGCCGAGCTTCACGGCCGCATAGGCGAGACCGGCGGCGTGATAGGCCTCGATCTGGCGGCGGAGACGGTCCTCGATCGCGTCTTGTTCGGGCGGGCTCATGGGTTTTCCGCTTCGCACGCCGCCGGTTGGCGCACAAGCAGCCATTGCCTGTTCGCCAAGCCTGCTATAACCACCGGCCATGACGGAAACGGACGAAATTCCCGCCGAAGATCCGGTCGACGCGGCTCATGACGGGACCCAAGACCGGGTGCTGATCGTCGATTTCGGCAGCCAGGTGACCCAGCTCATCGCGCGCCGCGTGCGCGAGGCGGGCGTCTATTCGGAGATCGTGCCGTACGATAAGGCGGAAGCGGCGCTCGCGCCCGTGCGCCCGCGCGCCATCATCCTCTCCGGCGGCCCGGCCTCCGTGCACGAGAGCGGCACGCCGCAAGCGCCGCAGGCCGTGTTCACCGCAGACGTGCCCGTGCTCGGCATCTGCTATGGCGAGCAGGCCATGGTGGCGGCGCTCGGCGGCCAAGTGGAGGCGGGGCACGAACGCGAGTTCGGCCGCGCCGAGCTTCAGATCATCGATGAGACGCCGCTGTTCGACGGCGTGTTCAAAGAAGGCGAGCGTGCGCAGGTGTGGATGAGCCACGGCGACCGGGTGACCAAGCTGCCGCCCGGCTTCCGCGCGGTCGGCATCTCGACCGGCGCGCCGTTCGCGGCCATCGCCGACGATTCACGCCAGCTCTACGGCGTGCAGTTCCATCCCGAGGTGGTGCATACGCCGAAAGGCGCCGCCCTCATTGCCAACTTCGTGCGCGAGATCGCCGGCTGCACCGGCGACTGGAGCATGGCCCAGTTCCGCGAGAGCGAAGTTCAGCGCATCCGCGCGCAGGTGGATGAGGGCCGCGTGGTGTGCGGGCTGTCCGGCGGCGTTGATTCCGCGGTCGCCGCGCTCCTCATTCATGAGGCGATCGGCGATCAGCTCACCTGCATCTTCGTCGATCACGGTCTTCTGCGCCAAGACGAGGCCCGCCAAGTCGTCGATCTCTTCCGGGGGCATTACAACATCCCGCTCGTGCACGTCGATGCAAGCGAGCGCTTCTTGCGCGCGCTCGACGGCATCTCGGACCCCGAAGCCAAGCGCAAGATCATCGGCCGGCTGTTCGTCGAGGTGTTCGAGGAGGAATCCGAGAAGCTCGACGACGCCGAATTCCTGGCGCAGGGCACGCTCTATCCCGACGTGATCGAGAGCGTATCGGCGACAGGCGGGCCGTCGGTCACCATCAAGTCGCATCATAATGTGGGCGGTCTCCCTGAGACGATGAAGCTGAAGCTGGTCGAGCCGTTGCGCATGCTGTTCAAGGACGAGGTGCGGGAACTCGGCCGCGAGCTTGGTCTGCCCGAGGCGTTCGTGGGGCGTCACCCGTTCCCCGGACCCGGGCTCGCCATCCGCATTCCCGGCGAGATCACGCCCGAGAAGCTCGAGATCCTGCGCAAGGCCGACGCCATCTATCTGGAGGAGATCCGCAAAGCCGGGCTCTACGACACGATCTGGCAGGCCTTCGCCGTGCTGCTGCCGGTGCGTACGGTCGGCGTGATGGGCGATGCGCGCACCTACGATTATGCCTGCGCGCTGCGCGCGGTCACCTCAACCGACGGCATGACCGCCGACTATTACGATTTCTCCCACGACTTTCTCGGGCACGCCGCGCGGCGCATCATCAACGAGGTGCGCGGCATCAACCGCGTGGTCTACGACATCACCTCGAAGCCCCCCGGCACCATCGAGTGGGAGTAGGGGCGTCCGCTAACCCGAAGCAGACATTGCGCCCGGCACGCTTATTTCTCTGATGCCCCTGTGAGGGCGCACCATTCGATCACGTTGTGAAGCCAATATCGGCGTAGTGCAGACAGGAGCGCGAGATGGGAGATCAAGACATCCGAGCTGCGCTTGACCGGCACTGGGCTGCGTCTGAGGCCGGTGACGACGATGCCGAGGATGAGATCTACCGCGACGACGTCGTGCTGGAGTATCCCCAGTCCGGCGAGCGCATCCGTGGTCGGCTCGCCATCCGGACGACCCGAGGGTTGCTTCCCAACAAACACTTCACCATTCGGCGCGTGATTGGACGCGGCGATCTTTGGGTTACCGAATACGTCATCAGTTATGATGGGAAGCCGTTCCACACTGTCAGCGTCATGGAATTCAGTGATGGAAAGGTCTTTCGCGAGACGCAGTATTTCGGCGAGCCCTTCGAGCCCTGGCCTGGCCGCGCGCACTGGGTTGAACCGATCGATGAGTAGGCACGCCGTAAATTTGTGCCGGCGACGGAGAGGGCATGCCGTGACAGTCCACTTCTCTCATGAGATGGAGAGCGACCTCGGCCCGCTGACATAGGGATTGCCGGACTCGAAGAACCGACGCTTGCGATGGACTTCCCGCGTCAGCCCGATGCGCATGCTGCTGCCGACGGCGCCAATTGGCCGAGCTGGCGTGCCGAGCCAAAGAGCGTCCCCGGCACATAGATCAACCCCGTCATATTGCTTGTCGATGTGCATGGCTTGGGCGAGGCGTCCAGGTCCGCGCGCAATATCCCGCATGCGTGTCGTCTTGCGAAACCGCTGCATTGTCTCGATGCCCTCGAGCGGTTCTAGGGCCCGTAACAGCACGCCCGCACCGACGCCTGGTTCCTCGCTGGTCACGTTCACCATGAACGAGGAGCCATAGGTGAAATAGACGTAGCAGTAGCCAGGACCGAGGAACAAAGACTGATTGCCTCGAGTCTTGCCTCGGAAGGCGTGACCGGCGGCGTCGCCAGGCGGATACGCCTCTGATTTCAACGATGACTCCGCTTAGCCTCGCTGTCGGGAGCTTGTGGACCAGCGTCTTCCCGATCAGATATTGCGCAAGCTCTATCGTTCCCACGGGCAAGTCTGCCCGGCGGAGGCGCTCGAGGCTGTACCCAAAGGGCTTCATTGCGACCACCTACTCCATGCAGCCTGTTTAGGGCCGATTAAGCACTCCGGCCTAACGTCTAAGATTAGACAATAACTTTAATGATGATCCGAGGCGGGGGGCGTCCACGTTGGGCTGGATCGGGCCGTGCTTCGGACCGGTTTGCAACAGCGTCGATGAGGAGCTTGCGCGCGTTGAGGGTGACCTCTCTCCCACTGGCTATCGCCGGCCTCGTTCTCGCCGTGGCCGCACTGGGCTTGCCCCGCGCGTTTGCCGAGGAGCTGCCGTGGCTCATTTCACCTCCGGCCGCGCCGGCGCTTCCGTCCGCTCCGGGCGTTCCGGCCTGGCTCCAGGCCCATGTCGGCGACGGCGACGGGCAAATCTCAAGTATGGTGTTGCAGCGGGCGCGCGCGTTCTACCTGGAAAAGCAGCGCGAAGGCGCGGTCGACAATCCCTGCTATTTCGCTTTTGACGCGACGCGTCCCGCAGATGGACGCCGGTTCTACGCGATCTGCGAAGCCAACAAGACTTTCCACGCGGTCCCGTCAGGCCATGGCAGCGGCCGCAATCTGCCGGGCGTCGCGGATTTCTCGAACGGCCAGCGCTGCGCCAAGAACTTCAGCAATGCGGAAGGTTCCAAGCTGACGACCGGCGGCGGCTATGTGACGGCCGAGATGCGGACGTCCTTCAAGGGCTATTATCGCGCAGGCGGAATATTCGAGCCTCTGGTGCGCCCATTCCTGCAGTTCGAGGGTGAAGGCGTCACCGCGAACGCCCGGGCGCGCGCCATCGGCGGTCATCCGGGCGAGATCGTATCGTGGATCTGCCGGATTAAGTATCCAAGCAGCCCCTACGCGGACAAGGACGGCTACGTGCCGTACGGCAAGCTGATCGACTACGGCGCGGGGCGCAGCAATGGCTGCACCAGTTGGCCCGCGTCGGACGCCGAGAAGATCTTGCCGTTGGCGGAGGACAAGCCGACGACGGTCTATATCTACCCCGAGGCGGCCGACATCGTTGCCGTGGGCCGCGCGGTGCGGGCCGGCCAGTCACCGTCGCGCGCCGGATTGTATTGGAATGCGTCGTGCTTGCGAGAGATCGGCGCGCCGAACTTTTGGCCCAAGGAGACCCTCGAGCCGGCCCTCGCTCAATATAAGGAGGATCACCCGCCGGCGAAGCCGGAGCCTTTGCCGATCTGCAAGAGGTGAGACTTATCCCCGCGCGCCCTCGTCGCGGATGAGGGCATTTCGCAAAGTCCGGATGCGTCTTCATCGCGGGGAGATCATTCACGTCCGTATGTGTATAAGCATGGTTGCAAAGAGGGTGCGGGGCTCGCGAACCGCGCGGCGCCGTCCGTAACGGGGACCTGCATGCAGATCGACGGCTTCACGGTCGTGCTGATGGGGCTTTTGGCCAGGACTCTGCTCGGGATCCTGTTCCTCGTCTTTTGGCTTCGGGACAAGCGCGCGGTCTGGTTCCTGTGGTGGAGCGCGACCTTCTTTCTCGGTGACGTGGCGGCGCTTTGAGTTCTGGCGAGGCCGCGAGGAAAGGCTGTCGTCGCGTTGGGCGATCATCCTTCTGTTTGCGTCGCTTGCCATCTTTTTTGCCAGCCGGATCGCTCTCGTCGGAGTCGCCCCGTTTCCGTTCGGCGCGCAGCCCATGCAATCGAATTGGGTGGGCGCATTCAGTCTGATCCTTGTCCTTCAGCACCATCATTCTAGCTGTGCTCATCGTCGCCATGACCCGGGAGCGGCTTGAGCGTGAGCAGATGCTCAAGGCGCAGACCGATTTGCTGACCGGAGCCTTCAACCGCCGCGCGTTCCTCGTGTACGGAGAGCGGCTGATCAAGCGACATCGGATGGCGAAGAAGCCGCTTTGTCTGCTCCTGTTTGATCTCGATCAGTTCAAGGAGCTCAACGACCGGTTCGGACATGTCGGCGGCGACCAGTTCCTGACGAAATTTGTCGCGGTCGCGTACAACAACGTTCGCCCAGGAGACTTCTTGTTTCGGCTGGGTGGCGATGAATTCTGCTGTTTGCTCCCGGAGACGGATGTGGGCGAGGCGTCTACGATCGCCGAGCGGATGCGCAGGCGGATTGCCGCGACAACAGTGCGCGTTGCCGACGTGCCGGTGAACGTGACGGCGAGCGTCGGCATCGCGTCGACCGAGAGTTTCGGCTATAGCCTCGATGCGTTGCTGTATGAGGCGGACATCGCCGCCTACGCAGCCAAGGGGCAGGGCAGGAACCAAGTGGTTGTGGCAGCGCCCGGCTCCGCTGGCGCGGGCCAGAGACGCAAGAGTAGCGCCGGCTGGTTGCTGGTTGCGGGCAGAGTTCGCCGCGAGGCGTGATGTTTCCGGTATGATATAAGGATGTAGTAGCTCTGCTTCCTCTAGGCATCGCTCTCGCAGCTGGTCCATGACGCCGTCTATCTGCGCCTCTACCCATGCGTTGAAAATGGCTTCCTGAGACATGCCGTGCAGCTGGCCTGCCACCTCGGTGTTCAAGTACGCAACGAGAGCGGGCGAGACGTTGAGCTGCTCCACGACCCGAAACATGTACTTGAAGCCCCGGTAAGTCGGGTTGCTGGCGTCATTCTCCAGGAAGGCCTGTATGAGTTCTTGGCGTTCCCGTTTGCTCAAGGGGCCGATGATCCTCCGGATAAGGAGGACCGCCACTTGCACGGAGCAGGCGCGGACATCGGTCCCTTCGGCCTCGCCCCGCCGCACGAGACCCGAACTGCCAACTCGCTGCCTTAGCGAGGGCAGCGACCCGTCAGGAAAACCGCGGAACAGGACCGTGAGGCAATCGTCGACAGTCCTTTGATATTCGCGATGGTATGCGCGATTGGTGGCTCGTTTTTCGAGCAATCCCTGCAACATGGGCCCTATCCCTCCAAGGACGCATGCAAGTTAGGCACGACTTGCGACCGGAGTCCCGGTGCCCTTGCCAAAACGGTCGCTGACTAATTTCGGCAACTCCGTAGGCCGCCAAAAGGTTCCTGGACAGAAAGCAAAAGAGGTCCCCAGACCCTGGCCGCGGACTTCGCGCAACGCCCCAACGCCGGCCGGGGGGCCGCAAGCCATAAGGATTGCGGGGGAGACGACAGCAAGACCCAGACGCGGATCGCATCGCGGGACGGCCATTTAGCGGGTGGGGAGTGCGGCACTTCGTCCGGTCGGGGGCCTCCCAAGATCTTCCGCCATCGGTGAGCCACGAATCGCGCGCACGCTGTGCGCCTATCCGACATCTCGTGAGGGCTGATCATGAAAGTGGCGGACATCCTGAGGACTAAAGGCTCTGCCGTGAAGACGGTGAGGCCGGATGTGACAGCGCTCAGGCTGTCACATGAACTGCGAACCGAGCAGATCGGTGCCATGGTCGTGAGTGACGACGGCAAGTCGATCGACGGCATCATTTCCGAGCGAGACCTCGCCTATGGATTGGTGACCCATGGCAGTGAGCTGTCGGGGATGACCGTGTCCAAGCTAATGACGAAGGTCGTCATTGTCTGTTCGCCGGAGGACAGCATCACCGACGTGATCAAGTTGATGACGCAACGGCGTATCCGCCACTTGCCTGTCAAGGATGGCGATAATCTCGTCGGAATCATCAGTATCGGCGACATTCTCAAGCATCGCCTCGGCGAGCTGCAATTGGAAGCCAACGTGCTTCGTGATTATGCCGTAGCTGCGCGACATTAGCGCATCGACAACGGCGTAGCTTAGCCGACTCGCAGAGTCTCAATTCGGCTGCGGGGCTCTCGGCGTAGCGGGAGGGACTCGCGCAAACGCCAACGTCACGACGTCTTGCCGCGAACCTCGTATTTGCTGCGCTCGTCTATGGAGCGCGCCACGAGCAATTCGGCGATGAGCCCGGTGCCGACGAGCTGGTCGCCGAAGAGCATCAGAAGCACGCCGAAAAAGGAGGCGCGGCCCCCGATTTCGCTCGCCGTTTAGGGCTTCCTTTACGCCAAATCCCTAGGGTTCCGGCCAAGGAATAAGGGGGCAATCCGGGGAGCGGATCTTGGGTCTTTCGGCAGAGACTATCGTCATCGGTGCAGGGCCCGCAGGGCTGACCACGGCCTACCGGCTCGCCAAGGACGGGCGCAGCGTGCTCGTGCTCGAGCAGGACCCCGCCTATGTCGGCGGCATCAGCCGCACCGTGAATTACAAGGGCTTCCTGTTCGACATCGGCGGTCACCGCTTCTTCTCGAAGTCGAAGGAGATCGTCGATCTGTGGAACGAGATCCTGCCCGACGACTTCATCGAGCGGCCCCGCCTGTCGCGCATCTATTATCGCGGCAAGTTCTTCTCGTATCCGCTCAGAGCCTTCGAGGCGTTCCGCAAGCTCGGACCGATCGAGAGTCTCGCTTGCGTCCTGTCCTATGCGCGGGCGCGGGCGACGCCCATCAAGAGCCCCAAGACGTTTCACGAGTGGGTGCGCAACCAGTTCGGCGAGCGCCTGTTCTCGATCTTCTTCAAGACCTACACCGAGAAGGTGTGGGGTATGAGTTGCGACGAGATCTCCGCCGACTGGGCGGCGCAACGCATCAAGGGCCTCGATCTCCGCGCTGCGGTCATGGATGGGGTCCGGCGCTCGCTCGGCCGCTCGGGGAAGGGCGGCGCGACGGCGAAGACGCTCATCGAGTCGTTCCGCTATCCGCGCCGGGGACCCGGCATGATGTGGGAGGCGGCCGCGCGCAAGATCGAGGCGTTCGGCGGGGGCGTGATGATGGACCGCAAGGTCGAGAAACTGCACTGGGATGAGACCGCGCGGCTATGGACCGTCGAGGTTGTCAAGGGCGACGGCGCAAGCGAGACCTATACGGCGCAGCACGTGGTGTCGTCGGCGCCGGTGCGCGATCTCGTCCGCTCGATCACGCCGGGGCCGATCTCCACGCTGCACGCGCGCGAGCTGCGCTATCGCGATTTCCTCACTGTCGTCCTGATCGGCAAATCGAACGTCACGCTCGACGATAACTGGGTCTATATCCACGATCCCGCGGTCAAGGTCGGCCGGGTGCAGAATTTCCGATCGTGGTCCCCGGAGCTCATTCCCGACGACAGCTCGACGAGCCTCGGCCTCGAATATTTCTGCTTCGAAGGCGACGGGCTATGGACCGCGAGCGACGACGACTTGATCAAGCTCGCCATGAAGGAGATCGACAAGATCGGGTTGATGCGGCCTGCGGATATTTTCGAGGCCTGCGTGGTGCGCCAGCCGAAGGCCTATCCTGTGTATGACGACGCTTATGCGGAGAACATGGAGATGGTGCGCCGCGATCTCGCCGCGCATTACCCGACGCTCCATCTCGTCGGCCGCAACGGCATGCACAAATACAACAACCAGGACCACGCAATGATGACCGGCCTGCTCACCGCGCTCAACATCGAGGCGGGCGAGACGCTCTACGACGTATGGCAGGTGAACGAGGACGCCGAGTACCACGAGGCCGGGCCGTCCGGCATCGAGGACGCGCTCAAGAGTGAGCGGCTCGTACCGAGGAAAGTGGCATGAGCATCGACGGCCGGCAGATGCCGAGGGTCCCGCGCGGGCCGTGGCTCGGCGATTTGTGGGACGAGCAACTGCGGCAGTTCGTGCTCTACGGTGCGATCAGCGTTGCTGCGCTCGCGGTGGATTACGGCCTCCTGATCTTCCTGACTGAGTATGTCGGCATCTACTACCTCGTGTCGGCCTCGATCAGCTTCCTGGCGGGCATGTTTCTCGTCTATGTCGCCAGCATCTCATACATCTTCGACGAGCGGCGCCTCTCCAGCCGGTCGGTCGAGTTGACGGGCTTCGTCGCAATCGGCCTCGCCGGCCTTCTGCTGAACGGGCTTCTCCTGTGGGCCATTACCACCGGCACGCCGCTCAGCTACCAGCTCGCCAAGCTGCCGACGGCGGGGATCGTGTTCCTCTTCAACTACGTCGCCCGGCGCAACCTGCTG
>CAWGXJ010000022.1:0-68924 GCA_963826465.1 uncultured Alphaproteobacteria bacterium
GGCGCTCGGCGCCAAGGTGGACGATGCCGCCGGCAAGCCGGGCGCGGGCAAATCCGCCCGGCAGAAATAGGCCGGGGCAACCGTTCATGCGTCGTTCATTGGGGCTCCTTTAGGTTACCCCCAAGAAGGGATAGCGGGACTGAGATGATTTGTCGGGCGATGAAGCGAACGGCCTTTGCGGCGCTCACTGCGGTCATGCTGGCCGCGGCGGGCGCGCCTGCCCAGGCAGGGTGCGTACCGTGGAAGTCGGCCGGCGCGATCATCTCTCAGAACTCGCTCATCCCCGGGAACGTGATTTACAACATGGTCCAGTCCAGGACCGGCGGTAAGGTGATCTCCGCCACCTTGTGCCAAAACGGCGCGCAGTTCATTTATAAGATCGTCGTGCTGGGTCAGAAGGGCGACGTGCAGAACCTCACCGTCGACGCCCGTACTGGGAGATTTTAGGAGGGCGCGGGACGCGTCCTGAACCCTTGGGAGGGTATTTTGCGGCTTCTTGTCGTCGAGGACGATCCGGATCTCAATCGCCAGCTCGTGACCGCGCTCGGCGACGCGGGATACGCCGTCGATACCGCCTTCGACGGTGAGGAAGGGCACTTCCTCGGTGATACCGAACCTTACGACGCCGTCGTGCTCGATCTTGGCCTTCCCAAGAAGGATGGGTTGAGCGTGCTCGAGCAATGGCGGCGCGACGACCGCAAAATGCCGGTCTTGATCCTCACCGCGCGCGAACGCTGGAGCGACAAGGTGGCCGGTATGGACGCGGGGGCCGACGACTACGTCGCCAAGCCCTTCCACATGGAAGAGGTGCTGGCGCGGATTCGCGCGTTGCTCCGGCGCTCGGCCGGCCATGCCCGCAACGAGATGGAATGCGGGCCGCTTCGTCTCGACACCAAGACCGCGCGCGTCACGGTCGACGGCCAGGCGATCAAGTTGACTTCCCATGAATACCGCGTGCTTCATTACCTGATGATGCATCGCGAGCGCGTGGTCTCACGCACCGAGCTCGTCGAGCATCTCTACGAACAGGATTTCGACCGCGACTCCAATACGGTCGAGGTCTTCATCGGGCGCTTGCGCAAGAAGCTGCCCGTCGATCTCATCACGACCGTCCGCGGGCTAGGCTACCGCCTTACGGACGCCGAAGATGGGGCTTAAGTCTCTCGCCTTCAGGCTGTTCGCCTCGGCCGCGGCATGGACCCTCGTGGTCATCCCCGTCGCCGCCATCCTCCTTGTCTCCCTCTATCGTGAGGCCGTCGAACGCAATTTCGACGCGCGCCTCAACGTCTACATGACGAGCCTCGTGGCCTCGACCACGGCAGAGGGCACAAGCTCCCCCAAAGAGCCCGCCAATATCGGCGATCCCATCTTTACCCTCCCGTTCTCCGGCTGGTATTGGCAGATCAAGCCGCTCGAGGGCGCCAAGCGTCCTCTCTATGTCTCCGACTCGCTGCTCGATCAGCAGCTCAAGCTGCCAAGCCAGGAGGGCACTCCCGCCGACGACACGTTGACACGGCGGAGCTATGAGCCGGGTCCCCAGGATCAGAACTTGCGTGTTGTCGAGCGCGAGATCAGGCCCGGCGGTCCCAACTCGAAGCCTTACTCGTATGCCGTTGCGGGTGACGCCGCCGAGATCGACGCCGATCTCGCCGCGTTCACCACCATGCTCATCCTCGCGCTCGCCTTGCTCGGGCTCGGCCTCGTCATCGCGACTTTCTTCCAAGTGCGGTTCGGCCTCCTTCCCTTGCGCGCCATTCGCCAGGATCTCAGCGCGATCCGCTCGGGCGATGCGGAGAGCCTCGAAGGCGAGCTTCCCGACGAGATCAAGCCGCTCCAGCAAGAGCTGAATGCCCTGATCCAATCGAACCGCGATGTCGTGGAACGCGCCCGCACCCATGTCGGCAATCTTGCGCATGCGCTCAAGACGCCGCTCAGCGTGATCAGCAACGAGGCGCGCACCCATAAGGGACCGCTTGCCGACAAGGTGGTCGAGCAGGCGGAGATCATGCGCACCCAGATCACCCACCATCTCGACCGGGCGCGCGTCGCGGCACGGTCGGGCGTGATCGGCGATGTGACGGATGTCACGCCGGTGCTCGAGGCGCTGAAGCGCACGCTCGACCGCATCTACGGCGAGCGGGGCATCGCGCTGACCGTCCACAGTGCCTCCGGCTTGAAGTTCCAAGGTGAGAAGCAGGACTTCGAGGAGATGGTCGGCAACCTGATGGACAATGCCTGCAAATGGGCGAAAGCGCGCGTCGTCGTCGAGGCCGAGCCAGTGCCGGGCGGCAAGAGCTTCGCCGTGGTCGTCGACGATGACGGCCCCGGGCTCACGGACGCCGAGCGCAAGCGGGCGATGAAGCGCGGGCAACGCCTCGACGAGACCAAGCCGGGCTCGGGGCTCGGCCTCTCCATCGTGGCCGATTTGGCGCATCTTTATAAGGGGCGCCTTGAGCTCGAACCCTCGCCGGACCGGGGGCTGCGGGCCCGGCTAAGGCTGCCTGCGGCCTGATTTTAACCGCTCGGCCCTCTGCAACCTATTTTGGCCAGATTTGTTATTCTTAAGAGCCTTTAGGGACGCTAAACTTCACCAATTCAGTCTCTCGCCCAGGACCGACTGGTTAATTCTAGGCGGAGGGGGATACCCATGAGAGTTAAGCCGATTATCGCGATTGCGCTTGTGCCGCTGTTCCTGCCGGCCTGCGGGCCCGGCAACAAGCAAGGCACGGGCACCATTGTCGGCGCCGTCGCCGGCGGCGCGGCCGGTGCGGCGATCGGGGGCAAGAACAACCGCATTCCGGGCATCGCCATCGGTGCGATGGCCGGCGGCCTGCTCGGCAACCTGATCGGCGCGGATATGGACGAGCGCGACCGTCAGCTGGCGGCTGCCGCGGAATACCGGGCGTTGGAATACGGCCAAGCCGGCCAAGTCACGCCGTGGAACAATCCTTCCAATCAGCATCGCGGCCAGATCGTGCCGGGCAAGCCCTACCAGCAGGGCAGCTCCTTTTGCCGGCCCTACACGCACACGATCTACATCAGCGGCCAGCCGCAGACGGCCCGTGGCACCGCCTGCCGGTCGTCTGACGGCACCTGGAAGACGGTGAGCTGACGGCCGTTTCTCGCGTGGCGGCGCTGGCGCCGTTGACCCTTGCGGCAAATTAATGTTCGGCCGCCTAGGGGACCTTGCCCCGCTTAGCGCCTTTCCCTATGCCTAGCCTTCGTTTGGCTTCCAGAGGTTAGGGCCCCTTCGTGCTTCTTTGGGTCGTTCTCGCCGGGCTCACGGCGATCGTGCTGTTCTTCTTGTTGCGCCCGCTTGCGGGTGGCGGAGGTCCTGCGCCCGTGCGCGAGGCGTTCGATGCCGCCGTCTACCGCGACCAGCTCGAGGAGATCGAGGGCGACCGTGCGCGTGGCCTGATCGGCGATGCCGAGGCCGAGGCCGCGCGGCTTGAGGTGGCACGCCGGCTGCTCGCTGCCGACAGCAAGATGGCCAAACGCAAGGCCGCGCCGGCAGCCACGAAACCGGCCCGCGCGGCGCTGATCGGCGTTGCGCTCGCGCTACCCCTTTCTGCGGTCGGCCTCTACCTCCTTTACGGCTCTCCCCGTCTTCCCGATCAGCCGCTTGAGGCGCGCCTGCAAGACCCGGCCGCCGAGACGAACGTCGCAGCTCTGGTCGCTCGGGTGGAAGCGCGGCTTCGCTCTCATCCCGACGAGGGCCAAGGCTGGGACGTGATCGCGCCGGTTTATATGGGTGAGCAGCGTTACAGCGACGCGGCCGAAGCGTATCTGCAGGCCATTCGCTTGCTTGGAGCATCGGCGGCGCGCCTATCGGGTTACGGCCAGGCGCTCGTGCTGGAGCAGGGCGGCTTGGTGAGCGACGCGGCGAAGCACGCACTCGAGCAAGCGCTCGCGCTCGATGGCACGCTGGTCGAGCCGCGCATCCTCCTCGCCATCGCCAAGGAGCAGGACGGCAACTTTGCGGCTGCCATCACCGATTGGCGCGGCCTGCTCGATCGGCAGGGCGGCAACGAGGCTTGGCGGGCGATGGTTCAGAAGCGCATCGCCAATGCCGAGGCACATCTTTCCGGCAAGTCAGGCGCTGGTTCCGTGACAGCACCGCCTGCGGGCGCGCCGGGCCCCAAGGCGGCGGATGTTGCCGCAGCGCAAAATATGAGCCCGGCCGACCGCCAGGCCATGATCGAAGGCATGGTAAAAAGGCTTGCAGGGCGGCTCGCGCAGCAGGGCGACGATCTGGCGGGTTGGCTCCAACTGGTCCGCGCCTATACGGTGCTCGATCGCAAGGATGAGGCGCTTGCGGCCCTGGCCCGCGCCAAGACCCAGTTCGCCGGCAACACGCAAGCCATCGAGCAACTCGACGCGCTCGCGGCAGAGCTTGGATTGAAGTCATGACACGAAAGCAGCGCAGAGGCGTTCTGATCGGCACTTGCCTTCTGGTGCTCGGAGTCGCCGTGGGACTCGTGCTCTACGCTATGCGAGATTCCATCGTCTTCTTCTATAGCCCGAGCGACGTCGCCGACATGCATGTCGCGCCGGGCCAACGAATTCGGCTCGGCGGCTTGGTCGAAATGGGAAGCGTCGTGCGCGACGCGGGGACGACGGTCCGCTTCGTCGTCACCGATCGGGCGAAGACCTTGCCGGTCACCTACACGGGGGTCCTGCCCGACCTGTTCCGCGAAGGGCAGGGCGTCGTGGCGGAAGGCACAATGGGTCCCGATGGCGTGTTTCATGCCGATAACGTGCTCGCCAAGCACGACGAGAAATACATGCCACCGGAGGTCGCTGCGAAACTCAAGAGCGAGGGCGTCTGGCGCGGAGGCGCCGATGCCGGCGGCACGGCACAGAGCGCAACAAATTAGGGAGACGCCGGGACCATGATCGCCGAGACCGGCCACTACGCGCTGATCCTCGCGCTTGGTGTCGCCATCGTGCAGATGGTGCTGCCGGTGATCGGCACGCGCTTGCGCGACCCGCAGCTCACGGCGATTGCCGTGCCCGCCGCGCAACTCGAGTTCGTCCTCATCGCCATTGCCTTCTTCGCCCTGATGACGGCCTACGTCACCTCTGACTTCTCGGTGCTGAACGTCTGGCAGAACTCCGCTTCGGCGAAGCCGATGCTCTACAAGATCTCAGGCGTGTGGGGGAACCATGAGGGCTCGATGATCCTCTGGGTGCTGATCCTCGCGCTGTTCGGCGCGTCGGTCGCGACCTTCGGCACCAATCTGCCGCGCCAGCTCCAGGCCAATGTGCTCGCGGTGCAGGGCTCGATCGCAGTCGCTTTCCTGCTGTTTATCATCACCACGTCGAATCCCTTCATCAGGCTCGACCCGGCGCCGTTCGACGGGCAGGGGATGAACCCCGTGCTGCAGGATCCGGCGCTCGCCTTCCACCCGCCGTTCCTCTACGCGGGCTATGTCGGCTTCTCCATGGCGTTCTCCTTCGCCGTCGCCGCTTTGATCGACGGTCGCATCGACGCCGCCTGGGCGCGCTGGGTCAGGCCGTGGACGCTGGCCGCGTGGATGTGCCTCACGCTCGGCATCTCCATGGGTTCGTGGTGGGCTTACTACGAGCTCGGCTGGGGCGGTTTCTGGTTCTGGGACCCGGTCGAGAACGCGTCCTTCATGCCGTGGCTCGCCGGCACGGCGCTGCTCCACTCCGCACTCGTCATGGAGAAGCGTGACGCGCTCAAGGTGTGGACAATCCTGCTCGCCATCATCACCTTCTCCTTGAGCCTGATGGGCACGTTCCTCGTGCGCTCGGGCGTGCTGACCTCGGTGCACGCCTTCGCCGTCGACCCCGAACGCGGCGTTTTCATCCTAGCCATCATGGGCGTGTTCATCGGCGGCTCGTTCGCCCTGTTCGCGTGGCGGGCGCCACTCCTGTCGCAGGGCGGACTGTTCGCGCCGATCAGCCGCGAGGGGAGCCTCGTCCTCAACAATCTCCTCCTGACCGTCGCCTGCGCCGCCGTGTTCGTCGGCACGCTCTATCCGCTCGGGCTCGAAGCCCTGACCGGCGACAAGATCTCCGTCGGCCCGCCGTTCTTCAATCTCACCTTCGGGCCGCTCATCGTCGCGCTGCTCATCGTGGTTCCCTTTGGGCCGCTGCTCGCCTGGAAGCGTGGCGACCTCCTCGCCGCGGCGCAGCGGCTCATGGCTGCCGCCATTGTTGCCCTTCTCGTCATGGTCCTGGTGCTTGCCTTCACTCAGAAGGGCCCATGGCTCGCCCCGCTCGGCATCGGCCTTGGGGTGTGGCTCATTCTCGGCGCCGTCACTGACATCGCCAATCGCGTGAAACTGTTCGGAGCCGCATCGGGGGAAGCGTGGCGCCGCGCGCGTAAGCTGCCGCGGGCGGCCTATGGCGGCGCGCTTGCTCATGCCGGCCTTGGTCTCGTGGTCATCGGCATCGTCGCCACGACGGCGTGGCGGGCGGAGCGGATCGAAGCGCTCGCGCCGGGCCAGACCGTCGACATCGCCGGCTACCAACTGTTGTTCGAAGGCGTGGCGCCGCGCCAAGGTCCCAACTACCGCGCGCGCGTCGGCATGTTCAAGGTCACCCGCAACGGTTCTCCGGTGACCGAGCTCACACCGTCGAAGCGCGAATTCACGGTGGAGAAGAACACCACCACCGAATCCGCCATTCACGTCAGCTGGCGCGGCGATCTCTACGTCGTGCTGGGCGATCAACTGAAGAACGGGGCCTATAGCGTCAGGGTCTACTTCAACCCTCTGGTTCGCCTGATCTGGCTCGGCGGTCTTGTCATGTTCTTCGGTGGCGGCGTGTCGCTGTCGGACCGCCGCTTGCGGGTCGGCGCGCCGAAACGGGCGCGCGCCAAGGCCGAGGTCAAGGCCGAGGCTGCGCCGGCGGGGAAGTGACGATGGCCGCACGCTCTTCTGTCAGGACGTGGCTTCTTTCCCTGGCGATCATGCTTTCGGTCGCGAGTCCCGCATTCGCCGTCCAGCCCGACGAGATGCTGAAGGACCCCGCGCTCGAGGCGCGGGCGCGGGCGCTGTCCGAAGGCTTGCGCTGCCTCGTCTGCCAGAATCAGTCGATCGACGATTCCGATGCGCCGCTCGCCAAGGACTTGCGCATTCTCGTGCGCGAAAGGCTGAAAGCGGGTGACAGCGATCAGCAAATCATCGACTTCATCGTGTCGCGCTACGGGGAGTTCGTGCTGCTCAAGCCGCGGCTCTCCCCGCATACCTGGATCTTGTGGTTCGCCACGCCGCTCGTCTTGTTGGCAGCGCTTGCCGCTATCATTTACGGGTATCGGCGGCGCGAATCGACCGCCGAGGCGCCTAAGCCCTTGACCGCCAGTGAGAAACGCCGCCTCAAGCACCTCGTGGGCGAGGGCTGACCGCAAGGCGCCGAGGGGCAAAAACTCCTTGGAATCCAGGCCGTTCACGGCGGTGAACCTTACCGAAATTTAATACCGTCGAAACCGCGGCGTAATCGGTGAAGGCCTATATCTAAAAACCTGGATGTTTGCCGCTTCACACGGGGCAAAACGATCAATGGGATTCTTCCCTCAGGAGAGAGGTGACCAATGAAAACTGACCAGAGCCCTGCTGCGAACGAGAGCCCGCGGTTGCGGAAGCTGACCCGCAAGCCCGCGCTCCTCGCCGCTGCCGCCCTGATCGCCACCGGCGCATTGGGGCTTACGTTCGGTACCGGCGTGCCATTCGCCGTGGCAGAGACCCCTCAGGCGGCGCAGACCGTCGAAACGCCTTACGGCCGCGCGCCGATCACTTTCGCTGATCTGGTGGCCAAGGTCAGCCCGGCGGTGGTGAGCATCAACGTCAAGGGCGAGATGAAGGTCGCGGAGAACGATGACATCCCCGGCATGCCCGACATACCGGAGGACAATCCGCTCTACGACTTCTTCAAGCAGTTCCGGAAGGGCATGCCGCAGCATCCCTCCAAGCCGCATCCGAGCCTCGCCCAGGGCTCCGGCTTCTTCATCTCCGACGACGGCTACATCGTGACGAACAACCACGTCATCGAGGATGCCGAGGACATTTCGGTGACGATGGAGGACGGCGAGAAATACGAGGCCAAGCTCATCGGCACCGATCCGCGCACCGACGTCGCGCTGATCAAGGTGACGAACGCGAAGGGCAAGACGTTCCCCTATGTGAAGTTCTCCCAGAAGGACCCGCGGGTCGGCGACTGGGTGCTCGCGGTGGGCAATCCCTTTGGTCTCGGTGGCACGGTGACGGCCGGCATCATCTCGGCGCATAACCGCGACATCGGCTCCGGGCCTTACGACTACCTGCAGATCGACGCCGCGGTGAACCGCGGGAACTCGGGCGGTCCGAGCTTCGATCTCGACGGCGACGTCGTTGGCGTGAACACCGCCATCTTCTCGCCTTCGGGCGGCAATGTCGGCATCGCCTTTGCCGTGCCGGCGGCGCTTGTCCAGCAGGTGGTGGGCGAGCTCAAGAGCCATGGCAGCGTCGATCGCGGCTGGCTCGGCGTCGTCATCCAGAACGTGAACGACGACATCGCCGATTCGATCGGTCTCAAGGAAGCCAAGGGCGCCATGATCACCAAGGTGACCGAGGACGGCCCTGCGGCCAAGGAAGACATCAAGGCCGGCGACGTGATCGTCGCGGTAAACGGCGAAGAGATCGAGGATTCTCGTGACCTTGCCCGCAAGATCGCCGACCTGCAGCCCGACTCGAAGGTCGAGCTGTCCATCGTCCGCTACGGCGACAAGCGCGAAGTCGACATGAAGCTTGGTGCCTTCCCGAGCGCCAAGAAGTTGGCCGCGCTCGAGCAGGAAGACGAGCCCGCCGATCAGGCCGAGCAGATGAAGGACCTTGGACTGTCGCTTGCTCCGGCGGCCAAGATCCCCGGCGCCGGCGAAGATGGCGTCGTCATCACCGAGGTCGATCCTTCGAGCGATGCCGCCGACAAGGGCCTGAAGCCTGGCGACGTCATCCTTCAGGTTGCGGGTGTCGACGTGTCCGAGCCGAGTGACGTCGCTGCCGGGATCAAGAAGGCAATGGAGGGCACCAAGGCGGAGAAGGACAAGGATACCGTCAAGGTGCTGATGCAGGTTAAGACCGGCGATCAGACGCGCTTCGTGGCGCTTTCACTGAAGAAGGCATAAATAGCCTTCTACGCCGGAGGGCGGCGCGGTTTTCCCCCCGATCGCGCCGCCCACCCCTTTGTCCAACTAAATTGCCACAGCGCTTTTCAGGGAGGCCCGTCATATGCGTGTTCTGGTGATCGAGGATGACCAGGAGACCGCAGCCTTCCTCAAGCGGGCGCTGAAGGAGTCGGGCCACGTCGCGGAACACGCGGCGGACGGACAGGCCGGGCTCGATCTTGCCAGGACAAACGCCTACGACGTTTTGATCGTCGACCGCATGCTGCCGAAATGCGACGGTCTCGGTGTCATCAAGTCGCTTCGGACCGAGGAAATCCGGACGCCTGCTCTGATCCTCTCCGCGCTCGGCGAGGTCGACGACCGGGTCAAGGGCTTGCGGGCCGGCGGCGACGACTACCTCACCAAGCCCTATGCCTTCAGCGAGCTGCTCGCGCGCATCGAGGCGCTGGCCCGGCGCACCTCGCCGGAGGAGGGCTCAACCCGCTTCGTGGTGGGCGACCTGGTGCTCGACCGGCTGTCGCACAAGGTGACCCGCGCCGGTGAAGCTATTATGTTGCAGCCGCGTGAGTTCCGGCTGCTCGAATATCTGATGAAGCACGCGGGCCAAGTGGTGACCCGGACCATGCTGCTTGAGAACGTATGGGACTATCACTTCGACCCGCAGACCAATGTCATCGATGTCCACATCTCGCGGCTCCGGTCCAAGATCGACAAGAACTTCGCCAACCCCCTCCTGCACACGGTCCGTGGCGCCGGTTACACCATCCGTGACAGCGCTCACTAAGCTCTTCCGGACCACGACCTTCCGTCTGTCGCTGACCTATCTTGCGCTGTTCAGCGCGGCCGCGATCGTCGCTATCTTCTACATCTATTGGAACACGACGGTTCTGCTGTCGCGGCAGCTCAATCAAACGATCGATGCGGAATTGAAGGGCCTCGCCGAACAGTATCGCGCCGGCGGTCTCGACCAGCTCATCCGCACCGTCGCCGAACGTAGCCAAACGCCGGGCAACAGCCTCTATCTCGTGGCCGACAAAGACGGGACGCAACTCGCCGGTAATCTCAGTGCGGTGTCGCCGCAGCTTTGGGACAGTGTGGGGCCCGTCGAGTTCGACTATCGGCGCCCGGCACCGGGTGGCGTCGAACGGCGGCTCGCCTTCGCCAACGTGTTTCGCCTGCCGGGCGACTACCGGTTGATCGTCGGCCGTGACATCGAGGACCGAAGGGATCTGTCGCGCCTGATCCGGACCACGATGCTTTGGGGGCTTGGCGTCATGGCACTCGTCGGGATCGGCGGCGGATATTGGGTGAGCCGCAGACTGCTCATGCGAGTCGATAATCTCACGGCGACGACGCGTACGATCATGGAAGGCGACCTGGCCGGCCGCTTGCCGGTGAGCGGCTCCGGCGACGAGCTCGATCGCCTGGCGCAAAGCCTCAACCTCATGCTGGGGCGCATCGAGCAGCTCATGGCGGGCTTGCGCGAGGTCTCCGACAATATTGCCCACGACCTCAAGACGCCGTTGAACCGTCTGCGCAACCGGGTCGAGGAGGCGCTGCGCGAGCCCTATGACGAGGCGGCCTATCGCGAGACGCTGGAGCACACCATCGAGGAGGCCGACGGCCTCATCAAGACGTTCAATGCGCTGCTCTCTATCGCGCGGCTCGAGGCGGGCGCCGCGGGCGAAAACCGCGAGAAGCTCGACCTCGCGGCGCTGGTGAACGATGTGGCCGAGCTTTACGAACCGGTGGCCGAGGAGCGCGGCATTGCGCTGAAGGCCGAGGCGTCTACGCCCATTATCATCCACGGCGACCGGCAGCTTCTCGGCCAGGCCATCGCCAACCTGATCGACAATGCCCTCAAATACGGGGCGCCAAGGGCTGACGGCGGCAACGGTTGGGCGCCGGAGGTCGAGGTGCGCGCGGAAACCCATGACGGAGTCGCGCAAATCATCGTGACCGACCGGGGCCCGGGCGTGCCCGAGGCCGAGCGGCAGCGGGTTCTCGCGCGTTTCGTGCGGCTCGAAGCGAGCCGGTCGGAGCCGGGGAGCGGGCTCGGCTTGAGCCTTGTCGCGGCGGTGGCAAGGTTGCATGGTGGCGGCTTGAGGCTTGAGGACAACGAACCCGGCCTCCGCGTCGTCCTCGCTTTGCCCCTGGAGGGGGATGCGCTCGTCAACGGGGTGGCGCCAGAGCCGCCCGCGGGAGCAGAGCTGAGAGCCACGTGACGGCGTTCGCCGACCGCATCACCGAGCTTCCGAAAGTCTACGACGCGGCGCGCGGCGCCGACGTGGTCCAGAGCGTATTGGAAGCCTTGCGAGACGTGCCTGCGCTGGCCCCGGCCGCCGAGTTGGTGGCCATACCTAAGCTCGCCGCTCTGCTTGAGGCCGTTTTCTCTGCGTCTCCCTATCTCGCTGCACTCGCCCAGCGCTCTCCCCAGATTCTCGCCGATTGCCTGATGCGTGATCCCGACGTGCATCTCGCCGAGGCGCGTGCGGCGCTCGCCGCGGACGTGGCGCAAGCGCCAAGCGCGAAAGAGGTCATGGTGCTTCTGCGCCGGTTCAAGCATCGCACGGCGCTGCTCACCGGGCTTGCCGATCTTGGCGGCGTGTGGCCGACGGAGGCGACACTAAGGGCGCTGAGCGCGGCGGCGGATGCGACGCTACAAGAGGCTGTCACGTTTCTGTTTCGCAAGGCGCGCGAGGCGGGGCAGGTCGCGTCGCCCGAGGAGGCGCCCGGCTATTTCGTCATCTCCATGGGCAAGCTCGGAGCGATGGAGCTCAACTATTCGAGCGACATCGATTTCATGGTGTTCTACGACGCCGAGCGGGCAGGTCTTGCCGAGGGTGTGGAGCCGTCCGACTTCTTCGTGCGCCTGACGCGCGAGCTTGTGCGGCTCCTACAGGAGCACACGGCCGACGGCTACGCCTACCGTACCGATCTGCGGCTGCGTCCCGACCCCGGCGCGACGCAGATCGCACTCTCCACAGATGCGGGTCTCACCTATTACGAGAGCTTCGGTCAGAACTGGGAACGCGCCGCGCTGATCAAGGCGCGGGTCGCGGTGGGCGACATCGCGCTCGGGCAGGAGTTCCTGGATCAGCTCTCGCCCTTCATCTGGCGCAAATATCTCGACTTCGCCGCGGTGGCCGACATCCACGCCATGAAGCGGCGCGTGCATGCCTTCAAGGGCCATGGCGCCATCGCCGTGGAAGGGCACGACATCAAGCTCGGCCGCGGCGGCATTCGCGATATCGAGTTCTTCGTCCAGACCCAGCAGCTGATCGCCGGGGGCCGGCACCCGGAACTTCGGAGCCGCGGCACGATCGAGACGCTGGAGCGGCTTGCGGAAGGGGGCTGGATCGAGAAGACGGCGGCTGAGGATCTCACGCGTGCCTATCTCTTCCTGCGCCGGATCGAGAACCGGCTGCAAATGGTCGGCGATCTACAGACGCACATCATCCCCGACGACCGGGCGGAACTCGACCGCATCGCCAGGCTTTCCGGGTTTGAAGACACCGACGCGTTCGGCGATGCGCTGATCGCCCAGTTCAAGCTGGTCGAGACCCATTACGGCGCGTTGTTCGAGAAGGTCCCCGCGCCGCCGACGGCGGCGCCTGGGATCGTGGTTGCGGATGAGAGCGACCCGGCGGCGCTTGCCGCGCTGGAACAGCTCGGCTTCACCAATCCGATCGCGGCGGTCGCGGCGATCCGCGCTTGGCAGTCGGGACGCTATGCCGCCACCCGGAGCGCCAGGTCGCGGGAACGGCTGACCGAATTCTTGCCGCTTCTGCTCGACGCGTTCGCCCGAACGGCCGAGCCCGACCTTGCGCTCGCCACGTTCGACAAGGTGATTGCGAGCATGCCTGCGGGCTTGCAGCTCTTCTCGCTGCTCGCCGCCAATCCAAGCCTGTTGCGTCTTGTTGCCGACATCATGGGCACGGCGCCGCGGCTTGCCCGTATCATCGGCCGGCGTCCCAAGCTTCTCGATGCCGTGCTCGACCCGGGATTCTTCGGTGCGGTGCCGTCGCCGGTGAAGCTCAAGGAACTCGTCGGCACGGCCCTCGCTCAAGCGGGCGATTACCAGGATGCGCTTGATCGGGCGCGTATCGTTGGCCGCGAGCAAGGCTTCTTGATCGGCGTCCGGGTGATATCGGGCACGATCTCGGCACGGCAGGCGGGTGCGGCCTATGCGGGCCTCGCCGAGACGCTGATCGAGGCTCTGTCCAACCGAGTTGGCGACGAGCTGGTCTCCCAATATGGACGCTTGCCTGGCGGTGCGGCGGCGATCCTCGCCATGGGCAAGCTTGGCGGGAGCGAGATGACGGCGGGGTCCGATCTCGACCTCATCACCGTCTATGATTTCGAAGGCGACGACGCCCAGTCAGACGGGGAGAAGAGCCTGCCGGGCACGCAGTACTACACCCGTTTCACCCAGCGGCTGATCGCGGCGCTGTCGGCACAGACCGCCGAAGGCGCGCTCTACGAAGTGGACATGCGGCTCCGGCCCTCCGGGAGTCAGGGGCCGGTGGCGACCAGGCTCTCAAGCTTCATCGACTATCAAACGAGCTCGGCGTGGACCTGGGAGCATCTGGCGCTGACCCGCGCCCGGGTGCTGGCCGGACCTGCGGCGCTCCGCAAGGCGATCAACGACACGATCAAGACGGTGCTGACGCGGCCGCGTGACCGCGTGGCCGTGGCCGAGGAGGTCCAGGTCATGCGGGCGAAGATCGCCGACGAGAAAGGCACGGAGGATATCTGGGACCTGAAGCAGGCACGGGGCGGGTTGGTCGATCTCGAGTTCATCGCCCAGTTCCTGCAAATCGTGAGTGCCGCCGAGCACCCTGACGTGCTCGACCAGAACACCGAGATGGCGCTCACGAAGCTCTCGGCCGCAGGTGTGCTGGCGCCTGGGGATGCCGAGATCCTGATCCCGGCGGCGCGGCTCTATCACACGCTGACGCAAGTGTTGCGGCTTTGTCTCGACAAGCCGTTCGTTGCGGCCGACGCGCCGCTCGCGCTGCGCGACCTGCTCGCACGCGCCTCCGACATGCCGGATTTCGCTACGCTGGAGGCGACGCTCAAAGACACGCTCGCCGCCGTGCACGAGGCGTTCGACCGGATCGTCGCGTGAGGTAGGAAGCCCGCTAGGCGCTCGCGGCGAGGGGCTCTTGATCGGCAGGAGTGACGGCGCGCGTGGGCAGGATGCAGGTGACGGTCGTGCCCTGACCTTCGCGGCTCTTGATGAGGAACGAGCCGCCGTGAAGCTCGATCAGAGCGCGGGAGATGGCGAGACCGAGCCCGCTGCCCTGATGGCTCTTGGTGAACTGATTCTCGACCTGCTCGAAGGGCCGCCCGAGCTTGGCGATATCGCCCTCGGCGATGCCGATGCCGGTGTCCTTTATGGAGATCTTCACTTGGCCGCGAATGCGCGCCAGGTGCACGTCGACGCGGCCGCCATCGCGGGTGAACTTGACGGCGTTCGCCAGGAGATTGAGGAACACCTGCTTGAGTGCCCGGCGGTCGGCCTCGATGGCCATGTGCGCCGGGCCGTGGCGCTCCAGCGTGATGTTCCTGTCGGCGGCCGCCTGGCTCACCACCTTCATGCTGTCCTCGATGATGTCGGCCACGTCCACGTTGTCGGCGTCCAGGGTCATGCGGCCGGCTTCGATCTTCGACATATCGAGGATATCGTTGATGACCTCGAGCAGGTAGGCGCCGCTCGCGTAAATGTCGCGAGCATATTCCTGATATTTCGGATGGCCGAGCGGCCCGAATAGCGCCTGCTGCATGACCTCGGAGAAGCCGATCACGGCATTCAAGGGGGTGCGCAGCTCGTGGCTGATATTGGCGAGGAACTCGGACTTGGCGCGGTTCGCAGCCTCGGCGCGGTTCTTCTCCAATGCATATTTCTCGGCGAGGTCGACAAGCTGCTGCTTTTGGTGCTCGAGCTCCCGGCGCGAGAGCCTGAGCTCGGCGACGCTGGCGCGAAGCTGCTGCTCGCTCTCGCCAAGCCGGGTCTGGCTCTCCTTCAGCACGGTGATGTCGGTGCCGACGCTGACGTAGCCGCCGTCACGGGTGCGGCGCTCATTGATGTGCAACCAGCGGCCATCCTCGATCTGCGCTTCGTAGGTGCGGGAATCGTCGGCATCCTTGCCGGCGACGGCGATGCGCTTGGAGACGATGGGCTCGGAAGCGGCAGCAATGACCTCGTCATAGGAGCTGCCGGGCTGCACCATGTCGTCGCTGAGGCCATGGAACTGCTGATACTTGCTGTTGCACATCACCAGACGGTTCTGATTGTCCCACAGCACGAAGGCCTCTGAGATGGTCTCCACGGCGTCGCGCAGTCTGGCGTTGGCATCCGCCGCGCCGGGCACGGCGTCCTGGTCGGCGAGCACCGCCATACCGGTCAGGTAAGGCTCACCATCGGTCAGGCTGCGGGTGATGTGGCCGCGCAAGCGCATCGTCACCCAATGGCCTTCGGCATGGCGCAGCCGGAAGCATTGATCGAACTGGGTGCTGCCGTCTCGGAGCTGGCGGTCGAGCTGCGCGCGTAGGTCATCGTCAGGATGCAGCGCCTTGGCCAGGATACCGAACGGCATGGCCTCGGCGGACGGCTCCAAGCCGAGCAGTCGATACATCGGCGCCGACCAGTGCACATGGCCGCGCGCGAGGTTGCAACGCCAGATGCCACAGCCGGGCAGGGCCTCGGTCAGCTCTTCGGTCAGGGTATCGCTGGCTCCGGGCGCCGTCGCGTACGGCACGAGGTACCACAATCCCCCGGCGATCAGGGCAAGCACGAGGCCGGCGCAGACGAGCAACGTGATCTCGATGAGGGTGTCGCTTCGCCAATCGGCGAGCGCGCCACTGATGGGCTGCACAAACGCCACTTGTGCATCGGTATGCGGCACGTTGCGCACGGTGACGATGGCATCGGTGCCGTTCAGAAGGGTGAGGCGCAGCACGCCGGCATCGGCGCCCATGATGGTCAGGGGCTGTTGCGGGCCGAGAATGGTGAGGAGGTTGCCCTTATAGGGGCTGTCGATCGGGGCGCGGGCCTGGATATTGCTCTCGGCGTCGGCGAGAAGGGCGACACGGCCTTTGCGGGTTGCGCCGCCCGGCAGGCTGTTGGCGAGCGCGCTCTGCCAGCCGGTGCTGGAGCTCAAGGTCTCGGCGCTGAGGTGCAGGGCCGTGACGTCGGCGGAGAGCGCGAGCTGCCGTTCAGCCGATTGAAGGGCCGCCTGCTTGCTGTTGCCGATCTGGTAGGCGAAGCCCAAGAAGGCGATGGCCGCGAAACCGATCAAGAGAAGGGGAACGAGGCGTCGGAAAACCTCCGCCGAGGGGAGATGGCGGCCAATGATCGCCCGCAGGTCCTGCCATTGCGGCCCTGCGATAGAGAAGACTCCCTCGCCTCGCGCAGAACTCGCCCGCGCCATTCGGTCCCCCTTACTTCTCGCGTCGTAGTCCCGGAGAAGTTGCCGCATCTCCGAATCGCTTTCCGTTCATTGGAATCGATGACGGATGCGTCTGTCCAGAGGAAACCTGTGGAAATTGGGTTAATAACCCGTTGACAGCCTGTGCGACTCTAGGCGTCGCCGAGGGTTTTGGTGACGATCTCGTAGCTGTCGGTCGACAGATTTTGGCTCGCGAGATCCGCCAAAACGGCCTTGGCATGGGATTGGCGGCCCGGCTCCAGCGTCCGCCAGCTCTCGAAAGCGCCGAGCAAGCGCGCCGCCACGTGCGGGTTGAAGCGGTCGATCTCGAGCGCCTGGTCGGCCAGAAGCCGGTAGCCCTCGCCATCGGCGCGGTTGAAGCCGGACGGGTTTGCTTGCGCAAAAGAGCCGATGAGTGCCCGCACCCGGTTGGGATTCTTGAGCGAGAACTTCGGATGGCCGAGGAGCGTCCGCACGATCTCCACGGAATCGGGGCGCGCCGCGCGGGCCTGTACGGCGAACCATTTGTCGAGAACCAATGGTTCGTCCTCCCAGCGCGCGTAGAAGTCATCGAGCACCGCGTCGCGGATCGGCGATTGCACGTGAGACAGGATGGAGAGTGCGGCGATGGCATCGGTCATGTTCGACGCCTCGCGATAATGGCGCTCGGCGCGGGCGATCTCGTCCGGCATCTCGGTCGCGACCAAGAGATCGAGCGCGGCGTTGCGCAGAGCACGGCGGCCCGCGCTTTCGGGGCCCGGCGAGTAGGGACCTTTCTCCGCGGTTAAGGTGTAGAGCTCCGCCAGCGTATCGCCGATGGTCTCGCCGAGCTTGGCGCGCAAGGCATCGCGGGCCCCATGTATGGCGTCGGTATCGACATTGCGCGCAAGCTCGCGCGCGACGTCGGATTCACTCGGCAGCTTCAGAGCCTCGGCGCGATAAGCGGGCCTTAGCGCCTCGTCCCGAACGACGGCGGCCAATGCCTGGGCGAGACGGCCCGCTTCCTTGCCTGTCACCGGGCCCCGATCGAGGCACTTTCGTGCCGCCGCCGTCATCAGTTTGGTGGCATAGGTCTGAGCGGCCTGCCAGCGGTTGAACGGATCGCTGTCATGTATCATGAGGAACTCGATCTGGTCGGGATCGAGGCTTGTTGTGAGCCGCACGGGCGCAGAGAAGTCGCGTAGAAGCGACGGCGTGGGCGGGGCGGGCACATCGTGAAACTCGAAGACCTGCTCGCGCTCGGTGACTTCGAGAAGCCCGTCCGACAGGCTCGCGTCGCCATTCAGCTTGAGCGGCAGCTCATCGCCATTCGGGCCGATGAGCCCCACTTTGAGCGGGATCAGCATCGGCTCCTTGGCGGTTTGACCCGGGGTAGGCGGCACGACCTGGCTGATGCGGAGCTTCGCGGTCTTGGCGTGCGGGTCGTAATCGAGCGAGCAGGCGAGCTCCGGGGTGCCGCTTTGCGTGTACCACAGCATGAACTGCGACAGGTCGCGGCCCGAGACGTCGGCCATGGCCGCGACGAAATCCTCGACCGTCGCCGCCTCGCCGTCGTGGCGCTCGAAATAGAGATCGAGGCCCTTGCGGAAGGTGTCGCGCCCGAGCAGCGTCTGCAACATGCGGCAGATCTCGGCGCCCTTCTCGTAGACGGTGGACGTATAGAAGTTGTTGATCTCGATATAGGAGCCGGGCCGCACGGGATGGGCGAGGGGGCCGGCGTCCTCGGGAAACTGGTGCGTCTTCAAGAGGCGCGCGGTGATGATGCGTTCAACCGGCCCCATGCGGACGTCCTCGGTGAATTCCTGATCGCGGAACACGGTCAGCCCTTCCTTCAGGCAGAGCTGGAACCAGTCGCGGCAGGTGACGCGGTCGCCTGTCCAGTTGTGGAAATACTCATGCGCGATAACGCTTTCGATGGAGGCGTAATCGGCGTCGCTCGCCGTGTCGGGGCGCGCGAGCACGAGCTTGTCGTTGAAGATGTTGAGGCCCTTGTTCTCCATCGCGCCCATATTGAAGTCGCTGACGGCGACGATGTTGAATACGTCGAGATCGTATTCGAGGCCGAAGCGTTCCTCGTCCCAGCGCATGGCGCGCTTCAACAACTCCATGGCCCAGCCGCAGCGATCCTCCTTGCCGGGCTCCACATAAATGGCGAGCGCCACCTTGCGGCCCGAGGCGGTGGTGAAGGTGTCATGGATCGATGCAAGGTCGCCGCCGACGAGCGCGAAGAGATAAGAAGGCTTGGGAAAGGGGTCGTGCCACACGGCGTAATGCCGGCCGGTGCCGGGGATGTTGCCGAACTCGACCGGGTTGCCGTTCGACAACAGCACCGGGGTCGTGTCGCAGTCGGCCTCGATCCTGACCGTATAGACGGCGAGCACGTCCGGCCGATCGAGAAAATAGGTGATGCGGCGAAAGCCTTCCGGCTCGCACTGGGTGCAGTAAGTGCCGCGGGAACGGTAGAGGCCGGAGAGCTCCGTATTGGACTCCGGATCGCACAGCGTGACGATGTCCAAGGAGAAGGGCTGCGCCGGTACGTGAGCAATGGTCAGCGCTCCCTCGGACAGCACATATTCACCCGGGGAGAGGTCCCTGCCGTCCAGGGCAATGCGCTCGAGCGTCAGTGCCTCGCCGTCGAGCACCAGCGGCTTTCCGCCGGCCGCCGCTTTGGGGTTCGGGCGCATGCTGAGCCGTGAGACGACACGGGCCGCTTTCGGCGCCAAGCTCACGTGGAGCGCGACCTCCTCGATGAGATAATCGGGCGGCGCATAGCTCTTCAGGAACTTCGTTTGACGGCTGGAGTCGTTCATCGCGGCAAGACCATCCTTCCGCTCGCTCTTAGAGACCTAAACGTGCGCTGCCAAGCCCGAACCGTAGCGGATTGCCGGGCTAAAGCCATGAAACCGAGAGCCGCGTGGCGTGTTATCCTGGACAGGCCTCAAAGAGGAGATGTCCGATGGCAACCAGGACCGAGGCAGAATCGTCCCGCTCACCGCGGACGCCACCGCAATCGTACCCGGCCGAGAAGGCGCGGCAGGGCGAGATCATCCTTAAGACCAGGGGGGCACGGGCAATTTTCCTCGCCGGGCTATTTGGCGGTCTCCTGGTGCTCGTCCTGTTGGTGATTTATTTGGGAATTATCAGCTAGGAGAACCAGCGAGGAGAACCGGAATGACCGAGACCAACATGGAATCGTCGACCGCGTTGCCTAGCCATCAGGTTTCCGGGCGCGACTATCCGGGTGAGTGGGCCCGGAACATCGAACTCAGCCTGGACCAGGAGCAGCGGCGCCTCAATTTTTACGGCTGGCTCTTCGGTGTCTTTGTCCTCGCCGTGGTGATCGTGGCGGTCATCGGTGTCATCGGCGACAAACCGCCGATCTAGACGGCCGGAGCGAACGTCTACTCGTTGACCTCTTCGAGGATGCGCCGCGCGACCTGCGCGAGCTTGGTGAGATCGTCACTCAAGTTCTCGGCTTCACCATCGGTGTACTGCACGAACTCCTCGAGGAGCTTTATGAAGACCGGCGCCCGGGCGATCACCTGAGCCTGATGCTCGATGCGCTGGGGGTCGTGATCATATTCCGCGCCGGGAACGCGCCAGCCACCCCAATCGCGATCGGACGTCACGACGGTTGGATGGGTCCCAGGATACGGATGGTGGCCGCATTGCTCGGCACTTTTCCAGCGGTTTTGGCTGCGAAGGACGCGCCACGTTTCGCCGGTGCCGTTGCCGGCAGCCAGCTGGAGACCCTTGGACTCTTCCTCGAGCTCCTCTTGCGCGAACTCGCGGCCCATGCCGCAGTCATAGGCGATCTTGATCGGCTCGTCGCAACCCTTGACCCATTTCGGAACCACGGCCTCGACATAGGCCCAGGTGCCGACGGGCTTCACGAACACGCGTTGCGCTTTGTGGTATTTGGCCTTTGCCATGATCCGACGCCCTGTTTGGGAACCGAGGCTTCCGCGGGAGCCAGCGATCCGAGAGCGACGCTAGGGGGAAGGCGTTAAAATTCGGCTTCATGAAAGGCGCTTACGTCGAGAGGTTTGTCGCAGGCTTTAGCGCTTTGCTAACCGAGATCGACGCGGCGCAAACGCAGCGCATTGCCGACCACCGAGACCGACGACAGGCTCATCGCCGCTGCCGCGACGATCGGCGACAACAGGATACCCGCCACCGGATAGAGCACGCCCGCCGCGATCGGCACGCCGATCGCGTTATAGAAGAAGGCGAAGAATAGGTTCTGCTTGATGTTGCGCATGGTGGCGCGGGCGAGGTTGACGCCGCGCACCACGCCGCGGAGATCGCCTTTGAGCAGGGTAAGGCCTGCGCTCTCCATGGCGACGTCGGCGCCCGTGCCCATGGCGATGCCGACATCCGCCTTGGCCAAAGCCGGCGCATCGTTGATGCCGTCGCCGGCCATGGCGACCACGGCGCCCTTCTTCTGCAAGCCCTCGATCAGGGTGAGCTTCTCTTCGGGCCGGAGCCCTGCGTGCACCTCGTCGATGCCGAGCTTGGACGCAACCGCCTTGGCGGTCGTCTCGTTGTCGCCTGTTGCCATGACGATGCGCAAGCCCAACGCGTGAAGCTTGGCGATCAACTCCGCGGCGCTTTCCTTGATGGGATCGGCCACGGCGACGATACCGGCCAGCTTGCCGCCGGCGGCCAAGAACATCACCGTCTCGCCGTTCTGCCGTCGCGTCTCGGCAGCATCGGCAAGCGGCGCGACATCGATGCCGGACGCTTCCATCAGGCGCGCGTTGCCGAGAAGGACCTCGCGGGCGCCTACGCGGCCCTTCACGCCTTGGCCGGTGACCGCCTCGAAGTCCTGCGCCTTGTCGATCTTGAGATCCTTCGCATCGGCGCCGCGCAGAATGGCCTCGGCCAGGGGATGCTCGCTGCCGGCTTCGAGCGCCGCGGCGAGGCCTAAGACCTCATCTTTGTCGAAGCCGTGCGCCGCCTCGACGCCGGTCAAGCTCGGCTTGCCTTCGGTCACCGTCCCGGTCTTGTCGACGACGAGCGTATTGACCGCGGCGAGCCGTTCCAGTGCCGCGGCATTGCGCACGAGCACGCCGGCCTGCGCGCCGCGCCCGGTGGCAACCATGATGGAGATGGGCGTCGCGAGCCCCAGCGCGCACGGGCAGGCGATGATGAGCACGCTTACGGCGGCGATCAGGGCATGGGCCAGCTGCGGCGCGGGCCCAAAGACCATCCAGACGATGAAGGCAATCACCGCCACGGCGATCACCGCGGGCACGAAATAGCCGGCGACGACGTCGGCGAGGCGCTGGATGGGCGCGCGGGAACGCTGCGCGTCCGCGACCATGTTGACCACCTGGGACAGGGTGGTTTCCGCACCCGTGCGGTCGACGCGCATGTCGAAGGAGCCGGAGCCGTTCAGCGTGCCGCCGGTGACCGCATCGCCTTCCGTCTTCTCCACCGGGACCGGCTCACCGGTGAGCATGGACTCGTCCACGGCGCTGCGGCCCTCGATCACGGTGCCGTCGATGGGGATCTTGTCGCCCGGGCGCACCCGCAAGATGTCGCCCACCTTGACCTCGGCGAGCGGAACCGTCTCGGTCTTGCCGTCTTTCAGCACGCGGAGCGCCGTCTTGGGCGCAAGATCGAGGAGTGCGCGGATGGCGCCGCCGGTCTTCTCGCGGGCGCGCAACTCGAGCACCTGGCCAAGCAGCACGAGCGCAACGATGACGGCGGCGGCCTCGAAATAGACCGGGACGAGGCCGTGCGCATCATGCATGGAGGCGGGGAACACGCCCGGCGCGACCGTCGCCAGCAGGCTGTAGAGATAGGCGGCGCCGGTGCCGAGCCCGATCAGGGTGAACATATTGAGCCAGCCCGAGCGGAGCGACTCGATGCCGCGGACGAAGAACGGCCAGCCGCACCACAGCACGGCCGGGGTTGCCAGCGCGAGCAAGAGCCATTGCTGCGCGTGCGGGGACAGGAAGGGCAGGAGATTGACCCCGAACACGTGCGCGCTCATGTCGAGCACGGCGATGATGAGCGACAGCGGCACGGCGACCATGAGCCGCCGGGTGAAGTCGATCAGCTCCGGATTTTCGGCGTCCTCAGCCGGTACGCCCATGGGTTCGAGCGCCATGCCGCAGATCGGGCAGCTGCCGGGGCCGTCCTGCACGATCTCGGGGTGCATGGGGCAGGTGTAGAGCGTGCCGGGCGGTGCCGGTTCCGGCTCGTCGCGCTTGTCGAGATAGCGCTTCGGGGCTGCGGCAAATTTCGCCTGACAGCCCGCCGAGCAGAAATGGTAGGTGTGACCCTGGTAGTCGTGGGTCGGTTTCCCCACATGCGGATCGACCGTCATGCCGCAGACGGGGTCGATGGCGTGGTGGTCGTCGATCAAGGCTGCTTCTGTCATGCTTTCAAGACCATGAGGGATCACACTTCATATAGTGATTCATGCTGTCGGGTGCACGGGTGCCGAGCGTAAATCAAGTTCGTTGGGGGGCCGACGTTTGCGAACCTTCATCTTAGAGATTTTTATCGCGCTTGCGGCCGTCGCGGGCTTCGGCGCGGGCTACCTCCTTTGGGACAAGACGGCGAACTATTATGCAGCCGATATTTCCACGCTCGGCCCCGGCCCTGAGAACGATCTCATCCGTTACGGCAGGGCGTTGATCGTCGACACCCCGCGCTATATCGGCAAAAGCGCGGAAGACCCCGCCATGGCCTTCGCCGGCAACGATCTCGCCTGCCAGAGCTGCCATCTGAAGGCCGGCCTCCAGCCTTACGCGGCGCCGTTCGTTTCCACGGCGGCCACCTTCCCAATGTTGGTCGACAACAAGGTGATCCCGTTGCCCGAGCGCATCAATGGCTGCATGGAGCTTGGCATGAACGGACACGCGCTGCCGGAGGACAGCCGGGAGATGGAAGCCCTGATCGCGTATATCAAGTTCCTCGGCAAGGGCACGCCGGAAGGCGTGCGCCTGCCCGGCATGGGGCTCATGCCGATCGCTCTGCCGGCTGTGGTGCCGGATGCCAGGCGCGGTGCCGAGGTCTACTCTCAGCATTGCGCCAGTTGCCATGGGGCGGACGGGCAGGGGGAGGCGAAACCAAGCCCGCAGCTCGGCTACGCCGTGCCGCCGCTTTGGGGCGATGGAAGCTACAACGGCGGCGCGGGCATGGGGCAGATCGCCTACGCGGCCTCCTACATCCGCTCCAATATGCCTCCGGGAAGCAACGATCAGGCGCCTGCGCTTAAGGTGCAGCAGGCTTGGGACGTGGCGGCCTACATGAACTCCCAGCCGCATCCGCTCGCACCGCCGGAGAAGGTTAAGGTTCCGCCAGTTTCAGCCGATGAGGCTGCCCCCGAAGCGGGCGAAGAGGCGCCGAATTGAGCGGCTTCCGGTATTGGGCTTGCTGCCGCGCGTCCATCCGCACCGACTTCGCCGGGAGCGCGCCCCCGTCTCCGGGGTAAAGACGCGGGCTACCGTTTGGCCATCGCCATATCAAGCAGAGACGACGGTGATTTCACTCCGCCGGTTCAGCCCGATCAGGACAGCGGCGACAATGCCGGCCGTGCGGATGAGCGCGTGGTAGGGGAGGAAGGTAGGAACGGTCATGACGCACCCCCTGCGGCTTTTCGGTGAAGCTTGGCCACGTTCTCCGGACTCGCCGTCGCATCGAAAAGGATGCGGGCAATCTCGCCGGGATGTTCGAGCGAAGAGAAGTGCCCGGCGTGGGGAAGGGTGATCACCTTGCTTCCCGGAATTAGCCGCGCGACCGCGGTGCGCTCCTCTGGCTTCGACCAGTCGTGATCGCCGTAGACAAGGGTGACGGGAGCGGTGATGCGGGGGTAGAGGTGCCGCGCGGTGATGTAGCTCGGTAGCGCGCGGAAGTAGCTCGTGTCGGCGGTGGCGTAGCCCGACCGTTTGCCGCTCCTGAGCTGCTCGAGAACGAAGTCCTTTGGCAGCTTCTTCGGATCGTAGAATCCGCCCGCGATGATGCCGCCGAGAATCGTCGGGTTGGCTAGCTTGGAGAACATGAGGCCCGCTATCGGGGTCCGCATCCCCTTGACGATGATGTTGGCCAGCAGGTTCGCCCGCTCCACCCCTTGCGGATAGTCGTAGGTGTTGAGGGCGATGATCTGGCGGATGCGCGGCTTAAGCTCCGTCGATGCGGGGAGGGAGACGGTGGCGCCGATGGATTCGCCGACGAGCGTCACGTCCTTGAGGTCCAGCGTTTCGACGAACTCGACGATCGCTTTCCGCAGCGCCGGCTCCTCATAGCTGGCGCCGGGCTTGATGTCGGACCATCCGAGAGCCGGGAAGTCGACGGCGTAGATGGTGAACCGGTCCGCCAAAAGCGGGATAAGATGCTGGTAGTAGTCGAGCTGGGTTCTGAGCGTGTGGAGCAGAACCAGCGTGGGGCCCTTTCCGGTCTTGAGATATCTGAGGCGGCTGCCGTCGGTCAGGGCGAGGAAGGCGATCTCGCCGTCCGGGCTCCAACTCCGCGTATAGCTGTCCGAATAGGTGACTGACATTTGACGATCCTCCTGGCGTGGCCAGCGGGCACTGCCGATATGGCGAACTACCTATTATCTCTATAGGCACTTGTCAATAGCAAGTTACTTGACAAAAGCAAGGAACATTGCTACGTGGCCGATATGGCGAATCGATATGATCAGTCGGATTGTCCGGTGGCGCAGGCGCTGGATGTGATCGGCGAGAAATGGTCGTTGCTGATCCTGCGGGACCTGTTCCGCCAGGGGCCGTTGCGCTTCCAAGCACTGGAAGAAGGGCTGCCCGGCATCGCGCCAAATACGCTGTCGGCGCGGCTCAAGTCGCTCGAAGCCCAAGGGGTGATCGCGACGCGGCTCTATGAGAGCCATCCGCCGCGCTACGAGTATCTTCTCACCGACAAGGGAAGGGCGCTCGGTCCGGTGCTAAAGGCCCTGTATACGTGGGGCGAGAACCACGGTTAGGGTGCTTGCTTCGCGGACCGGGCGCCGTCGCCATGTTCAGAGACCGATTCCTGCTGAGAGCGTAAGCCGTTGAAATCTGATCTACACCGCTTCTGCGTCGCGCCGATGATGGAGTGGACCGACCGCCACTGCCGCTATTTCCTGCGGCTGATCTCGGCCCACGCGTTTCTCTACACCGAGATGGTAACGGCCGAAGCTGTGCTCTACGGCGACCGGGAGCGCGTCCTCGGCTTCGACCCAGAAGAGCATCCGGTCGGGCTTCAGCTCGGGGGCAGCGATCCGAAGAAGCTCGCGGACGCCGCGCGGATCGGTTCGGACTGGGGTTACGACGAGATCAACCTCAATATCGGGTGCCCGTCGGACCGCGTGCAGTCCGGGCGCTTCGGCGCCTGCCTCATGGCAGAGCCGGACCTCGTGGCGGCGTGTGTAACGGCAATGGGTGCGGCTGCCTCCGTGCCGGTCACCGTAAAGTGCCGTATCGGTATCGACGACCAGGATGCAGAGGAGAGCCTCGACCGGTTCATTGACACGGTCGCCAAGGCCGGCTGCAGGACCTTCATCGTCCATGCGCGGAAGGCCTGGCTCGGCGGCCTGAGCCCCAAGGAGAACCGGGACGTGCCGCCGCTCGATCACGACCGGGTTCATCGCTTGAAGGCGCGTCGGCCTGACCTTGCGATCGTCATCAATGGCGGGATTGGTTCACTCGAGGAAGCCGCGCCGCATCTGGGCCACGTCGACGGCGTGATGCTGGGGCGGGCGGCCTACGCCGATCCCTATCTTCTCGCCGCGGTGGATCGGGCGCTCTACGGCGCCAACGTGACCCCACCGACGCGGGACGAGGTGCTCGATCAATACCTTCCTTACGTTGAGAGGGAGCTTGCCCGCGGGGTCCGGCTCAACGCCATGACCCGCCACATCCTCGGGCTCTATCACGGCCAGAAGCGGGCGCGGGCCTTCCGCCGTCATCTCGCCGAGAACGCCCATCTCGACGGCGCCGGCATCGCGGTGCTGGAGCAGGCGCGAGACATCGTGTCGGGTGAGAGTTACCGCGCCGTGGCCGCCGAATAGCGCCGCCGCTGCTGTAACCAATCTCGTCATGCCGGGCACCCCGGATCTGAATTTCGATCCGAGCCTGTGCCCGGTCATGACGAATTCAATTTGCCAACGCTCGAGAGGCGCGCCGCCTCAGCCTGTTTGGCGCGACGGTTTCTTGCGATCGCCTATGGCCAGGATGAGACCTTGAACGTCCAGGAAGCGGGCGGTGCGCTCGCAATATTCGCGATAGGTCGTGCCGTAGAGCTGCTTCAGCCAGTCCTCTTCGACCAAGGACATGAGGACATAGGCGCCGATCATCACGCATGACAGCACGATGGTGAGGATCGAGTTGGCGCCGATCGACAGGCCGATCAACCCGACGATCGAAGCGGTGTATTGCGGATTGCGGCTGAAGCGATAAAGGCCATGGCTCACCAGGCCATCCGAACCGCAATAGGTGTTGCCGAGACCGAGATTGAAATAGCCGCACACGGTAATGAACAAGCCACCAAGGCCGAGCGGCAGCCCGACGATGAAGCGGGTCCAATCAAGCAGCGGGGTCGCGTTCCAATCGAGAATGGCAACGACGAAGGTCAGCACCATGCCGCCGCGAAACAGTCCCCAGAAGGTGAGGCTCTGCCAGCTTCCCGGTTCGGGCGTGGGCCAAATGCGGAAGGGCGGAGCGAGAAGCGTGCGCAGCAGGAGAAGGTCGAGCGTCACGCCGACGATGAGGCCTGCTGCAAAGACAACGCTGGGGTAATCGAGGTTGATCATCACAGACCCGCAAAAAAGCAGATTCGTTTTGCAGATTTGCGACAGAGATCTGACGGTTCTGTTGCGTTCGATCGCATGAAACCTCCCTAGATCTTCTGATTGTACTCCCCGACTTCAGGCTGCTTGGCGAGCTCGGCATCGATCTCGGCGAAGATGGCGCGCATGTTCGCTTCAGACGTCGGGCTTTCCACGACGACCACCAGCTCTGGCTTGTTGGACGAGGCGCGCACCAGGCCCCAAGTGCCGTCGTCAAGCACGATCCTGATGCCGTTCACGGTGATCAGCTCCCGGATATTCTGGCCGGCGAGCTTGCCGCCGTTGGCGGCGACCTTCTCGAAATGCTTCACCACGCGGTCGACGACCTCGTACTTCACCTCGTCGGCGCAATGGGGCGACATGGTGGGCGACTGCCATGTGCGCGGCAGGGCGTCCTTGAGATCGGCAAGGGTCTTGTCGGGATTGCGGTCGAGCATGTCGAGCACCGCGAGCGCAGCAACAAGACCATCATCATAGCCCCGGCCGAGGGGCGGATTGAAGAAGAAATGGCCGGATTTCTCGAAGCCGACAAGGGCGCCGGTCTCGTGGCTGTAGCGCTTGATGTAAGAGTGGCCGGTCTTCCAATAGACCGTCTTCGCGCCATTTTCCTTCAACACGGGATCGGTCTGGAACAGGCCGGTCGACTTAACGTCGACGACGAAATGAGCGTCCTTGTTGAGGGCGGAGATATCGCGGGCGAGCATCACACCGACCTTGTCGGCATAGATCGCGTCGCCCTTATTGTCGACGACGCCGCAACGGTCGCCGTCGCCGTCGAACACGAGCGCAAGATCGGCCTTATGCTCGAGCACCGCATCTCGCGTGGCATTGAGCATGCTGAGGTCTTCAGGGTTCGGGTTGTGCGCCGGGAAGGTGTAGTCGAGGTCGCAATTGAGCGGGATCACCTCGCAGCCGATCTCGGCGAGGACGCGCGGCGCAAACGCGCCGGCGGTCCCGTTGCCGCATGAGACGACGACCTTCAGCTTGCGCTTCAGCTTCGCGTGCTTGAGCAGGTCGGCTATGTAGCGCTCCGGCATGTCCGGCACGTAGATGTACCGGGCGCCTTCGTGGTAGGGCGCGAACTTCGCTCCCATCACGATTTCCTTCAGCGCCGTCATGTCCTCGGGCGAGAAGGTGAGCGGCCGCTGGAAGCCCATCTTGATTCCGGTCCAGCCATTGTCGTTGTGGCTGGCCGTGACCATGGCGACGCCTTCGACGTCGAGATCGAACTGGGCGAAATAGGCCATGGGGGAGAGCGCCAGGCCGATGTCGTAGACCTCGGCGCCGCCGGCAAGCAGACCCGTGGTCAGCGCCGCCTTGATTGCCGATGAATAGGAGCGAAAGTCGTGGCCGACGACGATGCGGACCGGCACGCCGCGCTCGCGCATCAAAGTGGTGAGCCCGAGCCCGACCACCTCCATGCCGAGCAGGTTGATCTCCTGGGGGTAGAGCCACCGCGCATCGTATTCGCGAAAGCCGGTTGCCTTGACGAGAGGCAGGCGCTCGAATTCGGCAGTGTTGGGAACGAGGTCTTGGCGCGGCTTGGGAAACATTCTCCCCCCTGAATTTTCGAGTTTCGGGCTTATATAACAATCGCGGCGCTTGGCGCGAGGTTCCTATAGCAGGGAACGTTCCCTACGCCGCGCTTCCAATGCAAGCGAGTTGCAATCGAAAAGAGAAGGCTTGCATAGGGCCTTCTGGACCCCTAGGAGCCTCTGCATCACTTGCGGGTCGCCCCCGAGTCGCCGCACCCGCGCAGTCCGAACGAGCCGCCATGAAGAAAGTGATCAAACTCGCGTTCGCGGGTATCGGCATCGGCGTTCTCGTCCTCGCGCTGAAATACGCGGCCTACCTGTTCACGGGAAGCGTCGCATTCTACTCGGACGCCCTGGAGAGCATCGTTAACGTGGCGACGGCTGTTACGGCCTTTATCGCCATACGCGTCAGTGCCCGGCCACCGGATGCGAACCACCCTTACGGCCACCATAAGGCCGAATACATTTCGGCCGTCGTCGAGGGCGTTCTGATCGTCATCGCCGCGATCGCCATCCTGCAGAAAGCCTATTTTGGCTTCATCGCGCCGCGCCCGATCGAGGCGCCTGCCATCGGTCTCCTGTTCAATGGCGCCGCCACGGCCGTCAACGCGTTGTGGTGTGTGGTTCTGTTCCGTGCCGGGCGCAGAAATCGGTCGCCGGCGCTCGTCGCGGACGCGCGTCACCTCCTAACGGACGTCGCGACCTCTGTCGGTGTGTTCATCGGCGTCGCGCTCGTGACGCTCACCGGCTGGCTGATCCTCGATCCCCTGATGGCAGTGATTGTCGCCCTGAACATTCTGTGGTGGGGGTGGGTCCTGGTGCGGCAGTCCATCGGCGGGCTCATGGACGAGGCGGTTCCCGAGGACGAGCTGGAGAAGATCCGTCAGGCGATCTCGACGGGAGCGCAGGGTGCGATCGAGGCGCACGACCTTCGGACCCGCCACGCCGCACGTGCCACCTTCGTGCAGTTCCATCTCGTGGTGCCGGGCGAGATGAGCGTCGCCGAGTCGCACGCCATTTGCGACCGTATCGAGGAAGCCATCAAATCCGACATTCCCGACGCTGTCGTCACCATCCATGTCGAGCCCGAGCACAAGGCCAAGCATCCAGGCGGGGTGCCTGTCGTTTGAAGCCCGGCGTCGTCCGCGCCTCTATTGGACGAGGACGAGCTCGTTGCCTTGGATCTGAAAGCTCTTGAGCCGTCCGAGGAAGCTCATGCCGAGGAGATTGGTGCCGAGCACGCCCTTCTCGGCGACGGCCGCGGGCACGTTGCGGACCGTGATATCCTCCACACGAATGCGGTCCAAGGTCACGGGTGCGACGCGGGCGATGCCGTTCGCGGTCTGGACCGGAGCGGAGAAATCGAGGCTGTGCGGTGACAATCCGAGGCGCTCGGCATCGTCGTAGGTGAGCACGACATAGGTGGCGCCCGTGTCAGCCACGAAGTTGGCCAGGCGCTCGTTGACGGCCGCTTTGAACACGAAGTGGCCATTGGCATCAGCCCTCAGCCTGACCTCGCGGTCGAAGCCCCCCTTCTTTTCCTCGCTGTCGGCTGGCCGGTCCCGCATGGCCTCGGCGAGGCTCGGCAGGCCCTCTGGACGGACGACCGCGCGCAGGTCGTCGAAAAAGTAGACGACGGCGAAGATGCCGAGGGCGAGAGCGCCCCACTGCATGGCCTCGAGCAGCATATGTTTGGTGGACGAACGCAAACCGCCTCGCTCCGGAATCGACCGATTTCTGCGGGATTTCAGCCGCGCAGGGTCAGGAAATCACCGGAAAACTCATAGGATCGAAGGCGGCTTAAGAAACTCATACCGAGCAGGCTCTGGGTCAGCGCCCCGGGCTTTGCCACCAGGGCCTCGACCTTGGTGCGGTCCAGGGGTCCGATCCCGACCTTGTTGAGGTGGACCCTCGCCGCCATTGTACGGCCATTGGCCGTCAGAACCGGAATCCGAAACGTGAGCTTATCGATATCGATGCCGGCCTTTTTTGCATCCTCGGGGCGTAGCACGATGGAGGAAGCGCCGGTGTCGACGATCATCGAGATCGGCTTGTTGTTGACGTCCACAGTGGCGGTGAAATGCCCGTCGAGCCGCCGTCTGATCTTGACCTCGGTGAGCCCATTGGCGCTCTCCTCGACGGTCATCGCCGTACCGGGCAAAAGCTCTCCCACCACGCGCGCGGCAAGCGGCGTGAGCTCCTCCTTATAGGCATAGAGCGTGACCAGGCCGAGACCGAGCGCGATCCAGGTCACCGCATCGCGGACCATCGCGCTCGCGCCGCCGGCATAGCGCGTCATGAGCCCGCCCGCGAGATAGACCAGGAGGGCGAGCATGAGCGCCAGATAGCCGAAGGTCGTGGCGTCGAGCCCGACGATCATGCCGCTGTCGTCGCTCACCAGCATGATGGCGCCGAGGGCGAGGATGAACAGGGCGATCCAAGTGGTCACGCGCGCGAACCTTCCGCTTCGGTGAGACGCTCCAGGCGCTCCAGGCGTTCGGGCAAGACCGCCATGATGGCACGCCGTTGGGCGGGCGTCATCTCGACCCAGCGCGCGATCTCATCGCCAGTGCGGCCGCAGCCGACGCATAGTCCCGACGTCTCGTCGAGCAGGCAGATATTGACGCAAGGCGTTTCCAAAGGTGGCGATATTCCGCGGCTTATGGTCCCCGGACCTATGTAGGCGGTCTCGCGGGGCAGGGCAAATGTCCCTACCTGAGCGGGCAGCGGGGCTAGCTTGCGCGCTTGTCGCGTGAGCTTCGCCACGGCGCTTGCTGTGGCGTTTCCGGCTTCTCCTCGCCAGGCTCGGCAAGCCGCGGCAGCGCCTCCATGACGCGGCTGCGGGGAAATGTAACGGTCACCTCGGTTCCGTAGCGCAGCTTGCTCTTCAGCTCGAACGTGCCCTCATGCAGCTCGGTGAGCCCCTTGGTGATGGGCAGGCCGAGCCCCGTGCCGCCTTCCGCCGTCTGGTGGGCGAGGGAGCCTTGGCCGAAGCTCCGCAGCACGCGGGGGATCTCGTTCTCGGGGATGCCCGGGCCCGTGTCCTTCACGCTCAGGAACTGGCCGCCGAGCGGCGTGCGGCCGATCTTGAGCGTGACGGTGCCGCCGCTCGGCGTGAACTTGATGGCGTTGGACAGGAGGTTGAGGCAGATCTGCCGCACGGCCCGCTCGTCGGCCCAGAGCTGCGTCAGGTTCTCCTCGAACGACTCGACGATCTTCAGGCCTTTGTTCTCGGCGCGAAGCCGCATCAGACGGTGACAATCCTCGACGACGTCGGCAAGAGCGAGCGGCGCCTCGTGCAGCTCATAGCGGCCGGCTTCGATGCGGCTGATGTCCAGGATCTCATTGATCAGGGTCAGAAGGTGCTGGCCGCTCTCGTGGATGTCGTTGGCGTACTCCTTGTAGGTCGGGTTGGCGTGCGGACCCAGGATCTCGCCGCGCATGATCTCCGAGAAGCCGAGAATGGCGTTGAGCGGGGTGCGCAGCTCGTGGCTCATGGTCGCGAGGAAGCGCGACTTGGCGAGATTGGCTTCCTCGGCGCGCAGCCGCGCGTCGTCGGAGATCGACTTCGATTGCTCGAGCTCGGCGATCAGCGCGTCCTTCTCGGCGCGGTATTCCAGCATGGCGAGAACGGTGGAGTTGAAGCCGTTCATCAGCCAGATGAAATAGATGTGCACGCCGACCGCCATAGCGGCCATCGCCCAGTAGAAGGGGTTATCGAGGAGCGCGAAGCGGATGACGATGGCGGCCGTCATCGGCAAGGTGCCGGCATAGACGATGGGCATGACCGTCGATGCGAACAGCATGCGCATCGAGATGACGACGAGGAGCGAGGCGAAGATGAAGGTGTTCGCGGCCTCGCTTTGGGTATCGGGACTGATGAAGGCGACGGTCGCCCACGTCACGCCGTAGAGGAATTCGGCGGAGGTAATCTTGGCGCGCCACATGGGGGTGGCTGAGTCCTCGCGCGGCGCTTTGGCGAACTGTCGGCACAGGGCAATCAAGATGCCCTTGGAAATGAAGATGGCGCAGAGCCAGAGGAGAAGCGCGCGGGGCGGCGCCCAGAACATGGCGCCCATGGCGACGATGACCGCGAGCAACGGCGTCGTCACGGCTGCCGACAGCTCGTTCTTCACGAACATCATCAGGAGTTCGTATTCGAACTCCGGCTTGTGGCCTGACCTGTAGGTGAGCTTTTCGCGGGCTTCTTGGACGCTGCGGTAGGCGCGCCGCTTCTGGTTTTTGACCGATCCCGAACGGACCCGCGGGGCTTCGGCTGACGCGCCTCCTGACATGACTGAATAGACCCGCAACTGTCCCACTACAAAAGCCGTTGAGGGTCAAAGACATAGCGCCCGGCGCGTGGCCCGGCCCGATCCCCCAAATAGGCTTAACGAGAACTATCAGCGGAAATCCCTAACGGCACGTTTACTGTCGCCCCGGCCTGACACGGGACCTTGAACCGCGCCCGGGGGGCGCTATTTGCAAGCCATCAAGAGGCTCGCGAAGGCGAGCGGGCTTTGGTTAAGATGGGACCTCCATGCACCTGACCGTCATTGGCTGTGGCGACGCTTTCGGCGCGGGCAGCCGCCTCCAAACCTCGTTCTGCGTCCGATCGCGCGCTTCGACGTTCCTCATAGACTGCGGGGCCACGTCGCTGATCGGCATGCACCGGCTCGGGATCAGTCCGAACGATATCGATACGGTGTTCGTCTCGCATCTGCATGGCGACCATTTCGGCGGTCTTCCCTGGCTCCTGATCGACGCCAAGTATGTGAGCAACCGCACGCGGCCTTTGGTGGTCACGGGACCCAAAGGCATCGAGGACCGGTTCGTCACGGCGGCGGAAGCGCTCTATCCGAATGCCACCACGGCGACGCGGGACTTCGACCTGGTCTTCGTCGAGTACGAGGAGCAGACGCCGATCGAGGTGCAGGGCATCACGGTCACGCCCTTCGAGGTGCATCACCCGTCCGGTGCGCCGCCCTACGCGCTCAGGTTCGAAATCGACGGCAAGGTGCTCGCGTTCACCGGCGACACGGGCTGGGTCGAGGTGCTGTACGACGTGGCGCGCGATGCGGACCTCTTCATCAGCGAATGCTTTCAATACGATGTGACGCTTCCGATCCATCTCGACTACCAGACGATCGACGCCCATTACGGGAAGCTCGGCGCCAAGAAGATGCTCCTCACACATATGGGGGAGGGCATGCTTGCCGAGATCGGCAAGGTGGATACGTCCCGCTATCTGGTCGCCGAAGACGGCATGGTCCTCGATCTTCGATCGCCGCCGGGTTGACGGGTTGCCATGGCTGAGCTCGACCATGTGCTCGCCGCGATCCGCGCCTGCCGCGTTTGCGTGGAAAACCCTCGCGGCAAGCCGCTGCCGCACGAGCCGCGGCCTGTCTTGCGTGCGAGCGCCACGGCGCGTCTCGCGATCTGCAGTCAGGCGCCGGGGACGCGGGTGCACGCCTCCGGCAAGCCTTTCACCGATCCGTCCGGCGATCGTTTGCGGGAATGGATGGGCGTGACGCCGGACGAGTTCTACGACGAGGCGCGCGTCGTCATCGTGCCCATGGGCTTCTGCTTCCCGGGACAGGATGTGAAAGGGGGCGATCTGCCGCCGCGGCGCGAATGTGCCGAGCTGTGGCACCGGCGACTGTTCGCGGCGCTGCCAGGACTCGAGCTCGTGCTGGCGGTCGGCTCGTATGCCCAGGACTTTCATCTCGGCGCGGCGAAGAGCAAGACGCTGCAAGAGACGATGCTCCGCTGGCGGGAGCATCTGAAGACCAAGCAGCGGCCGCGAGTGCTGCCTTTGCCGCATCCCTCGTGGCGCAACAATGCGTGGCTCACGAAGAACCCATGGTTCGAGGCGGAGCTCCTGCCGGTCCTGCGGCGCGAGGTCCGGAAGCTTCTCTAGCCTTGCGGGATTTGGAAATATAATCTATCCATGAGGGTAGTAGGACGAGATCGGGGAACAATGTTCCCGGCTTCGTGGAATTTCCATCGATATTTTTTGTCTGGGCCGTTGGCAATGCTCGACCGCATGGACCGCAAGATCCTCGATATCTTGCAGAAGGACTGCACGCTGCCGGTGGCCGAGATCGGCAAGCAGATCGGCCTCTCGACCACGCCGTGCTGGCGCCGCATCCAGAAGCTCGAGGAGCAGGGGGTGATCGAGCGGCGCGTCGCTCTGCTCGATCCCAAGAAGGTCAATGTCGGGGTGACGGTGTTCGTGTCGATCACCACGAGCCATCACACGAAAGAGTGGCTCGAGCGGTTTCACGCGGCTCTCGAGGACTTTCCGGAGGTGGTCGAGTTCTACCGCATGAGCGGGAAGGTGGACTATCTGCTCCGCGTCGTCGTGCCGGACATCGAGCGCTACGACGCGTTCTACAAGCGGCTGATCGCCAGGATCGAGTTGTCGGACGTAAGCTCGGCTTTCGCCATGGAGCAGATCAAGTTCAGCACGGCGTTGCCGCTCGATTACGCTGCCGAAGAGAAGCGGGCCCAGCCTATTTCCGCTCAAGCCGCGCGATGAGGCTCGACGTATCCCAGCGTCTTCCGCCCATCTCCTGAACCTCCGCATAGAACTGATCGACGAGCGCCGTGACCGGCAAGCTCGCGCCGTTGCGGCGCGCTTCCTCGAAGCACATGGCGAAGTCCTTGCGCACCCAATCGACGGCGAAGCCGAAATCGAACTTGCCTTCGACCATTGTCTGCCAGCGATTGTCCATCTGCCAGGACTGCGCGGCACCCTTCGAGATGGTGGCGATGACCTTCTCGACGTCGAGCCCGGCGCGCTTGGCGAAATGGAGCGCCTCGGCAAGCCCTTCGATCAGGCCGGCGATAGAGATCTGATTGACCATCTTGGTCAGCTGCCCCGAGCCCGCAGGCCCGATGAGATTGACGGCACGGGCGTAAGCTTCGATCACCGGCTTCGCCTCGGCGAAGTCCGGTTCGTCGCCGCCGGCCATGACCGTGAGCGTGCCGCCTTCGGCGCCGGATTGCCCGCCCGACACGGGCGCATCGAGGGCGCTGGCGCCGCGCTCGCGAGCGGCGGCATAGAGCTCGCGGGCGATGATCGCCGAGGCGGTGGTGTGATCGACAAAGATGGCGCCGGCTTTCAGCGCATGAAACGCACCGTGCTGCCCGAGCGTCACCTCGCGGAGATCGTCGTCGTTGCCGACGCAGGTGAAGACGAAATCGGCACCGTCGGCGGCTTCGGCCGGTGTGCGGGCGTGCGTGCCCCCATAATCCGCAACCCAAGCATCTGCCTTCTTCTGGGTGCGGTTGAAGACGGTGACGTCGTGGTGCCCGCGGGTCTTGAGGTGGCCGGCCATGGGATAGCCCATCACGCCGAGCCCGATCCAAGCGACTTTGCTCATGCGTTACGCTCCCGTGGTTGCTGTCGGTGCGTGACAATAAATGAAATGGCCGGGACGAGCCCGGCCATTTGCACTTCGAATTCTCTCACGCAGCGCGGTCAGGCGATCGGCGCCTCCGGGAAGGCAAGCTGCTCGCGCGCGCGCCACTCGTCGGTGACGTAGTTGATGATGAGCGAGACGCGCACACCCGGGATGGGCCGCTTCTCGAAGCCGTGATAGGTGTCGCTCGACGGGACAAAGATCATCGCCGCATTGGAGTCGAAGGGCGAGCGGCCCACATGGTTCTTGTCGGCGTCGTAGATGTCGGTGCCGAGATTCTTGTGATCCTCGTCCCGGGACAGGTAGAGCAGCATGGTGAAGGACTTCACGCCGAGATCGGTGTGGGGCTCGAGCCAGAAGCCGTCGGTGTCCTGGGCGAACTCGATGCGCAAGTAAGTGCCGTCGAGTTTGGTGCCGAACGCCTTCTCGATCAGGTCGGTAACGCGCTTGTCCTGGAAGGCTTCGGCCACGGCCTCACAAACCGGGAAGGCCTCCCGATTCTCGGCGTCGAAATATTTGCGCGTGTTGTTGTGCAGTTCCCGCTTGCCCGACACGCCCTCGAGAGACGGCGCGGGGAAGGGAAGGGCCAGAATGTCCTCGATGGTGTCGTCCGGGAAACATCCCCTCAACACCCAATGGGGATAGGGCTGATCAGAGCGATCGCCGTTTGCGACGCTTTGCGAGAACGTCCGGACGATATCCTCCGCCGAACTCTTCGCCACCTCAGCGTCTGAGTGCTTTACCGCCACGCTTTCCCTCATGGTGCAGGTCAACTCCCTCGAAACGATGCGAAAAATGCTGGTCGATCCAGCGCCCAGGCAGACCCATCCAAACTTCAAATAGCACCCCGGCGCCCTTGCACGCAAACGCCAAGGGCACGCCCCGCCCGGTCAAGTCCGCCAAGTATGGCCTAAATCAGCTCGGGGCGGACACCTTGATAAGGGTCAATTCCGCCGAAGCGGTCAGTTGACGCTCACCCAGCGGATTCGGCTGTGGTCGCGATCCTCCTCGCCATCCTCGCCGGTGAACACCTGTTCGGAGCGCAGGCACTTGGCGAGCAGTTCGAGCAGCGAAGCATGCAGCTCGCGCTCGGCTTCGAGTTGTGGCGGATTGTCGGCGAGAAACGCCAGGATTTCCCCATAATCGGGCATTAGAACCCCCGTTTGTCCCCAGCGGAACGAGGGTGGCGGAGCGGTGTGTCAAAACTTAGGCCCGCGCCGGACGTGCCTGCGATGGCGGCAAGCTGGCTTTAGCCGCCGAGGCGATAGCGCCCGACCATGCGCATGGGGGTGCGGCCGCCGGCATCGCCGAACAGGGAGAGCCCGTCCACGGTGACGCCCTCGGCGCAGATCTCCTCGATCACGGGCCACAGCGCTTGCGACACGCGCTCCAGGTGGCTGGCATCGAGCGGGCCGGTGAGCGTGATGGAGAAACGGTACTCGCTCATCACGTGAGCGTGGCCGAAGCTCTTCAACAGGAGACGCTGATAGGGACTAAGATGGCGATGATCATCGCCATCGGCTTCGCTTGGGTCGGCCGCGAAGTCCTCGAAGGCGCTGACGCATTGTGTGGCGAGCCAGTCGAATGCCGCCATCGGCTCGATGGGACGCAAGACGAGATAGCGGCCGCAGCGCGCCAGCGTGAGCGGTCCGGTCTCGACCGGCTTGCGGCGTGCGGCGAAGGTGATGAGCCGCGCCTTCAAGTCCTCGAGACCGACACCGTCGCGCAGGCCGAAGGGTGCCCGAAAGAGTGCATGCAGTCCGGTATAGCGGCCAGGCACCGACGTGATCTTGGCGAAGCCGGAGCTCGGCAGGCCCGTGGTGGAGAACGCCTCCAACGTCGCACCGTCATTGGCGCGGCCGAACCAAGAGCGTCCGAATGCCGCGAGCGCGGTTCCGGGTCGTGGCGTGTAGTAGATGGCGTAGCGGGCGAAGCTCGATTGGTTCGGCGCGGCGCCCTTCTGGTTTTGATTATCGAGATGGGCACAATTGAGCATCGGTTCCTCCCCTTGGCGCACGCATCGTTCTGCGGCGCTCATTAATGGTAACTAACACCCGGCTGTGGCGGCGCCGCGACTTGTTCTGGGCGATAGGGAGGCGGGGGGATGAAGACTTGGTGAATCAAATTTTCCGCAACTGCGAAGTAAGACATTTGCGTTGCAGTGCACCCTTTGACGGCGCGGCCATTCCTCGTGCGGAGGATCGCAGTGCAACAAACGTGTGAACGGGGAACGCGCGAATGATCGAGCTCTACACATGGATGACGCCCAACGGGCAGAAGATCTCGATCATGCTGGAGGAGGTCGGGCTTCCTTACCGCGTTCATCCCATCGACATCACCAAGGACCACCAGTTCCATCCGGACTTTCTCAAGGTGGCGCCGAACAACAAGATCCCGGCGATCGTCGATACCGACAACGGCCTGCATCTGATGGAGTCGGGCGCGATCCTGCTCTACCTCGCCGAGAAGACCGGCAAGCTCTGGACCCAGGACTTTCCGGCCAAGTGGCGCGTGGTGGAATGGCTCATGTGGCAGATGGGCGGCGCCGGTCCGTTCCTCGGCCAGGTGCATCACTTCGTGAAGTTCAATCCGGGCAAGAGCGCTTACGCCGAGGAGCGCTACTCCAAGGAGGCGAAGCGCTTATGGCGCGTGCTCGATACGCGGCTTGCGGAAGTCGAGTATGTCGCCGGCGAATATTCCGTCGCCGACATCGCCATCTGGCCGTGGATCTCGCGCTTCGAGTGGCAGACGGTGGACTTCGCCGACTACCCCAATGTGAAGCGCTGGTACGTGGCGATCGCCGGGCGGCCTGCCGTACAACGCGGATGGGACGTGCTGGGCGAGGGGCGCGAGATGCCCATGCCTTGATGGGCTGACACGGGTGTGGAAGGCTTGCGAGCGAGCCTCTTCTGATGCCTCGGACGCTTCAACGGGAGAACATGTTTTGCGCAAGGGACTGCTGGCGCTGCTCGCGCTCGTCGCCGCGGGTGCGATCGCCTTCTACCTCTTGACCATTCCTGTGACGGTGCCTGCGTCCGCGCTGCCCGACCATGCGCCTGACGTCGCGAACGGGAAATATATGTTCATCGCCGGCGGCTGCGCCGAGTGCCATGCGGTGCCGAAAGGGGCGTGCGACGATCTCGATATCAAAGATGAGACAGTGCTCGCAGGTGGGCGCTGCCTCAAGACCGACTTCGGCACCTTCCACGTGCCGAACATCTCGCCGGATAAAGAGACGGGTATCGGCAAGTGGACGACGCTCGACTTCATCAACGCCATGAAGCGCGGGATCGCGCCGGGCGGCGTCCATCTCTATCCGGCGTTTCCTTACACCTCGTATCAGCACATGACTTATGAGGACCTGATCGACCTCAAGGCCTATCTCGACACGCTGCCGGCGGTGACCCACAGGGTGGCGCCGCATGCGCTCAAGTTTCCCTACAACATTCGTCGCGGGATCGGCCTGTTTCAGAGGCGCTATGTCGACGGCAAGAGCTTCACGCCCGATCCGCACGCGAACGATGCCGTGAACCGCGGCGCCTATCTCGTGCTGGGCCCAGGCCACTGCGCGGAATGCCATTCGCCGCGCGATGTGTTCGGCGGCACCATCCCGTCGAAAGCCTTTGCCGGCGCGCGCAGTCCTGACGGCGACGACACGGTGCCGAACATCACGCCGAGCGACGACGGCATCGGCGATTGGACCCAAGAGGACATCGCCTATCTGCTGGAGACCGGCAACACGCCCGACTTCGACACGGTTGGCGACGCCATGGTGCCGGTGCAAGAGAACATGGCGAGACTGACGCCGGAGGATCGCGACGCCATCGCCGCCTTCCTCAAATCCCTGCCGCCGCACCCGAATGCCGTAAAGAAATCGAAGACCACGTCCGGCGATGGCGATACCCAAGACTAGCGTCCGCCGTTCATCCGAGGTTCACTTGGACCCCCTTAGAGGGAACTGAAAAGGTCCGGACCCCGGCCCAGGGAGGTCTTTATGCCGTGGCGCTCGCGCTTGGCGCTTGTCACGCTCGCCGTGCTGGTAGGCATGGCGGCGGTCCTCGGCCGTCCGGGGCCCGCGGAGACAGCCTCCGCCGAGGACGCCGGCACAGGCATATCCGTGCCTCAGGACGCGTTGGCGCTGGCCGCGTTCGACGCACTTAAGAAGAATTGTGCTCGCTGCCATCAGGCCGGGCCCATGTTGCGGCGGCAAAAGCCCGCCAAGAACTTCGGCAACATCCTCAAGCTCGATGAGATCGCGCGCGATCCCGACCTGATCCTTCCCGGCAACCCGGACGGCTCGGGCCTCTTCATCCAGATCGCCAAGAAGGACATGCCGTACGACTGCTATCAGGAGTTCGAGTGCGATGCCGATCCCTCGGAGGCGGATGTCAAAGCCGTCTACGATTGGATCAAGGGGCTCAGCAACACGGTCGTGGCGGCGTGCGCGAGCCGCGCGCCGATCGACGAGGCGGCGGTGGCCACCGCGATCGCCAAGGATATCGCCGCGCAGGAGGAACGCCGGCGCCAGGGCATGCGCTACGTCACGCTGACGCACTTCTATAATGCATGCGCTTCGGATGCCGACATGGCGCGCTACCGCCAGGGGGTGGTGAAGCTGCTCAACAGTCTGAGCCGCACGCCCGACGTGCTGAAGATGCGCACGATCGATCCGCAGCAGACGATCATCGCTCTCAATCTCGCCGATCTCGACTGGAGCGCTGAGGACTGGGCGCGCATCGCCGGTCTCTATCCCTATGGCATGCAGCCGGATGTGCCCGCCTACGACACGGTGGCGGCGATCACCGGCACGAAGCTTCCATGGGTGCGGGGCGACTGGCTCGCTTTCACCGCCTCGCGGCCGCCGCTCTATTACGACCTGCTCAAATTGCCCGAGACGTTCGCCGAGCTCGAGCGTCTCGAGGGCGTCGACGTCAAAGCCGATATCGAGACGTTCCTTGCCCGGCGCGCGGGCTTTCAGAAGTCGGGCGTCTCCAAGCACAACCGGCTGATCGAACGCCATGCCATCCGCACCGGCTATTTCTGGACGTCTTACGACTTCAAGGGCGACAAGCCGGCGCAAAGTCTGTTCGTCCACCCGCTTGGGCCTTACGGGCCCGACGCGTTCAAGCATGACGGCGGAGAGACCATCTTCAGCCTGCCGAACGGATTTCAGGGCTACTACCTGAACACCAATGACGGCGAACGTCTCGTCAAAGGTCCCACGGAGATCGTGCTTGACGATAGTCAACGCGACCGCGCGGTGACGAACGCTATCTCGTGCTTCGGGTGCCACAATCAGGGCATCCGCCAGGCGACCGACGACATTCGCGCGCAGGTGCTGCGGGATCGCAGCTTCCCCGAAGACGTTCGCAAAAAGGTCGATGCGCTTTATGCGCCGCACGAGGAGATGAAGACGCTACTCGACAAGGATGCCGAGCGGTTCCGCAAGGCCATGGCGGCAGCCGGTCTCGATCCGGAGCTGGATTCCCAGACGCAAGGGGTGGAGAGCATCAACTTCCTGTCGAGGGCGTATGAGAAGTCGGTCGATCTCAGGATCGCGGCGGCGGAGTATGGGCTGACGGCCGAGGCGTTGGCGCAAGGCCTGGCCAGGGCCGGCGGTGAAGCGGGCCGCCTGAAGCGGCGGCTCGAACAGGGCGTGCTGCCACGCGAAATCCTCGAGGCCGAGTTTGGCGACCTCGTCGATCGAGTCTCCGACAACAAGCCGATCCTGGTCGCGGCCCTGACGCCGACCGCCGTGGCGAAGACCAAGGACGAAAGCGAGGCGACGTTCGACGACTTCGATCTCGCGCTCACCTCCGACAAGAGCGCGTACCGGGTGAATGATCTGCCGGTGTTCAGCATCACGTCGAGCGCGCCATGCCACCTCACGCTGATCAATGTGGAAGCGGACGGCAACGGCACCGTGATCTTCCCCAACACGTTCCAGCAGGACAATTTCCTGCCGGCCAACACGGAAGTGAAGTTCCCCGGCAGTGATGCGCCGTTCCAGTTCCGGCTCAAGGATCCGGGCACGGAAACGGTCATCGCCATCTGCAATGCGACCGGGGTCGGGGCCGACGGCATCGAGCACGACTTCGCGACGCGGCAATTCACGCCACTCGGCAATTATCGCGAGTTCCTCACCCGCCAGATCGTGGTGGAGGGCGCATCGAAGATCGCCGCCGGGCAGAAAGCGGGCCAGGCGGCGCTCAAGGCCGGCGGGGCCGGGCAGGGAGACGACGACTCCGAGGTTTTGGCCCGCACGGCCATAAAGCTCGTGGTCCGCTGAGCGGAGTTAATGGCGGCTCGCCAATCTCTTGCCGCCATCGCGCGTTAGCGTCGATGGTGATAGGCGCTGCCTGATGAGGGTGCGGCTTGGCCTGGCTCTTGCTGCGGAGTTGGGCGAATGTGTTGAAGTAGTGCGCGCATTTTGGCGCGATCGCGTACGTTTTTGCGTAAAGGGTATTCATGGCGGGGAGATTGAGACGCGGGCGGGGCCTGATACTCGGGCTCGTCCTGGCTTGGGCTGCGGCGGCGTTCCCTTGCGCGTCCTACGCGAAGCCGTTGCCGGGCGGTGCAGGAACGGCACAAGCGGCGCCCCACGCAGTTCCCGTCCCGGCACAGAGCCGTCCTGCGACCCGCCCGGCCCGCACCGCCGTGGTGACGCCCGAGACGGAGGCGGCGCCTGCGGCCGAGCATCGTGACAAGAAGGCCGAAGCGATCGCGCGGGTGCAACGCTGCTTCGCCAAGCTCGGCTATTACAAGGGGCCGATCGACGGCAAGGCGAACGAAGAGACCTGGACCGCCCATTGGTACTTCAAGAACGACCATGGGCTGAAGGCCTATGGCGATTTTCTGGCTGAGCCGGTGCAGCGGAAGCTCGATGAACTTTGCAAGGACGAGCCGGTGACGGAGGCTGCGCAGCCGAAGCAGCCAGAGCAGCCGGCCGAGCCCAAGAAGCCTGTCGAACCCGAGAAGCCTGTCAAACTCGAGAAGCCTGCTGAACCTGAAAAGCCCGCGCCTCCAGCAGAAGCGAAGGCGGATGCCGGCACGGTAACCGCGACCCTTGCGCCCGAAGTGCCGCCGGAGCCTGCGGTCGAAGAAGAGCCGCCTAGACCGCCGACGCACCTCGACATCGACTGCCTGCCGGAGGACCTGATCGGTGTCTTGCGCCATGCGCACGGGGACAGCGTCAGAGCGCGCGCATGTCATCCTGGCTGCCTGCCGCCGCCCAAGGGGCTCGGCCAGGCCCAGCTGGACGATCTGCAGAACCATTACGGGGTGATCTGGTGCCGCTCCTGTGTGCAGATCCAGGGGCATTTGTCGCTCGACGACGTGCGGCGCATCGAGCGCGAAGGACATCTCGAGCTTTGCAGCATGCCGCCGCGCCAGTTGCCACGGCCGGGTAGCGGCAACGGCAATGTGGTGAAGTCCTTCACCCGCATCCGCGAGCTCTACCGGGCGCTGCCGCCCGCGGCCGAGGATCCCTCGGCGATCGCCGTGATCATCGGCAACAGCACTTACAAGAATCTGCCGCCGGCCGAGACCGCGCGCAGCGATGCGGGCGCCATGTACGCCTTCCTCACCGAGCATCTCGGCTATCGCCAGGACCGCATCATCGACGTCCGGGATGCGCGCAAAGCCGATCTCGAGCGCGTGTTCGGGCCGGTGCCGGGCTCCGACGGAGAGCTTGCTCGTCTCGTTCGTTCCCAGCCCGACGCCAAGGTGGTCGTCTACTATTCAGGTCACGGCGCCACCAATTCGAGCCACAGCGAGACTTATCTGCTGCCAGTCGATGCCGAGCCTTATCGCGAGGAGCTGGGCGGCTACCCGATCTCCACCCTTTACGCCAATCTCGCTGCGCTGAAGGCAAAGTCCGTGCTTGTCCTGCTCGAGAGCGAGTATGGGCGCGACCACGGCGACTTCGTGCTGCCGCCCAATCTGCGCGAGACGACGAGGACCGTGCTGCCGGCTCAGCCGCTTTCAACGGTGACCGTGCTGTCCGCCACCGACCGCGGCCAGCGCGGGCTCCTCGATACGACCTATGACATCGGCCTTTTCACCCGCTACGTGATCGAGGGGCTCGCCGGCAACGCCGATCTCTACCCCGTGGGCAATGGGGACGGCGTGGTCGATAGCGCTGAGATCTACGCTTACACGGCGGCCATGGTCCGGCTATCGGCGCGCAAGACCTTCGGGCTCTTGCAGGAGCCCGTTTACTCGAGCGGTGCGACGCCGGTCCTGTCAGTGGCCGCCAAGCCCAACTGATGGGGCATTTTTCCGCCGGCCGCGCCGTCCTTAGGCGGTGGCGAGGAGCCCGGGCGCCCAATTTATCGGCGCGCGAGGATAGTCAGCACACGAAAACTTCTTTACAAGGGGGTCAGGATTCCTTAGGGAGCACGCCGGCTCGCAAGCGGACTCGCCCAAGGGCAGCACTGACATCGGCAATCTCGTGTGGGAGTGCGCATGGGATGGACGTTTTCACTTCTGCCGCGGAGCTTCTCCGTCATCGCCGTCCTGAGCGGCCCGTCTTAGCTCTCAGGCCCCATACCGCGCATCGCGCGGCGAAGTGGTTTCTCGCGAACTTTCCAGGCCGCGTGCTCTATGCCGCCAAGGCCAATGACGCGCCCCAGGTCATCGACGCCCTGGTGGAGGCCGGTATCCGTGCGTTCGACGTCGCCTCGCTGGTCGAGATCGAGCGCATGGCGCCGATCAAGGGCGCCGAGCTCTATTTCATGAACCCGGTGAAGTCGCGCGGCGCCGTCGCCCGCGCCTATCACGATTTCGGCGTGCGGCGCTTCGCCTTCGATTCCAGCGACGAGCTGGACAAAGTGCTCGAGGAGACCGGCGGGGCCGACGACCTCACCCTGTTCCTCAGGATCGCCTGTCCCAACACGCATAGCCTCATCCCGCTCGAGGGGAAGTTCGGCGCTTCGCAAGAGGAGGCGCCGGCGCTTCTGCTGAAAGCCCGCCAGCGCGCGACGCGGCTTGGCATCACCTTCCATGTGGGCTCCCAGGCCGTCGTGCCGGCAGCCTTCGGCGAGGCGCTCCGCCAAGTCGGGCAGCTGATCGTGTCTTCGGGCGTGCTGGTCGACGCCATCGACATCGGCGGCGGCTTCCCGAGCCGCTATCCGCATTCCGATCCGCCGGAGCTCTCGGACTACATGGCGGAGGTCGTGAGGGCTGCGGATGAACTCGCGGTGAAGCACAATTGCGAGCTTCTTTGCGAGCCGGGCCGGGCGCTCGTCGCGGAAGCTGAATCTGTCATCGTTCGTGTCGATGCGCGGCGCGGCAACGCGCTCTACGTCAATGATGGGGCGTTCGGCACGCTGTTCGACGCCGCCTATTCCGGCTTCCGCTTCCCGGCGCAGCTGCTCACAGAGCCGCAAGGCAAGGCTGCGCCCGAGGCGGAATTCGTGCTCTACGGCCCCACCTGCGACAGCTCCGACTATCTGCCGGGACCGTTCGTGCTGCCGAACTCCGTCGACGAAGGCGATTATCTCGAGATCGGCCAGATCGGCGCTTACGGCCGCGTCTTGGCGAATCGTTTCAACGGCTTCGGCTATTACGATGAGGTGGTGCTGACGGACGAGCCCATGCTCACGATGTACGAGAGCGCCGCCGAGGCGGAAGCTCTCGCCGCGCGCAAAACTGCGCGCGCCTAAGCCAAATCCCGCGCAAAATTAAAGAGGGCCGCGCTTCTTAGAAGCCGGCCCTCTTCGTCTGTCGGGTCCTTTGCGAGCGAGGCTCGCATTGCCAGTGTCATCAGTTCTTCCGGACGCCCTCGGCGTCCCGAATCGCCTGCTCGTGATACCAGGCGCCGCCCGAGGTCACCTTGGGCATGCGGGCTGCGAGGTCCTCGGTGGGCTTCGCACCCTGCCGGCGACCGCTCAGGCTCGCGCGGCCGCCCGCGGGGAACTGATAGATCTTGGCGGATCCCTGAAGAGAATTCGCCGTCATGTCGATCTCCATTCTAATGTTCGTCAGTCGATAAGTGCACTGACGAGAGGTTGGTTTCCTCTATAACCAATTCATGAGTCCATCTGCACAAGAAATTTGCAAAATGACTATTATTTCAGCGGTTTATTCCCTTGCACGATAGGTCGGCATGATCGGCTTTGTCGCTGCGGCCTGCCCGCGCGCAGAGGCCGAGTGACGGCGCGGATGAAGAACGGCTGCGCCAAGTGCCCCTAATTCTTACCGAAATATGAATGGGCGACGGTGCGGTCCACGGCTGCGATGCGCGCGCGAGACGCTTCGGCTTCGCCGTTGGCGCCGTTGGCATATTTGATGCTTCGACCCCGCGCTATTGGCCGGCAGCCTCGCCGGCCTTGCAGGATCAGCTCACCCAATTTCCGGACATTCCGCACAAGGGGTACGCAATGACAAAGTACAAGCTCGAGTACATTTGGCTCGACGGATACACGCCCACGCCGAACCTGCGTGGCAAGACGCAGATCAAGGAGTACGACAGCTTACCGACCCTCGAAGAACTCCCAATGTGGGGCTTCGACGGAAGCTCCACCATGCAGGCGGAGGGCAGCAGCTCCGATTGCGTGCTGAAGCCGGTCCGCGCGTTTCCCGGACGGCGCGCGGAAAGACGGCGTGCTCGTGCTGTGCGAAGTCATGATGCCGGACGGCGAGACGCCACATCCCTCGAACAAGCGTGCCACCATTCTGGACGACGAGGGCGCTTGGTTCGGCTTCGAGCAGGAGTACTTCTTCTACAAAGACAGCCGTCCGCTCGGCTTCCCGCCCGAAGGCTACCCGGAGCCACAGGGCAAGTACTACACGGGCGTCGGCTACAAATATGTCGGCTCGGTCGCGCGCGAGATCGTCGAGGAGCATCTCGATCTCTGTCTCGCCGCCGGAATCAATCACGAGGGCATCAACGCCGAGGTGGCGAAGGGTCAGTGGGAGTTCCAGATCTTCGGCAAGGGGTCCAAGAAGGCCGCCGACGAGATGTGGATGGCCCGTTATCTGCTCCAGCGCCTCACCGAGAAGTACGGCGTCGACATCGAGTATCACTGCAAGCCGCTCGGCGACACCGACTGGAACGGCTCCGGCATGCATGCCAACTTCTCCACCACCTATCTGCGTGAGGTCGGCGGCAAGGCCTATTTCGACGCGCTGATGGCCGAGTTCGAGAAGAACCGCGAAGACCACATCGCCGTCTACGGGCCGGACAACCACATGCGGCTGACGGGCAAGCACGAGACGGCGGCGATCCACGAGTTCAGCTACGGCGTGGCCGACCGTGGCGCGTCCATCCGCGTGCCGCACAGCTTCGTCAGGAACGACTACAAGGGCTATCTCGAAGACCGGCGTCCCAACAGCCAGGGCGACCCCTACCAGATCGCCTCGCAGATCCTGAAGACGATCGCCTCGGTGCCGATGGAGAAGGCCTCCGCTGCGGCTTAACGTAGCGTTTCTTCCCAGAAGCCTCAGGGGGTCCCGTTCGGGGCCCCCCTTTTTGTTTGCGAGTCGTTTCAGGAGGTTCGGCGCGCCGGCTGACATCGTATCGCGCTTGACCTGCCACGCCGCGACCGTTCGCAAGGAAATTCTCCTAACGAGACCGTGTGCTGACGCCCGCGCTTTTCGCGGCTACACTCGCGGCTCCAAAGCTCAATCAAGAAGCCGTGGGGGAGTTTCGCCATGACCGCAGAGAGCCTTCAGACCGTTTGGGCGCCGCGCGTCCTCAGCATCCTGCGCATCGTCGCGGCGCTGATCTTCATGGAGCACGGAACCTCCAAGCTGCTCGGCTTCCCGCCTTCGCCGCATTCGCCTGAGATCTGGACGCTGGGCTGGATCGCGGGCGTCATCGAGTTCGTCGGCGGAGCGCTGCTCGTCCTTGGCCTCTTCACACGGCCGGTCGCTCTTATTCTCTCGGGCGAAATGGCGTTCGCCTATTGGATGGCGCACTTCCCGCAGAACTTCTATCCGGTCGCCAATGGCGGCGACGCGGCCATCCTCTACTGCTTCGTGTTTCTCTATATCGCCTTCGCCGGCGGCGGGCCCTGGAGCCTCGATGCGCTCATCAGGGGGAAGGGCTAGCGACGATGCGCGGAGCGCGCCGCTTCGCCAAGGATGGATGTGAGGGCGCGGCGGCTCGAAATGCGGCCGCTATTGTCTTCCTAAGCCCTTAAGACAATTTTAGGCAAAATTTTAAACGCGACGTTCATCGCCATGCCGCGAGATTCGGCGGCGATGAGTATGCGTCAACAGGTCATGATGGGTCTGCTTGCGATCACCTTGGTCGCCATGCTTGGCGCAACCGCGGCCCGCGATATGGCTCCGCGCAGGTCAGGACCAGGCATTTGGTTGGACCCGTCCGCGTCAGACGAGTTGCTCGCCGCGCGTCTCAACCTCACCAACATCGTGAAGACGCCGCGGGGCCCTTAAGGGGCTCTGCTGCCGCGATTCACCACTGATCCTTGCCGCCGGACGTCAGGATGTCGCTGTAATGGGCGTGCATGAAGGCCGACGGGTCGTCGAGGTGCGCGGCCGCGAGCCTTCCTTTGAATTCGCTGACAGACTTGAGCCCGCGGCTCTCCATCCACGCGCGCAGGCCGTCAACCAGCGTTCCAATGTGCTGTGGGCCGTCTTTCAGCAACGCCGAGGTCGTCATGACCGCATCGGCGCCGACCAGGAGGTATTTCACGACCTCCTCGTAGGTCCACACGCCGGAGGTCGCCGCCAGGGACGCGTCCAGCCTTCCTGAGAGAAGCGATATCCACATCAGTGGCAGTCGACTGTCATAGGGCGTGCTGAGCTGGAAATCCGGCTTGACGAGCAGCGAAGCCAAATCGATGTCGCCTTCGTAGAACCGGTTGAACAAGACCAGGCCATCGGCGCCGGCCTCCACCAGCTGCTTTGCCATGTTTCCCGGTGAACTGAAGTACGGACTGAGTTTGACAGCCACAGGGACTTGCACCCGTGCTTTGACGGCGCGGAGAATGTCGACATAGCTCTGTTCCAGCGCCCGCCCGGTCTCGTTGGGATCGGCTGGGACTCGATAGAGATCGAGCTCGATTGCGCTCGCGCCTGCCTCTTCGAGCCGTTTCGCAAAATCAACCCACCCGGCCAGCGTCTCTCCGTTGAGGCTGGCAATGATCGGGACGCCGCCTTGCTTTGACGCTTGGCGCAATGTTTCCAGGCGTTCCTTCAGTACGCCGCTGTCCGCCGCCACTTGTTGTTCGAAAACGGACGCCATGACGATGGCCGCGGCGCCTGCGTCCACGAGCCGGCGTATCCCGTCAATGTCACGGGTCAGCGGCGATGGCGAGGCGACAACGGGATGCCTCAGTTCGAATCCCAGATAGCTTGTGCTCAGATCCATGAAGGCTCTCCTAGTTACCAAGGACTCTTCATTGTCGGGGCCAGGAGGACGGTCCATCGTCCGGTCATCGGGCAGCACCATCAGATGACGCCCTCTGGCCTTTCAACCAGATAAAGTTTTGCAGAACGTTATGATGGTGGATGGTACTGGACTCAAACCAGTCTGAAAGCGTCGATGCGCGCCGGCTGACACGGCGGTAAACTGCAGCCGTCCCAGCAGGGAGAGGCGAGGATCCATGGCGTCGCAACGTCCGATCCGTTGGCAGCCCCCGTCCGCGCGGCGCGGAGCGCCGGTCACGCTGCCGGTGACGGTGGTCGAGCTTCCGGGCACAGGAGCTGAGGACGTGCTGATCGACCGGGCAGGGGCGGTCGTCACCGGCTTGAGCAACGGCGATGTGGTGCGGGTGAGCGCGCAAGGGTCCGTCGTGCTCGGCAACACCGGCGGACGGCCGCTTGGCATCGAGGAATACGCGGACGGGAACCTGCTGGTGTGCGACCACGACAGGGGACTGCTCCGCCTCGACGTGACCACCGGTAACGTCGACGTGCTGGTCGACGCGGTCGACGGCAAGCACCTGCACTTCTGCAGCAACGCGGTCATCTGCGCGGACGGGACGATCTATTTCTCGACATCGTCTGACACGGCTACGTGGGACGCATTCCAGGAGGACGTGATCAATCACGCGACGTCGGGATGTCTGATGCGTGTCTCTCCCGACGGAGACGTCACGGTGCTGCGCAGGGACCTCGCCTTCGCGAACGGCGTTGTGTTGGCGCCGGATGAGTCCTACCTGCTCGTCGCCGAAACGATCGACTACCGGATCCGGAAGTTCTGGCTCAAGGGCCCGCGTGCCGGGGAATGGGCCGAGTTCGCGGCCGGCACGCCCGGCTTCCCGGACAATATCAGCCTGTCCGAGTCCGGGCTGGTGTGGGTGGCGCTGCCCGCGCCGCGGGTTCCGGTCCTGGATTTCCTGCTCCCCCGGCACCCGATCTTCCGGCAGGCGGCGCTGCGGATTCCGCAGCGCTTGCATCCCCGGCCCGCGGACATCGTGCGGGTGCAGGCCTACGACCTCGAAGGCAACCTGGTCCACGACATCGAGACCAAGCATCCGCGGCTCTCTTTCGTCACCGCGGCCGCCGAGCGTGACGGAACGGTGTGGCTCGCGAGTACGCATCACGACGTGCTGGGCCGGATCGACCTATCCGTGACCGAGAGCGACGTCTAGAGCTTCGTGACGTCGCGAAAGCGGTACCATGTTTCGATGACCGGAACGGCCAGCCTTGCGATGGGGTGCATCGGAAAGGCCGGAAAGGCCAAATCGTCGAAGGCCGTCTCGCCTTCCGGGTCGCCGAGGATCTGCAAAGCGATCTTGTGACCAAAATAGGTGGCGCGAGAGACGCCTGTTCCGCAATAGCCGACCGCATAGTGAACCCCATCGGCCATCCGCCCGAGATGGGGAAGCTCATCGTAGGTGTAGCCAATCTGCCCGTCCCAGGCGTGGGTGACGGGGATGTCGCCGAGGTCCGGGAAGACCGTGAGGAGGTCGCGGGCGAGGTGGCGGAAAGCGGCCAGTCCCGCCGCCCGGCCGGCGCGGCCGCCCCACACGATCCGGTTCTCATCCGGCGCCGCGCGGAAGTAATAGAAGACACGATTGGTGTTGCCGTAGACCCGGTTCTTGGGCATCAGCCGCGCCATCATGTCAGGGGGCAGCGCGGCGGTGGCGATAAGGCCGGAGCGGACGGTGACGAGGCGCCGCTGCAGCGGTCGCACAAGCCCATCCGTATACCCATTGGTGGCGACGAGGACGTCTCGGCACCGCAGTGACCCCGCGTCCGTTCCGACCACGAACCCATCCGCGTCGCGCTCGATGCGACGCACGCCTGCATTGCCGATGATGACGCCGCCCCTTTCCTCGACGCGCTGCATGAGGCCGGAATGGTAGAGGGCAGGGTGGAGCGAAGCGTCGTTCGGGAGGACGGAGCCGCCGAAAAAGATCTCGGAGCCGATCTCGCTCAACTGCTCGGAGCGCGGAACCATGAAGCTCTCGACGCCGGCGATGCGCTTGAGGTCCTCCATGTCGCGCGCCATCGCCTCGTAGTGCTCGGGCCGCATGGCGCCTCTGAAGCGGCCGCAGCGGCGGAAGTGGCAGTCGATCTTTTCGGACGCGACGAGCTCCTCGATATAGTCGAGCATGCGCGTGCCTTCGCGCAGGAGCGCGGCGGCCTTCTTCTCACCGCGGAGCTCGATCAGGCGCTTGACGCGAAATTTCTGGTTGCCGCTGCCGATCTGGCCGCCGTTGCGCGTGCTGGCGCCGTAGCCGGGCACGTCCCGGTCGAGAACGAGGACCTCGCGGCCACGGCCCAGAAGCGTCAAAGCGGCTGAGAGTCCGGTGAACCCGGATCCTACGATCGCCACGTCCGTCTTCGGGGGGAGCGACCGGCCAGGCGTCTCGCGCCGCGGCGCGGCCTCCCACCAATAAGGCTTGAATGCCAACGACGAAGCGGAGCGTGGCGGATTAGCAGCAAGATGGCGAAGCGATAGCGGCTCTGGAGTGGTCATTGGCGCAGCATCATCCTCTCGGCCTTCTCCCAACGGAGCCTGCCGTCGCAAGGGCAGCGCTTTGCCCGTCCTGTCGCTTGGTCTGTATCGCTGCTGCGCGCCGAGCGTCTAGCCTGACTTCCGTTTGCGCGGCGCCTTCGAGGATTTGACGCGGGGCTGTTGGTCGCGCTTGCGCCCTAGGCGCGTCGTGCTCGACCACATTGGGCTCGCTCTGCAGGTCGTCCTCGTCGGCCAGCCCTGCCTTGAAGCTCTTGATGCCCTTGGCGACGTCGCCCATCAGATCGGAGATCTTGCCGCGCCCGAACAGCGACCACGACCAGCACCAGCACGACCAGGATTTGCCACCAACTCGGTCCCATCAATCTCCGTCCTCCGCTTTCGCCTTATGCTCGTTCCAGCTGAACGACGGTACTGTGCACCGTGGTACTTTCAGCGAGATCGCTCTTCCGGCCGGCAACAAGCACGTTGACGTTCGCATTGCCGGCCGTTGCGCCAGGCCATCGGCCTTTGTAGACGATGCCGACGCCCGGTTGCGCAGCGTCGGAAATAGCGACGGCAAGCTCGAGGCGGCCGGTGTCGTTGACCAGGACGACGGCGTCGCCTTCGGAGAAGCCGCCGGCAGCCGCATCGTCCGGATGCAATATGACGGTCGGCGCTCCGAGCTTCCTGCGGATGACCGGATCGTTCCCGTAGCTCGAGTTCATCTGCCAGGCCGAGGCCGGCGAGATGATGTGCAGCGATCCTGGTCCCGGCCGTTCGTCGGCGTAAGGTGTCGGCGCGCGCGGCAGCCCCAACGCGACGGCGCTGTCGCTCGCCAACTCGATCCGCCCGGACGGCGTGGGAAATTTCAGGTCGGCGAATTGAATCTGCGGCTCGTCAAACAGCGTGGTCGTGCCGACCTTGGCGAGGTCGGCGAAACGCCCCTCGTAAGGCGTTTGCGCCAGGAGCCGGTCAATGAGCTCGGTCTCGCTTTCGAACAATCCGGCGTCGTTATAGCCCATGGCCCGCGCCAGGCGCCGGAAGATCTCATGGTTGGGCAACGCTTCGCCCGGCGGCTCGCACGTCTTTGCCTGCGCCGACAAGGTCAGATCGAAATAAGACAGGATCAGATCGTTGCATTCGAGGAAGCTCGCCGCCGGAAGGACGATATCGGCGTAGGCCGTCGTGTCCGTGTGGAAGAGGTCCACGGCAACGTGAAACAGGTCCTCGCGCTCGAGCGCTTTGCGTAAGCGGCCTTGCTCAGGTGACGACGCAGCCGGATTGTTATTCCAATTCACGAAAACTCTCGCATGACGCGGATCCTCAAGCGTCGCCGCGAGGTCCATATGACTGATAGACCGTGTTCCGTCTCGGGCAAGCTCGGGCATGGATACCGCGTCCATATCGATGCCACGCCCGCCAGGGCCGTTCATGTAGAGAAAGCCGGCGCCCGGCTTGCCTACGTTTCCGCTGAATGCGACCAGAGCTGCCAAGGCGCGGAACAAGTTGCCCCCTCGACTCTGGCGCTGCGCCCCTTGTCCAAGCCAGAGCAGGGAAGGGCCGATGGCATAGGCGGTCGCGGCCGCCTCGATCAAATCGGCCGGCACGCCACAGAGTGCTTCGGCCTTGGACGGCGGCATGCTGTCGATCGCGGCCTCGAGCTCTTCCGCGCCGAGGACGTGCTCATCGAGGAAGGCTTGGTCGACCAAGCCCTTCGCGCGCATCACGTTGAGAAAGGCGAAGGCAAGCGCCGCGTCCGTGCCAGGACGAAGCTTCAGGTGGATATCGGCAGACGTCGCAGTGTCGTGACCGATCGGATCAACCACGATGATTTTCGTGCCCGAGCGCGCCGCGTCCTGCACGAAGACCGTGTCTTGGTGCGGCGCTGAATGCGACGGGTTTGCACCCCAGATTAGGATCGTGCGCGCGTCCTTAGCCGTGCGCGGGTCGAACCCCACGAGCGACGTTCCGAAGGCGAGCTCCAATGCGGCGTGGCCGGCTTTGTTGCAAACGGTGTCCGGGTCGACCTCTGTTGCGCCCATGCGATTGAACAGGCGCAGCGGGAACGCGATGCCGATCAGTGCCACGGTGCCGGTGTAGTGCGTATGCAGGATCGTGTGGGCTTCGCCCGCGTCGATCACCTTGCGGAAGCGCGCGGCGATCTCGTCAAGAGCCTCGTCCCAGGAGATCGCGACGAAGTCGTGAGTGCCTTTCGGACCCGTTCGCCGCAAAGGGGTCTTCAGCCGTAGGGCGGGGTCGCGCCACGCGCCGTTATAGGCGATCGCACATTTTCCGCAGAGTTTTCCGCGCGAAATCGCGTGATCGGGATCGCCTAGGACCTTGGTGACGGCCCCGTCGCGCTTGTATACGGCGATGCCACAGGCGTCGTAGCAATCACGCGCGCAGGTCGTTTTGACAACGACCTCGTCCAGCATTGTCGACCTCACAGGCAAGTGCCCAAGACTTCATCATCTAATGCTTTATCTAATCCTTTCACTTCGCCAAGCACAACGTCGTTTGTGCCGATTGTATTGCCGTACCCCCTATTAGTTACTCCCTCAAGAGGATTGTCTCCAGCGGGGCTGACTCCCGAAACTCCTCGGAGATATTGCGTTTCCAGCCATGCGGCGTGGCTGGGAAAGAGGTGGGGTGGACCTTCTTGAAGCAAGGGCGCCATGAGGAACTGGTCTCGGCTGACTTCCGTCTTGCTCGCCACGACCGCCGCAATCCCGTTCACTGGCAAATGAGTGTAAGGCCGGTCGTCCGTCCCCACGGTCGTCCCGCCGATCGACGTGGAGACACCAAATGACAAAATTCCAGATCAATCGCCGCGACTTTCTCGCAACTACCGCTGCCGCCACGGTCGTGGCCGGCGTTTCAATGCCGAAAATCAGCTTTGCTGCCGAGAAGGTGGTGAAGATCGGCTTCCTCGCCCCGCTGACGGGTGAGGTTTCCGCTTGGGGTAAACCGGGCCTGGATGGCTGTAGGATCTGGGCCGACTGGGTCAATGCCGATGGCGGCATCAAAATTGGAGATGACGCTTACAAAGTGGAGTTCGTCGCCTATGACGACGAATACGATCCCAGCAAGGCGCGCACAGGCGCCGTCAAGTTGATCAAGGAAGACAACGTCAAGTTCATCATGATGCTCGGCGGCGATCCTTGGCCCGGCGTTTCGCCTGTGTCGGACAAGGAGAAGATGATGTTCTCCACGCTCCTGCCGAGCGATCTGACGCCCGAGACCAAATTCCTCGTCGCGCCGTGCGAAGTGCATCCGATCTACAATGTCACCGGCGTCGAGTGGCTGGCGGAGAACAAGCCGGACTTGAAGACCGCGGTCATCTGCGCTCAAGACAACTCCCTCGGCAAACCTTCCGTCGCGACCTATTTGGCGGCATTCGAGGCGGCTGGAATCAAAGTCTTGGACGATCCGATCTTCTTCGATCCGGCGACGACGGACTTTGCGCCGATCATGTCGAAGATGCTGGCGCTGAAGCCGGACATCATCTGCCTCGACACCTGCTACGCCGACTACGTGCATCCGCTCACCGAGCAGGCTTTTCAGCAGGGCTTCAAGGGCCAGTTGATCTCGTGCACGGCCGACTTCTATCAGAAGATGGTCGAGAAGACCTCCAAGGAGTTCATGAACGGCTTCATCTTCCAGTTCCCGGACTTCGATGATCCGGCGCTCAACGAGCCCCACGTCAACTTCCGCAAGCCCAACGAGTTCTACGCGGAATATGTCAAGCGCTACGGCGCTGGCGAATGGGGCGCGGTCTCATGGGAATACTCCTCCATCATGGACCTCTGGTCCGATGCCGCGGGAAGGGCCGGCAGCACCGAGCCATTGGCCGTGCTCGAGGCCATGAAGGTAGGCGGCACCGGCAAACAGGCCTTTGGTGAAGCCAAATGGTGGGGCAAAGAGCTGTTCGGCATCGACAACGCCCTTGTCGGCGTCTGGCCGGTCGTCGTTATCGAGGATGGCAAGGCTAAGATCAAAGAGTTCAAGTCGATCCTCGCCTGGTGGGACAAGAACAAGGATCTTATGATCAAGCACTTCAAGGCGCTTGATCAGATGTACTACCAGCGCACCTGAGCTTGCCCCCGGCTGAATACGCCGTCCGGACTGGCTTTCGTGGCCGCATTTGCTGCACACTGCGCGGGGAGCGCAGAGTTGGGCTCATGTCGCGCTTAGCGTCAACCGTGAGCACACGCCCGGCATCCAGCCGGGGCCGGGCGTGTCGCGGAGTTTTCTGATGACCGCCGAGTTGTTCGTCCAAACCGTCGTGAATGCGACATATGCCGCGAGCTACATGGCGCTCATTGCAGTCGGGTTCGTGCTCATCTTCGGCGTGATGGGTGTCGTCAATTTCGCCCACGGCGAACTCTACATGGCCGGCGCCTACACCGTCGTTGCCCTCTATGCCGATCAGGGATTTCCGTTCTTTGTTGCCGTGGCCGCCGGACTTGTCTTTGTCGGTTTGCTGGGGCTTCTGATGGAATTTGCCCTGTTCCGGCCGTTGCGTGACAATCCGCTTGGCGGGCTGATCGCCTCGATCGGATTTCTCCTCATTCTGCAAACGGCAGCGGTTCTCGGATTCGGCGTGCGCATGGAAAATGTGCCGCCGTCCACCCAGGACAAGATCGTGTTCATGGATGGCGCCGTTCTCACCTATCAGCGGCTTTACGTCATCCTTGCTGCTATTGGGTTGCTGACGGCGCTGTGGCTGTTCTTGAGCAAGAGCAAGTTCGGTTGGGCTCTGCGCGCCTGCGCCCAAGACCGCGAGGCGGCCGCCCTTCAGGGCATGTCGATCAATCAGACCGCGCGAATTGCCATGTTCATTGGCGCCGCTCTCGCCGGCGTAGCGGGCGCGCTGACCGCGCCGCTGGTGTCGCCGACACCGTATATGGGACACCCCGTCGTCGTCACCGCGTTCATCATCGTCATCGTCGGTGGCCTTGGCTCCCTTGAGGGCGCGGTGCTCGTCGCCATCCTCTATGCCTTTGTCCACACCTTCGTGACCACTGTCTATGACGGGACGCTCGCCAATATTGTCGGTCTTCTGTTGATGCTTGCCGTTTTGATCGTCAAGCCAACCGGTCTGTTCGGAGCGAAAGAACGTGCCTAATTCCGATACCAACACCAACGCAAAATTCGTGTGGTTGCTGGGCTTCGCTCTCCTTGCAGTCGTTCTGATCGTATTGCCGCATTTGCTGTCATTTTCGCAGCAGGAGATTCTCGTCTTCCTCGTCATCAACGTGCTGCTGGTCTGCAGCTACCGCCTCCTGACCCTCACTGGCGAATGGTCCCTGGCCCACGCGGTCATGATGGGGGTGGGGGCCTATACGTCCGGGCTCACGGCGAAGGAACTTGGCGTTCCGGTTCCCCTCGCGATGATGATTGGCGCAGCGACGGCCGGGCTCCTAGCGTTTCTATTGAGTTTCCCGCTGTTTCGCATGAAGGGGTTTTACTTCCTGATCGCCTCGTTCGCCGCGGGCGAGGCCATCCGACTGATGTGGAAGTGGAGCGATCTCACGTTCCTGTTCGGTGGGCCGAAGGGCATCAAGCGCATTCCGCCTTTCCCCGACTTCCTCTCGATCGATTTCTACGAGCCGGTGAATTACTACTATCTCTGCCTCGTCGTGGTGGCGGTATCGCTTCTCATTCTTTATCGGGTCGAGCGGTCGCGCATCGGTCTCACCTTCCACGCCATCCACTGGCAGGACAAGCTCGCAGAGTCCGTCGGCGTCAATACGTTCCGCTATCGGATGCTGGCTTTTGTCGTCTCGGCCTTCTTTGCCGGTCTTGCCGGTGCGCTCTATGCCCACTACGTCGGCGCCGTCGCGCCAAACCGGTTCAGCGTGGAGGAGATGGTCTACATCCTGATCTGGGCCATCGTCGGCGGAACGGCGACGTTCTACGGCCCGATCATCGGTGTTGTTGCGCTGACCATTCTCAACGAGGTGATCCTGCGATCCTTTCATGTCGATGAGATGCGGCCGATGCTTTACGGCGGGTTGCTGATCCTCTCCATCCTGTTCTTGCCGGACGGCCTGGAAAGCCTGGGCCCCAAGATCAAAGGATGGTTCGCCGGGCGCAAAGAGAAGCGCGCGAGGGAGGAGAGGCGCGCGATGAAGGAACAACCCGCGGAGTAAGAGAGTAGGGCGGTTACCCGTTCAGGCGGAAGACGCAGGCGGCGCGAGGAGCAGATAAGCCGCCGCCATCAGCTTTCGCGTATCGTTGAGCATGGCCGGACGTTCGCGTAGCCAACGCGCCAATATGTCGTCCGATGGCGGTCCGACGGTCGCTTCAGGGGCGTCCAGGGACTCGAGCCGCTTTATGGCGTCGTCGGCAAGTTCGCGCCATCGCTGTTGCCACCGGGCGCGATAGGTCTCACGGTGAAGCGCTTCCATGCGCATGTGAAAGAGCGAGCTGCGTGCAACCCGCGGCGCGGTCATGCGCGCGATCCATGGATCCGCACGACGCCACGCCTCGAGTGCCTTAAGAAACAGGGATGCGACACCCTGGCTGTCTCCCGACAGGCTGAGGCACAAGCCATAATTGGCGAGGCTCGTACCAAGGCGCGGATCGATCGGCTCAAAGTCGGCCCGCGCGATCCGGAGTGCCTGGCCGGCCTCTTCCTTGGCCCGCACATAATCTTTCTCGGAAACAGCTTCGGCCATACGCTCGGCCGTCGACTCCCAAGCGAGGTCTGCCTCGCTCCAGCCGGCGTTGAGGAGTTCTCGGACGCTCCAGTTTTCAGGCCCCAAGATAGGCTCGCCTTACATGCTCGTTGTCGTGCAGTTCATGCGCCGGTCCTTGCAGGGCGACCTTGCCGGTTTCGAGGACGTAAGCGAAGCGCGCGAGCCTGAGCGCCAATTCCGCGTTCTGCTCAACGAGCACGACCGGCACGCCTCGCTCGACGATATCGCGAATAATGCGCGCCATTTCCTGCACAAGGACCGGCGACAGACCCATCGACGGTTCATCGAGGATCAACATCTTCGGCCGTGACATCAGCGCGCGGCCGATCGCCAGCATTTGTTGCTCGCCGCCGGACAGCGACCGGCCCCATTGTCCCCGCCGTTCCTTGAGCCGTGGGAAATGCTGGAATACGTCCTCAAGATCCTTCTCGATCTCCACCTTGTCGGTAGCGCAGAAAAGCGCCGGTGCGCAGATTTTCCTCGACGGTCAGGCCCGGAAAGATCCTCCGGCCTTCCGGCACGTGGGCAATGCCGAGAGCAACGATTTTCTCGGGTGCCATCCGGTCGATGCGTTGGCCGGCGAATACGATCTCGCCCGCGCTGATCCGCACGAGCCCGGAGATGGCGCGCAAGGTCGTGCTCTTGCCGGCGCCGTTGGCGCCGATGATGGTCACGATGCCGTTTTCGGGGACCTCCATGTCGATGCCCTTGAGCGCGGCGACCTTGTGGTAGTGGACCTGGACGTCCTTGATCTCAAGCAGCATCGGACGCGCTCCCGAGATAAGCCTCGATGACGACGGGATTGTTCCGCACCTCTTCGGGCGTCCCTTCGGCGAGGAGCGTGCCGAAATTCATGACCGTGATCGTGTCGCACAAGCCCATCACCGCCTGCATATCGTGCTCGATCAGCATGATGGTGACGTCCTGCTCCTTGCGCACGAGCTGCACGAGCTCAATCATCTGCCGCGTCTCCTCGGGGTTCATCCCCGTGAAGGGCTCATCGAGCAGCAGGAGCTTGGGGTCGGCGGCGAGCGCGATGGCGAGACCGAGGGCGCGCTGGTGTCCGTGAGAGAGATTGGAGCTCAGTTCGTCGGCGAGCTTCTCCAGGCTGAGCAGCTTGAGGATGCTGCGGGCCTTCTCCTCGGCAGCCTCTTCCGTCGCACGATCGGTGCCGAGCACGCGTTGGAGGAAGCCGGCCCTGGCGCTGCGGTGACAGCCAAGACGGACATTGTCGAGAACGGTGAACTCTTGGAACAGGGTCGTCCCCTGGAAGGTCCGGACCAGTCCGAGTTCGGCAAGCGCGCTGGTCGCCTGGCCGGAGATATCCTCGCCGAGATAGACGACCTTGCCGCGTGACGGGGCGTAGAAGCCGCTGATGACGTTGAACGTCGTCGTCTTGCCGGCCCCGTTGGGACCGATCAGGCCGTGAATCGAGCCCGCTTTCACATCGAGGGTGAGATCGCTGACGGCGACGATGCCGCCAAAGGTTCGACCGAGGTCGCGGACCTGGAGAATGGGTTCCTCGGCGATGGTCATCGATATGGCCGGCCTCACCTGAAGACGGATCAAGAAGCGAGTTGACGACCGCTGCTTCCTGAGGCGAACGATCAATTCAGCAAGCATAAGTCTGCACAGAGCAACGCTCTGGTCCACTAACCCTTTAGGGGTAACTACCCCAGGGAATTGGCACGGTGGCGAAAAATCAGAGACTTTGATTGCAAGGGCATTGCCACGCCCTCCCGGCGGGAAGGCGCTGCGAAGCTTATTCTGCCGTTCGTTCCGGCATGGAGCCGCTTCGCCGCGAGCGAAACCAAAAAAGGGGAGATGCACTCTATGGCGAACGAGACGCAATCGATCAAAGACAAACGGGTATGCATCATCGGGGCGGGCCCGAGCGGCACGGCCCAACTCCGCGCTTTCGAAGCGGCGCGAGCCAAGGGCGCCGAGGTACCTGAACTCGTCTGTTTCGAGAAGCAAGCCAACTGGGGTGGCTTGTGGAACTACACCTGGCGCACGGGCCTGGATGAATACGGCGAGCCGGTCCATTGCTCGATGTACCGGTATCTTTGGTCGAACGGCCCCAAGGAATGCCTCGAGTTCGCCGACTATTCGTTCGAGGAGCATTTCGGCCGCGCCATTCCCTCCTATCCGCCGCGGGAGGTCCTCCACGACTACATCATGGGACGGGCGGAGAAGAGCGGCGCCAAGCGCTACGTACGTCTTTCGACGGTGGTGCGCTGGGTTTCGTACTCGCCGGAAACGGAGAAGTTCACGGTCACCGTGAAGAACCTTCCCGAGGATCGCACCTATTCCGAAGAGTTCGACTATCTCGTCGTGGCCAACGGTCACTTCTCGACGCCCAACATGCCGGAATTCGAAGGCCTGCGCATGTTCCCGGGACGCGTGCTGCATGCGCACGATTTTCGCGACGCCTTGGAATTCAAGGGCAAGGACGTGCTCTTGATCGGCTCCTCCTACTCAGCGGAGGATATCGGCGTCCAGTGCCATAAATACGGAGCCAACTCGATAACCTTCAGCTATCGCACGAAGCCGATGGGCTTCGACTGGCCGGAGGGTTTCGAAGAGAGGCCGCTGCTGACGAAGACCGTCGGCAATATTGCTCACTTCTCCGACGGGTCGACCAAGAAGGTGGACGCGATCGTGCTCTGCACGGGATACCAGCACTACTTTCCTTTCCTGCCCGATGAGCTTCGCCTCAAGACCCACAACCGGCTCTATCCGCCGGACATCTACAAGGGCATCGTTTGGATCGACAATCCGAAGGTGATGTATCTCGGGATGCAGGATCAGTACTACACCTTCAACATGTTCGATGCCCAAGCCTGGTATGCGCGCGACGTGATACTGGGTCGGATCAAATTGCCCGACAGGGCCACCATGAAAGCCGACAGTGAGGCTTGGGTGGCGCGCGAAGAGAAGTGCACGAACGATGAGGAGAAGATCGACTTTCAGACGGAGTATGTCCGCGATCTTCTGGCGGCGACCGACTATCCGCCTTTGGACGTCGACCATGTCGGCGAGCTCTTCAAGGAGTGGGAGCACCACAAAGTGGAAGGCATCCTGACCTACCGAGACCGCTACTATCCGTCGACGCTGACTGGCACCATGTCGCCGACGCATCATACCGTTTGGATGAAGGCCTTGGACGATAGCCTGGGGGCCTTCTTGCAAACGCCGGAGGCGGCCGCCGAGTGACTGTCGCTGGGCCCTGAGTACGCTAGAGCCTGACAAGCGCTCGGTGCCCGCAGGGAGAAAATCATGAGCTTAGTGGGTAGAGGCATTCTACCCGCCTCCTTCTTGGAGTCGGCAAGGCGCGTTCGTCGCATGCGTGTGCCGGGTGGCGGGGTGATCGCCGTCGGCGTGCGGGCTGGGGACGAGCTGAGGATCGTCGATCCGGAAGGCCTTCAGCCGGGCTTGCTGTACGCCATCTCCGAGAAGGAGGGGGCCCAAGCCGTCATTCCCGCGTTGGATCAGCATGACGCGCCGACGCTCGACATGGCTTTGGCCGCGGCCAAGGACGGCAAGCCTGCCGCGGCCAACGCGGTCGCGACGCGGGGGATAGCGGCAGAAGACGTTCGTGGCGCGAAGCTGCTCGGCCAGGAGACGCCCGGGGCGGAGGTGCGCTTCGATATCGGGGCGAATGGGCTTCTGCTGGTTTTCGCCCCCGGAGAAGACATGGCGCCGGACGCACAGAATCCGGCAACCGAACTCCTTGTGGAGGTCGCGCACGACCAAGAAGGGAAGCTCGATCCGCCGGCGCCACTTGGCCGAACCGAAGCTCGATCTCAGGGTCGATGCGGCGACGGCCTCGGCCTATCGGGTCAAGGCCGGGGACTATATCCACATCATCGATGTCGAGGGGCGGCAGTGCTCAGACTTTCTTGCCTTCGATGCTGCCGCCCTGGAGAAGGGCTTTGAGAACGGCCTGGACGCCACGACGACGCACTCGCTGATGGGTACGGCCGCGCCCGGCCCAGGCCTTCACTCCAAGTACTTTGACCAAACTCAGAAGCCGCTCGTGGAGGTCGTGCAGGATACCGTCGGCCGGCACGACACCTTCATGCTGGCCTGCAACGCCAAATATTATGAGGACATGGGGTATCCGGGGCACTCCAACTGCACGGATAACTTCAACCGCTGCTTGGAGCCCTACGGGATCACGCCCCGCAAGGGTTGGCCCGCGATCAACTTCTTCTACAACACCTTCGTCGACGACAATGATGCGATCGGTCTCGACGAGCCTTGGTCGCGGCCCGGCGACTATGTGCTCTTGCGCGCTCTGACGGATCTCGTCTGCGCCTCTTCATCCTGCGCCGACGATATCGACCCGGCCAATGGCTGGCTTCCGACCGATATTCATGTACGCGTCTACGACAAGGACAATTCGTTTCCCAAAGGGAAGGCTCACCGCATGACGCCCGATGCTCAGCCGCGCATGACGCGCGAAAGCGGTTTCTATCCGCGCTTCGCCGAGCTGACGCGCAAATTCGAAGACTATCGCGGCTTTTGGCTGCCGACCTGCTTCTCGGATGTTGAGCCCATAGAGGAATATTGGGCCTGCCGGGAAAAGGCAGTCATTATGGATCTCAGCGCGCTGCGCAAGTTCGAGGTCACCGGTCCGGACGCCGAAGAATCTCTGTCAGCTCGTCGCCACCCGCAATATCCGCAAGCTGAGCCAGGGGCAGGTCGTCTACACCGCCTTCTGCTACGAGCCGGCGGCATGATCGACGACGGCACGATCTTCCGTCTCGGCCAGAACAATTTCCGCGTCGTCTGCGGCGACGACTATCTCGGCATCTGGATGCGCCAGCTCGCCGAGGAACGGGGCATGAAGGTCTGGGTCCGATCCTCCACCGACCAGCTGCACAACGTCGCCGTGCAGGGGCCGAACTCGCGAGAGATCCTGAAGCAGATCGTCTGGACCCCGCCGCATCAGCCGACCATGGAAGAGCTCAAATGGTTCCGCTTCACCATCGGGCGGATCGCCGAGCAGCCGGTCGTCATCTCGCGCACAGGCTATACGGGCGAGCTGGGCTACGAAATTTGGTGCCATCCCGACGCCGCACCCAAGGTCTTCGATGCGATCTGGGAGGCCGGGCAGCCTTTGGGACTTCGCCCGTTCGGCCTGCTCGCTCTCGACATGATCCGCATCGAAGCGGGCCTCATCTTCGCCGGCTACGAGTTCTGCGACCAGACCGACCCGATCGAGGCCGGCATCGGCTTCGCCGTGCCGAAGCAGCTGGACGATAACGACCGCTTCATCGGCCAGGAGGCGTTACAGCGCCGCCGCGACAACCCGCAAAAGAAGTTGGTCGGCCTCGATATCGACAGCAATGACTGCGTCCACCACGGCGATCCGGTCTATATCGGGCGTGCGCAGGTCGGCGTCGTGACGAGCTCCATGCGTTCGCCGATCCTCAAGAAGAATATCGCGCTGGCCCGGCTCGACGTCACGAAGTCGGAGCTCGGGACCGAGGTCGAGATCGGCAAGCTCGATGGCTATCAGAAGCGGATCCCGGCAAAGGTCGTGGGCTTTCCACATTACGATCCGCAAAAGACCCGCGTTCGCGCTTGATCCTCTCGCCATGCCGACGGCGCCAGCTGCTGTAAACCTGTCACGGCCTCGCGCCACAAGTCGGCGAGCATCTGTATGAAGCCGATAAGAATCTTCCAGCATCAGAGTTGGATCGGTCCCGGCCGCGTCGCCGAAGCCCTATCCGACAAGAAGCTTCCTTTCGAAATCATATCGATCGATAGACGCGATGCGATTCCGTCCACGGTCGACGATGTTTCGGCGATGGTGTTTCTCGGCGGGACCATGAGCGCCAATGACCGGTTGACACTGGATCGACGCCGAGCTGGCGCTGATCCGTGAAGGCCAGGCGCGCGGGATGCCGATGCTGGGTCACTGCCTCGGCTCGCAGCTCATCAGCAAGGCGCTGGGCGGTACGGTTGCTCCGATGCCGGCCAAGGAGATCGGCTGGTACAAGGTGACGCGGAACGAGAGCGCTGAGTCTGACGAATGGCTGAAGGAGCGTGCCGCCCGAATTCGAGATTCTGATCTGGCACCACGATGCCTTCACGCTGCCGCCTGGCGCGACGCCGCTTTACTCGAGCGCGTACTGCCCGGACCAAGCCTTCGTCCTCGGCAATACGCTGGCCACTGTCGCGCATATCGAGGTCACCGCGCCTTTGCTGTAGGAATGGCTCGATATTTATGGCTACGACATCGCGCCCGTATCGGCTTCCGTGCAGCCGATCGAGGACATCCGCCAGTCCCTCGACGCGCGCGTACAACATATGCACGCGACGCTGACCGACCGCCTCTATGAGCAATGGCTTGCTCGCGTCATGAAGACATAGAGATCGCTGGAGGCCTGGGCGCTTAGCCTTTGCTCGGAGCGCCGCGAGCCCTGCCGGAATCCGCGCTCATCTCGGCGACTTCGACGCGGCCCATTCCTGCATTCCTGGCCCGTGCGGCGGCGGTCGAGGCGAAGCTGACAACCTCCTCGGCGGCTTCGTCTCCGGTTAGGCCAATCGCGGCGCCGATGCTCGTGGTCAAAAACACACCCTTGTTGCCGGCGACCACGGAGGCGCGAAGCACTTTCTGAATGCTCTCGGAAAGTGCGGCCGCGTCCGTCTCGGGTTTTGGGCATTCATGGAGGATCGCGAACTCCGTGTCTGTCCAAAGGCATAGAGAGTCGACGGGACTAAGGATGCTCTCCAGGCGTTGTCCGACCTCGAGCAGGGCCCGCTCCCGAAAATCGGCGTCGAGTGTCTCGCGCCATTTGGCGAACTGGTCGAGATGGACCACCAGAACGGCGAACGCATCGACAGGCCGGGCCTTCCTGCGGCGCAAGGCCACCTCGAGCCGATCCAAGAAGAGGGTAGGGGTAGGAAGGCGCGTCCCTGGGTCGAGCAGGATATCGCTTCGGAGCCGGAGCTGCGCCGACTTCTCCTGCGTGACATCCGTGATGAAGCCCTCGACGCCGAGCAACTCGCCGCTTTCCGAGAAGTTGCCGCGGCCGCGCTCGAGAACCCATTTCTCCTCGCCCTGAGCCGTGCGGATCCGGTACATGAGCTCAAAGGGGCGGTTCTCCCGCAAGGAGACCTGCACGTTCTGCCAGACCTGTTCCCGGTCCTCCGGTACGATCAGGTCGGCATAGGTGAGGCGCTCGCTGTTGATCAGCGCCTCTGGGGGATAGCCCGTCAGCACCTCGCACCCCTTGCTCATATACTCCATCGTCCATTGGCGGTTGTTGCGGCAACGGTAGACGAGGCCGGGAAGATGGTTGATCAGGGTCTCGAGCGTTCGATGGCATGCCTCCTTGAGGCCTTCCGCGTGGACGCGGCCTCCGACATCGGACAGCGTTCCCACAAAACCCACGCACCGTCCGTTTGCGGCCACGACGGCTTGCGCCCCGGCCTCCAAATGGATGGTCTCCCCCGATTCGGTGAGGAAGCGAAGAATGAGCGCAGCTGTTCTTTGCGGGTCGCGTTTGCGGGTCTCCAAGAAACCAAGCCATCGGTCGAGATCTTGCGGATGCAAGTAGCTCGATGGAGAGAGGTTGCGTGTCTCCTGAAGCGGGAAGCCGGTGAGCCGCACCCAGGCGGCGTTCACGTATCGCAAGCCGCCGTTCGGGTCTGTAACGAAAACGACGGTGTCGATTGCATCGAGAAGTGACGCAATGAGGGGCGTTGATCCCAGGCCGAATTCCTTCGCGAGGCTGGATCCCAGCTCGTCATTCTCGACGAGAATCTCCGTCAGGATCTCAATCTGAGCAGTCGACATGCTCGTTTCTGGCTTGGAGTTTCCGCACTGAATCCTCTCGCGAACGCCGGAAGCGTATCAAGCGCAAGCGTCCACCTTGGAGATAAACTCACGCAACGTCGGAGGCAAGAAAATGCCGTGGTTACTACCTTGTGGGTAGGCGAGCGGGCCTCCCGCTGACGCGCGTCAGGAGGCCGTCAGTGCCCAGACTGCCGCCTCCAACCGGGACTGCAGATTGAGCTTCCGCAGCAGATTTTTCACATGCACCTTCACGGTGCCGTCGCTGATGTTCAGTTCGCGGGCAATATGCTTGTTGCTTTTCCCCGCGGCAATCAGCTTCAGAATCTGCCGCTCGCGCGTTGTCAGGCACTCTTCGTTCGTAGGAGGAGCGGGCGTCCCGTCGCGCATCGCGCCAAGGAGCATGCTCATCAACGGCTCGGCGAAGACGGCTTCTCCACGTGCAGCCTGCCGCAACTTGTCGAGTATCTCCTCGGGCTCCGAGCCCTTGAGCAGATACCCCTCAGCGCCCGCGCGTACCGCCCTGATGAAATCCTGCTCGGCATCCGAGACGGTGAGCAAGATCACCTGTGTCTCGAGCCCGGAGTCCTTTATCTGTTTGAGGGCATCAAGACCGCTGCCGTTCCGCATGTTGAGATCCATCAACACCAGGTCAGGCTTCAGCGACGCCGCCAGCGATACGCCTTCGTCCGAAGACGCCGCCTCTCCGACAACCTCGAAATCAGGTTGGGATGCAATGAGTTGAGCCACGCCGCAGCGGAACAGCGGGTGATCGTCGACCAGAAGCACTCTGCAAGAGTCCGTGTTCATGTCGATCTCTCAGCCTCCAAATGGGTTTGAAAGCATGCGGCGTTCGCGCGGACAAAGGACATAGAGGCGTGTGCCGCCCCCATCGCGATCCTCCATCCGAAAGATGCCGCCAAGATTGCGCGCCCGTTCTTGCATGATGATGAGCCCATGGTGAGGCTCGGCGTCGTGCACCGTCTGGCGCATGCCCACGCCATTGTCGTCCACGCCCAGGTAAACCGAGCCATCTTCCTTGAGCCGTACAGAGACCCAGCAGTAGCTCGCGTGGGAGTGACGCACGACATTGCAGAGCGCTTCGCGGAGGATGAGCAGGAGTTGCATCTCCTCGGCCACGGTCAGCACGCCGACCGGAAGGCGGTCGTCAAGATCGAACGCGATCGAGCTGCGCCGCTCGAACTCGTCGATGGAGTCTTCCAAGGCTTGAGCAAAAGTCCTGCCGTGCATCGTCAGGCGGAAGGTGGTGATCAATTCGCGAAGCTGGAGGTTCGCCGTGCTGAGCGAGCTGCGGAGCTGCTGCAGGGCGGTGTCGACTTCGGGCGAGCTGTCTGCGCTCTTTTGCAGCTTGGTCTGAAGCAGGCTGACCTGAATCTTCATGTAGGCGAGGGACTGCGCCAGGGAGTCGTGCAGCTCGCGGGCGATGGCGGCGCGCTCCTCGCTTTGTGCGTTGCGCAACCGCGTTCTGGCGCAGCGCGCGCTATAGAGAATGCCGGCGAGATACTCGCCGTAGCCGCGCAAGGACTCGAGTGCTGATGGTGAAACGGCGGCTCGGTCACCAACAAGCCGCAAGCAGGAGCAGACCGTGGCCGGACGTCCCTTGAGCGAATCCCTGCGCCAGAATAAGGGAACTTGAATTTTCAGGATCGTCGAACGCTTCCGACGTCGCCTCGCGGCACATTTTCCCCCGAAGATTACGCTCGCGGACGAGACGTATCCACCGCTCGCGGTCGTCGGAGCCAATGCAGGCGAGAAGCACCAGCTGGCGCCCACTCTCGGTGCTGACGAAGATCGTGCCGGCTTGAGCCCCGGACAGTTCCAGAATGTGATCGAGCACCAAGTCGAAAGGTTCTGTGGAGTCAGGATCCGCAAGAAGCTGCGTCAGAACCCTATGCAGCAAATCGATCGCGCGGCGCGTTCCGCGCTTTCCTGCGTCCTCGAATGGCAACAGCGCGGACGAGCTCTCCGCTCGGGCGAGCGTCATGTCGCCTTCGCCACTCATTTGCGCTTCCTCCCCGTCCTCCTTCGTCCGGGGCACGCAACTCTCATCGGCTACACCCCATACCGTTGCCTAGTGGGACAGAGCCCCGCTGAACCAGCCGTTTGGCAACGGCTGCGCGTGGATCGTGAGCCTAACTCACCATCCTTATTCAATATCATTGAACTATATTCATGGCCAGACGGAA
>CAWGXJ010000023.1:0-39603 GCA_963826465.1 uncultured Alphaproteobacteria bacterium
CTCGGCAGCGTGCGCCGCAGGGACAACGGATTCCGCCACGGGGACAGCGGGCGCTACCCAGGAATCGTTGGCCGGGCGGCCGCCGATCTCGACGCCGTCGCGGTGCGGACCGTAGATCACAGCAACCGGTGCAAGCGCCTCCGCAGGACTCGCAGGTGCCGTAACCTTGGCTCGCGCGAACATACCTTCGGTCCGCGCCGCGTTCGCGCGCGCATGGCGCTCCGCTTGCCGGCCGAGCTTCGCCACGCGCACATAAAGTGCGGGCGCAAGCGCGGCCATCCGCTTGCTGCTCCACCGGTACCCGGCCGCAAGCTGCCGCTTGCCGGCCGCGCCAAAAATGGAAGCCCTGTCGCCGAGCCGCGCGAACCCGCGCGACGCCGATCGGCCTGTCGAATCCGCAAGCGCCGAGCCTCTGGCGGAAGCCGCAGAGAACCCGCTCCCGATCGACCGCCCCGCCGACCGTGAAAGGACGCCGGCCTTGGCCGCCGCCGCGGACGACCCCGTCGCGACGTTCCTGCCGACCAGATACGCGAAGATATGCAGCTTGGCGGCCGTCCAATGCACACCGGCCGCGATGAGAGCGCCGAGGGAGCCAGCGGCGCGCGCGATCAACGAGCCGAGATATTTGAGCCCTGCCATCACGCTGGCGGCGGCAACCGCGATGAGGTGCCCGAGGTAAGCGGCACCGCGCGCGATCAGCGACCCGAGATATTTGGCCCCTGATACCATCCGCGCGACCGCGAGGAGAATGAGCGAGCGGATGAAGAGAAGCGAAGCTATGGCGGCGGCCTGCATGGCCTGGACCGCGCGCTGGCGCATGAGCTGGCGCCGGCGGCGCGCCCGGTCTTTGCGGGCAAGCGCGAGACGGTGCTCACGCTGGCGCTGCAGCCAGCGCTCGTGCCGCGCGCGATCCCGCTCCACGGCGACACTCTGCGCCTGGAGCCAGCGCTTATGGTCGGTCAGATCCGATTTTGCGGTAGAGAGGAACGCGCCGGACTTCGCCGCCGTATCCTGGGCCGCGGCAACGGTCGCCTCAAACGCCGCAGTCTCTTTGGACTCCGCGTCGGTTTCCCGTGTCGACCAGGTACGCTTCTTAGGCATCGGGACGGCCATGCCGAGAGGGCTCCGCTAAGCATCGGATCCAGGTCGAGCCTCATGAGAAACGAGACTCGCTGTACCCCGGGGGACCGCAAAAACGCGCCATCCGCGAGGCTCCCTCCCCCCGTCCTGGAGCCCCGGCCGCAAATAGGCTGCCAGACAGCGCCTCGCCACGATGACGAGCATTCCGGTGCCGCCCGGCAAGACTGTTGGCTGTCAGCTTTCCGCTCGCCCAATAGCTTAGCGGTCAAACCGATTGGGGCCAACGGCCAAACCCTGGCCCCAACACTTTTCTATGGCTGTGTGGCGTCCGCGCTGGAGCGCAAAATCAATAGTTATCAACGCCGTCCGTGCCCGCCCCGAGCACCCGGTCGAAGTCGCGGGCTTTCTGATAGTCGATCTGGGCCTTATTGGCGCGCTGGGCGGTCAAATCCTTACGGCAGTCGTTATAGGCGTCGCTGCCCGGCTCGCGGCCCTGGCCGCGGCAGGTCGTATCGTCCTCGGTGTCGGCGGCCGCCTGCTTGGCGACGCGTTCGGCCTGGATGTCCTCATGCGACGCACAGGCAAAAAGGCCAACCCAGAGAGGAAGCAAAACGGTGAAGATCAGGGACTTTCTCACCATGGCGCTGTTGCTCGCCCAGAATGATGGCGCGGTGATGATCGGCCTGGAGGGGGCGGAGCACACCGCGCCTTGAGACTGCCCGGTTGGCTGCTTAAGTCTCGGCCTTGATCAGCGCCCACGCCGCCCTCTAGCACACAGACTGTAATAGCCCGTGAAAAAAGCTTTTCGATCGACCTTGAGCGCCCTTTGCCTGGGCGCCCTTCTCGTCCTCTTCGGCTCATCCCCCGGCGCGGTTGCCGAGGACGCCCAAGCCCATAAGACCGCGCAAGCCGACGAGCACGCTACTCAGGATACGGCACAGCTGCGCCTGCCGCCCAAGGCGATCACGTTCCACACGGCGACCCTCGCCGGCAAAGAGGTGCGCTACAGCGCCGAGGCCGGCGCCATTTCTCTCAAGAGCCCGCAAGGGAAGACGAAAGCGGAGATCTTCTCCGTCGCCTACGTAACCGATCCGGAAGACTCCAAGCGGCCGATCACCTTCGTCTTCAATGGCGGTCCGGGCGCCGCGTCTGCCTATCTCCATCTCGGCGCCATCGGACCGAAGATCATCGAGGCGAACGACAATGGCCAGCTGATCGGACCGCCGCCGCGGCTCGTCGACAACCCGTCGAGCTGGCTTTCCTTCACCGACCTCGTCTTCGTCGATCCCGTGGGCACGGGGTACAGCCATGCGGTCGACGGCAAGGACTCCGACTTTTGGGGCGTGGACCAAGACACCGACTCCCTTGCCGAGTTCATCAGGCTCTATCTGATCCAGGCGGGTCGCATGTCCTCGCCGGTCTTCCTCACTGGCGAGAGCTATGGCGGCTTCCGCGCCGCGACCATCGCCCGCAAGCTCCAGAAGAGCGGCGTCATCTCGCCGAGCGGGCTCGTGCTGATCTCGCCCGCACTCGAGTTCGCGCTGCTCAACGCCGAGGACTACGACCCGCTCCCCTGGGCGCTCTCCCTCCCCTCCTTTGCGGCCGTCAAGCTCGAGAGCGAGGGCGTCACCGGGCGCGAAGCCCTTCGCGACGCCCTGAAGGACGTCGAGCACTATGCCCTCTCCGACTACCTCGTGGCGCTCGCCTCGGGCGCCGAGCAAGGCGGCAAGGAAGCGAGCGCGCGCGTGGCCGAGTTGACGGGGCTTGCCACTCGATAAGGTCGAGCAGCACCTCGCCCGCATTACGCCGTCCCTCTTCATCAAGGAGTTCGACCGCAAGGGCGGCCAGGTCCTCAGCCGTTACGACGGCAGCGTGAGCGGCCCTGACCCGAACCCGACGAGCGCCTGGCCGCGCGGGCCTGACCCCGTGCTCGATTCGACCGTGCCGCTCTGGACCTCGGCCTTCGTCAACTATGCGCAGAAGGACCTTGCCTACGAGACGGACCAAAACTACGAGCTGCTCAATCGTAAGGTGCGCGACAAGTGGGACTTCGGCACGAGCCCCACGCGGCAAGGCTATGCCGGCGTGCTCGACGACATCCAGGAGGCCCGCGCCTCGAACCCTGCGCTGCAAGTGTTCATCGCCGCCGGCTACACGGACCTGATCACGCCCTACATGGCGCCGGCTTATCTCGTGAGCCAGCTCCCGCCGCTCGAAGGCGCCGCCCCCATCACCGTCGAAGACTATGCCGGCGGGCATATGCTCTACCTGCGCCCCGACTCGCGGCGCGCCCTCAAGGACGACGTACAAACGATGTACCGCCGGGCGCTCTCGGGCGTGCCGACGGAAGGCTGAACACCCTCGCGGGATCGGCTAGACTTGCGATTCTCGACGAACGAGACCAAGGGACCGGCGATGCCAATTCGACGTTTTGCTCTTGCCGCGGTTGCGCTTCTCGCACTCGCCGCCCCGAGCCTGGCCGAGGACGCGCCCGAGACGGAAGAGGCGCCGCCTCCACCGAGGTGGCACGAGTTCCACTTCCCGGAGCGGGGCTTCGTTGTGTCGTTTCCGGAGGTGACAACGAGGCCGAAAGCCGTGAGCACGCCGATCTCCGGTCAGAACCCCCTTCTCCAGCATAATTACGAGGTGAATGTGGCGACGACGAGGTCTATAGCATCGTGGTGTTCGAATATCCGGAAGGTCGCGCGCCCAATCCGCCAAAGCCTGACTATTTCGAGAAGGTCGTCTCGGCTTACGCCAAGGGCAGCGGCACAAAAGTGCGCGACAAGGACTTCAAGACCATCGACGGGCGCCCCGGCTACGAAGCCAAGGCCGAAGACGGCAGAGGCAAGCTCAACCATCTGATCGACATCGTCGCCAACGGCGACCGCGTGTACATGATCGTGTCCGCGGGCCCGACCGGCCACGCCAAGAGCGACGATGCGGAACACTTCCGCGACAGCTTCCGCCTGCTCGGCGGACCGCCCCCGCCGGAACCGGCGAGCAGCGCCTCCGTCGACTGAGCGGCTTTCGGGCGCCGGTCCTAAGCCGCCCGCTCGCGCAACTCGGTCACGAAGCGCTGCACGTCTTCTGACGGCGCGCGCGTGAAGAGGCTGACCCCGATCATCACGAGGAGGCCGACCGGCACCGCGAACAGGCCCGCGAACGCCCCGCTGACACCCCACCAATTGGCGATCGGGAGCGCCGCCTCCTTCCAGTCGGCCAGCACGGCCTCCTGCGCGGCGCCGGAGGCAAGGTAGTAGTTGTGCCGCAGCGCGTCATACGCGGCCGTCTGCGCGGCGGTGGCGTTGGAGAGAAAGCTCGACGACTCGTAGAAGGCGAACGGGATCACGTGCGGCGCGATCATGTAATAGAAACACACGAGGAGCCCGGCGATCATGCCGGCAAGGGCCGCATCGCTCGTGGCGCGCTTCCACCACACCCCAAGCACCAGCGCCGGCAGGAAGGCGCTCGCCGCCAGCGAGAGGGCCGCACCCGTGGCGATCAGCGTCTCCTTGGGAGCAAGCACCGCCGCGACCCCGGCAAGGCATGTGACGAGGATCACCGACAGACGCGCGATCAATAGCTGCCGCCGTGCCGAGGCGGTCGGCTGCAGGTTCTTGAAATAGACGTCATAGGAGAGCGCGTTCGCGACCGAAAGCGCGAGCGCGCCACCCGCAGCCAAGAGGCCTGCGATCGCGCCGACCAGGAGCAGCCCCTCGGCGATCATGGAAAGCGCGTCCCCGGCCGCCACCCGCGCCGGCTCGAACAGCGCGGCAAGAGCCGGCGCGGCGAGGCATAGCACCCCGGCAAAGAAGGGCGCGGCGAGAAACGAGATCCGCGCCTCGGAGGCCGAAGGCGTGGTGAAGCTTCGCATCAGAAGAAAGGGGAGCGACGCGATCCCGGCCGCGAGGCAGAAGATCAGGGCGAAGCGGTTTGCGGGGTCGCCCTGCGCGAAGGTTTGCAGCCCGAGATCGGGAACTACCTCGTCGACAAGCAGGCGTTCGGTGTCGCCGATCGTCCCCGTCTGCCAGAGCACGACCAGCACCGCCACGACCGACACCGCAAGCAGCACGGCATATTGCGCGATCTGCGACAAGCTCAAGGAGCGCATCCCGCCGATCAGGATGCAGACCAAGATCATCGCCGCGCCCCCGCCGACGCTCACCACGACCGGCAAGGCGAAGACCGCCGCACCGATCAGGCCGATCGCGAGCAGGATGGTCGCGAGCGCCGGAAAGGAGCACAGGATCACGGCAAGCACCGCAAGCGGTCGCACTTTGTCGCCACCGAACCGTTCGGCGAGGAAGTCGGGCAGCGTGTAACCGCCATATCCCCGCAAATAGGGCGCGAGCAGAATTCCGCTCAGGATAAGGCCGATGGCGCCGCCGAGAAGGAGTGGCGTGACGCCTTGCCAGTCCGGACCGACGCCGCCCGCTGCCCCGACGAACACGAGCACCGCCATGGACGACACAGCGATCGCCATGGCGTTGAACAAAGCAGGCATCAGCCTGTTCGCGACATAGAAGTCGGAGACCGGCCGCGCGATCCGCACGAGCCCTGCCCTGCCGAAAAGCAGCATCACCAGCAGGAGCGCAATTTGGGTGCTTAACGTCGCCGGCCTCCTTTCTTGCGTTGCTTCGGCACAATGTCCGATAGAAGTTTGCCGAATTGCATGAACTCGGCCTTGCGCGGCGACGTCTTGCGCCAAGCAAGCCCGATGTCACGCTTCGGCTCCGGTGCCGGAAACCGCAACAGGCGGATATCCCCGCCACGGTGGATTTCACTCGAGATCGCCATCTCCGGCAAGAGCGTGATGCCGTAGCCGTTCGCCACCATCTGCACGATGGTGGCAAGGCTCGATGCGCCGAAGCTTTCGCGCGATTCCCGGCTCATCATGTGACAGTAGGACAGCGCCTGGTCGCGCAAGCAATGACCCTCCTCCAGGAGCAGCAACCGCTCGTCCGACAGCATGTCGGGGGTTGCGCCCTTCGCCCGTGCGTTCTCCGGGGTCGCCTTGGCCGCGAGGATGAAGGTGTCGTCGAACAAATGATGCGTCTCCACCTCGGGATTGTCGATCGGTAACGCGACGAGAATAACGTCGAGATCGCCGCTCACAAGCTCGTGCACGAGATTTTCGGTGAGCGTCTCGCGCAGCTGCAGGTTGAGCGCGGGAAAGCGCCGTTGCAGCTCGGGCAAGGCCGCCGGCAAGAGATAGGGCGCGATGGACGGGATGGCGCCGAGCCTGAGGACACCGGCGAGCACGCCCTCCTGCTGCTTGGCATAATCGACCAGGTCGCGCACCGAGGCGAGAATCGTGCGCGCCCGCCGCGCGACCTCCTCCCCTTTCTCGGTAAGCTCCACGCCGGATTTCCGCCGCTCAACCAGGCTCACCTTGAGCTCCTCCTCGAGCTCCTTGATCTGCATGCTGAGGGCCGGCTGGCTCACGGCGCAGGCCTCCGCCGCATGGCCGAAATGCCGCGTCTCAGCGAGAGATTCCAAATAACGCAACTGCCGGAGCGAAACCATGTCGATAAGGGGGGCTTATGCTTTCTATAAGGAAATACGATTGGAAATTATCATGACCCCATCGCATATTCCAACCGCAGAGTCGGGCGGCCCGATCAATTCGGGTTCGCAAAGCCTCTCGGGCCGTACCGACTATGCTTGGTCTTAAACTCGCGGAAGGAGAAACAATATGCGTGAGTGGCACAAGCCGATGATCGAGGAGACGGAGTCCGGTATGGAGGTCACGAGCTACCTGCCGGCCGAGCTGGATCGCGCTTAATCCAGCATTTCTCATCTCGGAAATTCGCGAAACGGCGATCGGGCGAAGGCCAGGTCGCCGTTTCGCTTATCTGGCGTCCGGCGTGAGGGCCGGCGAGGCGTGGCCCCCTCCCCGCGTTTCGGTTACGATGGCGCGACGCATTGCGCCGAGTCTGCGTTTCAGATGTTCTTAATCCGGCATCAACGCAGTGTTCATGAACGAGTCATGAAAATCTCATTCGGCCTCACCATGTTTCAGCATGGTATAAACGAGTCACAAGGCGCCATTGAGAAGCGTCATTAGTCGACAAATATTTGAGGATTGACGCGTATCAAATAGGCGGCAGCGGCGCTGAGCTACGTTATCCTCCTAGGCCAGTGGTTGAGATCGAGGTGTAGCTGTGACGAAGATTATGAGCCCCGACGAACTTGAGCAGGAGCTGCGCGCCATCGGCGCCGCTCAGTATCACGACAAGCATCCCTTTCATAAGCTGCTGCACGGCGGCAAGTTGAACAAAGGTCAGGTCCAGGCTTGGGCCTTGAATCGCTATTGCTACCAGTCCGCCGTGCCGCGCAAGGACGCCGCGCTGATCAGCCGCTGTCACGACCGCGAGCTTCGTCGCGAGTGGCTGCATCGCATCATGGACCACGACGGGTATGGCGAGGAAGAAGGCGGCATCGAGCGCTGGCTCGTGCTGACCGACGGTCTCGGCCTCGACCGCGACTATGTCATCTCGCGGAAGGGCGCCCTGCCCGAGACGATTTTCGCCGTCGAGGCTTATGTGAACTTCGTGCGCGAGAAGACGCTGGTGGAGGCGGTGGCCTCTTCGCTCACCGAGCTCTTCGCGCCGAGCATTCACAAAGAGCGCATCTCCGGCATGCTGGAGAACTACGACTTCATCAGCGACGACGTGATGGCCTACTTCAAGCGCCGCCTGACCCAAGCGCCGCGCGATGCGGACTTCGCGCTTCAATATGTGAAGCAGAACGCGCGCACGCCTGAGGCGCAGCAAGGCGCGCTCGATGCGCTCCGCTTCAAGACGCACGTTCTGTGGGCGCAGCTCGACGCGCTCTACCTGGCCTATGTCGATCCGGGCATGATTCCGCCCGGCGCCTTCGTGCCCGGCGAAGCATGACGGGCGAAACGACGTCTCCCGGCCGGCTCGTCGTCGGCCGAGAGACCCGGCCGAAATTGCCGCCCTATTTGAAGCTCCGCCATGACGCGGGGCGCGGGCGGTGGGTGCTATTGGCGCCGGAACGCGTTCTGACGCCGGATCAAACTGCCGTCGCGGTGCTTCAACTCTGCGACGGAACAAGGACCGTGGAGGAGATCGCCGCCAAGCTTGCCGAGGACTATTCGGCACCGGTCGACGTCATTACCGCCGACGTGCTCGACATGCTCCAGGGCATGGCAGACAAGGGATACATAAAGGGATGACTGAGGAGCTCAAAGGTAACGGACATATGGAGACGCTCGTCGTCGATGACGAGCCGACCGAAGGTGTTGTCGGCAACGAGGACGCAACCGCAGAGTTATGCGCCCGCGCACCCGTGGGCCTGCTCGCCGAGCTGACCCATCGTTGTCCGCTGCAATGTCCTTACTGCTCCAATCCGCTCGAGCTGGAGGGCGTCAAGAACGAGCTCTCCACCGAGGAGTGGTGCTCGGTGATGCGCCAGGCGGGCGAGATGGGCATCCTGCAAATCCATCTGTCCGGCGGCGAGCCGACCGCGCGCAAGGATCTCGAGGAGATCGTCTCCGCTGCGTCGGAAGCCGGCCTCTACTCGAACCTCATTACCGCCGCGGTCACCCTGAAGCGCGACCGGCTCGAGGATCTGCAAAAGCGTGGGCTCGACCACGTCCAGATCTCGTTCCAGGACGTCGACCCCGCGAACGCCGAGAAGATCGGCGCCTATCCCGGCGCCACCCAGAAAAAGCTCGACGTCGCTCGCTGGGTGACCGAGCTCGGCCTGCCGCTCACCGTCAACGCGCCCATCCACCGCCACAACATCCATAACGTGCCGCGCTATATCGACCTCGCCGTCGAGCTCGGCGCCCAGCGCCTCGAAGTGGCGCACGCGCAGTATTACGGCTGGGCTTTCCTCAACCGCGCGGCGCTGATCCCGACCTATGAGGAGACGCTCGCCTCCATCGAGTATGTCGAGGCCGCGCGCGAGCGGCTGAAGGGCGTGCTCACCATCGACATGGTCGTGCCCGACTATTACGCGAAACGCCCGAAACCCTGCATGGGCGGTTGGGGCAAGGGCTTCATGAACATCACGCCGGCCGGCAAGGTGCTGCCCTGCCACGCCGCCGAGACCATCCCCGGCCTTCAGTTCGACAACGTGCGCGACAAGAAGCTGCTCGACATCTGGATGAACAGCGAGGCGTTCAACGCCTTCCGCGGCACCGACTGGATGAAGGAGCCGTGCCGGTCCTGCGCCTTCAAGGAGATCGACTTCGGCGGCTGCCGCTGCCAGGCCATGGCGATCACCCGCGACCCGCGCAACACAGACCCCGCTTGCGCACTCTCGCCCTATCACGCCGAGATGGTGAAGCTCGCCAAGGAAGAGGCGGCCAAGCCGTCCGCGGAGTTCATCTACCGCAACCCGCGCAATGCCGCCGAGGCCGCGAAGACGCAGGACGAGCCCCTCGTCCCCGCCGAGTAGGCGCGCGGTCCCTACCCCTCCGGCACCACTGTGCGGTCCCCGGTCTCATCCGGGGGCGGCCCTGCCTTGCTCAAGAGCACGCGGTAGGCGTGCACGAGCGAAATCATCACGACGGGAATCGCCACGAGAACGCCCACACCGAGCGCAAGAACGCCCGCCACGCCGATAGCAATCTGCACGGCAGCCAAGCCCAAGAGCGGCCACCGATAGCCGCGGGTGATGCGTATGCTCTCGCTCATCGCGTCGATCGGCCCGAGCTCCTGATCGATGACGATGATCATGGCGAACATGAAGACCACGATGGCGATGATGCCCGGCACGATGAGGAGCAGCAGTCCAAGGCCGACGACGCAATAGACCAGGAAGCTCGTGGCGAGATACTTCAGGTAGGGCCGCGGATGCCACAGCTGCGACAGCTCTGCGGTTTCCGGATCGGCATGGGCTGCGAGGAAGAACGCGATCATGCCCATGTCGACAAGCGAGCTGAGAGCAAAGTCGACGGCCTGCCCCAGCAATGAGGGATCCTCGAACGTCCCGCGGACATCGACTGCGGCGCTGACCACAGTGGCCAGAGCATTGGCAAGAACGATGACCACGCTCGCGCCGATAAAGAACCACGGGCGCGTCTTGAACGTCTCCCAGCCGAGACGAATGGCGGATCCGACGGTGAACTCCATGGCCGTAGTCTCACACCGATCCGCGCGCCGCGACCGCAGCTCTAATGTAGGGAGAAGGGACCGCTAGGCGGCGAGCCGCGCATCAACGGGCACCGCAGTGGGCGCCCCGCCCGACAACACCCGGTAGGCATGCGTGAAGGCGAGCGCCGTGACCGGCATGGCCACCAGCAGCCCGACAAAGAGCGCGATCACCCCCGCCAGCGCGATGAGCGAGAGAAGCACGATGAGGCCGAGCAGCGGCCACCGATAGCCGCGTCCGATCCGCATGCTCTCCTTCATCGCCTCGATCGGGCCGAGCCCCTTGTCGATCACGACGAACATCGTGAACATGAAGAACAGCGCGGCGATGATTCCCGGAACGATCAGCAGAACGAAACCAATACCGATCGCGAGCCCGACGAGGATCGATGCACCGAGGAACTTCCAGAACGGCTGGGGATGCCACAGGGTCGAGAGATCCACGGTTTCGGGATTGTCATGTGCGGCGAGATAGAACGCCGTCACGCCCATCCCGACGAATGTGCTCAACACCAGGTTGATAAGGCTTCCAATGATGGAAGGATCTTCCGGCGTCGCCCCGAGCGCCGCATCGATGCCGCTCGAGATGCCACCGACGACGCCGTAGGCGAGCATGATGACGATCGTCGCGCCCACGAAGAACCACGGGCGCGTCTTGAACGTCTCCCACCCGAATCTGATCGCCGACCCGACCGTGAATCCCATGGCCGCAGGTTAACACAACGGGGACGGTAAGCCTCTCCGCGGATTTCGCATTGCACAACTTTTGTGGCCTTTGCCGGCCGTCCTTGCCCGCATTCGCCAGCAACCACCCCGTTTGCCGTGGCAAATGCCTATGCCAAGTCCTCCTGCCCGGGTTTCCACCTTGCAATGCCTATTTCTTTGTCGATACCATCGGGCCCGATAGCTCGGCTGGCCCCTTCTAGACCGACCCGGCGAGGGCCTTCCTGGGTTCCACCACGCCCCGACAAGCCGCGTCACCGGTCCGATCATCATGAACCTTGCGTCTCTCACCTCTTATTGCCGCCCCGGCAGGTCCGTCCTGCTCGGCGCCCTGGCCGGGCTGCTTCTGACCTCCCCGCTCGCCGCCGAGGATGCCGCCAAGGAGCGTCCCTCAGGTGGCTTCGAGGTGCAGCTTCCGGGGTCGCCCCCCTTGGCGCCGCTGCCGATCGGCTACATCGTTGAGCGCGTGGACCACCCGCGTCCTGCATCGCGCCTCGACGTCGAGCCGAAGGACGCCGGCGTCGCTGGCGCCAAGATGGCCGTCGAGGAGAACAATGCCGGCGGCAGGTTCACCGGGCATGCCTACTCGCTCGACGTGGACAAGGTGTCGTCTCCGGAGAAGGCGCTTGCCGCGCTTCAGAAGCTCTACGAGTCCGGACATCACTACTTCGTCGTCGATGCCTCCGCCCCCACCCTGCTCAAGCTGGCCGACTGGGCGAAAGGCAAGGACATCCTTCTGTTCAACATCCGCGCCACCGACGTCTCGCTCAGGCAGGAGGACTGCCGCGCCAACGTCATGCACATCGTGCCGGACCGCTACATGCTCGCCGACGCGCTGGCGCAATATCTCGTCAAGATGGGCTGGAAGAACTGGCTGCTCATATACGGCTCGACGGACCCCGATCTCGCCTATGCCAAGGCGATCAAGCGCGCCGCCGGCCGCTTCGGTGGCACTATCGTCGACTCGCGCGAGTATGTCGACGTCTCGGGCGGCCGGCGTGACGGTGTGGGCGTGATCCCGCCGCACACGCCGGGCAAGCAGGCAAGCGCCGACGATGCGGTCGTCGCAAGTCCCCCCTATGACGTCATCGTCGTCGCCGACGAGGACCAGCTGTTCGGCCCGCTCCTTCCCTACCGCGGCGGCGGCGAGCCGCAAGTGGTGGCGGGTACGGCCGGCCTCACTGCGACGACCTGGAGCCCCGGCCATGAAAAATGGGGCGCCACCCAGGCCAACAACAATTTCGAGAAGGACTTCCACCGCCTGATGCTACCCATCGACTATCAGGCCTATGTGGCGGCGCGCACCATCGGCGAGGCCGTGACCCGCAACGCGGGCGGCGACTTCGCCCAGATTTCGGCTTTCGTACACGGGCCGCAGCTTCAGCTCGCGCCCTTCAAGGGCGTTCGGCAAGAATTCCGGCCCTGGGACGGTCAGTTCCGCCAGCCGATCCTGATTGCGACCGACAAGGTACCCGTCTCGGTATCGCCGCAGCGCGGGCTCGCGGACACGAGCGAAAACGAGCTGGACACGCTCGGCATCGACGAGTCCGAAAGCGTTTGCAAGATGTAGCCTCAGCGTCCGGCGGTGCCGGATGCGATCAACTCGCCCTTCTGGGTGAGAAGCGGCACGTTATAGCCTTGCAAGATCACGTTGATGTCGTGCTGGTTCTCGGCCAGCACCTTGTTGATCTTGTGCTTCCACTGGGGGTCGTCGGGCCTGACCCCGAGCGTGATGCCGTAAATCGTGCTCGGGCCCGCGTTCTCCTTGACGAGCGGCACGACCGAAAGCGGCACCTTGGCGCGCTGCGCATAATAGCCGCCCACAGGACCCCACAAGATTCCCGCATCGAGCTTGCCTGAGGCGATCTCGTTGATCATCTCTTGCGCCGCCTTTGTCGCGCTCTCTCCCGCAACGGTTTCGAACGGACGCGCGTTCGGCACGAGCCCATGCATGGCAAGAATGCTTGCCGGTGGCGTCCTGGCGAACACGCCGATGCGCTTATCCTTCAGCCGTGGATCGGCGAGCGACTCGACACCCTTGAGGTCCGCGTCATCCTCGCGGGTGAGAAGCACATAAGATGTGTAGTAATAGGGATTGGTGTCCTCGATGAGCCCAGTCCCTTGCGCATAGCCCATGACGAGGTCGCACGCGTCCTTGCCCATCGTGTTGGGAACGTAGCCCGTGGTCTCTTCGAACCACGTGTACTGGAGGTCGTCCCCGAGCTTGTCGGCGATGAGCTCGGCGAGCTTGTTCTCAAAGCCCTCCCCCTTGTCGTTGGAGAACGGCATGTTGTCAGGATCGGCGCAGACGCGCAGCACGGGCGCGGCATGCGCGGCTTCCGCGCCGCCGGTCAGCAGCACGAGCGCCGCCACGGCACCTGCCATGCCGATTAGCCAGGCTCGATTCCATGCCCGGCGCCGTATCGATGCGCTGCTGCTCAAGGCCGCCTCTTCTTCATCTCGGAGCCAGCACCATACCATGCCCGCGCGCTAAGCTGGCGTCCCACCGCGAGCGGGTAATCGCTGCAAAACATATGGAGATTGGGAGCCGGCGTCGCCAGGCCTATTCGTCCCCGGCCGCGCACTTCGAGATATTCTCGGCCCGCTCCTCGCCGGTGGGATAATAGGCGCCAGTCGGGTTCTTGCCGAACAGGGCCATCGCGCGCCGCGCCGCCTCGATACTGTCCGTCTCGTGCCGCTCCATCAGCAACTTGACCGCACAGCAATCGGCGTCGAGCTCCATCTGCTTCAACTGCGGCGCGATGTAGAAGAACGGTTGCGGGCCGAGTTGGCCGAGCCCCTGCTTGAACGTGCCGACGTGGCCGAGGCTGTGATGGCAGCACTCATGCGCCATCAAGAAATTGCCGTACGCCGGATCATCATGCAGCGTGCGCGCATTCACCACGATCACCGGGATGCCATGGGAGTCCGTCATGGACGAGCCTTGCTCCTGCAGGTCCGCGAGCGAATAGGTGGTTATGCTGCAATAAGGGTTGTCGACCGTCGGCAGGAAACGACCAGCGTCAGCGCTGCCGGACATCAGCCCGAGGCCCGCGATAGCCCCCATAATCATGATCGGAAGACGCAAACCGAGTCCGCCGCGAGAAGCCATGTTCCTTGCAAAGCGTAATGCCGACCCAAGGCGTCCCGAAAGCGATGCGAAGGTCTTGTCCATAGCCGCCCGATTATGACACGGGCCCAGCCGCCCGAGAATAAACACTGCGTTATCGGGCGGTTAGGCCCTATGACTCAGATCGCGGAGCCGGGATCCAAGGGGAGAGGCGCCACAATTTGGGGGGCGCGGACCGTTCAGCGGCGGTTCATATGAACGGGCCTAAACGGAAAACCACGCGCGCAACCGCTTGCGGGCTTCTTGCCGGCGCAGCCCCTCGTTGAACTGGCAGGTCCCGCTTCTTACATGAGCGCGGTGCCGCGGATTGGCTACCAACCCCTGGAGCCAAACGGAGGTTTCCATGATCAAGTATCTCACTATCCCGGTTTTGGGTCTTGCTGTTCTAGTCGGTGCAGTCGCCCCTGCTGCCGCCGATCGTAGCCGGTCTTACGTCTACGGCTACGCCGCTCAGCCGCATAACAACGCTACGAAACAGTCGGTGCAGCGTCACAAGTTCAACCCCAAGCTCGATTTCGAGACCGAAGCGGTTTGGCGTAATCTGCGCCCCGAGTGGTTCGCCGAATAGGGCCTATCGCGGGTCCGCTAGACTAAAACCGAGGCCGGTCGTTTAGGTGCTTTTCACCGGCCTCGGCTAGGCAGAAAGCTCATTCGGCGCCGCTTTCCGAGGGCGGCGTCTGGTCCATTGAGGGCTCATGCTTAGGCACCTCGCCGCAGGTCTTTTCAGTCTCGCCGTTCTCGCCACGGCGCCCGATGCCGCGCTCGCCGAACGGCGGGTCGCGCTCGTCATCGGCAATTCGGCCTATCAAAATACGGCGCCTCTCAAGAACCCGGCCAACGATGCGGCCGACATGGCCGCAAAGCTCAGAGAGCTCGGCTTCGAGGTGATCGACGGCACCGATCTCTCCAAGCGTGAGATGGAACAGCGCATCAGGACGTTCGCCGACAAGCTTGCCGGCGCCGATGTCGGACTTTTCTTCTATGCGGGTCACGGCCTTCAGGTCGACGGCCGCAACTTTCTCGCGCCCGTCGACGCCGCGCTTAAATCCGACACCGATCTCGATTTCGAGGCCGTCGAGCTCAACCTCGTGCTCAAACAGCTCGAACGGAATGCCCGCGTCTCGATCGTGTTCCTCGACGCGTGCCGCGACAACCCGCTCGCCAACAATCTCGCGTTGGCGAGCCGCTCGCTCAGCATCGGGCGCGGACTCGCCCATGTGGAGAAGGCGGTCGGCATGATGATCGCGTTTGCGACCCAGCCGGGTAACGTCGCCCTCGACGGCGCGGGCCGTAATAGCCCGTTCACGACCGCCCTGCTTCGGCACATCGCCACGGAAGGCGCGGGCATCAACGACGTGATGATCGACGTCCGCAGGGACGTGCTGGAAGAAACCGGCGGCAAACAAGTGCCTTGGGAGAATTCCTCGTTGACCGGGCAGTTCTATTTCAAGCCGGCCGCGCCGAAGACGGCCGAGAACGGCTCCGCAGACACGGTCGCCGAGATCGCGGCGTTGCGCGAAGAGATCGCACGGCTGCAAGCCAACCAGAACGCGCTTCTGAACTCGCAAAAGGACGAGCTGGCGACGTTGCAACAGAAGCTCAAGGCCCAGACCGGCGAAGAGCCGGTTGACGTTTCTCAAGCACCCGCCTCAAGCCGCGTCATCGCTGTCGAGCCCGCGGCACCTGCCACGGACGCGGCCGAGACGAAGACAGCCAACCTCGCTCCGAGCGATCTCACTGGCGTGAAGCAGCCTTCTCCCGCGCAAGCGACGCCCGAGCCTGCCCGCGCGGCCGATCAGGCCGCTCTGAGCCGGGACATTCAGACCAAGCTCAAGACCCTCGACTGCTATCGTGGGAAGATCGACGGCGACTGGGGCTCCGGCACGCGCACTGGCGTCGAACGCTTCAGCAAGATCGCCAATCTCGACCTGAACACCGATAAGGCAGAACAGGCGACGCTCGATGCGCTCGCGGCCTGGAAGGGCGAACACTGCCCGGACAAAGTAATCGTACACCGGAAGCGCGCGCCAGCCATCCCGGCCACGCCCCCGAAGACACAAGCCAAAGTGAAAAAGGCGTACCCGGCGGCGCCGAAGCAAGCGCAGCAGACAGCGCCGCACGATGTGGAAACCGACGCGGTGCACAAGAATTTGCGCCCGGCGCGTTAGCTACCGCCCGATAGAGGAATAGACGAAACCTGCCGCTTCGGCCTGCTTCGGCAAATAGATGTTGCGCAGGTCGACGAGTATGTCGCCGCGCATCCTGCTCTTCAGCTGGTTGAGATCGAGCGCGCGGAACTCGTTCCACTCTGTCACCACCACGGTCACGTCGGCCTGCTCCGCGGCCTCGAGCGCACTCTCGCACCAGACCGTGCCCGGCAGTAGCGCATCGGCGTTGCCGCGCGCGTGCGGATCGTAGGCCCGGACCGTCGCCCCTCGTTCTTGCAGCATCGGAATGATGACCAGGCTCGGGAACTCGCGTACGTCGTCGGTATCGGGCTTGAAAGCGACGCCGAGCACGGCCACCGTCTTGCCCGCGAGCGAGCCGCCGAGCGCGCGTTCGATGCGGCCCGCCATGGCGATCTTCCGCTCCGAGTTTACGGTTTGCACCTGCTCGATCAGCGATACGGGCTGGCGCGCCTCGCGCGCCGTGCGGATCAGCGCCGCCACATCCTTCGGAAAGCACGACCCGCCATAGCCCGGTCCCGGATGCAGGAACTTGTTGCCGATGCGTCCGTCGGCGCCGACCGCCGTGGCCACCTCATGCACGTCGGCCCCGACCGCTTCGCACAGATCGGCGATTTCGTTGATGAAGCTGATCTTCATAGCGAGGAAGGCGTTGGCCGAATATTTGGCGAGCTCCGCCGATTCCCGGCTGACGAAGAGGATTGGCGCATTGCGTAAGGCGAGCGGCTTATAGAGGCGCTCCATAAGCGCCCGCGCCCGCTCCTCGTCGCAGCCGACCAGCACCCGGTCGGGATGGGTGAAGTCGTAGATCGCCGAGCCTTCGCGCAAGAACTCAGGATTCGAGCAGACGGCGAAATCTGCGTCCGGGCGCAGCGCCCTGAGGCGACGCTCGATCTCGCGGCTCGTGCCCACCGGCACCGTCGATTTCGTCGTAATCACCGTGTAGCCCGTGAGGTGGGGCGCGATGTCCTCCACCGCCTGAAACACGAAGCTGAGATCGGCGTGGCCGTCGCCACGGCGCATCGGCGTGCCGACGGCGAGAAACACGAGATCCGCCTTGCGCACCGCCTCTCCAAGCTCGGTGGAAAAGCTGATCCGGCCGTTGCGGAGGTTCCGATCCAGGAGTTCGTCCAGGCGCGGCTCGTAGATTGGCACGCGGCCCTGGCAAAGCTGGTCGATCTTCTCCGCCTCCTTGTCGACGCAGGTGACCTTCCAGCCGAATTCCGAGAAGCAGGCAGCGGAGACGAGGCCGACATAGCCCGCTCCTATCATACAGATGTTCACGAAACGTACCCTTGATTGTGGCCCCGCCCGTCAGGCGGTTTCCTAGTTCATTCGGCGCTCCCGTTCAATGCCGAGGCCGGAGCTGAGCTTAGGGCAAGTTGCCACTGGAGCGGCTCAGCGTCAGCGGCTAGGGTCTGCCGGCCGGGCTTCGGCTTTCGGCCAAGTAGGCAAAGAAAAGCAACGGGATGGGTCAACGCTTCCTCTATGTCCTCCTGGTGGGGACGGTGATCGTGGCGTCTCTTGCCTTGCGGGTTTGGGACCCGAACCCGGTCGCGCGCTTACGCGCGCTCGTCTTCGATGCCTACCAGCGTGTGGACCCGCGCAGCTTCGATCCAGCGCTCCCCGTGCGGATTGTCGACATCGACGAAGAGTCGCTCAAGAAGGTCGGCCAATGGCCATGGCCGCGCACCGTTCTCGCCGATCTCGTCCAGAAGCTCGGACAGGAGGGCGCGGCCGCCATCGCCTTCGATATCGTGTTCCCCGAGCCCGACCGCATGTCGCCCGCCAACGCCATGCAGTATTGGCCGCCGTCGCCGGCGCTCGACAGCCTCAAAGCGGAGGTGAAGAAGCTTCCCTCCAACGATCAGAAATTTGCCGAAGCGATCGGCAAGGCGCCTGTCGTGCTCGGCTTCATCGCTTCGCCGAATAACAACTCGCTGCCGGAAACCAAGGCCGGCTTTTCCTTTGGCGGCGACGATCCGCGGCTCTTCGCGCCCTACTACCCTGGCGCCGCGGCAAGCTTGAAAGAGCTGCAAGACCCGGCGCAAGGTGCAGGCGCGCTGAACTGGATTCCGGAGTTCGACCAAATCATCCGCCGCATGCCCATCGTCGTGCGGATCGGCGATACGCTCTACCCATCGCTTGCCGCCGACGTGCTCCGCCTCGCCCAAGGCGCCTCCACTTACGTCGTGAAGTCATCCGGCGCGAGCAGCGAGAAATCCTTCGGCGAGAAGACCGGCATCGTCAAAGTCCGCATCGGCGACTTCGAGATCCCGACCGAAGCCAACGGCCAGATGTGGATTCGTTTCACGCCACAGTCCAAGGAGCGCTATCTACCCGCCTGGAAAGTGCTGAACGGCGAGATCGGCCAAGATCAGATCGAGGGTCGCATCCTCCTTATCGGCACGAGCGCGGCGGGCCTGCTCGATCTTCGCGCCTCCCCGCTCGAGGCTTCAATTCCCGGCGTCGAACTCCACGCCGAGGCCATCGAGCAGATTCTACAAGGCGCCTTTCTCTTAAGACCCGACTTCGCCACCCCCGCCGAGCTTCTCTATATTCTCGTGCTCGGCACCCTCATTGCCGTTCTCATCTACCGCACCGGCGCGCTCGGGGGCGCCGTCCTCGGCGCTATCGCGATCGCGGGCGTGATCGGCTTCTCCTGGTATGCGTTCGATGTGCTGGGCTGGCTGGTCGATCCCATCTATCCCGCGATCGCGCTCTCAGCCATTTATCTCGCCGGCTCATTGTTCATGTTCTTGCGCACCGAGCGGGAGCGGAACCGCGTGCGCAACGCCTTCTCGCACTACATGGCGCCGGCACTGGTGAAGCGCCTGGCCGACGATCCAGGCCAGCTCAAGCTCGGCGGCGAGACCCGCGACATGACGCTTCTCTTCAGCGACGTGCGTGGCTTCACCACCATCTCGGAAGGGCTCGACGCGGAAGAGCTCACGCGCTTCCTGAACGGTCTGTTCACCCCGCTCAGCAACATCGTCCTCGACGAGCAAGGCACGATCGACAAGTTCATGGGCGATGCGTTGATGGCCTTCTGGAACGCGCCGCTCGACGATACCAACCATCCGGGTCACGCCTGCAGCGCGGCACTCCGCATGATGCGGGAGATGGACGTCTTGAATGCGCGCTGGCGCGACGAGGCGGTGGCCAAGGAGCGGCCGTTCAAGGAGGTCAAGCTCGGCATCGGCCTCAACACCGGCCTATGCTGCGTCGGCAATCTCGGCTCCGACACCCGCTTCGACTATTCGGTGATCGGCGATAACGTGAACATCGCCTCGCGCCTGGAGGGCCAGTCGAAGACCTACGACCTGATGACGATCGTGGGCCCGGACACCACAGCCCGGGCCGCGGACTTCGCCTTTTTGGAGATCGACCTCCTCAAGGTGAAGGGCAAGACGGCGGCGACGCGCATCTTCACGCTTCTCGGCGATTCCGCTCTCAAGGAAAGCCGTTCCTTCATCGACCTCACAGCCAGGCACGGCGAGTTCCTGTCCAAGTACCGGGCCAAGGACTGGGACGCGGCCGAAAGCCTGAGCCATGAGTGCGAGAAGATGGACGGCATCCAACTCAACCGCCTCTATGCGCTCTATCGCGAGCGGATTGCGGCCTTCCGCGTCACCCCGCCCCCGCCCAATTGGGACGGCACGGCCGAGGCCTTGTCGAAGTAAGCCAATGCCACAGATAGCGATCCTCGTCCTTGCCGCAGTCGGCGTGCTCATGCTGAAGCACGCGGCCGCCGACTTCTTTCTCCAAACCCCGTTTCAGTATTGCAACAAGGGGATCTACGGCCATCCCGGCGGCTTCTTGCACGCTGGCATTCATGTCGCGCTGACGCCGCTCGTCTATCTCCTGATCGCGCCAGCCTCGCTGCTTCTCGCCGCCTCCATCGCGCTTGGCGAATTCGTCGTGCACTACCACATCGATTGGGCCAAGGAGCAGATTACCCGCCGCGCCGGCTACACGCCCCAGACGCCGCGCTTCTGGCACGCGCTCGGCATCGACCAGCTCCTGCACGGGCTGACCTACCTTGTCATCGTCGGCGTGCTGATCTGGGCGGCGAGCTAAAGCAGAGCCGAAATCTCGCGATTGGCGAACTCGAGGCGGTCGGAAAGCAACCGGATGATCAGCTTGTGGAGCGCCGCGGCCGCTGCCGGATCCTTCTCCTGCATCTCATCGAATGCTTCGCGCGTCAGCCGGTAGACCAGGGTCGGCTCCTCGGCGACCACGTTCGCCGTGCGCGGCATGTGCCGATAGAAGCCCATCTCACCCACCACCGTGTGGCCGATCATGCGGCGGAGCCGGATGGGACGGCCATGCTCGTCGATAATGGTGATGGCGACGCAGCCCGATGCCTGAAAGACCACCGAGTCCGACGGCTCGCCCTGCTTGAACAAGAGCTGCCCGTTGTCGAGCTCCTGGCGCTGCATGAAGGGCGCGATACGGTCGAAGTCGATCTGCCCGCCAAACTCTTTCTGCAGCCACGTCTCGAAGCTGTGCGTGGAGGCGTCGCCGACCTCGTGATAGAGGAGCAACATGTCCTCGCACCACTCGACGGCCTCATTGCGGGTGCCGAATTTCTGGTGCGGCCGCGTCGCGCCGAAGAAACCCGCGCCATCGAAGGCCGCGCGCATGGCGTCATTCAGCCCGGAAAAGGCCAGCGTCACGCCGTGTTCCTCGCAGAAGTTGCGAAGCTTGACGAGGCTCAGAACAGCCGAGGTGTCGAGGCCTTGCACGGCGCTGAAGTCGAGCACGATGTAGCCGACCGGCCTGTCCTCCTGACTTTCGATGACCTTCTTGATGCGCTCGAACAGGCCGTTGGACGAGCCGAAGAAGATGAAGCCGGAGAGCCAGAACACGTGGACCCGCTTGCCTTCCTCGTGCAGGAGGCGCGTCTGCTCCGGCGAGCGCTCCACATTGCTTGAGAACTCGTAGCGCGTGAGGTGGCGGCGGATCACGCCGATACGGCTATAGGACAGCGCGAACAGAAGGCAGGCCCCGACAACGCCGAGCACCACGCCCATAAAGTAGCCAAAATTGATGATGACGAGCATCATCGCGATGGCAAGGCCCCCATCTGCCCACGAACGCTGCGCCGGAGACGCAGTGAGCTCGGCGAAAATAATAACGCCGAGATAAGCGAGCATGCCGCCGAGGATCGCCTTCGGCACGACGCTGCCGACATCGATTCCTGAGAACAGAATGACGGCGCAGCCGATACCGACGATGGCGCCCGCCCATCGCGTCGTGGCCCCCAACTCATCGAGCAGCAAGCATGCGTTCATGGACAAAGACCCGCCAAATCCGCCGAACACTGAGGCGAGGAAGTTGGCAAGGCCGTTGGAGCGAAATTCCTGGTCGAGGTCGCCGCTCTTTTGACGCGCCACTTCGAGGCTCGACACATCCAGCAGAAGCGCGATGGCCATGACGCCACAGAACGAGCCGATCTCCGCGCTGCTCTGGAAGATGACGGCCCAGTCGACTTGCTGACCCATCATGGCTTGAATCGGCCACCACAGGGTCAAATCGCCGAGGCTTGGCAGGAACCAGGCGCTCCGCACTGTTGCATCATCGACAAATCCAAACAGGGCGACATCGAGGCCGATGAGAAAGCCAAAGAACGCGACGGGCAACGCAAGAAAACTCGGCAGGAACCGGCCCAACAAGGGAATCGATACAGCAAACAAGACGCCGACAACGATCTGCGGACCATAAAGCGATGAGTACAGAACCTCCCAGCTCACCGGAGACAGCGTCAGATTAGTCTGAGTGACCACCTCCACACCGCCGGTGACCAGGAGCCAACCGGAGGCCGCGAGAAAGCCGCCGATCACCGGATAAGGGATGAAGCGTAGCCATTGACCGAGCTTGAGCGCGCCGATGCCGAAGAGAAGGATGCCGGTCAAGAACGTGCTGACCGAGAGCGCGACCAGGATATTGACGATAATCTGAGCGTTGCTCGCACCCTTTGCAGCAAGGGCTGTGGCAATCGATGCGGCGAGCACGCTCATCACGGCCACGGCCGGCGAGTCCGGTCCGCCAATGACGGGCGAGAAGGTCGAAGTCAGGGAGATGACCACGCAAGTCACCACCGTTCCCATGATCAGCCCGGCAAGCCCCAAGGGAAAGCCGGCGGCGATATCACCGGTGAAGATGAGCGCGGCGAACGAAATGCAGTAAGCGATCTGAACTACGGCAGAGATAACGCCCGCAACGGCGTCACGACCGAGCTTCGGTAGATCGACGTTGCGCGGGCGCTTGAGCGCCAAATTCGCGAGGAGCGACAAGGGCGTTATATGGAAAGCTTAAGGGTTAAGTCAGGGCCGATCATGGCCGGGGGCTGCGACAATGCAAGGCAAAAATGGCAAGCGGAGGGTGGCCGACCCCGCGACAGATCAGCGTGGCGGCGCCGAACGCCTCAGGCGTTCGGCCAGCGTACGCATGACGGCAATGGCGAAGAACGGCGTCTCGTGCACCAGGAACAGAAAGCTCTTCTCGTTGATGGGCGCGAGTTCGCATGCCGTCTTGGCGCGGGCGGTGGCGCTTCGCGGCGATCCGTCGATCAGCGCCATCTCCCCGAAGATGCCGCCGCCGGACAAGGTCTCGATCACCTCACCGTTCCGCTCGATCTCGACGTTGCCGGAGCGGACCACATACATGTGCTCGCCCTTGTCGCCTTCCGCGAAGATGACCTCGCCCGGGCCGTAGGTGGCAAGCGGGAAGCCCGCATTGGCGAGCAGGCCCAGATCGACCCCAGGGATGGGCATGGCTGGACGTCCTCTTACCGTGGATCTCGGTAAGCGATGCTACCTCAAGCCCGTGCTAAGACGATAGCGTGAACGGATCGAGCGGCGCCCGCGCGCCCGGCGCAGTCCGGCCCGTGCCCGCCACTTTCGGGTTCCACCGCGCGGGGTCCAGGCCCATTTCCACGGTCCATTTGCCATCGCGCGTGGGCTCCTGCGTCGCCTTTGACAACAGCCCGTTGAAGGCGAAGCGCGGGACCACCACGAAGCCGAGCTGGCTCAGCTGCCCGGTCATGCGCTTGCCGTCATTGAGCACGAAGCCCCAATGCTGGAGATGGCAGCTCAGCGCGACGAAGCCGACACCTGCGGCGTCTCGCTCCCGCGAGAACATCTGATCGGTGAAGAACGCCTGCCCGATGGCGAGCCCACAGAGACCGCCGGCGAGGCGCCCGGAGCGATCCCACACCTCCACCGAATGGGCGTAACCCGCCCCGTGCAGGCCCATGAAGGCCTCGGCGATATCGGGTTCGGTCGCACAGCCGCGCACGACGCCCGCGAAATCTTCGTCGAAGCTCACGCCGTAGGTCCGCGTCTGTAGCAGCCGCCACACGCGGGGCGACACGTAGGCATTCTCGGGGAACGACACCACGCGCTCCGCAGGAGCCCACCATCTCCCCCCGGATGGATAAAGACCTTTGGCATAGGCCGCGATCAATGTCGGCACGCTCAGGTCCGTGCACGTGCCTGCGAGCCCTTCGGGATGCGGCAACGCCTTGTCCGGGTCGGGCAAACTGCGGCCAAACCCCACGAAATGCCTGGCGAGCATGGCCAGCGCTGCCGGCTTGCCCGAAAGCCCCGAGGTCACGAGGCGACGCGATACTTGACTGAACACCTACCAGCTCCCTACGCAAATACGCGGCTCACGCCGCCCAATCTGTTCCCCGAACTGGCGGGGCGCCAGTCGGCCACCACTTCAGGTCCGGCTTCGACGGTCCACCGCCCGCGCTTGCCGCCCTGGCCTACGGCCTTGCCGAGAAGGCGCACGAACGCCGCGCGCGGGATCATGCGAAAGCCCATGTCGAGAACGGTCGGCGTCGCCCACTTGCCGTCATTCAGCAGATAACCCCATTTGGCCAGATGCCAGTTGAGCACCGCGAAGCCGAGCTTCGACGTATTGTCCTCGCGGCTGAACTGGGACTCGGTGAAGAACGCCCGGCCGATGGCAACGCCATAGCCGCCGCCGACAAGCACGCGGTCGCGGTTCCACACCTCGAAGGAATGGACAAGCCCTGCGTCGTACAGCGCCGCAAAAGCGCGCATGATGCGCGGTGTGATCCAGGTGAGACGCCAGCGCCCTTCGCGCTTGCCGGCACACGCCTTGATGACGCCTTCGAAGTCGCGGTCGAAGGTGACGGTGTAAGCGCCGCGGCGCATGAGTCGCCGCAGCCGCTTCGCGATGTGAAAGTCGTCGAAGAACAAGACACAACGCTCCGGCGGCGACAGCCATTTGGTCGGGCCGAAATGCGCATGCGGGAAGATCCCGCGCGCATACGCTTCAGCCAGCGTCGCCACGGTGAGGTCGTCGGCGATGCCGACCAACTCGCCCGCATCGGGCATCTTGGCGAGATCGGGCAGCCTGTCGCTCGGCTCCAGGAGATGTCTGAGGCAAAGCCGCGCGAGCGGCAGCAGCCGATCGATGCGCTTGGGTCGGAGCGACCAGGCGGTGCCGAGCACCACGCGCTGGAGCGTCTCGAGCGGCGTCTCGCGAAAGAGCGCATCGCGCCGCGCGAGCCGGTCGGGCAGCGGCTGGGCGCGACTTTCGTCCACGGACGGCTCGAGCGCGGCCGCTTCACGCGGGAGCTGATTGAGCAAAGGCACCGGCGACACCAACGCAAAAACAGACGGACAGCCGGTGGCCAGGCATGGCCCACCTGCCGAGCCCGGAGCTTGCCTGCAAAAGGATTCCTAACGGGTTAACGCTGACGCACCTTGGTTTTCGGGGCCTATCGCGGAGGCTGTTAAGACTTTTGCGGCCGTCACGCGTTGCCGCTGCGCACCCGCGCCACCGCCTCGAGCCAGCCCGCATAGCGGGCCTCGCGCTCGTCCGCGCTCATCTGCGGCTCGAAGATCCTGGACGGCGCCCAGGCGGCGGCCAGCGCCGCGTCGTCGCCGTAGAAGCCGACCGCCTGGCCGGCGTGATAGGCGGCGCCGAGCGCGGTGGTCTCTGGCATCGCTGCGACCTCGACCCGCTCGCCCAGGATGTCGGCGAGGCGCTGCATCGCCCAGGCATTCGCCGTCATGCCGCCGTCGACACGCAGCGCGCGCGTCGGCTCGATGCCGCTCACTGCCATGTCCTGGCGCATGGCGGTCAGGAGATCCCGGGTCTGGAAAGCGACAGCCTCAAGCCCCGCCGCCACGATGTCGGCCTTCGACGCGGCACGGCTCAAGCCGACGATGGCGGCCTTCGCTTCCGCATCCCAGAACGGCGCGCCGAGCCCCTGGAACGCCGGCACGAGATACACGCCCGCGTTCGGATCGGCCTTTCGCGCCAGCGCCTCGCTCTCCTCGGCCGTGGCGATGAGGCCGAGACTGTCGCGCAGCCACTGGATCGTGGCGCCCGCCATGAAAATCGCGCCTTCGAGCGCATAGATGCGCGCGCCCTCGCGCTGATGCAGGATCGTCGACAGCATGCGCGTCGCCGACACCACCTTCTCATCGCCCGTGTTGGCGACCACGAAGCAACCCGTGCCGTAGGTCGCCTTCAGCATGCCAGGTTCAAAGCACGCCTGACCGTAGGCGGCGGCCTGCTGGTCGCCGGCAACGCCTCGGATGGGAAGAGCCGCGCCAAAATGCTCCTTAAGCGTCTCCCCGAAATCGCCCTGGCTGTCGCGCACTTCGGGCAACATCGCGCGCGGAATCCCGAGCCGCGCCAAAAGCCGCGCGTCCCACGTTCCGCTCCTGATATCGAACAGCTTGGTGCGCGCGGCGTTCGTCGCGTCGGTGACGTGCAACGCCCCGCCCGTGAGCTTGAACAGGAGAAAACTGTCGATGGTGCCGAAGCAGACCTCGCCGCGCGCCGCGCGCTCGCGCAAGCCGGGCACGTCGTCGAGCAGCCATGCGAGCTTCGTCGCCGAGAAATAAGGATCGATGACGAGCCCCGTGGTTTCGGCCACATGCGCACCCCAGCCTTCCCGCTCGAGCGCATTGCAGAGCGGCGCCGTGCGCCGGTCCTGCCACACGATGGCGTTGGCGAGCGGTTTGCCGGTCGCCCGGTCCCACACGACAGTGGTCTCGCGCTGATTGGTGATGCCGATGGCGGCGATGGAGTGCGCGCCGACCTCCTTCAGCACCGTGCGGCAGACCTCAAGCACCGCCCGCCAGATCTCCTCCGGATCGTGCTCCACCTGCCCCGGCGCCGGATAGATCTGGGTGAGCGGAACTTGAGCCGTCGCCTTCGGCCGTCCCGCCTCGTCGAACAGGATGGCGCGCGTGCTCGTTGTCCCCTGATCGATGGCAAGGACGTAGCTTTTGCTCATGGCACGGCGCCCGCGGTCTCGCTCACGATCCACGCGCAGTATTCGGCGCTGCCGCCCTCCGTCGGCAAGACGAGCAGCGCCGGCACCTCGTAAGGATGCAGCCGCTTCGTCTCGGCCATCACCCGGTCGGCGAGCCCGGCCCGCGTCTTGATGATCATGGCGACCTCGTTCGCCTCCTCCCGCGCACCCTTCCACTCGAAGATCGAGATCATGCCGGGGAACATGTTGACGCAAGCCGCAAGCCGCGCCGCCACCAGCGCTCCCCCGACGCGCTTGGCGTCTTCGAGGCTCGGGAAAGTCGTGTAGATCAGGACCGGGCCGTCTGCGTTCTCCATTGGGTCACCATTCACCGTGGTTTGAGACACTTGCATGATTTGGGTGCCACAGCTTTATAGTGCCCCCTTCCAAAGGCCGGTCCAAGCGCATCGAACTTGATCATGGCACGCTTCGAAAAAATTGCCTTCGTCGCCAGCGAGACACAGGAGGCGGCAGACGCGTTCAGGGCGCTTTCCAAGCGCTATGGCAACGTGGCGCCCGAAGCGGCCGACGTGATCGTCGCGCTCGGCGGCGACGGCCTCATGCTCCAGACCATGCACAGCCATCTGACCAGCCGCATCCCCATTTACGGCATGAACCGGGGCTCGGTGGGCTTTCTGCTCAACGACTATCGGGAGAACGAGCTGAAAGAGCGGTTGGAACTTGCGGAGGTCACGGTCATCCATCCTCTGCGCATGACGGCTCACAACACCAAGCGAGAGACCCATCAAGCGCTCGCCATCAACGAGGTGTCTCTGTTCCGGCAGATCTACCAGGCGGCCAAGCTCAGAATTACGGTTGACGACACGGTCCGCCTCAGCGAGCTCATCTGCGACGGCGTGCTCGTCGCCACGCCTGCCGGCAGCACCGCGTATAATCTCTCGGCGCATGGGCCGATCCTACCGATCACCGCACCGCTCCTCGCCCTCACCCCGATCTGCCCGTTCCGGCCGCGCCGCTGGCGCGGCGCACTCCTGCCGAACGAAGCTAGGGTGACGATCGACGTGCTGGAGCCGGACAAGCGGCCCGTCAGCGCCGTGGCCGACCACACCGAATTCCGCAACGTCGTCTCGGTCGAGGTGAAGGAGGAAAGCAAGATCGACATCTTCATGATGTTCGATCCCGGCCACACGCTCGCCGAGCGCATCCTCGCCGAGCAGTTCGGCTACTGACGGGTCTTCACGGCCGCGACAGCTCGAACACCTCGTCGATCACCGCATAGTCGCCATAGCCGAGCCGCGCGATGGGCTTGACCTTGGTCACGTCCACCTTGTCGCCGACGATCACGGCATCGTCGATATGCACGCCGACCACTTGACCCAACACGATGGCGTGCGTCCCCGGCCCGCCGTTAGGGCCAGGCAGGTCGATGGTGCGCCAATAGCGGCACTCGAAGGCCACCGGCGATTCCGCGACCCGCGGCGGCGCGACGAGCTTCGACGGCGCGGCCGTGAGCCCGGCGAGCGCCATCTCGTCCACCTCCGGCCCCACATGCTGCGAGGTGCGGTTCATGGCCTCGCGCAGATCGTAAGTGGCGAGCGAGCACACGAACTCGCCGGTCTCCTCGGCATTGCGCTGGCTGTCCTTGCGGCCACCCGAGGAGAACATCACGAAATGCGGGTCGGTGGAGACGGCGTTGAAGAAGCTGTACGGCGCGAGATTGACGACGCCGTTCTTGCCGAGCGTCGAGATCCAGCCGATGGGCCGCGGCGTCACGAGGGCCTTGAAGGGGTCCCATTTGAGGCCGTGCGTGTTGGCAACCGCGTCGTAGAACATCAAGACAATCCTCAGGGCGCCAGGAGACTCAAGGCCGCCAAGACGTGACGATGTCGGCAAGCGCGGGCCGCTCCCGCTCGTCGGGCTTCTCCTTCGCCGTGCCGATATAGACGAACCCGGCGACGCGCTCGTTATCGGCAAGCTGAAGCGCTTTCCGCACGCCGTCGCTATAGGCATACCACTCGGTGATCCACTGCGCACCGTAGCCGAGCGCCGTCGCCGCCACGATCAGGTTCTGGCACGCGGCGCCGGCGGACAGCACCTGCTCCCATTCCGGCGCGGCAGGGCTCTTGGCGATCCGGGAGATGACGGCGATGACGAGCGGCGCGCGCAGGAAGCGCTTGGCTTCGGTCTCGAGCCGGAACGCGCTCGGATCGGGCTCTTCCGCGCGGCATGCCTCTGCGAGCGCCTTGCCGAAAGCCTCCCGCGCCGCGCCCTGAAACAGCACGAAGCGCCATGGCACGAGCTTCTTATGGTCGGGGACGCGCGCCGCGGCGGTGAGGATCTGCTCAATTTCCGCCGCGCTCGGACCGGGGTCCTGAAGCGCGTTGGCGGAGACGGAACGGCGGGTCAGAAGGTGGGCGAGAGTAGGGTTCGACATGAGCCTCATGCTATTTCGCTAAAGCCATGCTCCCTATCGCGAATCGAGGCCTCGAACAATGTCGGAGCTTGCGTCCAAATAGCTCCTTCCGCTTCAAAAATCGGCCTCATTCGCGGCCGAATTTCGATCCGTGTTCCGCGCCCGAAGCCTGTATAAGGGTGGCGGCTGATTTGATCGGGTGAGAAACGCTATGCGGGGGAAAGGCTTCGCGGCGCTGAAGCTGTTGCTTTTGGCCGCCTGTTCCCTTGGCGCCGGCATCGCGGCCGCCGAGGACGCCCCCTTGTCGAGCCCGCCCCCCACGGTCCTCGTGCTCGATGCCTCCAAGAGCATGAACGCCAAGATCGGCGACACGATCAAGCTCGACGTTGCGCGCGACGGGCTCCGGCAAGCCATCACCGACGATGCCGGGCGCTTGTCCTTCGGCCTCGTCGCCTTCGGCCACCGCAAGGCGTCGAACTGCGCCGACACGGAAATTCTGGCGAAGCCCGGCGCACTGACCACGGAGACCTCCGAGAAGCTCCTCGACGGCATCAAGGCCAAGGGGCAAGCACCCGTCGCCGCGGCCATCAGCGATGCGGCGAGCCTCGCAGGATCGCTCGACGAGCCTCTCGACGTTGTCCTTGTCGCTGACGGGGGCGATAGCTGCGATGCGGATATCTGCGTCACCGCCGATGCGCTGAAGCAAAAGACGAAGGGCTTACGCATCCACGTCGTGGGCTTAAGCGACAAGCTGGAAGACATCCAGCCGCTTGCCTGCATCGCCGCCGCGACCGGCGGCAAGTTCGTCGCCGCCACCAGCGAGAACGCCTTCCAGGAAGGGCTCAAAGCCGTATTCGAGGCGATCGGCCGTCCCGCTGCGACCGAGGTGGTCGCCGCGAACACGGCCGATACGCACGATGACACCGTGCCCGGACAAACGGCGATCCAGAAAACCCCCGGCGAGACGGCGGTGCTCAAGTCCGGCGGGGCGCCGCAGACGCTCGTGCAGCGCACGCTGCCGCCTGCGCCGCCGGAGCCGCAGGAGCCGGTGCCGGTGACCTTCCGGGCGCTCATCACCGATGTCGGCCCGAAGCTGCAAACGGGCCTGACCTGGCGCATCTACAATGCCAAGCCTTCCGCCGACGGCAGCTACGCACTCATCAGCACCCATCGCGAAGCCACGCCGACGGCGGCGCTCCTTCCCGGCGAGTACCTGGTCAACGCCGCCTACGGGCTCTCGAACCTCACCAAGAAGATCAAAGTGGAGGGCGGCAAGTCCCTCGACGAGAAGTTCGTACTCAACACCGGCGCGCTCGCCTTGCGCGGGGTCCTGGCAAATGGGCAGGAGTGCCCTGAAGGCAGCGTCCGCTTCGACATTCTCTCCGACGAGGAGGATCAGTTCGGCAAGCGGCGCACCATTCTCGCGGATGCCCCGGGCCACACCATCATCCGGCTCAATGCCGGCGCCTATCACATCGTCAGCCTCTACGGGGATACGAACGCCAAAGTGGACGCCGATGTGACGGTCGAGCCGGGGCGGATCACCGAGGCCACAATCAAACATACCGGCGCGAAGATCACCTTCCGCCTCGTCCAGAGCTTGGGCGGCGAGGCACTGGCCAACACCAAATGGACGATCCTCACCTCGGCCGGGGACACGGTGAAATCGGCCGTTGGCGCGCTGCCCACACACATCCTCGCCGCCGGCAGCTATGCCGTGATCGCGGACCACGGAGGCCAGAAATACACCCGGAAATTCTCCATCGAGCCCGGCGCCGACAAGCAGGTCGAGGTGGCCATCGACGACGGGCCGACCTCGCCGGAGGCACTGAAAGCCTTGCTCGATCCGCCCGAGCCGCCAGCCCCCGGAACGGGAACGCTTGCCGGCGAAGGCGGCGGGGGTGCGGTCGGGTTCGACGGTTTCTCGTCGCGGCCTGCGGATCCCAACGCGCCGTTGCTTAATCCCGGCACGCTGTTCCGCCCTTCCGCGCAGTAAGCCTTACGCGGCCGCAGCGGTGCGGTTCGCCTGGCGCAAATCGGGCGGCACCGCCTCGTCGACCAGCATCTTGACCGCGTCGTCGAGCGTCATGACCTCTTGCTTCTGCGAGCCGAGACGCCGCACCGACACGGTGCCCTCCTCCGCCTCGCGTTTGCCGACCACCAGCATGATCGGCACCTTGGTCACCGAGTGCTCGCGCACCTTGTAGTTGATCTTCTCGTTGCGGAGATCGGCCTCGGCGCGCAAGCCCGCCTCTTTCAGGCGCGCCAGCACCGTCTCGGCGTAAGCATCGGCGTCCGACACGATGGTAGCGACCACGGCTTGCGTCGGCGCGAGCCACAGCGGCAGATGGCCGGCATAGTGCTCGATCAGAATGCCCGTGAAGCGCTCGAGCGAGCCGAACATGGCGCGGTGGATCATCACCGGCACCGCCTTCTCGCCGTCTGGCCCGATATAGAAGGCGCCGAGCCGTTCCGGCATGTTGAGGTCCACTTGGACCGTGCCGCACTGCCAATCGCGGCCGATGGCGTCGCGTAGGACATATTCGAGCTTCGGCCCGTAGAAGGCGCCCTCGCCCGGGTTGAGCTCATAGTTAAGCCCCGCTGCTTCGACTGCGCGCTTCAGCGCCGCTTCCGCCTTGTCCCACACGACATCGGCGCCGACTCGCTTCTCCGGCCGGTCGGAGAACTTGATGCGCACGTCTTCGAAGCCGAAATCGCGATAGATCGACAGCATCTGCTCGTTGAGCTTCACACACTCCTCGGTGATCTGGTCCTCGGTGCAGAAGATATGCGCATCATCCTGCGTGAAATGGCGCACGCGCAAAAGCCCGTGCAGCGCGCCGGACGGCTCGTAGCGATGCACCTTGCCGAATTCGGCAATGCGCAGAGGGAGATCGCGATAGCTCTTCAGACCGTTTTTGAAGATCTGCACATGGCCCGGGCAGTTCATGGGCTTGCAGCAATAGACGCGCTCGTCGGGCGTCTCGGCGATATACATGTTCTCGGCGAACTTCTCCCAATGGCCCGACTGCTCCCAGAGCTTGCGCTCCATCATGTCCGGCGAGTTCACCTCGAGATAGCCCCACGCGTGCTGGCGGCGGCGCATATACCCGATCAACGATTGGAACAGCGCCCAGCCCTTGGCGTGCCAGAACACGGCGCCCGGCGCCTCTTCCTGAAAGTGGAACAGGTCCATCTCGCGGCCCACGCGCCGGTGGTCCCGCTTCTCCGCCTCTTCGAGCTGATGCAGATAGGCCTTGAGGTCGTCCTCGCTCGCCCACGCCGTGCCGTAGATGCGCTGGAGCATGGGCCTGTTGGAATCGCCACGCCAATAGGCGCCGGCGATCTTGAGCAGCTTGAAGCCTTTGCCGATGCGGCCCGTGGTATCCATATGCGGCCCGCGGCACAGGTCGAACCAGTCACCCTGGTGATAGACCTTGACGTCCTCGCCCTCGGGGATCGCGTCGACCAGCTCGACCTTGAAATTCTCGCCCTTCTCGGCGAACACCTTCCTCGCCTTGTCCCGGCTCCAGACCTCGACCGTAAAGGGATGATTGGACGCGACGATCTCGGCCATCTTCTTCTCGATCACCGGCAGATCCTCCGGCGTGAAGGACTCGTCACGGGCGAAATCGTAATAGAAGCCGTTCTCGATCACCGGGCCGATCGTGACTTGGGTGTCGGGATAGAGCGACTGCACCGCCTCGGCCATGACATGCGCGGCATCGTGGCGGATGAGGGTCAGCGCCTCGGGATCGGACCGGGTGATGATGCGGATCTTGGCGTCGCGCTCGATCGGCTCGCCGAGATCGCGCAACGTGCCGTCGATCTCGACGGCAACGGCGTTCTTCTCGAGCGATTTGGCGATCTGGCCCGCGACTTCCTTGCCGGTGACTCCAGGTTTGAAGTCGCGCGCGGAACCGTCAGGAAATGTCAGGGAAATCATCTTGTCTCTCCTCTCACTCCTGCGTACCAGCGCAGGTAAGACGGAACTCTGGTCGGCGGGGCCGCTTTTAGCGGGAATCGGCCGGCACGTCACTCGTATTTAGGCGCCAGCGGCCATAGCGCCAAGGGGCGAAGGGATGGTGCTCGCGGCTGAGGTCGGGCACCGGATCGAAGCCGTGACTGCCCCAGGGATGACAGCGGCTGAGCCGCGCGAGCGTGAGCCAGCCGCCCTTCCACGCCCCGTTCGTCTCGATGGCCTCGCGCGCATAATCGGAGCAGGTCGGCAGGTGCCGGCAATGGGCGCCGACGAGGGGCGAGAAGGTGTAGCGGTACGCCATGATGGGCGCCAGCAGGAGCGCTTTGGCCGCCCGCTGACCTAAAGTCGCGCTCATGGGAAAGGGTCGCCGTTCTTGTGGGTGAAGACGAAGCGGCCACCGTCTTTCCGCGCCGCCATGTCGATGTCGCTGTAGTGCGCCACCTCAGTCTCAGCGCGCGTGCCGACCTCGAGATAGACGACAGGCTTGTCGGTGCGATTGATCAAATGATGGCCGTCCGCACGACCCGCTGGGAACCCTGCGGCCATGCCCGGCTTGAGCAGCGTCTCGCCGGCGTCCGTCACGAGCGTCGCCTCGCCCTCGAGCACATAGACGAACTCGTCCTCATTGGCGTGCCAGTGACGCTGCGACGACCATGCGCCGGGCGGTAAGGTGACGAGGTTGACGCCGAACTGCGTGAGACCGAGCGCGTCGCCGAGCGCACGCTTGGCGCGGCCCGCCACCGCTTCCGCAAACGGCGCCGGATAGCCGCTGCCTGTGCGGGGGCTCACGCTCAGCGCGTCGAGCCAGCAGGTCTTCTCTTCGCTCATGCCTGCCTCATCGTGTGAATGACGCCGCATCGGCGCCCGCCCGCTCGGCCTCGATCTGCGCAATGGCATCCTCCACCGCGTCGAACACGAGCAGGGTCGAGGCATGCCGCGCCTTGTAGTCGCGCACGGGCTCGAGCAGCGCCAGATCCTTCCATTTGCCGGTCGGCGGCTTCCCGCCCTCTTTGAGCATCTTGCGCATCGCCGCGCCCACCTCGCGGAGCTCCGCCGCGTTCGACCCCACGATCTCCCGACCCATGATCGAGGCCGCCGTCTGGCCCAAGAGGCAGGCCCGCACGGTCTGGCCGTAATCGGTCACCACATCCCCGTCCATGACGAGGTCGATGCCCACCCGGCTGCCGCAGAGCTTGGAGTGCGCCGTGGCTGTGGCCTGCGGCGCGGACAACCGCTCCGTGCGGGGCATGGCTGCAGCCAAATCAAGCAGTTGCTGGCTATAAATGTCGTCCGGCAGGGTCATCTTGTCATCCGTCGTCAACCTGGCTCGCCTTGCAGGCTGATTTCACGCATTATATATGCACCGAGGGGGCGGACGGCCACGCGCCCCATGTCGCGCCTTGAGAATGTCAGCCAGATAAGGAAGCCTCAAGTTATGGACGCCCCAACCAAAGACAGGCGAACCCCGCTCTATGCCGGCATCGAAATCGGCCGCGGCCCTCAGATCACCCGTCCCTCGCGCGAGAAGGCCGAGGAGGCCGTGCGCACGCTTATCGCCTATGCGGGCGACGATCCCGCTCGTGAGGGTCTGCGCGACACTCCGCGCCGCGTGACGAGCGCTTATGACGAGTTCTTCGCCGGCTATAAGGAAGATCCCTTCGAGGTGCTGTCCCGGACCTTCGACGAAGTCGCCGGCTACGACGACATCGTCATGCTGCGCGACATCGAGCTTCATTCCCATTGCGAGCACCACATGATCCCGTTCATCGGTAAGGCGCATATCGCGTACTTCCCGACGGACCGCGTGGTCGGCTTGTCCAAGCTCGCCCGCGTGGTCGAAGTGTTCGCCCGCCGTCTGCAGACGCAAGAGACCATGACCGCCCAGATCGCCGAGACCATCGACAGGGTGCTGAAGCCCAAGGGCGTGGCCGTGATGATCGAGGCGGTGCACCAGTGCATGTCGATCCGCGGCGTGCGGAAGCCTGACGTGGCGACCATCACCACGCAGTTCACCGGCATATTCAAAGAGGATCCGGCGCAGCAGGCGCGCTTCATGCAGTTGGCGACCGAGCGCGGCCGTTTGTAAGCCGCAGCCCCGGCCGCGAAGGATTTAGTCGCGGTGACCAAAGCCGACGTCTTCCCCAGGATCGACGATAAGACCGCGCGCGAGGAAGGAACCGTCTTCGCGCCGGATTTCGACGCGCACGGTCTCCTGCCCGTCATCGTCACCTCCGCCGAGACGGGCGAGGTGCTGATGTTCGCCTATATGAACGCCGAGGCCTTGGCGCTCTCCCTCGAGACCGGCGAGGCGCACTACTGGTCGCGCTCCCGCAACGCGCTGTGGCGCAAGGGCGAGACAAGCGGCAACGTTCAGCGCATCGTCGAGATGCGCACCGACTGCGACCAAGACGTGCTGTGGCTCAAGGTCGAGATGGCGGGCTCGGGCGCCTGCTGCCACACAGGCCGGAAGTCTTGTTTCTATCGCGTCGTTGCACCCGGGGAAGGCGTGAGCGCCGCTCCGTCGCTCATCCTTGTCGACGCCGAGCGCCAGTTCGACCCGGAGGCCGTCTACGGCCATTCTGCCGCCGCAAAGGGAACCTTAAAGAGTTCATAGTACTAGTCTAATTCAACTTGAGACTCGCAAGCGGCCCCGCCCGAATACCCTAAGGACAACCGCCTGCGTTGTGGCGTTTGCCGTGACATTCGTCCGGCGTGAGGCGTGAGGTATGGCAAGACCGACGATCGGCTTGGCACTTGGAGGCGGAGCGGCACGAGGCTGGGCGCATATCGGCGTCCTGCGCAGCCTCATCGCGGCGGGCCTCGAGCCCGACATTGTCGCCGGCACCTCCATCGGCGCCGTAGCCGGCGCCTGCTACGTCACCGGCAAGCTCGACGCGCTCGAGGACTTCGCCTCGACGCTCACAAGGCGCCGTGTCTTCGGCTTTCTCGACTTTAACTTTACCGGCTCCGGCCTCATCACCGGGCAGCGGCTCGGCGGCCGCTTGGAGCATCACCTCAAAGGCTGCTCCATCGAAGAGCTGGACCGGAAGTTTACCGCCGTCGCCACCGAGCTCGGCACCGGGCACGAAGTCTGGCTCAACAAGGGCGATCTCGTGACCGCCCTGAAGGCCTCGTTCGCGCTGCCGGGCATCTTCCGCCCCGTGCAGATCAATGGCCGCTGGCTGATCGACGGGGCCCTCGTGAATCCGATACCCGTCTCCGTTTGCCGCGCGCTCGGCGCCCGCATCGTCATCGCCGTCAACCTGAGCTGCGACCTGTTCAGCAAGGGCGCCGTCATTCCAGATCAAGAGGCCCTCGCCGAGCCCTTGCGCTCAGACGATTCCGCCCTTCTCAAGGGAAACGGCCGCGCCGCCGTCCATCTCTTGCACCGGCAGATTTTCGGGCGGAGCGACGGCGCGCCAGGCATGTCGGCGGTGATGATGGACGCCATCAACATCACCCAGGACCGCATCGCGCGTTCGCGCCTCGCCGGCGATCCGCCCGACATCACCATCGGCCCGAGAACCGGCCATATTGGCCTATTCGACTTTCATCGGGCGAACGAAGCCATCGTGCTCGGCGCCAAGGCGACCGAGGCCCAGCTCGATGAAATCAGAATGGCCGTGCGGGCGCTCGCCGCTTGAGCAGCGACTGGCCTCGTGGCGGGAAGGCCGTCTCGATCAGCCCGTGGCGATGTATTCGCGCATGGCCGCCGCTTCCAACTCCGCTTCGGCAATACGCATCCGCACCACGTCGCCAATCGACACGAGGCCGGCAAGACGCCCCCGTTCCACCACCGGCATATGGCGGAACCGATGAGCGGTCATCTCGCCCATAATCCGGTCCGTCGTGTCCGACTCGCGGCAGCTCACGACCGCCTTGGTCATGCAGGCTTCCACCGGCTCCGTGAGCACCGAGGCGCCCGCCCTTGCGATCTCGCGGACGATGTCCCGCTCCGAGACAATGCCAACTACCTTGCCATCGTCGTCGGCGATCACGATGCACCCTATCCGGTGGATGCCGAGCAGCCGGGCGATTTCAAGCAAGGACGTATCCGGGGGGGCGGTGTAGACCTCCCTGCCCTTCAACTTCAGGATTGCAGCGACATTCATAGGTTTCCTCCAGCCCGGGAACTTGAGCCCCGTTTGCTGCGACATTCTGTCCCGTAGCGAAACGGTGCGCAAGCGAACTCGGAAACAACCGTAAGTCTCCGGTGCTTAGGAAACGCGCCACGCATTGTCGGTGGCGCTCGTCTTGTCGAAAAAACCGAAAATGAGGAGGCCGCAGAGGAATCCGCCGATATGGGCCTCCCAGGCGATACCCCCGCCCCCCGACCCGGCGAATGAGACCGAGGACAGCCCGAAATAGGCGTTCAGCACCACCCAAAATACGAGAAATCCGAGAATCCGTGGGTCGCGGAGGGTGTCGCCGAGGCTTGCGAGCGGCGCGGCGACGAAGTCTGGAGTCCGCTCTCCCGGGCGCCGCCCCGCGAAGAAGATGAACCGTAAGGCCCCGGCCATCTGTCCAGAAATGGCCGCCGAGGCCCCGACAACCGGGGCCATCGCGCCCCAATGCAGGACAAGATGGGTGAGCGCGCCGGCAACACCGCACAAAATCGAGAATGCGAAGAACCCGCGGCTGCCGATCCGCCGGGCCACGGCGCTGCCGAAGGCGAGCATCCACATCAGATTCACCAAGAGATGCACCCAGCCGCCATGCACAACCATGTAGGTCACAAACGAGGTGACCGCGGTGACGTAACCCCCTGGGAGTTCGGCCGCCGCGCCGCTGTAGCGGGCCGGAATGAAGGCCAACGCCAGGAGCACGGTGAGGTCCATCTCGTCCGGCAACAGCCCCCTGACGACCTGCACGGCAATCATTAGGCCTGCGGCCACCACGACGGCGGTCGGGACGTTAAGGATAGGTTCTCGTGCGGCCATGGTTGGATCTACCCGAAATGCGTGGGTCTACCGGAAGTAGTGTTCGCCTCATCCGCGCGCCGGCAACCTTAACGGCCATCAAACCTCCTCGGCGGCCCCCGACGCCCGGGCCCCTGGCACACTCCCTGCTTAACAAACCGTGAGCATGCCCGCTCGGCCGTGCCAGAGCGGGATTTACCCTGGTTTGGCCCAAGGATGTGCGGGCTCGTGAGTAACGTGTAGCGTTTTGCGTCGGGTGGGTTATGCAGCAGCCAACGAGTAGGCAGCTTTACGCGTATTGGGACGGCATACGCAATGGGCGTATTGCGCCGCGCCGGTTCGAAATCGAGCCGGCGAAAATTCCGGGCCTCCTGCGCGAGACCTTCATCGCCGAATGCACGGGTCTCCGCGCCTTCCGCTTCCGCTTGGCCGGCACCCGCATTTGCCAGCATTTCGGCCGCGAGCTCCGCGGCGTCGATTTCCTGAGCCTGTGGTCGATCGGCGATCGAGACGCCCTCGCCTCGCTCGTCCGCAACGTGCTGCAAGACGGCGCCGTCGGCCACGGCGTCTTCGATGCCTATACCAAGACGCAGCGCCACGCGCGTTTCGAGTTCACCCTGATGCCGCTGATCCACACGGGCCAGACGATCAACAGGCTCCTTGGGGCGATGACCGCGATCGAGCCGCCCTTCTGGCTCGGCAGCGAGCCTTTGGCGACCTTCGAGGTGCGCGAGCTTCACCTCCATTGGCCCGACGGCGTTCCTGCCTTCATGACAAGTGAGAGCGCCGAGGTGACCGCTCTCGCCCGCCGGCGCTTCCGCGTCGTGGACGGCGGGCTCTCGTAACGGCCGCAGGCAGGCTTCTTTGACAGGAAAGCCCCCACTTTTCCGCGCAAGCTTAGCCGTTCCTTAATGCCTGCCTAAGTAAAGCGTAAGCAGAGCTTGCGAATTTCGTACTCTCTCAAGCGCAGCAAGCTCAGGCCACAGCATGAGTCTCTTCAGCATGGAGCATTCCGCGCCCGCCCAGACCGCAAGACTTCGCGGAGAGCGGCGGAGCGACCGCCCGTTCCCGAAACTCGTGCCCGACCGGCGGCGGTATCGCCGCGTGCCGGTGAGCTTCCACGGCCGCTTCATGAGCGAGGACAAGCGGGAATATCCGTGCGAGGTCGTGAGCATGTCGGCGGGCGGCATGTCCCTGCTGGCGCCAAACAACTCATGCGCGCCAGGCTCGCGCATCGTGGCCTATGTCGAAAATCTGGGACGCCTGGAAGGCACCGTGGCCCGCATTTTCGAGGGCGGCTTCGCGGTTGAGATCAAGGCGAGCACCCAAAAACGCGAGCGCATCGCCAATCTGCTCACCTGGTATATCAATCGTGACCTGTTGGGGTCCGACGGGCGCCAGCACGAGCGCTTCGCGCCGCGCGTTGCTTCGCAGAAGCTCATCCTGCCGAATGGCGACGTCCATGACTGCCGGGTGATCGACGTCTCCTTGAGCGGCGCCTCAATCGCCAACATGGTCAAGCCGCCGGTGGATTCCGTCGTGGTTCTTGGCCGTCTGCGCGGCGTCGTGGTGCGCCACCACGATGAGGGCGTGGCGATTCAGTTCGCCGAGCTTCAAGATCCCGACAGCCTCGCCCGTACCTTCGGCTAGGCTAAATTCGGGCTAAACAGACCCTTCTCAATTCTTTCAGTCGCTGGCGGGATAAGCTTTCCCAATTCTTGCGACGCCGGCCCTCCTCCGCTGAGCGCACCTCTCAGAAAGCGCAGAAAGCC
>CAWGXJ010000024.1:0-76965 GCA_963826465.1 uncultured Alphaproteobacteria bacterium
AGTGGGGAGCGAGAAGGCTGGTTACGCCGGAGGCGGGCCGAAGACGAGAACCGCGTTGAGGCCGCCGAATGCGAAACGAGTTCGACATGGCGTAGTTGATGTCGCGCGGATTTGCCGGTGTTCGGCGTGTAGTCGAGATCGCACTCCGGATCCGGGTCATGGAGGCCGACCGTCGGCGGCACGTAGTTCTCGCCGATGGCCTTGATGGCCGCGACCGCCTCGATGCCGCCGCCGGCGCCCAGGCAATGGCCGTGCATCGACTTGGTCGAGGAGATGGAGAGCTTGTTGGCGGCGTTGCCGAACACGCGCTTGATGGCGCGGGTCTCGTTGAGGTCGTTGACCATGGTCGCGGTGCCGTGGGCGTTGACGTAGTCGATGTCGGAGGGCGCCAGGCCGCTGTCGTCGAGCGCCATCTGCATGGCGGTCGAGGCGCCGTCGATGGACGGGTTGACCATGTCGGCGGCGTCCGCCGTCATGCCGTAGCCCATCAGCTCGGCCAGGATCGGCGCGCCGCGCGCCTTGGCGCGCTCGTATTCCTCGAGCACGAGGATGCCCGCGCCCTCGGCCAGCACGGTGCCGTTGCGCTTCTTGGAGAACGGCCAAAGTCCGTCGGGGCTCAGCACGCGCATGGCCTGCCAGGCGCGCGTGGCGCCCCAGTTGAGCGAGGCCTCAGCCGCGCCGGCGATGCCCATGTCGACGAGGCCTTCGCGGATCATGCGGTAGGTGAGGCCGATGGAGTGGGTGGCCGTCGAGCAGGCGCTGACCACGCCGAAGGTCGGGCCTTTGATGCCGTACTCGATGCTGACATGGGCCGAGGCCGAAGAACCGATGGCCTTCAGCAGCGTCAGCGGATGGGTCGCCCGCTTGTTCTCCTTGAACAGCATCTTGTAGGAGAACTCGAGCGTGGTCAGGCCGCCGACGCCGGAGCCGATGATGCAGGCGGCGCGGTAGCCGCCGGCGTCCTTGATGGGATATTCCAGCTTCGACTGCGTCATGGCTTCGTGGGCCGCGCAGCCGGCGTATTGGGAGTACTTGTCCGCCAGCAGGAGCTGCTTGCTCTGCAAGCGCTCGCGCGGATCGAAGTCCGGCACCTCGCCGGCGATGGTGATGTAGAGGTCCTCGGTGTCAAAGCTCTGGACCTCGCGGATGCCGCAGTCGCTGCGCTGCATCGCGGCCCAGAACTTGTCCACGCCGGTACCCAAAGGAGTGACGACGCCCTGGCCAGTGACCACGACGCGCCTGCGCCCATTAGTCTGTGTCATGTAGTGTTAAGCCGTAACTCCAAGCCTGGTCGACGTCCCGGGAAGGACCCGAGCGGAATGGCTGGTTCAAGCTGCTGCGCCCGAGGCCTTCGTTTCTGCGATGATCCCCTTCACGCGGTCGACCACCGAGCCGACCGTCGCGAACGCTTCGACTTCTTCGTTCGCATTATAGGGGATTTCAATACCAAAGGTATCCTCAATATCGAACACGATCACCGCGAGGTCGAGGGACTCAATCTCAAGGTCGCTCAGGGGGGTTTCGAGCGTCACGGTCTTGGATGGATCCTTCATGTTCTTACGCAAAATCTCGATGATCTTGGTGGCCACCTCGTCCATATCGCTCTCCCTGCCCCGTTAACGGGGTCCGTGTCTAATGGTCCCTGGCTAAAACTTAGCTAATCCGAGGGCAAGTCAGGCATTGGAATAGACTTAAAAACTGGTCGAGTCTACCCGTGCCCGGCCCGCTCGATTGCCCTTACTATAAGCTCTAATCGCTAACAAAATTGGCGTTTTTGCGCCTGCCTGCGCCTTGGTTTCAGCATATTCCCTGAAGCGGAGATGCCCCTCGCGGCACTCTTTATCAACACCGTGCTACAATAATAGTAGATGAACGGGCTTGCGGCCAATTGCCTCCGTCGGATGGCCCTCCCCCGCCCGTTAAGTGACGGTAAAGCAAAACAAAACCGAAAAATCGATGGCGAGCAAGGTGAATCCGGTTCTGGACGCCACCCAAGGCGGTGGGAATCGCCCCTGGCTCAGGCGCTATCCGCCCGGCATGGCCTGGGACCAGACCTTCACCCCGACCCTGGTCAGCGCGCTCCTGGACGATGCGGTGGCGGCCTTCGGTTCGCGCCCGTGCACCTATTTCATGGGCAAACGCCTCAGCTTCGCCGAGATCGGGGCGCTGGCCGACCGTGCGGCCAAGGGCTTGCGGGCGCTGGGCGTGGGCGAAGGGGTCAAGGTCGGGCTCTTGCTGCCCAACTCGCCCACCTTCGTCATCTTCTATTTCGGCGTGCTCAAGGCGGGCGGCACGGTCGTCAACTTCAACCCGCTCTATAGCCTCGACGAGATCGCGTTCCAGATCCGCGACAGCGACACCAAGATCATGGTGACGCTCGATCTTGCCCTCCTGTTCGAGAAGGTCGAGGCCCTGCTCGCGCGCGGCGCCCTGGAGAAGGCCGTGGTGGCGGACTTCGCCTCGCTGCTTCCCACGCTCAAGGCGGTGGGGTTCGCGCTCACGCAACGCAAAAAGCTTGCGAGGGTCGGCGCCTCGCGGATGAAGCGCAGCATCGTGCGCGCCCGCGACCTTCTCAACAATGACGGCCGCTATCCCCCGCCGGTCATCACGCCCGACGCCATCGCCGTCCTGCAATATACCGGCGGCACCACGGGTACGCCCAAGGGCGCGATGCTCACCCATGCCAACATCTCCATCAACGTCGCTCAGGTGAAGCTGTGGCGGAACCAGAAGCCGAAGGAGGCCGACCGCGTCCTCGGCGTGCTCCCGCTGTTCCACGTGTTCGCCATGACCACGGTGATGAATTTCGGAATCTCGAGCGGCATGGAGATGATCCTGCTGCCGAAGTTCGAGCTGATCCCGACGTTGAAGCTTATCGGCAGACTGAGGCCCACGGTGATGCCGGGCGTGCCGACCCTATTCAACGCCTTGTTACGCCACCCGCGAATCAAGCGATTCGATCTCTCATCGCTCGAATTCTGCATCTCCGGTGGTGCGGCGCTCCCCGTCGAGGTGAAGCGCGGGTTTGAGAAACTGGCCGGCTGCACTTTGGTGGAGGGCTACGGGCTCAGCGAGACCTCGCCGGTCGTCTCCTGCAATCCACTCGATTCGTCGAAGGAAGGCTCGATCGGCTTGCCGCTTCCCGGCACGGAGACGAGCATCCGCTCGCTCGACAATCCGGCCGAGGAGATGGAAGGCGGACAACCGGGAGAGATCTGCGTTGCCGGCCCTCAGGTCATGACCGGCTATTGGAAGAAGCCGGAAGAGACCGAGTCCGCGTTTGTCGGACGGTTCTTCCGCACCGGCGACGTTGGCTACATGGACGAGGACGGCTACATCTTCATCGTCGATCGCATCAAGGACATGATCAACGCGGCGGGCTTCAAGGTCTATCCGCGGCGGATCGAGGACGCGCTCTACGAGCACTCGGCGGTCGCCGAGGCGTGCGTGGTCGGGGTGCCTGACGAATATCGCGGCGAAGCGCCCAAGGCGTTCGTGCGGCTGAGAGAGGGTCGGGAGGTGACGGCTCTCGAGCTCATCGCCTTCCTGCGGCCGAAGCTGTCAAAGCTCGAACTGCCGGTCGCGATCGAGTTCCGCGAGGAATTGCCGAAGACGATGATCGGCAAGCTATCCAAGAAGGACCTGCGCGGGCAAACGAAGGCGTGAGCTACGCGGCCCGCTCAACAGCACTCAGAAAAATCCGTTCCCGCGCTTACCGCAGCCAGGGCAGCAGGCCTTGGCTCTCCTGCATCATGTGCTTCTGCTGGCGCCGGAGAAGCCGTCTTTCACGCCGGCTCAGCTGAGACTCGTCTATGGCGGCCGTCTCGGCGTTCTGGGTCTCGGCCGTGTTCCCGGTGGTGCCATCGTCATCGGCCGGCAATGCGGCGGCCTTTTCCGCCGGCGCAGCAGGGGCGGCTTGCGGATTCGGCGCAGGCGCGACAGAGGCCTGGATGGACTGGGTCTGGGGCTTCGGCGCCGGTGCAGGCGGCTTCGGTGCCGGATCCACCGCGGCAGTCTGGGTCGGGGCTTCGTCAGCCGCATCCTCGTCCCGGTCGATCGGCGTATTGATAACAAACATGCTCGGTACGCTTTCGCCAGCCAGGCCAGTCGCCGGCTCAGACGTCGCCGAGACGTTCAAGAAGCGGTAGCCCTGGTGAGGGTCGGTCTCGACGGCCGGCGTCAGCATCTCGGCCTCGGCAAACACATCTTCCTTGGCTTGTTCTTGCGGTGCCGGCTTTTCCGGCTCGGCGGCCGCCGTGGCGACTGCCGGCTGGTCTTTGGCGTCAGGCTCGGCCGAGGCCTCGACCTGGGTCGTAGGCTCAGGCTGGGTCTTCGGCATCGACGTGCGCAGCCACGTCCTCTCGCCGCAGAGAATCCATCCCTTACAGCCCCTGATGGTGATCTGGCTGCGCGACACCATCGTCATCGTGACGGAGTAGGTGTTTCCGTCCTCGGGGTTATAGATGCTGCCCTTCCACTGGTTGGTGGCAGACGGCACCAAGCCGTTCATGATCGGCAATCCAAGGATTGGCCGGTCGCGCATCGAGGGGTTCTCGTTGCGAATGTCGTGAAGGGGGCGCCCATTTGAGTCGAGCGGATCTTGCAGCCAGACGATCTTGGCGCAGAGATATTTCTTGCCCGAACCGCAGCGAAAGATTTCGAACTTGCCCGGGCGCTCGCCCTGCTCGGCCTTACGCCAAATGCCGGTCGGATCGGCCGAAGCCGCTTGCGCGGCGCTCGCGGGAACTAGGGCAGCGGCGACCAGGAGTCCCATCGCTGCAGTGAACGCTTGATGCCTCATAAGCACCTCCGTCAAGGGTCTCGCCGCGGACGCATAGAGCGACGCGGCACGATTTCTCTTGCCCCCTGTCCCTGACGGGCCTCGTTGGACCCGATTCTTATTCCGGCGGTAGAGCACTTATGCTGCGCCCGTTGCCTCGTTGCTTGTTTCGACCGGCTTCAGCGCAGTTTGCGCCTTGACCCCTTCCAGGATCGCCGCGACACCCATGCCGCCGGCCGTACACACCGAAATTAACCCTCTTTGACCACCCCCACTATGCAGGAGTTTGGCCAAAACTGCCAATATCCTCGCGCCCGTGGCGGCAAAAGGATGGCCGATGGCGATGGAGGACCCCTTGACGTTGAGCCTCGCCCGGTCGATCGAGCCCAAGGGCTCGCTTCGTCCTAGCCGCTCGCGGCAATAAGCCTCTGATTCCCATGCCCTCAGCGTAGCCAACACCTGCGCAGCGAACGCTTCATGAACCTCATAATAATCAAAGTCTTGAAGCGCAAGACCGGCCTGATCGAGCAACTCGCTGACAGCCACGGTCGGCGCCATCAGAAGTCCCTCACCCTGCACATAGTCTACGGCAGAAGTGCGACCCAATGTTAAATATGCCTGAATCGGAATTCCGCGCTTTTCCGCCCATTCTTCGCTGGCGAGCAGGGCTGTAGCGGCCCCATCGGTTAACGGGCTCGAATTTCCGGCGGTGATGGTGCCGCCAAGCTTGTCGAAAGCCGGCTTCAGCGCGGCCAATTTCTCGAGCGTCGTGTCCTCCCGGAGGTTGTTGTCCCGGAAGACGCCGGCGCAAGGGACGACGAGGTCGTCCATGAAGCCCTCGTCATAGGCCGCCGCCGCCTTGAGGTGGCTCTCGAAGGCCAGCACGTCCTGGTCCTCGCGGCCGATGCCCCATTCCTTGGCCATCAACTCGCAGTGCTCGCCCATGCTCAAGCCCGTGCGAGGCTCGGAGGTCGAGGGCGGCATGGGCGCGAGCTCGCCCGGGGCGAAGCCTTTGAAGGCGCCGAGGCGGCCGCCCATGGTCTTGGCACGCGACGCCTGGACGAGGCGCTTGGCGAATTTCTTCTGGAACACGATGGGCGCATCGCTGGTCGTGTCGGAGCCCATGGCGATGCCGCAGTCGATCTGGCCGACGGCGATCTTGGCGGCGAGACCAAGCGCGCCCTGTAGGCTCGTGCCGCAGGCCTGCATCATGGTGACGCCCGGCGTCGTCGGCGCCAGGGGGCTGCCGATCACCGCCTCGCGGGCGAGGTTCCAATCCTTGGCGTGGGTCACCACCGCGCCGCCCACCACCTCGTCGATATGGGCGCCATGCAATGCGAACCGGTCGGCGAGACCGTGAAGCGCCGCAGTCAGCATGTCGAGGTTCGAGAGCTCCGCGTAAGCCGTGTGCGACCGGCAAAAGGGAATTCTCACCCCGCCAAGCACCGCAACGCGCCGCATCCCCGCTTGCTTCATGATGTTCCTTCCGGCCCCGTTTCCTATGCCGCGGCTTTGTCGGCCTCGGCGCCGCGTTCGCTCTTCCGGTATTGCAGCGGCCCGCCGCGGAACGGCGCAAAGCCCGTGCCGAAGATGACGCCCGCATCCACGTGATCGGCATCCTCCACGACATGATCTGCGAGCGCACGCTCGGCTTCGTCGAGCAAAGGCTTGATGAGCTCGCGGCCGAGACGCTCTAGCTCGGCGTCGTCATATTGCGCGTCGTCACGTTTCGGCTTGCCGTCGACCCAGACGTAGAAGCCCTCGCCGGTCTTCTTGCCGAGCTTGCCTTGCTTCACGAGGGTGGCGAGCACGTTGTCGGTCTTGCCGTCGCTCTTGCCGCCTCCCTCACCCTTGGGCGCAAGGTCGAGCTCCTCGCCGACCTTGTTGCAGATGTCGAGGCCGACCATGTCCATGAGCTCCATCGGTCCCATGGGCATGCCGAATTTGAGCGCGGCCTGGTCGATCTTCTCGCGCGGCTGGCCCTCCTGATAGAGACGCACGGCCTCCATCATGTACGGCGCGAGCACACGGTTGACGAGGAAGCCGGGGCAGCTCTTCACGATCAAAGGCAGCTTGTTGATGGCGGTGACGAAGGCGCAGGCCTTGCCGATCTCCTCCTCGCGCGTGCCCTCGCCGCGCACGACCTCGACCAAGGGCAGCTGCGCCACCGGATTGAAGAAATGCAGGCCGACGAGACGCCCGGGATCGGCGAGCGGCTTGGCGATGTCCTCGAGCCTGAGCGAGGAGGTATTCGTCGCGAGCACCGCGCCGGGCTTCGCCTTCTTCTCGAGATCCGCGAACAGCTTCTGCTTCACGTCGAGCCTCTCGACGATGGCCTCGATGACGACGTCGGCATGCTTGATCTGCTTGCCTTCGGGATCGGCGATGAGGCGCGCGACCGCCGCATCCACCGCGGTCTTGCCGCGCAGCCGCTTCTTGAAGAGCTTCTTGGCGCGGTGAAGCGCCTTCTCGATCTGATCCTCGTCAAGATCCTGCAAGCTCGCCTGCATGCCGGAGACGACGCACCAGGCAGCGATATCGCCGCCCATGGTGCCGGCGCCGATCACATGCACCTTGCGCGGCTTGAAGCCGCCCTTGGGTGCTGCGTCCTTCAGCATCTCGGAGAGCTTGAACACGCGCCGCAAGTTCCGCGAGGTCTCGCTCGCCATCAGCGGCGTGAACATCTCGGTCTCGGCGCGCCGCATGCGCACCGGGTCGTCGCCGTAGCGCTCGAAGAGATCGATGAGGCGGAACGGCGCCGGGTAGTGCTCCTCGCGCACCTTCTCCGCCGTCTTGGTGCGCATCTGCTTCGCCAGAAGCCCGCGCGCGGGCTGCTTCAGCATCAGCTTCTTCCACCACGGCGCGCCCTTCGACCGGCGCTTCTGCAACACGGCCTTGCGCGCCGCCCAGCGGAGATTGTGGCGGGTCGGCACGAGCTGATCGACGAAACCCATGGCCTTTGCCGCCGTGGGCCGCAGCATCTTCGCCGTCAGCATGGCGGTCATGGCGTCGATGGGGCCGGCGGCCTGAATGGCGCGCACGGTACCGTTGAGGCCGGGGAAGATGCCGAGCTTCACCTCGGGGAAGCCGAGCCGTGTCCCCTCCTCGCGGTCGGCGATGCGCCAGTCGCAAGCGAGCGCCAATTCGAGTCCGCCGCCGAGGCAATAACCGTGGATGGCGGCGACCACGGGCACAGGCAGACGGTCGATGCGGTCGATCAGCTCCAGCGTCTGGGCGACCACCTCCTTGATCTTCTCTTCGGTGTCGAAGCCCTCGAACTCGCGGATATCGGCGCCGGCGATGAAGCTCGAGTCCTTGGCGCTTATCAGCACGAGGCCTTTGATCTCGCCGGCGGGCGCCTCCTCGACGACCTTGACGATCTCGCCAAGCTCCTCGGTCGGCCTGCGGCCAAGAGAGTTCATGCTCTCGCCTTTGCGGTCGATGACCGCCCAGGCGATGCCCTCGAAGTCGACCGTGAAGGTCCAGTCCTGAAGATCGGGAAGTGTCGGCATGATGTCTTTGTGTGTTGATCTTACTCGGCGGCGATGTGCTGGCGTTCCGGGGACGCGGCCGCGTCGCCTTGGTCTTGGCTGTTCGTCTGTGCGCGCGTCAATTCCGATGCGGCGAAGTCGTCGACGGCGATGACGCGGGCCACCATGTCGCGGAGCTCGGCAAGCTCGCGCGCTTCGTCGGCACTCAGGACCCCTTTGGTCTCGGCGTCCTTGATCCAGTCGTTATTGTAGAAGCGTTTCACCTCGCCTTTGCGGATCGCGCGCTCGAGCTTCTTCTCGGCCTCCTCGCAAGCCACCACCTTGGCCAAGGTCTGCTCGAGCAGGCCCGTTGCCTCGTTCGCATCGCCGGTAAAAATGTCGCGGGTGAGACGGTCGCGGAAGGCGCCCGGCTGGAGCGCAAGCCGCACGATGTCCTTGCCCTGCCTGTCCTTCGCCGGACGGCGCATGCCGAACGGCAGGACGAGCGGGCCCATGAGCCATGCCGCCCACCGCACCGGAAAATTGTCGATGACGCCGCGCAACGCGATGTCGAAGCGATGCAGGCAATTCTGCGCGCAATAGTCGACGACGAGGCGGTCGCCGGCGGGGCGGCCGTCGTCCTCGTAGCGCTTGAGAATGGTCGAGAGCAGATAAAGCTCGGCGAGCGCGTCGGCCATGCGCCCGGTGATCTTCTGCTTCACCTTGAGGCCGCCGCCGAGGAGCGCGACGGTCATATCGGCGACGAGCGCGAAGGAGCGCGCGGCGCGGGAGAGCTGCCGCCACCAGCGGGTCATGTCGCCCGCGTTTTGCGGCGCCGCGGCGAAGCTCCCGAAGGTCAGATTGTGGAACAGCGCGCCGGCGGCATTGGAGAAGAGGAAGGCGCGGTGGTCGTCGAACGTCTTCTCGAATTTCTCGATGCCGCGGTCGCGGTCACTGTCCTGCAACGCCTCGATCTCGGCGATGAGATAAGGATGGCTGCGCAGCGCCCCTTGCGCGAAGGTGATCAGCGTGCGGGTGAGGATGTTGGCGCCTTCCACCGTGATGCCGACCGGCACCATCTGATAGGCGCCTTGGATATAGTTCGACGGGCCGTCGCAGATGCCGCGGCCGCCATGAATGTCGAGGGCGTCGTTGACGCTCTGGCGCATGCGCTCGGTCGAGACGTATTTCAGAAGCGCGGAGATCACCGCCGGCTTCTCGCCTTCCGAGACCATGGAGGCGGTGACGGCGCGGGCGGCTTCGAGCCCATAAGCGTTCTCCACGAGGCGCGCGAGCGGCTCCTCGACGCCTTCCATGAAGCCGATGGGAAGCCCGAACTGCTTGCGGATGCGCGCATAGGCCGTGCTGCGCCGGGCCATGGCCTTGGCGGCGGCGGCGCTCGTCGCAGGGAGTGAGATGGAGCGGCCGGCGGCGAGACAGCTCATCAGCATGCGCCAGCCTTGCCCTGCCCGCTCCGGTCCGCCGATGATCCAGTCGATCGGCACGAACACGTCGCGGCCGCGTGTCGGGCCGTTGGGGAACGCCGCGCCCGCAGGCAGATGCCGGCGGCCGATCTCCACGCCTTCGTGGTCCGTAGGGATCAGCCCGAGCGTGATGCCGATATCCTCGCCCTTCCCGAGAAGATTGTCCGGATCGAACAGGCGAAAGGCGAGGCCGAGCAGCGTCGCTCTCGGGGCAAGCGTGATGTAGCGCTTGTCCCAGGTGAGCTTGACGCCAAGCGTCTCCTTGCCGTCATGCAGCCCTCGCGTCACGACGCCGACGTCGCGCATGGAGGCGGCGTCGGAGCCGGAGAACGGCCCGGTGAGCGCGAAGCAGGGAATCTCCTCACCCTTCGCGAGCCGCGGCAGGTAGTGCGCCTTCTGGGTCTCGGTGCCGTATTTCTCGATCAACTCGCCGGGGCCGAGCGAGTTCGGCACCATGACGATGGTGACGCCGTCGGGGCTCTTGGACGAGATCTTGCCGAGGATGAGCGACTGCGCCTGGGCGGAGAAGCCGAGGCCGCCATGCTCCTTGGAGATGAGCATGCCGAGAAAGCCGTTGTCACAGACAAAGCGCCAGATGTCGTCGGGGACGTCGTGCAACTCGTGGCGGATGCGCCAATCGTCGAGCCGCTTGCAGAGCTCGACCGTCGGCCCGTCGAGAAAGGCGCGCTCCTCGTCGGTGAGGGTGATCGGCGCGACGCGGCGGAGCTTGGCGAAGTCGGGCGTGCCTGAGAAGAGCTCGGCGTCCCAGCCGCTGGTTCCCGCCTCCAGCGCCTCGCGCTCGGTCTCGGAGATGGTCGGCATCGCGCCCTTGAGCGCGCGATAGGCCGGCAGCGTGATGTATTTGCGCTTAATGTCGGGGACGCTCGCGGCGAACAGGAGCCCGGCGACGAGCCAGCCGATGAATGTCCAAAGCGGGAAGCCGAGGCCGATCTGGAGGCTCACGGTGAAGATCGCGACCGCAATCGCCCACACCCTAAGCGGCGCGCGGTTCATCGCCAGAGCGAAGAACGCGGTAAGCGACACGGCAGCAAAGATCAGCTCAGCCACGGGCGGCCTCCACACTCGCCTTGGCCCCGATACGTCCCCAACCCATAGCTCTCATGGGAGCAGAACCGCCTTCCCGGCGCCATCGCGCCAGACGCGGCTTTTGGTCCTCTATGGTCCGGATGGGACATCAACTCAAGCTTCTTTTCTCAAGGGTTTCTGCGCCAATCGCCCGGTGGCGCTCAGCGCTCGAATCGTCTGGAAAGTGCCATCCTAGGCGGAAAGCCTATCGACCCACTTAACAGGAAATCCCGTCACTTTCTTGTATGACAGGGACGAATTGGCTAAGCAGACCGGGCAAACGTCTGGCCAAAACAACGCTGGGGAGCATCATGTCCGAGCCGGAACGCCCGCAACTCAACCCCTATCAGGTCCAGCTGGAAGCCGGCAAACGCTATGCTTGGTGCCGCTGCGGGCGGAGCAAGCGACAGCCTTTTTGCGACGGCTCCCATGAGGGGACCGGCATTGAGCCGATGATGTTCACCGCCGAACGCACGGAAATGGCGCTTCTGTGCGGCTGCAAGGACACGGGCGATCCACCGTTCTGCGACGGCTCCCATCTTCTGCTCTGAATTTGGGCATGCACACCGCAATGCCTTCTTGCTAAAGATACCGAAGTGGGCGCCACTGCCCCGCTTTCTTTAAGTCTGCAATGCCCGAACCGGGGGAAGGCGAGGCAGGCGTTTTCATGGCGTATTTCCTTCAGCAGCTGATCAACGGAATCGCGCTGGGCTCGATCTATGGGCTGATCGCCATCGGCTACACCATGGTCTATGGCATCATCGGCATGATCAATTTCGCCCACGGCGACATCTTCATGGTGGGCGCCTTCATCGCGCTGATCGCGTTTCTCGCCGTCCTCTCTATTGGGATCACCATGATCCCGCTCGCGCTGCTCATCGTGCTCGTCATCGCCATGGTGCTGACCGCGGTGTGGGGCTGGACGGTCGAGCGGGTGGCCTACCGGCCGTTGCGCGAATCCTTCCGGCTCGCGCCGCTCATCACCGCCATCGGCATGTCGATCGTGCTGCAGAACTTCATCCAGGTGTCGCAAGGCGCGCGCGTCAAGCCGCTCCAGCCCGTCATCACCGGCGGCTTCGAGTTCTTCAAGGAGGGCGACTTCACCGTCATCATCTCCAACATCCAGATCCTCATCGTGGTGACGACGGTCGTGCTGATGGGCGTGTTCTGGCTGATCATCAGCCGCACCGCGCTCGGGCGCGCGCAGCGGGCTTGCGAGCAGGACCGGCTCATGGCCTCGCTGTCTGGCGTCAATGTCGACCAGACAATCTCGCTCACTTTCGTAATCGGCGCCGCGCTCGCCGCCGTCGCCGGCCTGCTCTATCTCCTCTATTACGGGGTGATCGACTTCTACATCGGCTTCATCGTCGGCATCAAAGCCTTCACCGCGGCCGTGTTCGGCGGCATCGGCTCGCTCCCCGGTGCCATGCTCGGCGGGCTCGTCATCGGTCTGATCGAGACGTTCTGGTCGGCCTACTTCACCATCGAGTACAAGGACGTGGCGGCGTTCTCGATGCTCGCCATCGTGCTCATCTTCTTCCCGACGGGTCTGCTCGGGCGGCCTGAGGTCGAGAAGGTCTAGCCCTTGGCTGAGCCCGGCACATCGTTCGGCCAACGGCTCAAATCGGCCCTGACCAATTCTCTGCTCGCCGGCATCATCGCGTTTGCGCTGTTCTCACTCGTGCTGGGCCTGCGCACCGTGGACAACGTCACCGGTCTCACGCTTCGCCCGCGGCCGATGCTGCTTGCCGTCGCCGTCGGCATCGTGTTCTTCGGCCGGCTCCTGCTCAACCTGTTCGTCTGGCAGGCGGAGTATCCGCTCACCACGCCCTTCGCCAAACTGTTCAGGCGCGATCCGTTCGACAAACGCGACGTCGTGGTGCTCGGCACCACCGCGCTGCTCGCGGTCGTTGGCTTCATCGTCGCCGCCCTCTTCAATGCGCCCGCCTACGAGCTGATCGCCGTCGCCGTGCTCGTCTTCGTCGGCCTCGGGCTCCTGCGCCGCGCCATCGTTCATCTCTTCCCCGATCTCCCCTGGGGACGGATCTTCGTGGTCGGCGGCATTCTGTTCGCCCTGTTCTTTCCGCTCACCACGTTCGGCCTCGAGAAGGCGTTCCATCTCGGCCTGCCGCTTCGCTACTGGTTCGACCTCGCCATCCTCGTGCTCACCTATGTGATGCTCGGCTGGGGGCTCAACATCGTGGTCGGGCTCGCCGGCCTGCTCGACCTCGGCTATGTCGCCTTCTACGCGGTCGGCGCCTACACCTTCGCGCTGCTTGCCACCCATTTCGGTCTCGGGTTCTGGCTTTGCCTGCCGATCGCCGGCCTTGCCGCGGCGCTGTGGGGCGTCATCCTCGGCTTTCCCGTGCTGCGGCTCCGCGGCGACTATCTCGCCATCGTCACCCTGGCGTTTGGAGAGATCGTCCGCATCATCCTGCTCAACTGGACCGAGGTGACCAACGGTCCGAACGGCATCTCCAGCATCCCGAAGCCCACTTTCTTCGGTCTCCCGTTCACGCCGTTCGCCGACGGCACGACGTTCAGCCAATTCTTCGGAATCAAATACGATCCGCTCCAGGGCATCATCTTCCTCTATTACGTGATCCTGGCCCTCGCCTTTCTCACCAACCTCGTCACGTTGCGCTTGCGGCGCCTCCCCATCGGCCGCGCGTGGGAGGCGATGCGCGAGGACGAGATCGCCTGCCGCTCGCTCGGCATCAACACGACGATCACCAAGCTCACCGCGTTCGCCACGGGCGCGATGTTCGGCGGCCTGGCGGGCAGCTTCTTCGCCACGCGGCAAGGCTTCATCAGCCCGGAGAGCTTCACCTTCATCGAGTCCGCCATCATCCTCGCCATCGTCGTGCTCGGCGGGATGGGCAGCCAGCTCGGCGTCGCCATCGCCGCGGTGGTCATGGTGGGCGGCTTCGAGGCGCTGCGCCACACGGCGGGCTTGCAGAGCTTCTTCGGCGCGGGCTTCGATCCCGCGCTCTACCGCATGCTCCTGTTCGGCCTCGCCATGGTCGGCATCATGGTGTGGCGGCCGCGCGGAATCATCGCCTCGCGCTCGCCCTCCATCGCGCTCGACAAGACGCGCGTGATTTCGCCGGACCTCGTCGAGCAAGGCCGCGCATGAGGTCCTGGCAAGAAGATCCCGTGCTCACGGTCGAGCACCTGACCATGCGCTTCGGCGGCCTCCTCGCCATCGACGACGTGTCCTTCTCGGTGGGGCGCCACGACATCACCGCGCTGATCGGCCCGAACGGCGCCGGCAAGACCACCGTGTTCAACTGCATCACCGGGTTCTACAAACCGACCGAAGGCATGATGACGCTCACCGTGCCGGGCGGGATGCGCTTCTATCTCGAGCGGCTTGTCGACCACGACATCAACGCCGAAGCCCGCGTCGCCCGCACCTTTCAGAACATCCGCCTGTTTCCCGGCATGACCGTGCTGGAGAACCTGATGGTCGCCCAGCACAACGTGCTGGCCCGCGCCTCGGGCTTCACCATCGGCGCCATTCTCGGGCTTGGGCAGTTCGCCCGCGCCGAGAAGGAGGCTGTCGAGCTTTCGCTCGCTACTGGCTCGAACGGGTCGGGCTCGTCGACCCGGGCCGACGATGCGGCGGGCGACCTGCCTTACGGCGATCAGCGCCGGCTCGAGATCGCGCGCGCCATGTGCACGCGGCCCGTGCTTCTCTGCCTCGACGAGCCGGCGGCCGGCTTGAATGCGCGCGAGAGCGACGGCCTCAACGAGCTCCTCTATGCGATCCGCGAGAAGGAGCAGATCGCCATCTTCCTCATCGAGCACGACATGAGCGTGGTGATGCGCATCTCCGACCACATCATCGTCCTCGACTACGGCAAGAAGATCGCCGACGGGAGCCCTGAGGAGATCCGCAACGACCCGCGCGTCATCGCCGCCTATCTCGGCGTCCCGGACGAGGAGCTGCCGCCGGAGGCTGCGCCCGAGGTGCGACCATGACCGCGGCGCTCCTCGAGATCGAGAATGTCACCGCCTGCTACGGCCGGCTCCCGGTGCTGCACGGGGTGAGCCTCGACATCAAGCTCGGCGAGATCGCCGCCCTGATCGGCGCCAACGGCGCGGGCAAGACCACGCTGATGATGACGATCTGCGGGCGCCCGCGCGCGTCCGAAGGCCGTATCGTGTTCGACGGCAAGGACATCACGCAGCTCCCCACCCACGAGATCGTGCGGCTGCGCATCGCGCAATCGCCGGAAGGGCGCCGCATCTTCCCGCGCATGACGGTGATGGAGAACTTGCAGATGGGGGCCATCCTCGCCCGCGACCCCGACGCGTTCGATCGCGATCTCGAGCGGGTCTCTACGCTGTTCCCCGTGCTCAAGGCCCGCGCCGATCAGCGCGGCGGCACGCTGTCGGGCGGCGAGCAGCAGATGCTCGCCATCGCCCGCGCGCTCATGGGGCGGCCCAAGCTGCTCCTCTTGGACGAGCCGTCGCTGGGCTTGGCCCCGCTCATCGTCAAGCAGATCTTCGAGGCGATCAAAGAGCTGAATGCCCAAGGGCTCACCGTGTTCCTGGTCGAGCAGAACGCCTATCACACGCTGAAGCTCGCCCATCGCGGCTATGTGATGGTCAACGGCAGGATCACCATGTCGGGGACGGGCCAGGAGTTGCTCGCGCGGAAAGAGGTGCGCGCCGCTTATCTGGAGGGCAACACGGCCATGCTGAAGGAGACGAACGGGGCATGACCTGGCTCTCCGACGACGGCTTGCGCGTGTTTCTGATCCTCACCGTGGTCATCGGCGGCGGCGCGGCCTTCCTTGCCGGCCGCGGGCTCGCGCGCGGCTGGCGGCCGCTGTGGCGGGTCTTCTTCTACATGGCGCTGCTCGCCGCCGCGGTCAGATTCTTCCATTACGCCCTGTTCGACGGTCACCTGCTCTCGCCCTACTACTACCTGGTCACCTACGCGGTGCTGTTGGCCGCCGCTTTGCTCGGTTTCCGCGTCATGCGGACGACGCAAATGGTCACGCAATATCGCTGGCTCTACGAGCGGACGAGCCCCCTCACCTGGCGGGCGCGGGACGCCTGATATAGGCTAGCCCACGAAATTTCGAAGGAGATCACGCATGACGCGTATGGCCGGGTTGATTGCAGCACTCGTCGCGAGCCTCGTGCTTGTGGCTTGCAACGGAGATGACGATCCCGACACGACGACGATCGCAATCGTCGGGCCGGTCACGGGTCAATACGCGTCCTTCGGCCAGCAGATGAAGAACGGCGGCGAGATGGCCGTCGCGGACATCAACGAAGCCGGTGGCGTGCTCGGCAAGAAGCTCAAGCTCGAGGTCGGCGACGATGCCTGCGACCCGAAACAGGCCGTGGCGGTCGCCAACCAGATGGCCGGCGACAACGTGGCGCTGGTCGCCGGGCATTATTGCTCCGGCTCCTCGATCCCGGCGTCCCAGGTCTATGCCGAAAGCAATCTGGTGCAGATCTCGCCCGCCTCCACCAACCCGGCCTTCACCGACAACCGCGCCGGGCCCAACATCTATCGCGTCTGCGGGCGTGACGATCAGCAAGGTGGCGTTGCCGGCAAATATCTCGCCGCGCATTTCGCCGACAAGAACGTCGCCATCATCGACGACAAGACGGCTTACGGCAAAGGCCTCGCCGAGGAGGTCAAGAAGGCGCTCAACGCCGCCGGCAAGCAGGAAGTCCTGAACGAGTCCTACACCGCCGGCGAGAAGGATTATTCGGCGCTGGTCTCCAAGCTCAAGCAGGCGGACGTCGATGTGCTCTTTATCGGCGGCTATCACACCGAGGCCGGGCTGATCGCCCGGCAGATGCGCGACCAGGGGATGGACACCATCCTCATGGGCGGCGACGCGCTCATCACGCAAGAATACTGGTCGATCACCGGGCCTGCCGGCGAAGGCACGCTGATGACCTTCTCCCCCGACCCGCGCAAGAACCCGGCTGCCGCCGGGGTCGTCGCCAAGTTCAAGGAGAACGGCATCGAGCCGGAAGGCTACGTGCTCTACACCTACGCGGCGATCCAGGCGTGGAAGCAGGCGGCGGAGAAGGCCGGCTCAACGGACGCCGCTGCCGTGGTCAAGGCGCTCAACGACACCGAGTTCAACACGGTGATCGGCAAGTTCAAGTTCAACGAGAAGGGCGACCCGAACCTGCCGCCTTACGCCGTCTATCGCTGGTCCAACGGCACGTATGAGGAGATCAACGACACGGCGCCGCCCGCTGCGGGCTGACCGCCCGCTTATCGCCGCCTAGCTCTTCTTGGCGGCCTGCTCCTCGGCCTTGAACTGCGCCTCGAGCTCCTCCTCGAACTTCACGAGGTCCTCAGGCAGCGGCATGCCGTAGGCGCGCATCTCGTTGAGCCTCTCGCGAATCTGCAAGTAAAGCTCGTGCCGATCCTCGGGCTGGTTCTCCATCTGGTTGATGAGAAGCGCTAATTCGGCCTTGAGATCATCGAATGCCATGGTGTGACTGCCTCCCTTATGACCGGCGGCGGATCGGACCATAAACCGCGGCGAGCGGCAAGGCCCGCGCGTCAGGCGCATTGCAGCCTGCCCGTTTCCCTTGCATAGTCGCATCTACCGAGGGGCTTGGAGGGACATGCGCCAATGGAAAAAGTGACTTTCACAAAGGTGGTCGGCTTCGTGCTTGCCGCGGCCTTCGCCATCGTGATCGGCACCTCCATGTGGGCGCTCATCATCGGCGACTACATGAACTCGGTCATGACCACCCAGACCCAGCATACTGTCCGGATCATCGGCTTCGCCGGCACGCTCGCCGCCCTCGTCACCTGGTGGTGCCAGCGCTTCGCCGCCAGGCGCGGGTTCCTGGTCCGGACGCTCTTCGCCCTTTTCATCTTCGTCGTGGCGTTCTGCAGCTTCGGCGGCCTGCTGCGGTTCCTCTACATCCACGCCACCTATCCGAGCCAGCAGGACTGGACGCCGTCGGGGCTCTATTTCGCCTCGGTCAACGACTTCTACACCTTCCTGCTCGACATGCTGATCCCGCCGCGGCCGGCCTATGCCGCCCTTACCGTGGCCGCCGCGGTCTATGTCGCGATCTTCGGACCGCGGGAGCCGAAGACGGTCGAGATATAGCTGTCGAAATTTAAGATTGCGGAGCGGCCGCGTTTGAGCGCGGCCGCACGCTCTGCTAGACCTGCCCTCTCGCCGGGATTCCTTCGGGAAAGGCCAAGACCGCACGCATGATCCCACGCTACAGCCGCCCCGAGATGGCTCGCATCTGGGAGCCCGAAACCAAGTTCCGCATCTGGCTCAAAATCGAGATCTACGCCGCCGAGGCCATGGCGGAGCTCGGCCTCATCCCCAAGGAGGCGGCCGAGGCCGCCAAGAAGCGCGGCGGCTTCGACATCGATCGGATCGACGCCATCGAGCGGGAGGTGAAGCACGACGTCATCGCCTTCCTCACCTCCGTGGCCGAGCATGTCGGGCCTGAGGCGCGCTACCTCCATTCCGGCCTCACCTCCTCCGACGTGCTCGATACCTGCCTCAACGTGCAGCTCGTGCAAGCGGCCGACATCCTCATCGCCGATCTCGACGCGCTGCTCGCGGCGCTGAAGACCCGCGCCTACGAGCACAAGGACACGATCACCGTGGGCCGCAGCCACGGCATCCACGCAGAGCCAACCACGTTCGGGCTCAAGCTCGCCGTGGCCTATGCCGAGTTTTCGCGGGCCCGCGAGCGCATGGTGCGCGCCCGCGAGGAAGTCGCCACCTGCGCCATCTCAGGCGCGGTCGGCACGTTCGCCCATGTCGATCCCCGGGTCGAAGCGTATGTGGCGGAGAAGCTCGGCTTGAGCCCTGAGCCGATCTCGACGCAGGTCGTGCCGCGCGACCGGCACGCGGCCTATTTCGCCACGCTTGCGGTGATCGCGAGTTCCGTGGAGCGGCTCGCCACCGAGATCCGGCATTTGCAGCGGACCGAGGTGCTCGAGGCCGAGGAGTTCTTCTCGGAAGGGCAGAAGGGCTCCTCCGCCATGCCGCACAAGCGGAACCCGGTGTTGTCGGAGAACGTCACGGGGCTCGCGCGCGTCGTGCGCGGCTACGCCATGCCGGCGCTCGAGGACGTCGCGCTCTGGCACGAACGGGACATCTCCCATTCCTCGGTCGAGCGGATGATCGGTCCCGACGCCACCGTCACGCTCGATTTCGCGCTCCATCGCATGACCGGCATCATCAAAGACCTCGTGGTCTATCCGGAGCGCATGCGCGCCAATCTCGATCGCTTGGGCGGGCTGATCCACTCCCAGCGCGTGCTGCTTGCGCTCACCGCGGCTGGGGTCAGCCGCGAGGACGCCTATCGGCTCGTGCAGCGGAACGCCATGAAGGTGTGGCAGGAGGGCAAGGACTTTCAGACGGAGCTCCTGGCCGATAAGGACGTGACCAAGGCGCTGTCACCGGAGGTGATCCGCGCCCAGTTCGACCTCGGCTATCACACCAAGTACGTGGATGCGATTTTCGCGCGGGTGTTCAAAGACTGAGGACGGGCTCAGCAGACGCTCCCGCCTCCCAAGGCCGCCGAGAAGCCCCCTACTCCTTGGGGTAGCTCTCCTGCAGGTCGGCGCTGATCCCCTGCAGGTCGACATCCGCGATGGGGCCGCCGCCGTCGCCATACGCGCCGCTGCCATGGAAGACATGCGGCATGTAGCGGTAGCGGTCGCGCTCTTGCGCCATCATGAAGAAGCGCCTGTGGTAGAAGGACGGCGAGATGGCCACGTAAGGTGGCATGCCGTAATACCAGTCAGCCTTCGGATAGTGGCCGGCACGGTAGGGGTAAGGCGGGTAGATCGGCCAGACCTCGGGGCCGGTCCCTGGCTTGGCGGGATTGACGGCTCTCTGCACGAACAGGCCGCGCTGGGTCGTGTAGCCTGACGTGCCGCTATAGCTGACGGCGCACCAGCCGTAGGAGCACTCATCGACCGCGACGCTCGCCCCTGCCGGAATGGTGAGGAGCACGGCATATTTTGTGCCCGGGCCCGTGCGCAAAGCGAGATTGCCGCCTGCGGTCGCCTGAAGCGCCAAAGCACTAGCGGTACCCCCGAGAAGCACGATCGTGGCGGCGATGAGTAGCCGGGTCAGTCTCGACATGGATCAGCCCCCAAATCAGTCGTTGCGCGCATTCTGACACACGGACCGGCAAGCGTCAGCCTCAGAGTAGCGGCTTCTGCCTTATGGCGCCTGGCATGATGCGCGGGTGCAACGCGTTCGATGGGGCGAGTCGTTTGAAGGGGGTAAGGGGCTGACTTAAGACTTCGATTCAGCAGCGGCCCTGGTCGCGGCGGCGGCGCCCGAGAACCAGCCGGCGTCGGTGCCGACGGCCACGATGTCCCAGCCTTCCGCCACGCGGGGCTTGGCGAAGGCGACGTCGTTGGCAAAAATAAGAGTCATCACAGACTTCTCGCGCGCTTTTCTCAGAACCAGAGTCATCGCCTCCTGGACTTCCCTAGCCCAGATATCGAGGCGGCCGGTCAATGCCACGGAGAGGTCATTCGGGCCGAAACAGACCATGTCCACGCCGTCGAGGCTGAGAATGTCGTCGAGCTGATCGAGCGCGCCTTTGGTCTCGATCTGCGGACAGGCAATGGTGAAGGCGTTGGCCGTGGTGAAATAGTCGCCCTCATGCCCGAGCCGCGCGCGATACGGCCCCCAGCTGCGCAAGCCGCGCGGCGGATATTTCACGGCCCGAACAAAGGCCTCCGCCTCGTCGACGTTGTTGATCAAGGGACACATGATGCCTTGCGCGCCGGCGTCGAGCGCCCGGCCGACGAGGCCCGGATCGTTATTGGCGACCCGCACGATGGCCGGCAGGCCGCAGGCCTTGGCCGCCGTCAGGCAGGCGAGAAGCGCCTCGTTGCCGCCCAGCCCGTGCTGCTGGTCGATGGTGAGGCAGTCCCAGCCCGCCTCCCCGATCAGCTCGATGAGGAAGGGGTTGTTCAGCGTGAGCCACGCATTGAACAGTGTGCGGCCCTCGCGCGCGGCCTCGCGGAACTGGTCCCGGGACATCAGCGGCTCAGCCCTTGGCCTCGGCTTCGATCTGGCGGATCGCCTCGGCCAGGAGGTCGCCCATGGCGCGGCGGATTTGGTGGTCGGACTGATCGACGCCCTTCTCGTCGAAGTCGGCCCTGACCTTGCTGAATACGTCCTCCTCGCCGGGATGTTCGAGGTCAGCCTTGACCACCTCGCGGGCATAAGCCTGCGCCGCATCGCCGGACAGCCCCATCTTCTCGGCGGCCCAAAGGCCGAGCAGCTTGTTGCGTCTGGCGGTGGACTTGAACCTCAGCTCCTCGTCGAGGGCGAATTTCCTCTCGAAGCTCTTCTCGCGATCCTCAAAGCTCGTCATCGGCTCGGCACCTCCAAAACACCCCTCGCCACGCGAGGGGCTGAGCACGTAGAAATTGTGGGGAAAATCCCGCCTCTCTAGGGCGGGTGATAGCGCCGAAATGCCCTAAAATCAACAAACCCGGGAGCGCATCCCGGGTCGTGCCCCGCGTCCCCAGGGGCCGTTGTATGCCCCTTCCCCTTAGGCTAAGGTCGGCCAAGATTTCTTGATCCAATTCCTGCGATGGCGATTCCTGCGTGGCGCGCGGCTTGGGTGATCCCACTCCCCGCGCGTTTGGCGTTTGTCAGTCGCTAGGCCAAGTCAGTGAGGAACGAAGTATGAACCGTCGCCGGCGTGTTTACGAAGGCAAGGCCAAGATCCTCTACGAAGGGCCCGAGCCCGGCACGCTCGTCCAGCACTTCAAGGACGATGCCACCGCCTTCAACAACAAGAAGCACGACAAGATCGAGGGCAAGGGCGTCCTCAACAACCGCATCTCCGAATACCTCTTCCAGAGGCTCGGGGAGATCGGGGTGCCCACCCATTTCATCAAGCGGCTCAATATGCGTGAGCAGCTGATCCGCGAGGTGGAGATCATCCCGCTCGAAGTGGTGATCCGGAACGTGGCGGCGGGGTCGCTCTCGACCCGGCTCGGAATCGACGAGGGCACGGCGCTGCCGCGCTCGATCATCGAGTTCTATTACAAGTCCGACGAACTCGGCGACCCGATGGTCACCGAGGAGCACATCACCGCGTTCGGCTGGGCCGCGCCACAGGAGCTCGACGACATCATGTCGCTCGCGCTCCGCATCAACGACTTCCTGTCGGGGCTGTTCCTCGGCGTCGGCATCCGCCTCGTGGATTTCAAATGCGAGTTCGGCCGACTGTGGGAAGGCGATCAGATGCGCATCGTGCTGGCCGACGAGATCTCGCCGGACTGCTGCCGCTTGTGGGATATCGAGACTCAGAACAAGCTCGATAAGGACCGCTTCCGCCGCGACATGGGCGGCCTCGTTGAGGCCTACCAGGAGGTGGCGCGGCGGCTTGGGCTCCACGTGGACAATCCCCCGCGGGCGCGTTCGGGCCCGGTTCTGGTGCGTTCGAAGTAGACGAGGCTCGCGAGGCGCATGAAGGCGCGCATCACCATCACGCTGAAACCCGGCGTGCTCGACCCGCAAGGCAAGGCAATCGAAGGCGCGCTTCATGCGCTCGGCTTCGGCTCGGTGGATGGCGTCCGCCAGGGCAAATTCATCGAAGTCGAGGTCGCCGAAAGCGATCCTGCGAAAGCGCGCGCCGAGATCGAGCGGATGTGCGAACAGCTCCTCGCCAACACCATCATCGAGAACTACGCCTATGAGCTCGAGGCGGCGTAAGGGCCCTCCTGCGTCATTCCGGCAAACGCCGGAATCCAAGCACTCACACATTCGTTGCCTCTTGATCCCGGCTTCCGCCGGGATGACGCGCGGGATGATCGAAGCATGAAAGCGAGCGTCATCGTCTTCCCCGGATCGAACTGCGACCGCGACGCGGCGGTCGCTCTCGAAGCCGCCATGGGGCGTGCCCCTATCATGGTGTGGCACGGCGATTCGGAGCTGCCCAACAGCGATCTGATCTTGCTCCCTGGCGGCTTTTCCTATGGCGATTACTTGCGCTCCGGCGCCATGGCGGCGCACTCGCCGATCATGCGCGAGGTGGTCCGCCGCGCGAAAGCCGGCACGCCGGTGCTCGGCATCTGCAACGGCTTTCAGGTCCTGACCGAGTCGGGCCTGCTCCCCGGCGTGCTCATGCGCAACGCCAGCTTGCGCTTCATCTGCAAGGACGTGCTGCTCAAGGTCGAGCGCAACGACACGGCGTTCGCGCGGGGCTATGCGAAGGGCGAGGTCGTGCGCTTCCCCATCGCCCACAAGGACGGCTGCTATTTCGCCGACGAAGAGACGCTCGACCGGCTGGAAGGCGAGAACCGCGTGGCCTTCCGCTATTGCGACGTCTCCGGCGTGGTCACCGCGGACGCGAACCCGAACGGCTCGCGGCGCAACATCGCCGGCATCTATAACGAGACAGGCACGGTGCTCGGTCTCATGCCGCATCCAGAGCGCCTCGCCGACGCGGCCTTAAGCGGCACCGACGGCGCCAAGATGTTCGCCGCCCTCGTGGAGACCCTCCATTGAGCGGGGCTGCGCAGGCGGCGCGCCAGGCGACGAGCCTTTCCAAAGAGCTGATCGCCGAGCACGGACTCTCGCCCGAGGAGTATGCGCGGCTTCTCGAAGAGCTCGGCCGTGAACCGACGCTCACCGAGCTCGGCATCTTCTCGGTGATGTGGTCGGAACACTGCTCTTACAAATCCTCCCGTGTGTGGCTCAAAAAGCTCCCCACCTCGGGACCACAAGTCATCCAAGGCCCGGGCGAGAACGCAGGCGTGGTCGACCTCGGCGACGGCCAGGCGGCGGTCTTCAAGATGGAGAGCCATAACCACCCGTCTTACATCGAGCCCTATCAGGGGGCGGCGACCGGCGTCGGCGGCATCATGCGCGACGTCTTCACCATGGGCGCGCGGCCCGTCGCCAACATGAATGCGCTGCGCTTCGGATCGCCCGACCACGCGAAGACACGGCACCTCGTGTCGGGTGTCGTCTCGGGCATCGGCGATTACGGCAACTGCATGGGCGTGCCGACCGTCGGCGGCGAGACCAATTTCGACGCCCGCTACAACGACAACATCCTGGTCAACGCCATGACCGTGGGCCTCGTCGACGCCAATCGCATCTTCAAGTCTGCCGCGAAGGGCGTCGGCCTTCCCGTGGTCTATGTGGGCTCCAAGACGGGCCGCGACGGCATCCACGGCGCCACCATGGCGTCGGCCGAGTTCGACGAGGCGTCCGAGGAGAAGCGCCCCACGGTGCAAGTGGGCGATCCCTTCACCGAGAAGCTCCTCCTCGAAGCGTGCCTCGAGCTGATGGCCGAGGACGTGATCATCGCCATCCAAGACATGGGCGCCGCGGGCCTCACCTCCTCCTCGGTGGAGATGGCCGACAAGGGCGAGGTCGGCATCGACCTCGATCTCGATCATGTGCCGATGCGCGAAGAAGGCATGACCGCTTACGAGATGCTGCTGTCGGAGAGCCAGGAGCGCATGCTCATGGTGCTGAAGCCCGGCACCGAACCCATCGCCGAGCGCATCTTCAAAAAGTGGGAGCTCGACTTCGCGGTGATCGGCCGGACGACCGACACCGGCCATCTCGTGGTGCGCCATGGCGGCCGAGTGGAGGCCGACATCCCGCTCGCCGCTCTGGCGCACGCCGCGCCCATCTACGAGCGGCCGTGGGTCCCGCGCGAGAAGCTGCCCGTGATCGCGCCGGAGGACGTGAAGGCGCCGAACAGCATTCTCGGCGCGCTGGAGTGCATGATGGGCTCGGCCCACCTCTCCTCGCGCCGCTGGATCTTCGAGCAATACGACCACATGGTCATGGCCGATACGGTGCAACGGCCGGGCGGCGATGCCGCCGTGGTGCGCGTGCACGGCACGAAGAAGGGCCTCGCCATCTCCTGCGACGTGACACCGCGTTATTGCGCCGCCGATCCTTACGAAGGCGCCAAGCAGGCGGTCGCCGAGTGCTGGCGGAATCTGACGGCGGTGGGCGCCGAGCCGCTCGCCATCACCGACTGCATGAATTTCGGCAATCCCGAGCGGCCCGAGATCATGGGCGAGTTCGTGGGCGCGGTGGAAGGCATGGCCGAGGCTTGCGCCGCGCTCGACTTCCCCGTCGTGTCCGGCAACGTCTCGCTCTACAACGAGACCAATGGGGTCGCGATCCCGCCGACGCCGGCGATCGGCGGCGTCGGGCTCATTGCCGACATCGCCGACATGGCGCGTATCGCCCTGAAACAAGACGGCGATTTGCTTCTCCTGCTCGGTGAGGAGACTGGTCATCTCGGCCAATCGACCTATATGCAGGTGATGACGGACCGCTTGGAGGGCGCGCCGCCGCCCGTCGATCTCGCCGCCGAGCGCCGCACGGGCGATCTCGTGCGCGGCCTCATCAAGGCGGGCGCCGCGTCGGCCGTGCATGACGTGTCCGACGGCGGCGTGTTGGTGGCCATCGCGGAGATGGCGCTTGCCGGCGGCAAGGGTGTCACGCTCGATGCCGCGCCGGGCGGTGTTCCGGCCCATGCGTCCTGGTTCGGCGAGGATCAGGCGCGCTATGTGGTCGCGGCGGCGCCCGACAAGGCCGATGCTATTCATAAGGCGGCGGCTGTCGCCGAAGTGGCTGTGAGGGTGCTCGGGTCCGTCGGGGGTGATATGATCACGCTTCCCGGCGAGACCCCGTTACCCCTCACCGCTCTCAAGGCGGCGCATGGGGATTGGTTGCCGCGCTTCATGGCCAACGGCTAGGACGCGCGCGCGCAAGGAGCAGAAACGAATGGCAATGGCAGCAGACGATATTGCGCGGCTGATCAAGGACCGCTTCCCCGACGCCGAAATCCAGATCGAGGATCTCGCCGGCGACGGCGACCACTATGCGGCAAGCATCGTGTCGGAGGCGTTTCGCGGCAAGTCCCGCGTTCAGCAGCATCAGATGGTCTACGACGCCCTTCAGGGCAATATGGGCGGCGTGTTGCACGCGCTGGCCCTGAAGACCGCGGCCCCGTAAGCCCCGGCGGAAAGGATCGAACAATGAGTGAGCAAGACGTTCAGGACTGGATCGGCAAGCAGGTCGCGAACAACGACGTGGTGCTGTTCATGAAGGGCACCAAGCAGATGCCGCAATGCGGCTTCTCCATGCAGGTCGCGCAGATCCTCAACCACCTCGGCGTGGACTTCAAGGACATCAACGTGCTCGACGACATGAGCGTACGCGAGGGCGTGAAGGTCTTTTCCAACTGGCCGACCGTGCCACAGCTCTACGTGAAGGGCGAGTTCGTCGGCGGTTGCGATATCGTGCGCGAGATGTTCCAGGCGGGCGAGCTTCAGGAGATGCTCACCGAGAAGGGCATCGCCAACAACGCCCAGACGCAGACGGCCTGATCCCTTACACGCGAGGCGTTCGTCATGCCCGGCGGAAACGCCGGGCCTTCGCATCGTCTCATCGCAAAAGCTAACGGCGGCGACATCGCCCGGCCATGATGCATTCGCGCTCCGTGGCGCGCGGTTAGCGCGAATAGAACTCGATGACGAGGTTCGGCTCCATCATCACGGGATACGGCACGTCCGACAAAGTCGGCACGCGCGTGAGCTTCGCCGACATCTTCCCGTGATCGACCTCGATATAGTCGGGCACGTCGCGCTCGGTGCTCTGGGCGGCCTCGAGCACCATGCCCTGATCCTTGGCCTTGTCGCGGACCTCGATCACGTCGCCTTCGCGGCAGCGATAGCTCGGAATGGTGACGCGGCGCCCGTTGACCTTCACATGGCCGTGGGAGACGAACTGGCGCGCGGCGAACACGGTCGGCACGAACTTGGCGCGGTAGACGACGGCATCGAGCCGGCGCTCCAGGAGGCCGATCAGCTTCTCCGAGGTATCGCCGTGCTGACGGGCCGCCTCATGGTAGATGGCCTTGAACTGCTTCTCGGTGATGTTGCCGTAATAGCCCTTCAGCTTCTGCTTGGCCCTGAGCTGCTGGCCATAGTCGGATAGCTTGCCGCGGCGGCGCTGGCCATGCTCGCCAGGTCCGTATTCCCGCTTGTTGTAGGGGCTCTTAGGGCGGCCCCAGATATTCTCGCCGAGCCGCCGGTCGATCTTGTGCTTGGCGTGAATGCGTTTCGTCATTCCTCAGGACTCCAAAGCCAATTCAAGCTTTCCGCGGGCGGTCGATCCCCGCGCCTTGCCGCAAAAACCTATGGGTGGTGGTTGATCTAGGACCGCCAGAGCCGCTCCAGCGATCCGCAAAAGCCCAACAGGCACGGGCTTTGACCGTTCTGTTACACGCAATAGCCGGAAACTGTCAATTGGGGCTTCGCAGGGCCCCAAAGGCCCTATTGCTTGGCCGAGGCCGCCTGCGCCGCCTGAACGTAGGCGTTAATCGCCCGGGTGACCTTCTCTTTCTGCTCAGGGGGGCATTTCGGCGGCTCGGAGGTGATCACCTCGGTGCTTCCCTCGCCCCCTTCGGCCGGAACCTCGCCCTTGGACACCGCCGTCGCGCCATCGCTATTCGTCTCGGCCGCCGGCTGGTCGGGAACTTCCTTGGCGGTGATCTTGATATTGCCGGTGAAGTAGGAGGCCGCGAACAGGTGCAGCGCGTTGATCATCACGATCTGCTGCTCGCTCCAGGTGTTGCGCGCCTTCTCGCCCTTCATCATCGCCTCGTAGTTCGCACGGCCAAGTTCAGGCAGGCCGCAAACCTCGGCATAGGCCGAGCGGGTGGCGGCCCGGATCACGCGCCGCGCATCCTCGGTCGGAATGAAATATTTGTTCGGGTCGGACTTATCGACCTTGACCGGCTTCCCGTCCGGTCCGGGCGTCTCATTGGGGATGGTCGAAAACGCGTAGGTCATGAGCACGCGCACGGAGCTGTCGCTCATGCCGCTGTGGCTTCCTTGCGCCTCTTCCGCCTCCTTGCTGCGCCGATCGAGTTCTTCGGCGGCGACGCCGGTCATTCCGGCCGTCGTGTCGGCGGCTTGGACGGGTACGTCCGTCAGCAATGCCAACACCGCGGCGGACGCCACCGCGCCCCACTGAACCCACGCAACTTTCATCGACTGCCCCTCTCCTTCCAGTGGCGGAAGCTAGCACTGTTGAGGCCCATCGCAATAGGAGAAAGGGGGCGGAACTATGACACCTTATCCCCTTGTCCGCGCTGGCCCCGGCTCAGCGCGGACACGATTCCGCGCCACGTCCTGACATCTTGTTCGGTGGCCCCCATGCGATGGAACATATTGCGAATCGAGCGCACCATGGAGGGACGCTTCTCCGCCGGTTTCAGAAAGCCCGCGTGGTCGAGCGCGGTCTCCAAATGCTCAAACAGGCCAAAGAGCTCGGCGCGCGTGGCGGGCCGCGTCTCGGGCGCCGCCAGGCCCTCCGTGGCGGGACCGTCGAACGTCGTGACCCGGCCGAGCGCCTCGGGCTTCTGGCTCTTCAGCCACTCATAGGCGAAGAGCAGCACCGCCTGGGGCAAGCTCAGAGACGCGAAATCGGCGCTGACGGGCGCGGTCAGGATCGCGTCGGCGAGCGCGAGGGCATCGTTGTCGAGCCCGCTCCGCTCAGGCCCGAACATGACGCCGATGCGCTCGCCGGCCTGTGCCCGTTCCCGGAGAACCGACGCGGCGGTCTCGGGGCTCAGCACGCGCTTCACCATCTCTCGCGGTCGCGCGGTTGTGGCGAGGACGTAGTTGAGGTCACCGATCGCGGCCTCCACGCTGTCATAGACCGTGGCCCCCTCCACGACGGGCTCCGCCACCGCCGCCGCCGCGCGGGCCTTGTCGTTCGGCCAGCCGTCACGCGGGGCGACGAGGCGCAGATCCTGAAGGCCAAAATTGGCCATGGCGCGCGCGGCGAAGCCGATATTCTCGCCGAGCTGCGGGTGGACGAGGACGATCGCCGGCGTCGTCAACGCCGCGCTTTGCGCCCCCGCACGCTTGCCGCTTTCGGCATTTGCTTTCATCATGGCGGCACGATGCTATAGGGAGCGGCCTCCCGCAATGGGGGCGCTGGCCCGCCTCGGGCAGCCTTCCCTCCCCGCCCGGCCTTTTCCCACGAACGGAGACTTGCGCGTGGATAAAATCAAAGTGCAGAACCCGATCGCCGACCTCCAGGGCGACGAGATGACCCGCGTGATCTGGGACATGATCAAGGACAGGCTGATCGAGCCCCACCTCGATCTGCCCTTGATGGAGTTCGATCTCGGCATCGAGAACCGGGACGCGACCGACGATCAGGTGACCATCGATGCCGCACGCGCCATCCAGGAATGCGGCGTCGGCGTCAAATGCGCGACCATCACCCCGGACGAGGCGCGGGTTCGGGAGTTCGACCTCAAGAGGATGTGGAAGTCGCCGAACGGCACGATCCGCAACATTCTGGGCGGGGTGATCTTCCGCGAGCCGATCATCTGCAAGAACATCCCGCGCCTCGTGCCGGGCTGGACCAAGCCCATCGTCATCGGCCGCCACGCTTATGGCGATATCTACCGCGCGGTCGATTTCAAGGTGCCGGGCAAAGGCAAGCTCACCATCCGCTTCGAGGGCGAGGACGGGACCACGATCGAGCACGAGGTGCACGAATTCGAAGGCTCCGGTGTCGCGCTCGGCATGTTCAATCTCGACAACTCCATTCGCGACTTTGCCCGGGCCTCGCTCAATTACGGGCTCGCCCGCAACATGCCGGTCTATCTCTCCACCAAGAACACGATCCTCAAGGCCTATGACGGCCGCTTCAAGGACCTGTTCGCGGAGATCTACGACAAGGAGTTCAAGGCCGAGTTCGAGAAGCGCGGGCTTACCTACGAGCACCGGCTGATCGACGACATGGTCGCCGCATGCCTCAAATGGTCGGGGGGCTATGTGTGGGCGTGCAAGAACTATGACGGCGACGTACAGTCGGACACGGTCGCGCAAGGCTTCGGCTCGCTCGGTCTGATGACGAGCGTGCTGATGACGCCGGACGGCAACACGGTGCTGGCCGAGGCCGCGCACGGCACGGTGACGCGCCACTACCGACAGCATCAGCAGGGCCGCGCCACCTCCACCAACTCCACGGCGTCGATCTATGCCTGGGCCGGCGCCTTGAAGCATCGCGCCACGCTCGACGGCAACGACGAGCTGCTCCGCTTCGCCGAAACGCTGGAGCAGGTCGTGGTCTCGACCATCGAGAGCGGCTTCATGACCAAGGATCTCGCGCTCCTCGTGGGCGCCGACCAGGCGTGGCTCTCGACGGAGGGCTTCATCAACAAGGTCGACGAGAACTTGCGCAACGCCATGGCCAAACGCGCCGCGGCTTAGGCCCGCAGGCGTTCCAGCCGCTTAAGCCTTTTCGCTCTGCTTGTCCGCCTGCCGCGCGCGGGCTCTGCGCGGGGTCTCACTTGCCAGCTTGCCGGTGTCGGCCTCGCGCCGGGCTCCGGCGACCTTGCGGATGCGGTTCATGATCTCCGGATGGCGGCGGCTCAACCGCGCGAGTGCGCGGCTATCCAGCACGTAGACCCGGCACCGCGTCTTCGCCACGACGTCGTGCTTGTGGCGGCGGTGCTCCAGGAGCGCCATCTCGCCGAAGAAGTCGCCCTCCTTCAGGAGCGCCTGCTTGCCGCGGCCGATCTCGACCTCCGCCTCGCCGCTCGCGATCAGAAACATGCTGTCCCCGGCGTCCCCTGCCCGCACCATGGGCACGCCCGGCATGAAGTTTCGCGTGTAGAGCAGCTTGGTGATCTCGGCCACCTCGGACTCGTCCATGTTGGCGAAGAGCGGCACGCGGGCGACCATGCTCCAGGTCACCACGAATTGGTGGCGGCTCGATTCCTGGGTGAAGCCGGTGGCGATGATGGCGACGGGAAGCGCGACCATGCAGATGCCGAGCAGCATCACCACGCCGCCGAGCACCTTGCCCCACGGCGTGACGGGCACCACGTCGCCGTAGCCGACCGTGGTGAGCGTGGAGAGCGCCCACCATGCGGACGCAGGGATGGATCCGAACTTGTCGGGCTGGGCGTCGTGCTCGAGGAAATAGATTCCGGTCGACGCGAACAGCAGGAGCACAAGCATGACGAGGAGTGCGCCGAGGAGTGCGCTGTACTCATCGGAGAGGACACGGCCCAGGGTCTGCAGCGCCGGGGAGTAGCGCACCAGCTTGAGGAGACGGAACAGCCGCAGCACGCGCAGAATGCGCAGGTCGATCGGAAAGAACCAGTGGACGTACCACGGCGCGAAGGCGAGCAGGTCGATGACCATGATCGGCCGCGTGGCGAATCTGAGTCGGGCGCGCCAGGGCGGCAGGCGCGAGAGCATCGGGATCTCGACCGAGCTCCATACCCGCAGCGCATACTCGATCGTGAACACGATCACGGAGAACACGTTGAACGCCCAAAACAGATCGCCGTAGCGCTGGGCGAGGTGATCGACCGTCTCGGCCGCGAAGGCGAAGGCGTTGAGGATGATCAGGATGACGATGAAGCCGTTGACGACGTAGCCGGCCGGGTGCGCGTCGCCGCCGACTTCGAGGATGTCGTGGACCTTCCTTCGCCAACGGCGCCAGACGGTCGGCTCGCTCATGATTTACGCGTGCCCGGCGCGGCGCTTGGCCTCCGCGCCCTCTTCCGCCGCGGTGCCTGCTGGCGCGGGCTCGCCCCCTGTGATCTTCGCCGCAATCGCCTCGAGCGCCGCATCGGCCCGCGCGCCGTCGGGCCCGCCGGCTTGCGCGAGATCGGGACGTCCGCCGCCGCCCTTGCCGCCGAGCACCTCGGCGCCGACGCGCACGAGATCGACAGCATTATAGGTCCCAGTCAGGTCCTCGGTGACGCCGACGATGAGCCCAGCCTTGCCCTCCTCGCTGACGCCGACCACGGCGACGATGCCGGAACCCAGCTGCTGCTTGGCTTCGTCGACGAGCCCGCGCAGATCCTTGGGCGCCACACCGTGCACGGTGCGGGCGAGCAGCTTGACGGGGCCGAGGTCGCGCACGGCGGAGGCCGCCTCCCCGCCGCCGCCGGCGGGCCGGAGCGCGAGATCGCGCTTGGCCTCGGCCAGTTGGCGCTCGAGCTTGCGGCGTTCGTCGATGACGGCGGCAAGCCGCCCAATCATCTCGTCGGGCGAGACTTTCAGCAGTTCGGCCGCCTCGCGGACGCGCTCGTCCTGGGCAGCGAGATAATCGCGGGCAGCGCCGCCAGTCAGCGCCTCGATGCGGCGGACGCCGGCGGCGACCGCGCTCTCGCTCACGATCTTGAGGAGCCCGATATCGCCGGTCCGCTTTACGTGCGTGCCGCCGCAGAGCTCGATGGAATAGGCGTGGCCGGCCTTCGGGCTTGCGGGCGCGACGCCCATGGAGACCACGCGCACCTCGTCGCCGTATTTCTCGCCGAAGAGCGCGAGCGCGCCCTGCTCGATGGCCTCATCCGGCGTCATGAGATGCGTCTCGACCGGCGCGTTCTGCAGGATCATGGCGTTCGCCAGGTCCTCGACGGCGCGGATCTCCGCATGCGTCATCGGCTTTGGATGGGAGAAGTCGAAGCGCAAGCGTCCCGGCTCCACGAGCGAGCCCTTCTGGGCCACATGGGTGCCGAGCACCTCGCGCAACGCTTCGTGCAGGAGATGGGTAGCCGAATGATGCGCGCGCGTCGTGGTGCGGCGCGCGTGATCGACGTCGAGGGTGACCGTGTCGCCGACTTTCAGCGCGCCCTTCTCGAGCACGCCGTCATGGAGGAAGAGGCCGTGCAGCTTCTTCTGCGTGTCCTCGACCTTGAAGGCCACGTCGCCGCCAATCGTGAGGGCGCCGCGGTCGCCGACCTGGCCGCCGGATTCCGCGTAGAAGGGTGTCTGATTGACGAGGACGATGCCGCGCTCGCCTTGGCGTAAGTCATCGACGCGCTTGCCGTCCTTGACGAGGGCCACGATCTCGCCTGACGCGGTCTCGGTCTCGTAGCCGAGGAACTCCGTGGCGCCGAGTTCCTCCTTGAGCGCGAACCACAATCCTTCGGTCGCCGCCTCGCCGGAGCCCGCCCAGGACTTCCGCGCCTCGGCGCGCTGGCGCTCCATGGCGGCGGCGAAGCCTTGCGCGTCGACGCCGATGCCCTTGGCCTTGAGCGCGTCCTCGGTGAGGTCGTAGGGGAAGCCGTAGGTGTCGTAGAGCTTGAAGGCGACCTCGCCGGGGAGCGTGTCGCCGGGCTTGAGGCCTTCCACCGCCTCGTCGAGCAGGCGCAAGCCCCGCTCCAGCGTCTCGCGGAAGCGGGTCTCCTCGAGCTTCAGCGTCTCCTCGATGAGGCTCTGCCCCCGTTCCAGCTCATGATAGGCGCGGCCCATCTCGCCCACAAGCGTCGGCACCAGCCGGTAGAGCAGCGGATCGCTGGCGCCCAAGAGATGCGCATGGCGCATGGCGCGGCGCATGATGCGGCGGAGCACATAGCCCCTGCCCTCGTTGGAGGGGAGCACGCCGTCGGCAATGAGGAAGGACGAGGCGCGCAAGTGATCGGCGATGATGCGGTGGCTCGGCGCAGTCTCCCCTTCCGCGGGCACGCCGGTGAGCTCGACGGACGCCTCAATCAGCGTCTTGAACAGATCGATGGCGTAGTTGTCATTGGTACCCTGCATCACCGCGGCGATGCGCTCGAGCCCCATGCCGGTGTCGATGGAGGGATGCGGCAAGTCGATGCGCGTGCCGCCGGCGAGCTGCTCGTATTGCATGAAGACGAGATTCCAGATCTCGACGAAGCGGTCGCCGTCGGCGTCCGCGCTTCCGGGCGGCCCACCTTTGATGCCCGCGCCGTGATCGTAGAAGATCTCGGAGCACGGCCCGCAGGGACCCGTGTCGCCCATGGACCAGAAATTATCGGAGCCGGCGATGCGCAGGATCTTGCTCTCGGGGAAGCCGGAGATCTTCTTCCACAACTTCGCCGCCTCGTCGTCGTCCACATAGACGGTGACGAGCAGCTTCTCGGCCGGAAGCGCGAACTCCTTGGTCAAGAGCTCCCAGGCAAGCAGGATCGCGCGCTCCTTGAAGTAGTCGCCGAAGGAGAAGTTTCCCAGCATCTCGAAGAAGGTGTGGTGGCGCGCGGTGAAGCCCACATTGTCGAGATCGTTGTGCTTGCCGCCGGCGCGCACGCATTTCTGCGACGAGGCGGCGCGCGGCGCCTTCGGCTTCTCCTGGCCGGTGAACACGTTCTTGAACGGCACCATCCCGGCATTGGTGAACATCAAGGTGGGGTCGTGGCGCGGCACGAGCGGCGCCGAGGGCACCACCAGATGGTCGTTCTTGGCGAAGAAGTCGAGAAAGCTCGCGCGGATGTCGTTGGTGCGAGTCGGCACGACGTGCGCCGCGGGTGCGGACGCTCGGCTCTTAGGCTTCCCGTTCGGGGATTTGGCGGCGCTCATGGCGTCTTAAAGCTGGACCTTACGTTGTCGCGCGATAAGGCCATTCACGGCCTGCCGCCACCCTAGCCGATTCGGCGAGGGCGGATTTCGGGATCGCGCGTCCTTCCTTCAAGGAAACGGCTATATTCGCCGTGAGACATAAGGTCTGGCGTGAACCCTGTCCAGCCACGAGAACCGGGCCAAAAGCCCGGAGGACAGGGCCCACGCCTACCTGGAGCGACGTGGGGGGACGCCGCTCCGACGGGAGCCAAAGGGCGTAAGGGCTAGCCGCCGCGCTTGCCGCGCCGGCCGCCGCCGGCGATGGAGGTGACGGTGCCGTCGTCGTCGCCGCTGTCGGAAACGGTGCCGCCGGAGGACAGATCCTCCCCGGCCGCCTCGTCCGCGCTCTCCACCTCACCTTCGAGGATCTGCGCGGCAATGAGGCCGGCGTTCTGGCGGATGGCGCGCTCGATCTTCGCCGCCATCTCGGGGTTCTCCCTGAGATAGGCCTTGGCGTTCTCGCGGCCCTGGCCGATGCGCTCGCTGTCGAAGGAGAACCACGAGCCGGACTTCTCGACGATGCCCGCCTTGACCCCGAGATCGATCAGCTCGCCCATCTTGGAGACGCCCTCGCCGTACATGATGTCGAACTCGACCTGCTTGAACGGCGGGGCCACCTTGTTCTTCACCACCTTGACGCGGGTCTGGTTGCCGACGACCTCGTCGCGCTCCTTGATGGCGCCGATGCGGCGGATGTCGAGGCGGACGGAGGCATAGAACTTCAAGGCGTTGCCGCCGCTCGTGGTCTCAGGCGAGCCGAACATCACGCCGATCTTCATGCGGATCTGGTTGATGAAGATGACCATGCAGCGGGACTTGGAGATGGAGCCGGTGAGCTTCCTGAGCGCCTGGCTCATGAGCCGCGCCTGGCTCCCCATTTGCATATCGCCCATCTCGCCTTCGAGCTCGGCCTTCGGCGTCAGCGCGGCGACCGAATCGACCACGAGCACGTCGATGGCGCCGGAGCGCACCAGCGTGTCGGCGATCTCGAGCGCCTGCTCGCCGGTATCGGGCTGGGAGATCAGCACGTTCTCGAGATCGACGCCGAGCTTGCGCGCATAGATGGTGTCGAGCGCGTGCTCGGCATCGACGAAGGCGCAGATGCCGCCCCGCTTCTGGGCTTCGGCAATGACATGCAGGGCGAGCGTGGTCTTGCCCGAGGATTCAGGGCCGTAGATCTCGACGACGCGGCCGCGCGGCAGGCCGCCAATGCCGAGCGCGATATCGAGCCCGAGCGAGCCGGTGGAAATGGCCTCGACCTCGACGGCCTTCTCGTTCTGGCCAAGGCGCATGATCGAGCCCTTGCCGCAAGACCGCTCGATCTGGGAGATCGCCGCCTCCAACGCCTTCTCTTTGTCCATCTCAGCTCCTTCAACGAGGCGCAACGCGGCGTTCGACATGAGTCTTCTCCCTTATTTCATAGCCCCAGGGGCTGCGTAAATGGCGGCGCTTCGCGTGCCCCGCCCCGTCCACATCGCGCGTGATGCAGGGCCACGCGGCATGTCACAACTGTACACGTTTTGTTCTCTGTTCGCAATATGTTCTCATGGGGAAATTAGCGCCGCGCAAAGAAAAAGGCCGCCCGAGGGGGCGGCCAGCGAGAACATCGAGCTCTTTGGGCCGTTAGTGGCAGCGCGCGCACCAGCACTTCCACAGCCGGCACACCCTCGTATAGCCGACCGGGCAGGTTGGGCCGCTGAACTTGCAGGCGACTTGTTCGATCGGCGAATAGTCCTTCGCATGCATGGGAAGCCCATGCGTGCCCGAGCCGACCGTCGCGTCGGCCTGGAAGCCGTACGCCCCGGCAAGCAGCAGAGCGCCGGCGGCGGCAAGCGTCATCACGACTTTCCGCATCGTTCCCTCCTTATGGGCAGGGAACCCCACCTCCCCCACTGGAACGCGGGGTCCTGCAACAGAAGAAGCATAGCGCAGAATCGCGCTCTTGGCTTCAGGCGCGTGGACATACGCACGGGTTCATCCCTTGCTGCCGTCCCACAAACCGTCTCGCCTCGATCCGGCGAACCGCTATGATCGGGGCCGGCCGGAACGAGGGACCACACAGGCATGAGCGAGGCGGCGCGCGAGAGCACACTCAAGGACAAGGCGTTCCTCGTCCTCCTCGTCGTGGTGACGCTCGCGTTCGGGTGGATTCTGCTGCCGTTCTACGGGGCGATCCTGTGGGCCACGGTTCTCGGCACCGTGTTCGCGCCGGTGCATCTTCGGCTGCTCAACGTTATGCCGGGGCGCGCGAACCTCGCCGCGCTCGTCACCCTTCTCATCATCGTGACGATCGTGCTCCTGCCGCTGGCGCTCACCGCCGGGTCCCTGGTCGCCGAAGCCACCAGCCTCTATGAGCGGATCCAGTCGGGCCAGCTCGATCTCGGGCACATCTTTCAGAATTTCCTCGATGCGCTGCCGTCATGGGCCTCAAGCGCGCTCCGCCGGGTCGGCGTGACCGACGTGGGCGACATCCAGCGCAGGCTCGTCGCCATTCTGAAGGAAGGCGGCCAGTTCTTCGCCACCCAGGCCGTCCTCGTCGGCCAGGGCACGGCGAACTTCATCATCAGCCTCTTCATCATGCTCTATCTGCTGTACTTCCTCCTGCGCGACGGCGACGCGATCGCCAAGGGCATCGGGCGTGCAATCCCGCTCAGGCCCGAGCAAAAGAGCGCGCTCTATGAGCGGTACACGGTCGTCGTGCGCGCCATGATCAAAGGCACGGTGCTCGTGGCCATCGTCCAGGGCGCGCTCGGGGGGTTCATCTTCTGGCTGCTCGGCATCCATTCCCCGGTCCTGTGGGGCGTGGTGATGGCCTTCATGTCGCTCCTGCCCGCAGTCGGCGCGGCCATCGTCTGGTTCCCGGTGGCGCTCTATCTCTTGGTGACGGGCGCGGTGTTGAAGGGCATCGTCTTGATCGCGTTCGGCGCCGGCGTCATCGGGCTCGTGGACAATCTCTTGCGGCCCTATCTCGTCGGCAAGAGCACGCGGATGCCGGACTTCATCGTGCTGCTCTCGACGCTCGGCGGCATCGCCATCTTCGGGCTCAACGGCTTCGTCGTCGGCCCGCTGATCGCCGCCATGTTCTTCGCCGCCTGGGACATCGCCGCGGGCGGAAGCACGCCTACCCAGGAGCCTGACGAGCGGCCGCAGAAGACTTGATCGATTGAAGGGAGGTCATCGATGGCTAATGAGAAGGGCTTTGCCAAAGAGCTGAACGATCTGATCACGCGCTATATCCAGGCGGGCTCAGATCCTGAGGCCGTGGTGGACGAACTGATGCGAGAGGCAAACCTGGTCTTTGCCCGGCACAACCTCGAGATCTATCTGGTCGCGCAGAAGGGTCAGAACCCGGACGCCTAAGGCGCTCCTTATGCCGGTCTCGACCAAGCTCCATGGGTCCCCAAGCGGCCGATGGGGCCCGTCCCGCTTTGAACCGGCCTTTAGGGATACCGACAGCATTGTCGGTTTAGGGGCAGACAATTCCCGTCGAATCGGCCATCCGTGATGGATTGGGTGGAGCCAGAGGCCTTTATTTCAGGCGCGGGAAGCTCCTTCTCTTTCAGGAGTAAAATCACATGATGTCGAAATCCGAGCTCATTCAGAAAATCGCCGATGAGGTCGAGCTGTCCAAGAAGGACGTGAAGGCGGTCATCGAGCAGCTCGCCATGGTGGGCTACAAGGAGATGAAGAAGTCGGGCGAGTTCCTCGTTCCGGGCTTCGCCAAGTTCGTCGTCGTCAAGAAGCCGGCCACCAAGGAGCGCACGGGCATCAACCCGTTCACCAAGGAGCCGACCGTGTTCAAGGCAAAGCCGGCCCGCAAGGTTCTCAAGGTTCGCCCGGTGAAGGCCGCCAAAGACGCGGTCTGACACGAGACGTAAGAGCGAGCGCCGCCTGAGGGGCGGCGCCGCCTTCTCGCTGCCGCTTACGGTGTGATGCTTAAGACGGCGCGTTCTCGCGGACGGGCGCCTTGGTCTCCGGTGCCGAGTCAGGCGCATCGCGGAGCGCCGCTTCGACCGCCTCGCGATAGCCATAGCGGTCGATGAACGGCTTCAGGCGCTCGGCAACTTTGCGGGCAAGGTCTTTCGGCAATCGGTATGACGACACGCGGTGGTCGGAGCGGTCGGTGAGGGTTGCGCGCATCGGACCTTCCGCCTCGTCGAACTTCTCCAGCCCAAGGCGCGCGTAGATGGACCGCATGGAACCGATCGGGTCCTTCACCAGATCCTCGTAGCGGATCTCCACAAGCCGATCCTCCGGGATCAGGTGGCGGTCTTCCTCGAAGGCCACCGTCAGGCGCTGAAACATGTCGAGCACGTAGTCGTCGAGCCAGGCGTCGAGATAAGGCGGATTGTGCAGGCCTTGGGTGGAATAGAGCGCCCGCCACAGCTTCACCGTCGACGGGAACACATCGAGCGGATTGCGCGCGATATAGACGAAGCGGGCGTCGCGGGAAGAGCTTGGTCAGCACTTTGAGCCGCGCGGCGTTGCCCGGCGTCTTCATCACGAGGCGCTTGCCGTGCTTGAGCTTGATCCGCCGGTAGAACCACATGAAGGCGTCGGCCCAGGACTTGACCTTCTTCTCGGGCAGCCCCTTGAAGTCGAGATAGTCGCTGTCGACGGGACCGCGCCGCGGCCAGGCCATGGTGTTGTAGGGCGAGCCCTCGCCCAGCATGATCATGGCGAACTCTTCTTCCTGCGGGCGGTCGAAGCCGACGGGCACGTCGTCTTGCGGGCGGCGCTTCGGCAGAAGCACCTTGAAGGCGTGGTCGAGCGTGCCTTCGGTCAAGAGAAAGTGGTGCGGGAAGAAGCACTCATAGGTCGTGGGGTAAGCGAGGTTCGGGTCCTCGGAGAAGAGGTCGTGGAGGAGCGTCGTGCCGCTTCGCCAATGGCCGATGACGAAGATCGGCGGCTCGTCGAGCGGCAGGCTCTCCGCCTTCTTCTTGTAGAGCGCTTCCGAGATCCAAGTGAGCGGGGTGTTCCACGGCACCCAGATGAAGAGCGCCAGCGTGTCGGGGATGCAGTTCAGCGTGAACGAGAAGCGGCCGCGCCAGAAGAGCCGCATCAGCGTCATGAAACGCATGCCGAACCAGACATAGAGCAGGCGGCCGCCGTAGCGCTCGATGGTGAGCGCCGGCATTTTCGGCTTCTTTCGGCTTCGGCGCGAAGGCTGGCCGTCTTCCTCCGGCGGCAAGACCTCGTAATCGGGCACGCGGGGGCACTCCAGTCGGGTTGGATGTCGGGTCCCGCTTAGACGCGATCGGCGCGCAAGGGAAGCCCTAAAGGGACGCAGCCATCGCGTGGAAGGACGGTGCGGCTAGCCCTGCAACGCCGCCTTCACCGCCGCCGCCAGCTGCTTCAGATCGAACGGCTTTTGCAGGAACATAAAGTCCTCGTTGTCGGCCAGATTGCGGCGGAAGGCGTCCTCGGCATAGCCCGAGATGAAGATGATCTTGATGTCGGGATTGTCCTTGCGGAGCTGTTTCAGGAGCGTCGGCCCGTCCATCTCCGGCATGACCACATCGCTCACCACGAGGTCGACGCCACCCTCGTGGGCCTCGAAGACCTCGAGCGCCTCGGTGCCGGTCGACGCCTCGAGCACCTGGTAGCCGCGGGTGCCGAGCGCGCGGGCCGCGAAGCTCCTGACCGCATCCTCGTCCTCGACGAGAAGCACAGTGCCGCGGCCCGTCAGGTCCTTCGGCTTCTCGGGCTTGCGCTCGATCTTCGCCGGCTCCGGCTCGGCCGCCGCGCTCTCGGTGAAGCGCGGCAGGTAGACGCGCATGGTGGTGCCGCCGCCCTCCTCGCTCTCGGCGTAGATGTAGCCGCCCGTCTGCTTGACGATGCCGTAGACGGTGGAGAGGCCGAGACCGGTGCCGCGGCCGATCTCCTTCGTCGAGAAGAACGGCTCGAAGATCTTCTGCTGGACCTCCTCGCTCATGCCGCAGCCGGAGTCCTGCACCTCGATCATCACGTACTCACCGGGCGGGACGTGGCTCAAGCCCAGCTCGCGCGATTGCAGCTCGCTCACATTGGCCGTGCGGATGGCGAGCTTGCCGCCGTCCGGCATGGCGTCGCGCGCGTTGACGGCGAGGTTGATGATGACCTGCTCGAACTGGTGGAGGTCGGCCTTCACCGTCCACAGATCGTTCGCTTGATCGAGGGTGAGCTCGATGTTCTCGCCGAGCAGCCGGCCGAGCAGGATGGAGAGCTCCGACAGCACGTCGCCGAGCTGAAGCACCTGCGGCCGCAAGGTCTGCTGGCGCGAGAAGGCAAGCAGCTGGCGCACGAGCCCTGCGGCCCGGTTCGCGTTCTGCTTGATGTTCATGATGTCCTGGAAGGCGGGGTCCGTCGGCCTGTGGTTCATCAGCAGGAAGTCGGAGAAGCCGATGATCGCCGTCAGCATGTTGTTGAAGTCGTGGGCGATGCCGCCGGCGAGCTGACCCACGGCCTGCATCTTCTGGCTCTGGGCAATCTGCATCTCGAGCGCGCGCTGCTCGGTGGTGTCGATGGCGTAGGCGATTGCCGCCTCGCTGTCGCCTTCCGCCTGCTCGATGGGGCTCAAATACAGCCTGCCGCTCCGCTCGCCCGGTCCGGCAAAGGTCACGTCGACCGGCTCGATCAGCCCTTGGCCCGCGGTGACGGCTTCCAGCGCCTTGCGCAGCGCCTGATGGCTCGCCGGCTCGACCAGGCTTTCGAGGCTCGCTTTGCTGCCGCCGTCGGCATCGGCGCCGAACATGCGCACGAAGGCGGCGTTGGTGGCGCTGACCACGCCCTTCGCATCCACCGTGGCGATGGCGATGGGCGCCGCGTGGAATAGGCGCGCAAAGCGAAGCTCGGCGGCGCCGGCTTCCTCCGCCTCGCCCGGCCCGCGCGTGAGAACGAGCACGAGTGCGAGATCGCTGCCGCGCGGCAGCCGCAGCAGGACACGCACCGGGAGCGTGGTGCCGTTGGCCTTGACCAGGTCGATGTCGAAATGGCGCGTGCCGCCGTGCACCTCGCCCCGGCCCGCGCCGGCAACGAGCGCGGCGCTGTCATGGGACATGATCTGGGCGAGCTTGAGCGGCCGGTTGGCGACCTCGGAGAGATCGAGCCCGAGCCACTGGGCGAGCGTGGCGTTCAGATACTCGATGCGGCCGTCCGCATCGGCGGTGAAGAATCCGGCCGGGGCGTTGTCGAGATAGTCGATGGCCGCCTGGACCTTGGCGAAGCTCGTCTCCTCGCGCGCGCGGTCCTGGGTGATCTCGTCGAGCTGCCACACCACGAGCGCGCCTTTGCGCCCGGAGTTCGGGTCGGGCGGCATCGGCTGCACGGAGATGCGGAACCAGCGCGGCGTGATGCCCGCCTCGTCCTGGACCTCGCCCGGCGGCGGCAGGCGGAACTCTTCTTTGAGGCGACGGCCTTGCTGGGCGGCACGGGCGAGCCGGAAGATCGGCTCGGCGAGATGCGGATTGCCGCCGAAGGCGCGGTCGGGCGACGGCACGGCGGCTTCCGGATCGAGCCCGAGCAAGTCCCGATAGGACTGGTTGGCGTAGAGCACCCGCCCGCCCCCATCGGCGATCAGCGCGCCTTGCGGGAGATTGTCGACGAAGGCCTTGGTGATGTCGTTGCGGGCGTGGCGCTGGCCGAAATAGAGGATGCCGACGGCGCCTGCGAACAGGCAGAACACGCCGACCACGGCGAGGCCGGCGAGAATCGCGAGCACGAAGGGTTCGGCGATCTCGCGCGAGACCATGGCAAGGCCGACCGCCGCCACGGCAAGGGCGAGAGCAAGGAGCACGACGAGGCCGACGCTCCCGTCGCGTTCGGTGCGGTCGGCGGCTGGCTCGGCATAGCGCATGGGCGCGTTAATATCTGTCATGCCTTTGGAAAATACCCGATTCGAATTGACTTGACCGGAGATTGTCATGCGGGCGAGGTCCCTTCACCCGCGCGTTTTCAATCGCTTCGTCCATAGAGCTAACGCCAAAGGGGCGCGTTGCGCCCGAAGAGCTGTTATGCTCGATTTGCGTTAAGGAACTCTCGGATATGGACTTCGACACCCTCATTCTCGGCGTCGCAACGCTCCTCTTCGTCGTCGCGCTTGTGGCCCTTCTGGTCTGGGCCTTCAAGACCTTCTTCGGCAAGTCGAGCTCGTCCGCCTTTCTCAGGCCGCGGGAGAAGCGGCTCGGCGTGGTGGAGACGGCGCCCGTCGATTCGAAGCGGAAGCTCTATCTGATCCGCCGCGACGATGTGGAGCACCTCATCATGATCGGCGGACCGGTCGACGTGCTGGTCGAGACGGGAATCAAAGGGCGCCCGCATCTCGGCCCGCCCCATGACGACGTGATTATCGCCAAAACCGAGGCGCGGCCGGCGCCGGATTTTAGCAAATCCTGAGTGAACTCAGCGCGATTCCAGTTGACTGTGGCGTAAATGACACGCCCGGTTTCACTTGTGATCGGGGTCGGATTGGGGTAAATAATGAATCCGATCTTACGGTGGCCCTTAGGGGCAGGCGGATAAGGCGACGCCGGTAGTTTTGACCGCCATATCGTAAGACCGCCGGCAGTTCCCTGCTAATGGTCCGACACCGACTGGCTTTGCCAGTCATGTCAGTCCCCCAAACCTCTCCACTCCCCGCCCTCCAGCGGGGAGTTTTTTTGTCCCTGCTTTACGGGTCGTGGCTAGACTTGCGCGCATGGCCCGTGGACACGCTACCGCCCCCCTCACCGTCTTGCTCGTGACCGGATCCGTGGCGGCCGCCTGGTTCTTCGTGGCGGCTGCCTCGGGCGCCGAGACCATGCCGGACGACTTCGTCTATCTCCGCGACGTCGACCCGACGATCCAGCAGGATATGCGCTATGCGGGGCGCTACAACTTCACGGGCGCGAAGGTGCCCGGCTACGACGCACCCGAATGCGTGCTGGTGCGGCCGGCGGCGGAAGCTTTGAAGGAGGTTGAGGCCGATCTCAACGCAAAAGGCCTGACATTGCGGGTCTACGACTGCTACCGCCCGACCCAAGCTGTCGCTGCCTTCGTCGCATGGTCGAAACAGCCCGGCAATCCAGACGCCAAAGCGGCCTGGTATCCAAACCTCGACAAGACCGCGCTGTTTCCCAACTACATTGCCACGCGCTCAGGCCATTCGCGCGGCGCCACGCTCGACGTGACCGTGGCGCCGATCGGCGCGGCCGACCCACATCCCGAAGGGGTGAGCTGCACGGCGCCGGAAAAGGGCTTCGCGCCGGACGGCAGCCTCGCCATGGGCACCACGTTCGACTGCTTCGACAAGAAGGCCAATACCGAGACATCGGGGCTCACGGCCGAAGAGGTCAAGAACCGCGCGCTGCTGCGCGACGCGATGAACGCGCGCGGCTTCAAGAGCTATCCGTTCGAATGGTGGCACTACACGTTCGAGCCCGAGCCGTACCCGGAGACCTATTTCGACTTCCCCATCTTGCCACGGCCAACCGACGATAAGACGTGACGGCGGAACGGCACGGAGACGTGATTGAGACGGCGGTGCCGGCGCGGCTCGACCGCCTGCGCTGGGGCCGCTTCCACACGCTCGTCGTGGTCGCGCTCGGCATAACCTGGGTGCTCGACGGGCTCGAAGTGACGCTCGCCGGTGCGGTCGCCGGCGCGCTGAAGGAAAGCCCGGTCCTTGCGCTGAACAATGCCGAGGTGGGGCTCGCCTCGAGCTTCTATCTCACAGGTGCGGTCGCCGGCGCGCTGCTGTTCGGCTGGCTCACCGACCGGCTGGGACGGAAGCGGCTCTTCTTCATCACCCTCGGCGTCTATCTCGTGGCCACGGCGGCGACGGCGTTCTCTTGGAACTTCGCAAGCTTCGCCCTGTTTCGTTTCCTGACCGGCGCCGGTATCGGCGGCGAGTACACGGCGATCGCCTCCACCATCCAGGAATTCGTGCCGGCGCGCTATCGCGGGCATACCGACCTCGTCATCAACGGAAGCTTCTGGATCGGAGCGGCGGTCGGCGCCGGCGGCTCCATCGTGCTGCTCGATCCTGCCGTGCTGCCGCCGGACTATGGCTGGCGCGTCGCCTTCTTCATCGGCGCCGTGCTGGGCCTGGGCATCCTCGTGATGCGTTCCTGGATTCCGGAATCGCCGCGCTGGCTCATGACCCATGGGAGGCCTGAGGAGGCGCATGCGGTTCTCGACCGCATCGAGGACCATCACCGCGCGCGGGGCCATCACGTGCCGGACGAGGCGCCGGCGCTGTTCCGCCTCAAGTCGCGGCGCTACACGCCGCTTCGAGAGGTTTGGCGGACGCTGTTCCACGCCCATCGCCGCCGCACGCTGGTCGGCCTCGCCCTGATGGTGGCGCAGGCCTTCTTCTACAACGCGATCTTCTTCACCTACGCGCTCGTCCTGACCGACTTCTACGGCATCAAGGCGGACCAGGTCGGCTGGTATTTGCTGCCGTTCGCCGCCGGCAATTTCCTGGGGCCGCTCCTGCTCGGGCGGCTGTTCGATACGGTCGGGCGGCGCCCCATGATCGCGATCACCTACGCGCTGTCGGGGCTCTTGCTGGCGCTCACCGGCGCGCTGTTCGCCGCAGGCGTCCTGTCGGCGACCATGCAGACCGTTGCATGGACGGTGATCTTCTTCTTCGCTTCGGCTGCGGCGAGCTCCGCCTATCTCACCGTGAGCGAGACCTTTCCGCTCGAGATCCGCGCGCTCGCCATCGCCTTCTTCTATGCGGTGGGCACCGGCATCGGCGGCATCGGCGCGCCCTATCTGTTCGGCGCGCTCATCGATACCGGATCACGCCTGAGCCTGTTCGCCGGCTATCTGCTGGGCGCTTTCCTGATGCTCGCCGCGGCAATCATCGCCGCGCGCTACGGCGTCGCCGCCGAGCGGAAATCGCTCGAAGCGGTGGCGAAGCCACTGTCAGCCGCCGATTGATTACTCGTCGCGGTAGACGCGCTCGCGCCGCTCGTGGCGCTCTTGCGCTTCAACGCTCAGCGTGGCGATGGGGCGCGCATCGAGCCGCTTCAGGCTGATCGGCTCGCCCGTCTCCTCGCAATAGCCGTAGGTGCCGTCCTCGATGCGCTCGAGCGCTGCGTCGATCTTGGCAATCAGCTTGCGCTGCCGGTCGCGCGCCCTGAGCTCGAGCGCCCGCTCGGTCTCGGACGTCGCGCGGTCGGCAATGTCGGCATGCTGCGCCGAATCGTCCTGCAGATGCTGCAGCGTCTCCTTGGTGGAGCGGAGAATCTCGTCGCGCCAATTGAGGAGCTTGCGGCGGAAATAGGCCCGCTGCATCTCGTTCATGAACGGCTCGTCCTCCGACGGCCGATAATCCTCGGGGAGAGTTTCTTCTCTTTTTTCGCAGTCGCCATGAGAGTCATGTCCAGACGCCATCCATTCGTCGTTGGCTCGTCGCGCTCCCCTGATGCCAGGCGCGCCTTCGTCGGCGACCCCCGCCGGGCTGGCCCCGTATTTACGGAAGCGAGTCAACAAGTCAAGCCAGCACTCGGGCTTGACAAATGCGCAAAGCACTCTCCCGGCGCCCATAGCAAATTCGTCATATTTCCGCGGCAGGCCTAGGACTTAAGGAGCCCAAATCTTGTGCAGCGCAGCTATGCTCGTCTATCCGCGCCCCACGCCCTACTCTTTCTTCTTATGGTGCGGCGCGCTATGAGGCGCATGGCACGGGGGCCGCAGCGCAAAGGACGTCTTGAAGCGTGCCGATCTCCACATACACGGATGCCGCCGGCGATGCCGTCCGCAATATCGGCGATTTCGCCTCGGGGCTCGTCGCACCGACCGTGCGGCTTGGCGTGACCGGGTTGGCCCGCTCGGGCAAGACCGTGTTCATAACCGCACTCGTCCACAATCTCCTCGCCAGCGGCCGGCTGCCGTTCTTCGACGCCGCGGCGGAAGGACGTCTGCTCCGCGCCTATCTGGAACCGCAGCCCGACGAGATCGTCCCGCGCTTCGAATACGAGAAACATCTCGCCGATCTTACCGGCAACCCGCCAAGCTGGCCGGAGAGCACGCGGCGCATCAGCCAGCTCAGGCTCACGCTCGAATATGCCTCGACCAAATTCTGGAAGCGGCAGTTGGGGCGAGAGCGCCTGCATATCGACATCGTCGACTATCCGGGGGAATGGCTCCTCGATCTGCCGCTGCTCCAACTCGACTATGCCGAATGGTCGAGGAACGCGATCGAGCAAAGCCGCGCGCCGGACAGGACGAAGGCGGCCAAGGATTGGCACCAGGCGCTCGCCACGGCTGATCCGGCGCAAGCTGCCGACGAAGCGCTTGCCGCGACGCTGTCCGATCTCTTCAAGGCCTATTTGCGCGATACGCGTTCCGACCAATATGCGCTGTCGACGCTGCCGCCAGGACGCTTCCTCATGCCGGGCGATCTCGAAGGCTCGCCGGCGCTGACCTTCGCGCCGCTCGACGCCAAGGGTGCGGAACGATTTCCGCGCGGCTCCTTATGGGCGCTGATGGCGCGGCGCTACGAGGCTTATAAGAGCTACGTGGTGCGGCCGTTCTTCCGCGATCACTTCGCGCGGCTCGACCGGCAGATCGTGCTGATCGACGTTCTCGCCGCACTGAACGGCGGGTCTGAAGCGGTCGCCGATCTCGAACGCGCCATGACCGAGATCCTCGAATGCTTCCGCACCGGCTCGAACAGCCTGTGGTCGAGCCTGTTCAGCCCTCGCATCGACCGCATCGTGCTCGCCGCCACCAAGGCCGATCACCTGCATCACGAGAGCCACGACCGGCTGGAGGCGATTCTTTCGCTCTTGACCGACAAGGCGATGGCGAAGGCGCGCTATGCGGGTGCGGCGGTGAAGGTGCTGGCGCTCGCCGCGGTCAGGGCCACGCGCGAAGGCGAAGCCAAGCGAAACGGCGAGACGCTACCCTGCATCGTCGGCTATCCGCTCGCGGGCGAAACCATCGCGGGGCGCACGTTCGACGGCAATGAGGCGTTCGCCATCTTCCCGGGCGATCTCCCCGCCGATCCGAAGAAGGCGCTCAAGGGGTGGAAAACGGAAGACGGCGAGATGCGCTTCGTGCGGTTCCGCCCGCCGGACCCGCAAGCCCTCCCTTCCGGAGTCTTCGCACCGTTCCCAAATATCCGTCTTGACCGCGCCATCCAGGCCCTGATCGGAGACAGCCTCAAATGACCAAGAGCTCGCGCCGGAAGCCCGCGGCGTTCCGCGTCGAAGAGGTGGACGTCTTCGTGCCGCCGGAGCCGGTTCCGCCAACCGTCTCGGCAGAGCCCGCGCCGCCGGCAGCACGCGTGCGGGCGCTTCCCAATCTCGAACGCGGCTTGCGCTGGGGCAGCATCTTTTTCGGCGCGCTCGGCGGGCTCGTCAGCCTTATCGCCTCGCTGTGGCTCTACGACTGGGTGATCGAGCTCCTGTCCCGTGACGACTGGATCGGCTGGGCGGCGGTCGGCCTCCTCGGCCTCGTGCTCTTCGCGCTTCTGATGATCGTGCTCCGCGAGATGACGGGGCTGCTTCGTCTTGGCCGTCTCGGCAAGATCCGGCACGAGGCGGACAGCGCGGCGCGGCAGAACGACAAGGCGCTCGCGGTCGACGTCACCCGCCGCTTGAAGAACTTCTATGCGGGACGCGAGGATCTCGCCTGGGGCTTGCAGAGGCTCGCCGAGCACGAGCACGACATCATGAACGCGGAGGAGCTGTTGCGCCTCGACGAGCGCACCCTCATCGCGCCGCTCGATCCGGTCGCCCGCAACATCGTCGCGGCGTCTGCCAAGCGCGTATCGGTGGTGACCGCCGTGAGTCCCAACGCCGTCATCGACATGCTGTTCGTCGGCGGCCAGAACCTACGCATGCTGCGCAAGCTCGCCACGCTCTATGGCGCCCGGCCCGGCACGCTATCGCTCATCAAGCTCGCCCGCATGGTGGTGACGCATATCGTGCTGACCGGCGGCATTGCACTCGGCGACGACGTGATCCAGCAGGTGATCGGGCACGGGCTGACGGCGAAACTTTCGGCGCGGCTCGGCGAGGGCCTGTTCAACGGCGCACTCACCACGCGCATCGGCATCGCCGCCATCGACGTGTGCCGTCCCCTGCCTTACGTCGAGCAGCAGCGCCCGCGCTTCCGCGAGCTCGTCGCCGAGGTCGCCAGCACGCGGTAAGACGCATCACCTGAAGAGCTTGCAGCCGTCGAGGTCGACCTTCTGGGTCTGACCGTCGTCAAATCTGAGCGTCAGGGTGATCTCGTCGGCGCACGCCAAGCCGCCGGCGCTGATGCGGAACCCGCTCGCCTGATCGCTCGAGGCTTGCTGCTGAGGCATGATGGCGGGCGTGCTGAACGCGTAAGCGACCCCGACCAGACGCCGCTTCACGTCGGCGGGCGGTTCGAGCCAGAGCTCGAAGTGATAAAGCGGCCGCTCGCGTTCGAGGCCATTGATCTCGGTGGCCTTGGCCTTGACCCACGACTCGATCTGGCCGTCGTTCGGAAGATTCACCGGCTGAAGGGCGGCGGTTCGCGTTCCGCCTTGAGCTTGCGCCTTGGTCGCCTCAGGCGCCGCATCGAGCGGTGCAAACGGCACCGGCTCGACGGCATCCCACGGAAGATTCTCTCTCGCCTTCGAGAAGGCGGCAAAGGCTTTCGGCTCCGCCTTCTCTTCCTTGTCGGGCTGGCGGTTCCAGATCAGGTCGTGGGGGATCTCGCTCAAGCCTGAGAGGTTCGGCTCCTGCTCCTTCTCCTGCTTGCGCGGGGACGCCGGAGTCGCACTCGGTGTCGCCATCGCCATGAGGCGGCTTACGGAAGGCGGCGCGGCGGCCCCGACAGGCGCCTCGCCTTGCGCGAATTTGCGCACCACGGTCTCGCCGCTAAGTTTCGCCCGCGACATGGGCTCTGCGCGATCGGCATCGGCCTCGTGACGGGTGAGCGCCGGCACGCCGATCGCAAGCAAGGCGCCCACCGCGAGCAGCGCGGCAAGAAGCGCAGGGCCGGCCCCACGGGCCCCTCGAAGGCCCGCCATGAAAGGCACGGTCTTGGCCGCAAGAAGCCGCATGTATGAAAGACCCCCTCTGCGCGAAGCCTAGCATACCCCCCCGGTCTGGTCAGAAAAACGGCGGGACCTCCTTGCGTTCGGGCACCAAATGGCGCTGCGGCAACCGGCCTCAGGGGCGATGGGTAAGTGCCTTGCACGCAAGCAATTCTGCGCGGCCCGGTGGATATCGGGGATAATCGCGACGCGCCCGATGTCGTCCGCCCGCGTTCATGTATCCTCCAATTTGTGAGTTGGCCGGATGTGGAAGGTGTCGGCGGAGAAATCCGAAGGTACCGGGAAACAGTCGGAAGGCTCGCAGGGCAAGGCAAGCCCGAAGTCGTCCCGTGCCAGGGGCGGCTAAAGGCGACGGGAAGAGTAGACGCAAAGTGCCACGGTCTGGCGACGTCGTCGCAGTACCGTGAGGCGAAGTCGACAGGGTCCTTTGCGCCGCCCATTCCATCGCTGCCGGCTCAAGCCCGGCCAAGGCAAGAGCCACGTCGTAGCAACGCGACGCTAAATAAGGACCGTGGTCGGGTCACGGCGCCGCTTCGGGAAACCGAGGCGTTGCGCCTGGCCAAGAGGCCGAAAGGTCTCGCGGCGCCGAGCCAATCGTCCCGAACGGGCGTGCGGACCGACATCGCAACAGGGAGGCGGGGCCGCAAAGCTCCGCCTTTCCTTGTTTTGGGTTCCCCCCTCCTCGCCTCTTTAGCCGACCGCACCGGCCCGATAAGATCGCGCCGCCATGGAACGGACCGTTTCGCGTTTGACGTCATTTGCCGCTGCCGCGGGCGCGCTCGCTATCTTGCTTGCCGCGCTTTCAGCCTGCGGGACCGTGAGCCGCTTAAAAGGACCTGAGGACGGAGCCTCGACCGAGAAAGAGGCGCGCAACGTCAAGCCCGACGACCCGCTGGCGCGACCCATCCAGGTCGGGTGGACTTCGGCGCGGGCGACCCGCTGCGGGTTCGTCTTCAGCCCCGAGCAACTGCGCGCGAACTACCTCGCCTACGAATCAACGTTCGGTTACGCGCCGCAAGAGATGGCGAAGATCGAGAAGGCCTACGACTATACGCGCGAGTCCGTGCTTTCGAGCATCACTGACGACACCCACTACTGCACCAAGGCGCGGCTCGACGCGGTCAGGGTCGATCTCAACCGCTATCTTGCCGGCGACTACACGCCGTCGGCGCGCATGGCGCGCTAGCGGCTCTTCTCGAGAGCGTCGTTGATCGGCGTGTAGGACTTGGCATCCGTGGGGAGCGGGGGCGCCGGCTCGAGCTTGATCCTTGTCGCAGTGCGCATCAGGAGCGCATCCTCCACGTCACCGGCGAGCAGATAGGAGACACCGTCCTCCGCCCACGCCACGGTGTTGATCGCGCCGTACCGGCCCGGGGTGAGCGTGTCGGACCCCTCGCCCTTCTTTGCGTAGAGCGCAAGCGGGCCTCCCTTCGTACCGAGATAAAGGATCTGGATCAGAGGCGCGTCGCCAAAGTGCAGCGCCTGCGCGCGCACGAACCGGAACCCTTGCGCATCGAGATTGGGAAACTTGAGACCGGTGCCGAGGATGTGCGCAAGCTGGAAGGCGACGAGATCGTAATTGGCCTGGCTCTCCAGACTGACCTCCAAGCTCTCGCGGCTGAGCAGCGACTGCGCGCGCGCCGTCTCCTCTTGCCAGCCGCCGGCCACGCCCGCGGCTTCCGGCGCGGCCTGAAACACGTTCGGCAGCGCGAGCGGCCAGCCATAGCCGGCGACGGCGAGCGCGAGCGCCGCGGCGAGCCCAAGACCGGCAAAAGCCGTCTTGGCGACGCCCCACGGTATGACGAGACCCTCTTGCACCGGCGCGGACGCAGCCGAGACCTGCGCCTCCTCGCCGGCCAGGACCGCTTCGAACGCCGCTTCGAGACGGGCATGGGCGTGTTTCAGCGCCTCGACGCGGGCGGCAAGAATATCGTCCTGATCGAGAACCTTCTCCACCGCGCGCGTCTGTTTGCGCGCGAGTTGTCCATCGACATAGGCTACGAGCAGTTCGTCGCTGAGTTCGGTCATGGGCTGAGCCCTTCGGGATAGAGAGATTCGACGATCGCCGCGGCCGGCGCCGGTTGGCGATGGCTCAGCCGGTCGGCGAGGCCTGCGCTGATGCGGACGAGGCGCGTGGTGATCGTGTCGGTCGAGACATCGAGCACGCGGGCTGCATCCTCATGCTCGAACCCTTCACCATAGACGAGGAGCAGCGTGAGACGTTGCTGCGGCGGCAGGCCGCCGAGAAAGGCAATCACCGGCGCGTCGAAGTACCCATCGTCCTCCGATTGGAACAGCGCGCCGAACAGCACATCATCGATCTTCGCTTGCGCGAGAGGATCGGCGCGGCCGCCGAGCTCGTGGAGCCAATGGCGGTAGATCTCGCCGAAGGCCCACACGTCGAGCGCGGTGCCCCGTTGGTAGCGATGCTGTTCGGCCAACATACGTTCGAGCGCACGGCCGAGCAGACCCATGCCCTCGTCGCGCGCGCCGACAAGCACGTCGGCAAAGCGCTTCAGCCTTGGCAGCATGGCGATGAGGCCTGGCCTCACGGAGTCGTGAAAATCTTCTGCCTGCACGCCTCGTTTCCCCGCCGCTCGGGTTAGTGCCGGCCTTGCGCGCGGGTCTCCCTCGCGAATCAAGAGGATAGCACATTCGGGCGACACCGGGACCGCAGCTTGCCGTGGAATCGTCCAAAAACTGCTTGCTTCATGCGCCAAGGTGCCCAATCTTTGCGCATGCGGGGAGTTCACCCATGACGGTCGTACCCCACGGCTCGGAAACCACAGAGCCGCAAGCCGTCGGTTCGTCTGCACGGCGCGGTAACGGGATTTCTGCGGGCGCGGTTTCGCAAACGAAAGACGCGACGTCGAGCGCTGCCGCCGTGAGCCGCGGCGCGTGGCGCAGCCGTCTCGCAGGACGCATCGCCGACCTCGCCGACAAGACGTCGAACCAAACCAAGCAAGCAACAAACGGCCTGACACGCGCGGCGGAGTACGGGCGCGAGAACGTGTTGCCCGAGATCGGACGCACGAGCGCGAAGCTGAAAGAGCACGCGCGTCCCGACCGGCTCAAGCAAGACTATCGCGAGATCCTCTATTGGCTGCATGAGCGCGTGCTCGATCCGCCCAAGGAGCAGCTGTTCTTCGCGCCGACCAAGGATCCGGTCGCGCTTGACGGCCTCACGATCAGCGGACCCAACCGCGAGCACGGTCACGACTACCGGCCGACGCCGTGCCAGCTCTTCGAGTGGACTCTCGGCGCCGTCGACTACGACTTCTCGAAGCTCACCTTCGTCGATTACGGCGCCGGCAAAGGCCGCGTGTTGCTGCTGGCCTCGGAGCATCCGTTCGCGGCGATCGGCGGCATCGAGTTCGCCGCGGAGCTGCACGACGACGCGGAGATGAACATCGCGCAGTATCCGCGCTCACGCATGCGGTGCCGTAACGTGGAGTGCGTGCACGAGGATGCAAGTCTGGTGGGACCGCCCGACGGCGAGGCCGTGCACTACTTCTTCAACCCGTTCTCGCGCGAGGTGTTCGCCGAGGTGCTGCACAACATCGTCGTGTCGTACCGCCACAAGCCGCGCCGGCTTTACCTCATCCTCGTCGATCCGGTGGCGACCGATCTCGTCGATGCGAGCGGCGTGTTCATGCGGGTGGAGCTCCCCATGCACGAGCGCCTCAAGGTGCGGCTGCTCAGCCCGTACGAGGTCGCGGTCTACCGCTCGCTCGCCTGATACGCCTCACTTCACGCCGAGCTTCTTCTGCAGACTCGACGACGAGGTCGTGTACTGGAAGATCAGCTTCTTATCGGGATGGACGTATTTGTGGGCCTGCTGCGCCATGAGCGCGGCCTCATGGAAGCCCGAGAGGATGAGCTTCAGCTTGCCGGGATAGGTGTTGATGTCGCCGATGGCGAAGATGCCCTTCTCGCTCGTCTCGAACTTCTCGGTGTCGACCGGGACCAGGTTCTCCTCGAGATTGAGGCCCCAATCGGCGACCGGGCCGAGCTTCATGGTCAGCCCGAAGAACGGCAGCATGACCTCGAGCGGTTGCTCGAAGGTCGAGCCGTCCGCGGCCTTCACTGTGACGGATGTCAGCTTGCCGTCGGCGCCCTTGAGCTCGGTCACCTGGCCGAGCTTGAAGGCGATATCGCCGCTCTCGACAAGCTCGAGCATCTTGGCAACCGAGGCCGGCGCGGCGCGGAACTCGGAGCGCCGGTGGAGCAGCGTCAGCGACTTCGCCACGGGCTGAAGATTCAAGGTCCAGTCGAGCGCGGAGTCGCCGCCGCCGACGATGAGCACGTCCTTGTCCTTGAACGCATCCATCTTGCGCACCGAATAGAAGACGGACGTGCCCTCATAGGCCTCGATGCCCGGAAGCGGCGGGCGCTTCGGCGTGAAGGAGCCGCCGCCCGCGGCGATGATCACCACCTTGCATTCGAAAATGGTGCCTGTGTCGGTCACGAGCCGGAAACCGCCGTCCAACCGGTCGAGCGACTCGACCCGTTCGCCGAAATGGAACTCGGCGCCGAACGGCTTGATCTGCTCCATGAGCCGGTCGGTCAGCTCCTGGCCGGTGACGATGGCGAGGCCCGGAACGTCGTAGATGGGTTTCTCCGGGTAGAGCTCGGCGCACTGACCGCCGGGCCGATCGAGGATGTCGATCACGTGAGCCTTCACATCGACAAGGCCGAGCTCGAACACGGCAAACAGGCCCACGGGCCCTGCCCCTACGATGACCGCATCGGTCTTGATCACATCCTCTGACATAGCGCCTCAGAACTGCTTTTCGGGAATCCTGACCCTGAGGCCATCGAGCGCCTCGGTCACTTTGATCTGACAAGAGAGCCGGCTCGACGGGCGGATGTCGAAGGCGAAATCGAGCATGTCTTCTTCCATCTGCTCGGGCTGGCCCGTCGCCTCGCGCCACTCCTCCTCCACGTAGACATGGCACGTCGCGCAGGCGCAAGCCCCACCGCATTCGGCCGCGATGCCGCGAACGGAGTTCTTCACCGCGGCTTCCATGACGGTCATGCCGGGTTCCGCGTCGACCGAATTCTCGGTCCCGTCGGGCTGAATAAAGGTGATCCTGGCCATGACGTTGGCGGGGGCTTTAGGCGTTATCCGATCTCGGGAACCGGGCGGCGGGGAGCGCGCGCGCCCGAAGGGAAAGTGCATGACGGGCGGGCCCGCTCACGGCCCGTGCTCTATAGGGCAATTGAACCGGAGACTCCAGCGCCTTGCGGTGCTTTATCGCGGGGGCCTTGCGGTCAGCGATCCTTGAGCACGGAGGCGATAAAGGCCTCCGCCTCGCGCAGGGAGGCTTCGATCTCGCTGATCCGCGCGGCGCGGAACTGGGTCAGCCCGTCGCCTTGCAGGGCCTCGGCGTGCTCGGCGGCCTGAGCCGCGCGCCACGCCCCGACCGCACGGGCCGAACCTTTAAGAGAATGGGCCGCCTCCTTCCACGCCTTGTCGGACATGGCCGCCCGGAGCTGCTCCAGGTAAAGCACGGCCTGGCTGCAGAAGAGCTCCAGCACCTCCCGCTCGAGCGCCCGCTCGCCGAGCGTATAGCGCGACAGATGCACGAGATCGACCGGCCGCGCCCGGCGCGTCCGCTCCTCCGTGGACTCTGCGACCTCAATATTTGCGGCTTGCTCGCTCGCCATGAAGTCCTCTCCCCAAATCCTGCCGCGGGCTTCTCTCGCGCCCAATCGGGACGGTTTCTTGACGCGGCGCACACAGAGCCGCGGCGATAACGTGGTGCCGCCATGGCCGGAAGCCAGGGGCCTTTGCCGAGCCTACCCGGTCTTCGGCCTAGTCTTAGGCGATTCGGGCTCGGTCCGCAGTAAATTGGGGCAGCAATCCTAAGGGGTTAATGGCCGTTAACCTCAGCGACCGATTCAGCTTTTTTTAGCCCTAAAAATTCGTTAACGATGTTGGGAGAGGGGGAAAAAGCGTTGGGGGCTCTTCCGGTTAGTTAGCTTGGTCCGGAAGGGATGCGGGTCCCACTAGACGCTATGCGCCGCAGTTGCGGGTTCTTGGTCTACGGCGCAGTTTTCTCCGATTTTTTAGTCTAGTGCTGCGAGGGACGCGTTATGGCGCAGGAACAAGCAAAGTCGCCTCCTGGGAAAGCGACGCCGGAAGCCAAAGACGAGACGAAAGGCCCCCTGGAAGCGATGATGCGGGGCAAGGGGAAGCCGGAGGAGGCCCCGGTCCTCGAGCGGAGTTCCGATTTGCCGCGGCGTTCCACCTTGGCCGACCGGCTCAAGGCGGAGCAGCGCAAGCGCGAGGAGCCGAAGCGGGACGAGCCCCGCCGCGAAGAGCACCGGCCCCAGACCCTCAAATCACAACAGGAAGATACGAAGCCGGCCGACGTTCCTGAGTCAGCGGCCGGAGCGCCTTCGGTCAAGAACCTCCAGCGGACACGTCGCCCTGCCGGCCCGCCGCCGCAGCGCCGCCTCTCCGCCCCCGCCAACGACGACATTCCCTCGATCGGCGGCCTGATCTTCGCTCTGCAGCAGAGGCCCGGGCGCACGCCGTTCCTGATCGCTCTGATCGCCTCCGCCGTCTGGTTCGTCATCGGCGGCTTCTTCGCCTATGGCATCATCTCGAGCCAAGCCGCGAGCGGCGGCGCGCTCAGCGCCTCGGCCCTGTCCGCCGCGGCCGCCATTCTCGTTCCCATCGTCCTCTTCTGGTTCCTGGCCCTGCTCGTCTGGCGCGCCCAGGAGCTCCGCCTCATGGCCTCGGCCATGACCGAGGTCGCCGTCCGGCTGGCCGAGCCTGACAGGATGGCCGAGCAGTCGGTGGCGTCGGTGGGTCAGACCATTCGCCGCCAGGTCGCGGCCATGAACGACGCCATCTCCCGCGCGATCGGCCGGGCATCCGAGCTCGAGGCCATGGTGCACAACGAGGTCGCCGCGCTCGAGCGCTCTTACGGCGAAAACGAGCTTCGTGTCAGGAGCCTGATCAACGAGCTTGCCACTGAGCGTGAGGCTCTTACCAACAACAGCCACCGGGTCAGCGAGGCGCTGAAGGGCGTCGGCGCCGCGGTGTCGCGCGACATCGCCAATGCCAGCGGCGCGATCGACAAGAAGCTCGCCGAGCGCGGCACGCAGCTCACCGAGCTCCTCGTCGCCCGCTCCAGCGAGGCCGCCGAGCAGGTGCACAAGGCGCAAGCCAAGGTCGCCGAGCAGGTGCCCGGCCTGCTCGAACGCCTGACCAAGGAGCAAGGCCGCCTCACCAAAGTCATCGAAGGTGCCACCCAGAACCTCACCTCGCTGGAAAGCGTGGTGGCGCAGCGGACCACGGCCCTCGACAAGACGATGAAGGAGCGGACCGAAGCCCTGCAGAGCTCGCTTGCCGAGCGCATCAAGGGTCTCGAGAACTCCGTCGCTCACGGCGCCATCACGCTCGACAAGACGTTGAAGGACCGCACCGAGACCTTCATGTCCGAGATCGACAAGAGCACCACGGTGCTCGACAAGGCGCTGAAGGACCGGACCGACACGTTCACCGGCCTCGTTGCCGAGGGTGCCGTCACCCTCGACAAGACGCTGGCCGAGCGCACCGACGCCTTCACCAATGTGGTCGCGCAGAGCGCCGTCACGCTCGACAAGACGCTTGGCGATCGCACCGCGGCCTTCACCAATGTGGTGGCCGAAGGCGCCGTGGCGCTCGAGAAGACGCTCACGGAGAAGACCAGCGCCCTCACCAATGTGGTCGCGCAGAGCGCCGTCACCCTCGACAAGACGCTTCAAGACCGTACCGATGCCTTCACCAATGTCGTGGCCGAGGGCGCCGTCACCCTCGACAAGACGCTGGCCGAGCGCACCGCCGCCTATGGCAGCGTGGTCGCCGATGGCGTGGCGAAGCTCGACAAGACGCTCACCCAGCACACGGGCGCCCTGACCAACGTCGTCGCCGAGAGCGCCGTTACCCTCGACAAGACGCTGCAACAGCGCACCGATGCGTTCACCAATGTGGTGGCCGAAGGCGCGGTCGCGCTCGAGAAGACGCTTACGGAGAAGACGGACGCCCTTACCAATGTGGTCGCCGAGAGCGCCGTCACGCTCGAGAAGACGCTGCAAGACCGCACGGACGCCTTCACCGGCGTCGTGTCGCAAGGGGTCGTCGCCTTCGAGAACACGCTGCAGGAGCGCACCAACGCGCTCGCCGCGACGATCGAGGATCGCGCCAACGCGGTCGACAAGGCGTTGCACGACCGCACGGCCCAGTTCACGTCGGCGGTCAACCAGGGCGCCATCCAGCTCGACAAGACGCTCGCCGAACGGGCCGACATTTTCACCAAGTCCCTGCTCGAGAAGGCGAAGAGCCTCGAGACGGCCATCACCCAGCAGACCGAGGCGCTCGACAAGACCATGGGCGAGCGCGCGCAACTCGTGATCACGGCGCTGGCCGAGCGGCTCAAGGCCATCGACACGACCTTCGGCCAGCGCACGGCCGAGACCGACGCGATGCTCAGCGATCATACCCGCATGGCCCAGGAGACGTTCGGTCAGCAGACCGCGCAGCTCAACGACGTGCTCGCCAACAACTCGCAGATGATGCGCGAGACAGCGGAGCAGGTCGGCGCCCAGTCCAAGGAGGCGGTGTCGATCCTCACCAGCCAGACCGGGAACCTGCGCGAGGTGTCACGCGGCCTTCTGGAGCAGATCCACGGCCTCACCCAGCGCTTCGAGAACCAGGGCCAGGCGATCCTCACCGCGGCCAAGGCGCTCGACTCCTCGAACGCCAAGATCAACTCGATCCTCGAGGGCCGCCATCAGTCCATCATCGCCCTGCTCCACACGGTCAACACCAAGGCCCAGGAGCTCGACGGCATGATGCGCAACTACGCCGGCATCGTCGAAGGCGCGCTGACCCAGGCCGAGGCACGCGCCAAGCAGGTGACGACCGCGCTCGGACGCGATACGGCCGGTCAGGCGCAGCAGGCGCTCGCTCAGATCGAGAAGCTCCGTGACGAGGCGCAAGCCCATACCGCCCGCGCTGTCGGCGACCTCAAAGGCAGCTTCGAGACGGTCATCACCCAGATCGGCAAGCAGCTCGAGCAGATGCGCGGGCAGTTCGATCACACCTCGCGCGGCATGCGCGAGGCGGCGCGGCAGACCGCAACCGATCTCGATACGCTGCGTCAGGAGATGCAGAAGCGGATGGACAGCCTGCCCGAGCAGACCGCGCAGGCGACCGCCGCGATCCGCAAGGCGCTCAACGACCAGTTCCGCGAGATCGAGGCGATGAGCCCCACCCTGCCGCGGGCGGGCACGCAGGCGGCTCCCATGAGCGGCGCTGCCCCCTACCCGCAGCCCCCGCAGTCCTTCCCGCCTCGTGACGAGGTGCGGCCGGGCGGCGACTACGGCACGCCGCCGATGCCCCGCTTCGACGCGCGCGGCCGGCAGATGCCCGCGCCCTATGAGGCGGCCGATCTCGACCAGACCGCGGGCGGGCTTGCACAACAGCTTTCGACCGCGTCAGGCCGCGGCGGCTGGGCGCCGCCGAGCGACCAGGGCTACGGTGGCGGCCAGGGTTACGGTCAGCCGGGCTATGGCGGCGGCCGCGGGGCTTCCTCGGGCGCCGGCCAGCTGCGCATCGACGAGCTTGCCCGCGCGATCGACAGCCGGACCGCCGCCGATGTCTGGCACCGCATGCGCGCCGGCGAGCGCGGCGTGCTGGGGCGCCACATCTACACCTATGACGGCCAGGCGACGTTCGAGGAGATCTCGAGCCGCTACGACCGCGACGGCGAGTTCCGCAACACCGTTGACCGCTATATCGGCGACTTCGAGCGCTTGCTCGCCGAGGCCGAACAGACCGATCCGGCCGGCCACATGCTCCAGAACTACCTGACGTCCGAGACCGGACGCGTTTATCTCCTGCTCGCACACGCGAGCGGACGCCTGCGGTAAAGCCACTTAGGCTCCCCCACCAAAGGCCCCCCTCCTCCCTCACGGGAGCGAGGGGGCTTTTTTTTGCGCATCCCCCGAAAATTCTCCTCGCAAGCCCCCGCCGTTAACGGCCCGTTAACCATGGTGGCGATTTTATTAACTAAATCAAAACGGGGACCGACAGACAGCCATGGCCGTCGCAGCACCTAAGCCATCCGCAGAAGCACCTCAGCTCTCCCGCTCCTTCCAGTTCCACGGTCGCACGTTCCTCGCCTTCGTCCTGAAGCCTGAAATGCCCATCGGGCGATGGGTCGCCGAGGCGGACACCTGGCTCTCCCGTTCCCCGGGCTTCTTCTCCGGCAAACCTGTCGTCGTGGACGTGTCGCGGCTGCTCTTGACCAAGGGCAAATTGGCCAAGCTGATTGCCGACCTCGGCTCCCGCGGCATCCGTGTCATGGGCCTTCTCGGCGCGGACCCGGCCTGGGTCGACGCCGACCTGCCGCCCGTCCTGACGCCCGGCCGCACGACGGACTCCGAAACGCCGCGCGAGACGCGCGGGGCGACCGCGCCCGCAAGCGAGCCGACCGCGCCCGTAATGCCGGCGCCGTCCTCTCGTGTGATCGACTCGCATGTCCGTTCAGGCCAAACGCTGTTTCACGACGGCGACCTCACCATCATCGGCTCGGTGTCGTCCGGCGCCGAGATCGTCGCCACGGGATCGATCCACATCTACGGCGCGCTGCGCGGCCGCGTTCTGGCCGGTGCCGACGGAAACAAGACCGCGCATATTTTCTGCCGCCGTCTTGCCGCCGAGCTCGTGGCCATCGACGGATATTACCGCATGGCCGAGGACTTTCCCTCGGACCTGCTCGAGAGACCCGTTCACGCTTGGCTCGAAGACGGCGATCTCAAAATAAGCACACTCGATTGAGGCAAGGAGGAAGACATGGCGCAGGTCGTCGTGGTGACATCTGGTAAGGGCGGAGTCGGTAAGACGACGACGACTGCCGCGCTCGGCGCGTCACTCGCGCAGAGCGGCCAACGCGTTGCGGTCGTCGATTTCGACGTTGGCCTGCGCAATCTCGATCTCGTGATGGGCGCGGAACGCCGCGTCGTGTACGACCTGATCTATGTCTCGCAAGGCACGGTCAAGCTCTCGCAGGCCCTCATCAGGGACAAGCGGCTCGACACCCTCTATCTGCTCGCCGCGTCCCAGACCCGCGACAAGGACGCCCTGACGGACGACGGCGTCGAGAAAGTGATGAACGAGCTGCGCGAGTTTTTCGACTGGATCATTTGCGACAGCCCCGCCGGCATCGAGCGCGGCGCAACGCTCGCAATGCGGCACGCCGACGTGGCCGTGGTGGTGACAAATCCGGAAGTATCCTCGGTACGCGATTCTGACCGCATCGTCGGTCTGCTCAACTCCAAGACGGACAAGGCGGCGCGCGGCGAGCGCATGGAAAAGCACCTCCTCCTCACTCGCTACGATCCGGTCCGCGCCGGCCGCGGCGACATGCTGAATGTCGATGACGTCATCGACATTCTCTCTCTCCCGCTGCTTGGCATCATCCCCGAGAGCGAGGAGGTTCTGCGCGCTTCGAATCTCGGCTCGCCCGTGCCGATCTCCAGCCCGAAGAGCGGGCCGGCGCGCGCCTACAGCGACGCGGCGCAACGCCTGATGGGGGTGGACGTGCCGATGGTGTTCCCCAGCGATCGCAACGGTCTTTTCAGCAAGATGTTCGGGCGGAGGGCGGCATGAGCTGGTTCATGCCCTTCCGAAGGCGGAAGACCGCCTCCGTCGCGCGCGAGCGTCTGCAGATCTTGCTGACGCACGAGCGCGGGGCCGAGGCCCATTCGGACCTGATCCCCATCCTGCGGGAGGAGGTGCTGGCCGCCGTCGCCAAGCACGTTCCCGTCGACGTGGACAAGGTTCAGATCAAGATCGAGCGGGGCAAGGCGGTCTCGTTGCTCGAGATCGACATCGAGATCCCCTGCGACGCGGAGCCCGCCCGGGCGAGGCAACGCGACCGGGCTCCACGGGCCGTGCGCTCGCAGCGCGTCGCGGTCTAAGATCCAGAAAATACGCGAGGCCTCATTCCTCCTGGCAGGGGCGGGCTATTGAGCGGGCCACATAGGCCCCGCGATCGCACGTCCGCTTGGTGCTACAAGCGGACGTGAAACGGCTCAATTCGCACCGGCCGCGCCTGACGAGGACTCCCCGTGACACTCAAATGGTTTCTTTGCGGCGTGCTGGCCGCCTTCTACGGCCTCATCATGACAGCCGTCACCAGCAAATATCTTGAAGTCAGGCGCGCGCGGAGCTGGTTGCCGGCAACAGGCAAGATTGTCTCGTCCCGATCGGAGGCGCGCACGATCATCAGGCACACCAGTCAGCCCGGAGCCGCGACTGTGAGCACGGAGACACGAAACTTCGCGGCGGTGCGATACGCCTTCAATGTCAACGGCCGTCGCGTGGAAGGAACGCGAATCGGCATCGCCGACGATCCCGGAAATTTCCAGGTTGCCGAAAAGCTGCGCCTCTATCCGGTTGGAAAGACGGTCACCGTTTATTACGACCAGAGCCGGCCGGAAAATTGCGTGCTTGAGCGCGACATGCCGGAGCGCGCCTTTCAAATCGCTTTTCTGGTCGGGGCATTGTTCGGCGTGGGCGGCCTCTTTTTAATATTCGCGTTGAGCGGCGGTTACGCACGCCTCGTCGAACTTGGCGCCGATCCGCGCCAGCTCTCCTCCGCCATCTTCGTCACATTCATGAGCCTGATGGCGTTGCGGTTTGCCTTCGTTTTTCACCAGCAAGGTGCCGCAACATTCAAATGGCCCTCGGCACCGGGAAAAATCCTGTCCTCAGGTGTTGAAGCCGTCAAAGTCCGCGTCGCTCGGGAAGCAATCTTCAACTGGATACTCGCGACCGCCTTCCGCTCCCGGACGATCTACATCTACGAGGTCGATGGCGTCAGCTATCAATGCGACCGCATCAGTTTCGGCTTTCAAACGCTGGCCACGTTCCGCCTGTTTGCCAAGCGCGGGGCGGCGAAGTTTGCGCCCGGGCAACCGGTTGAGGTCTATTACAACCCGGCCGCACCAGAGCAGGCCGTCTTGCGACGGGGCGCGGAGGGAGAGATCATCATCTATCTGACTGCCGCCGCGTTGATCCTCATCGCTTTGCGCCTGGGCGGACTGATCTAGCGGCCGCCGGTTCCCTCGGGAACACACTGGCGAGGCGGGCCATTTGCGAGCCCCCACCTATTTCACCACCAACACCCACAACACCACCGCGCCCAAACACAGCGCGAACCCCGCCACCCCGCCGAGCGCGGCGCCGACGATACGGTGGTCCCGCGTGAGCATCGCCCCGGCGACAGCGCCGAGGACAAGGCCCGGCGCGCCCGCCCCTAACGCCATCAACAGCAAGTCGAGCGGGGTGAAGATGCCGCCTATGTCGGACACAAAACCCCCGCTTCCCGCCGGCTCGGATCAACAGGAATTCACTTGGCGGCAGGACCAGCCTCCACCGTTTGTATCGCGGCAATCGGCTTCACTCGAGTAACACGTGTTCGTCGAATTCCGCAGCCAAGGATAACCAGCAGGACAACACTGCTCTTGAACCGTCTGTAACAAATCGCTTCTCGAAGACATGAGCTTCGTAGCTGCATTCAGATTTGACCCACGCTCAAGCGCAATCGCTGAACCAAACAATGCAGAGAAAGCCAAGCTCATCACTAAGACGATCCCGGTTCTCACCATCGACCCCTCCTGGGTTTGGACACCTCCCGCCATACGGGAAACAATTTCATTCTAAACCTTTAGGGGCATGTTTTTGACCTTGCCAAGCTCAGTCAGAAAAATTTTGTCGTGGCAGAAAGGTCACTGCCTGTCCGCTCAGGGTCGTTAGCGGATGCCGAGCTGTCCGAGTGATGGTGGCCGATAAGTACCAGAAGCGGGCATAGGCCTGGGTTGCGCCGTTAGTCTTGGGGGCTCTTCTCGGCGTCCCATTCGGTGAAGGCATCGCGCACGAGCTCGCGAAAACGACCGTCCTCCGTCATTTCCGTGATGCCCTCCCCGAACTTCGGGGCCAGCGCGACGCAGGGGGACTTCTTCGAGAATGCCACGAACAACTCCTCCGACAGAAGCTCCGGTTCCAGCGGTCGGATCTTGTCATCAAGGTCCAGCCGCTGCAGCTCTGCAGTCCCCGGATAATAGGCCGCAATCGCGTAATCGGCATTGCCCGACATGAGCGCATCGAACGCGGCGGCCAGTCCGTCAACTCGCGTGACCGTCAGCTTGTCCTTGATGAAGGCGTCGAAGTTCGTCCCAAAACTCTCTCCTTCATTCGCTACACCCTTCTTGCCGATGAGATCGTCCTGTCCGAGAAATTCAAACGACTCGTCGTTTGGGACGAAGACCTGGACCGGATCGTAGACGAACGGAGGCTGGACGTATTCGAGATACTGGGCCCGCTCGTCGTTGTAGTACACGCCGATAATCATGTCGGCCTTACCCTCGCGGGCGGCCGCCTGTGCTTCGGCCCACGAGCCCATATATTGAGATTCAAAGGGGATCTCCAATTTCTTGGCGATCTCTCCGACGAGGAGTGGCGCCGCGCCCTCGATGCGGTCCCCTGCCTTGAAGGCCATGACCGGATATTCGGGGTGGCCGGTCGCAACGATCTTCGTGCAGGTTTCCTCGGCGCGAGCCGCACAAGCGAAGAACATCGCGGCGAGAAGCACGCTCAAGCAGACGCTTCTTTTCAACATCTCCATCCTCCATGCGCGCCCTTTGCCAGGGGCAATTACGTCGTGGATCATCCTGATGCCGTTGCGGGTCAGAAGCCGACATAAAGGCCGGCTAGCTTAACGCTTGAGGGCGTCATCGATCTGTCATCATGCGACGTAGCGCGCGCTATTTTTCGACATTCGTACAGCAGAACAGCGCCCTTCGCGAGCGTGGCCATGACGAAGATCTTGAAGTCGGCCTTGCCTTCGCCGTTCGGGGCCCATGAACTTTGAGCCGAGATCAACGTGACCTTACCGAGTCCGCTGGGTTTTCTCGACAGCGGCTCGGCTTTGAGGTCTATTTGTGCCGAGCCCAAAGGTAGCCGAGGGAACCAGCGGCTTTTCCTCAATAGGAAGACGTAAGCGAGTAGGCCGTCGGGTCGAGCCCCCGACGGAGAGAACCGTGAGACAAGGTCTCGGCGCCGGCGCATTGGCCGCCATAATGGTGATCGTTTCGAGTGGCGTGGACGCTTCGCCGCTCGTGACGGACGGCTCTCCGGCTGACCCGCTCTCCTCGCAAATCTCCCTGCTCCACCGGGTCCTCATCTACGCCAAGGACGGAAGCCGGAAGCTCGTCGACGGGCGCTGGAATCTCAGCCAGAGCGAAGCCAAGCTCGGCATCGCGTTTTCGACCGACGAGACGAAACAACTGATGGCGTGCACGGGGAAGATCGTGTGCGAGAATCGCGGGGGCGAGGAGGTTTTCGCGTCCGCATCGAGCGTGCTCAGACCGGACCTGCTGGTGACGGCGAAGCACGTCTTCTCCAAAGGCAGAGGCGGCGCGGTGTCCTTCGGCTGGTGCAGCTTCCGCAGCTTTTTGCATCGGAACGTCGCCATTCCGATTGTCGTCGAGAAAGACCAGAGGAAGGGCTACTTCCTGAACAACGAGGATTTTATCGTCGTACGCCTCAAGCGCCCATTAGCGGACTGCAATTCGTTTGCGCTGAACGAGGCCGATTCCTCTCTGTCCGAGGGGGAGCAGATCTTTTCGGCGACCGGGTACCAGCGTCGTACCTTGAACAGAATTTCGGGCCGGGAACCGGTCGTCGCGAAGGGAGAGATAAGAAGCGTCAACAACGCATTCTTTGGCGGGCCGCCGTTCTACTACGCCGACGTCGACCTCGACGAGGGAGGTTCGGGCGGCGCGGTTTTCGCGCTCAAGGATGGACGCCCGGTTACAGACGACGAGGGCCGCCTCATTCAGAAGGGCATATTGGTGGCCGTCGGACCGCATGCGAGGAACGGTCAGCCCTATAGCGAGGATCGAAACTATACGATCGTCGTCGGCCTCCAGGGGGGATTCAGGGACCTGGTCGAAGGCAAAGCCGAAAGACCGGCTCCTGTGGTACCGGCGGCGCCTTGTCTCGAAGGCGGGACGGCCAAGATCACAGTGATTTCAGACTCTGTTCCGTCGACTCCGTCAGAACCGCTCGACCCTCTCCTTCAGCAAGATGCGTGCAGCGGCGACGCGACGTCCGACCCCGAAGCCGGAAAGGTGGAAGCCGATTGCGCAAAGATCGCAAAAGAACTGAAAAAGCTCGCAAAGGGAATTGAGACTTTAGCCGCTTCGGGGCGCGTCAAAGGAAAGCATGCCTTCAAGCTGAGGAACGATACGAGCTGTCCGATCTGCTTCACCTATAATCGTTGCAATGATTACGGATGTTGGGACGAAGTGGTGAGGGCAAGCGCCAAATCGACGCTTTTCGCCGGCGTGGGAGAGCGGGCGCCCGTGATCAAGAACCCGCAATTCTGCATGTCGGGAGGATTGCTCGCTGATTGGCGGCCGCCACTTCCGCCAAAGAAGCCCGAGCTGCCGCCGCCGCTTCCGCCAAGGAACCCCGAACAAACCCTCGCCAGCGTGGCCAACTCTGGAAATCAGGCTGTCGACCCCGAGGCCATGTTCTTGGCCGCCAAGGAAAAGGCAAAGCGCGAGGGCGTTTGGACGCTGACAGACGAGGACATTCGCGGCTTAAGCCTGGAACAGATCCAGGCGCTGCGCGGCTACTAGGTCAACACGATCCGGTGCGAGACGAGGCTCTAGTGACCTGGGGAGCCGCCCGGCCCAAATCCTCTCTGACCCGGACTGGGTTCCGACGGCTTCGATCCACGCAGCAAGAACCCTGTCGGACTCTGTTCGAACTTCTCGAGGATCCTGTTGAGGGTGACCGCCGCGGTGCGCGCTTCCTCCATGGTCGCATTGAAATTCTGTAGGCCTTGCTTGGCCTGCTGGCTCAGCCCGTCGACATTGGTGTCGAGCTTGGTGGCGAGCTCGTTGAAGGATTTGGATGCCTTCTCCAGTTGCTCGATCGTCTGGCTGATCTTTTCATTCTGGTCCTTCAGCATCGTGGTGAACTCATCCACATTGCTCATCGTGCTGTTGATCGAGTCCTCGTTCTTGGCAACGAGATCGTCCAAACGCTGGATGAAGGCGTTGGCGCTATTGAGGGCGGCGGGCGCGGCATCGAACAACCCTCCCCCGCCGCGGCCGGCCTCGATCGTCGGAATGGGATCGTCGTCCGTCGCCACCAGAAGGGGTGACTTCGGCGTGCCGGGCGTGATCTGAATCCCGGAGCCGCCGGTCAGTCCCAGAGACTCGATCCTTGCGCGCGAGTCCTGGCGCACCGGCGTCTTGTCGTCGACGCCAATGAGCACCTGCACCTTGCGCCCGTCCTCCGGGTCCAGCGCGAAGGATTGCACCTCGCCGACCTTGATGCCGTTGAAGGAGACGCTCGAACCGGAGGTGAGCCCCGCGACGGACGTTTCAAACACGATTTTGTAGCGCTTGCCGCCGCCGGCGAAATTGCTGATCCAGAATATGAAGATGAAGGCAAAGGCGAGCACGCCCAGCACGAAACCGCCGATCATCAGATAGTTGGCTTTGGTTTCCATCGCAGCGCTCAATACCCGCCAGGCGTCATCAGCCGATCAGTCTTCGTTGCTCGGTGGGGCTCGCAGCGCGGGCCCGCTCTCCGCAGAAATATTCCTTGATCCACGGGTGATTGGGCTGGCTTTGCAACTCGGACGGCGACCCGGTCCGTACGATCTGCTTGTCGGCCAGCACCGCCACCCTGTCACACACCGTGAAAATCGTATCAAGGTCGTGGGTCACCATATAGACGGTGAGCCCAAGTGTCTGTTGTAGCTTGCGAATTAGGTGGTCGAAGTCCGTGGCGCCGATCGGATCGAGACCCGCCGTGGGCTCGTCCAGGAACACGATCTCGGGGTCGAGGGCGAGTGCCCTGGCAAGCCCTGCGCGCTTCCTCATGCCGCCGGAAAGCTCGGAGGGAAATTTGTGCGCGGCGTTCGGCGGCAGGCCGACCATGGTGAGCTTGAGAAAGGCGAGGTCGTCCATCATAGCTTGCGGCAGGTCGAGATGCTCGCGCATCGGCACCTGGATGTTCTGCAGGACGGTGAGCGAGGAGAACAGCGCACCGTCCTGGAAGAGGATGCCCCACCGCTTCTCGATCTGGAGGCGGGCTTGCGGGGTAAGGCTCTCCGCATTCTCCCCGAACAGCGCGACAATGCCGTTGTCAGGCTGCACCAGTCCGGTGATGACGCGCATCAGGACGGACTTGCCTTGGCCGGAGCCGCCGACGATGGCGAGGATCTCGCCGCGATAGACGTCGAGGTTGAGGCCATCCCAAATCTGATGCGTGCCGAAGCTCTTGGCGAGCTGGCGCACGCGGATGACCACCTCTCGTTCGTTCTCGACGATCACACCCCGATCCCCGACAAGAACATGGCGAACACGGCGTCCAGGACGATCACGAGGAAGATCGCCTTGACCACCGCGGATGTCACATGGGTGCCGAGGGACTCCGCGCTGCCCTCCACTTTCAAGCCTTCGAGACAGCCGACAAGAGCAATGATCACAGCGGCGAACGGCGCTTTGATCATGCCGGCCAGGAAGTGCTGGAAGTCCACTGCTTCATGCAGCTTGTCCATGTAGGTCGAAAGGTCGAGGCCGAGCACGCCGAAAGCCATGACGCCGCCACCGGCAAGCCCCATGATGTCGCCAAGGAAGGTGAGAAGCGGCAGCGCCACGACGAGCGCGAGCACACGCGGCAGGACCAGCGTATCCATAGGATCGATGCCGAGCGTCCGCATGGCGTCGATCTCCTCGCGCATCTTCATGGAGCCGATCTCGGCGGTGAAGGCCGAGCCTGAGCGGCCCGCCACCATGATGGCGGTGAGCAGGATGCCGACCTCGCGCAAGGCCAGGATGGCGACCATGTTGACGGCGAACGGTTCGGCGCCGAAGGGCCTGAGCTGCACCACGCCTTGCTGCATGACGACGGCGCCGATCAGGAAGCAGATCAGCGCGATGATCGGCACCGCCCGAAGCCCTGCGTGGTCGAGATGGTGGAAGAACGAGATCGGACGGAAGCGCCAGGGCTGCTTGAGCATGCGCCAAAACGCGGCGGTCACTTCGCCGAGGAACGCCGTGAGCTGGACCGCGTCGCGCCCTGCACCCGTCATCGCCTTGCTGGCGTCCTCGATCATTTTCTCGACCGGGTTGGTCTTCTCGATCTCGGGCCTCTGGGCTTGGCCGCGGCGATGGACCTCCTCGATGAGAATGCGGAAGCTCTCGGTGGCGCCGCGGTAACGGGTGCGCAAGCCGCCCTTCTGCCAGGCGCTTGCCGTGCGCTGGAGGAGCAAGGCGCCCGCGGTGTCGATCTCGGCGATGCCGGCAATGTCCATCTCGCCGGTGAAGTCGGGTGTCGGCGGGATCGGCACGCGAAGGCGCTTCAGCGCCTTGTCCAGGTCGGCGGCTTCCGCCACCGTCCAGGCGCCGGTGGCGATCAGGCGGAAGGTGGTTCCTCTGAGCTCGACACGGAAGCCGGGGGCGCGGGCTTGGGTCGGCAGGACGAGCTGATGGTCGCGCTTGAGCATGGAAGGGCTTAGCTTTGCTCGTACTTTACGCTTTGGGGCGCCGACGCCATTTTGGGTGCTTACGTTTTGAACGAAAACACAGGAGAAATAAAGGTGTTATGGCGGCCCCCTCGGACGAGCTCAATGGCATTGAATGACCCTGGAGGACCCCCTCCGCGCCTTGAGGTGGCCCTGGAGCAATGGCCGATCCGGGGGTCCTTCACCATCGCCCGGGGGTCCAAGCGCGAAGCCCTCGTGGTGGTGGCCGAGGTCGGGGACGGCCTCCATACCGGCCGCGGGGAATGTGTCCCTTACGCCCGCTACGGCGAGAGCGTGGAGGGGGTTGCGGCGGCCATCGAGGGGTGCCGCGCGGGCCTTGCCCAGGGTCTCGACCGCGCCGGCCTCGCCACCCTGTTGCCGGCCGGGGCTGCGCGCAATGCGCTCGACTGCGCCCTATGGGATCTGGAGGCGAAGCGAACCGGAGTAAGCGCCGCGGCGCTCGCTGGCCTTCCGCCGCTCCATGCCGTCCTCACGGCCTTCACCATCTCGCTCGGAGACCCCGAGACTATGGCCGCGCAGGCGCGCGCGGCGCGAAGCTTCCCCCTCTCTGAAGCTGAAGCTCGGCGGCGCAGGCGATGCCGCGCGCTTGGCGGCGGTCCGCGCCGCCGTGCCGGAGGCAAGGCTCATCGCCGATGCGAACGAGGCCTGGCAAGCGCATGAAACCGAATCCCTTCTCGCGGCGGCCGCGGAGGCAGGGGTCGAGCTCGTGGAGCAGCCTTTGCCGGCCGGCGAGGACGCGATGCTTGGCGAGATCGCGCGGCCCGTGCCGGTGTGCGCCGATGAGTCCGTGCACGACCGCGCCTCGCTCGCTGCTCTGGCGGGGCTCTACGATGCGGTGAACATCAAGCTCGACAAGACGGGCGGTCTGACCGAAGCGCTTCTCACGGCGGCGGAAGCCCGCGCGCTCGGTCTCAAGATCATGGTGGGGAGCATGGTCTCAACGTCGCTCGCCATGGCGCCCGCCCTCCTGCTGGCGCAAGACGCCGAATATGTCGATCTCGACGGGCCGCTGCTGCTCGAACGCGACCGCGCGCCAGGGCTCACTTACGAGGGCGGCATGGTCTTTCCGCCGCCGCCGGAATTGTGGGGCTGAGGCTCAAAGGCTCTCCACCACGTGCTTGAGGCGGCGCCGCACCTCCTGCGCCACGTCGGCGAGACCTGGATTTTCGATCGCCTGCATCGAGGCGACCGGATCGACGGCCGAGACCTCGACGCGGCCGCCGTCATGCTGCTGCACGATGACGTTGCACGGCAGCATGGTGCCGATCTTGTCCTCGAGCTCGAGCGCGCGATGGGCGAGCTTGGGGTTGCACGCACCGAGGATGCGATACGGGCGGAAGTCCTCGCCGAGCTTCGCCTTCATGGTGGCGGCGACGTCGATATCGGTCAGCACACCGAAGCCTTCCGCCTTCAACGCGTCGGTCACGTGCGTGACCGCCTGGTCGAACGGCATGTCGAGGGTCTTGGAGAAGTGATAGCTCATCGTGCCTCCGGCCTTCACATCATATGGCAGCCGCCGCCCAGAAGCTTGTCGGCCTTTTGCTTCTGTTCGTCCGTGAGCACGGCGTAAAGGCCCTCGGTCGCAGGCTTCATGGCCTTCAGGCTTTCGAGCCTGGCTTCCAACGAGGTGATGCGCGCATCCAGGCGCTCGACCGCCGTGCCGTCCTTGGCCTTCATCATGTCGGCGCGCACGTCCTCCATGGCGGCATGGCGCTTCCTGACGGCATCGGCATAGGCATTCCAGGCGTCCATCTGGGCATCGGTGATCTCGAGATCGGCCTTGGTGTAGGCAAGGCGCGCTTCCATCATCGGGCGCGAATGCATCATGCCGCCGCCCATCATGCCCTTGCCCATCATGCCGGCACCCATCATGCCGCCTTGCATCATGCCGCCGCCCATCATGCCCTTGCCCATCCGCGGACAGTTGGCTTTGCCTGGGGCGCCCATCATGCCCTGTCCGGGAGCGCCCTTGCCCATCATGCCGCCGCCTTGGCCTGGACCGCCCATCATGCCGCCACCTTGACCACCTTGCTGGGCCACCGCCGGGGCGACGGCGATCGCCATCGCCATGCAGGCCGCAACCAAGCACGCACCGAGCTTATTCATCGCATCCTCCTACCGTCTCAAGGTCACTGGCCGTCATGGCCGCTCATGCCGTGATCGTCGCCCATCATGCCCTGGCCCTGGTCGCCCATCGTGCCATTCCCATGATCGCCGTCGTCCATCATGCCCTGGCCGTGGTCGTCGCCGCCCATCATGCCCTGACCGTGGTCGTCGCCACCCATCATGCCTTGGCCGTGGTCGCCCATCATGTGCTGATCTGTTTGGGCTAGGGCCGGCGATGCGGCGGTCGCCAAACTTGCCGCAAGCAGAAGCGCGCTCAATTTCGTCATAACAGCCTCCTCCGGTTGGCCGGAATTCTAGCCGCCCCATCGCGCCTGTCGTTGAGCCCGATCAACACCCAAAATGCGGAGGTACGATGGTCGGCGAGCGTGGCGAATAGCCGCCTAGGCTGACGGTAGCGTTACAGGAGATGCGACGGGTCGACCGCGCCGACGACGAGACCGCCATGCCAGCGCCGGCTCAGCAGAAAGGCGGCCCCCGTGCCGGCCAGAGCCAGCAGGGCCATGATGCCATAGGCCTCGCCGCCGAGCAGCCGGTAGAGCGGGCCGCAGGCCACGGTGACCGTGCCCATGACGAGACCGGCGACCACGGCCGCGTAAAGGCCTTGCGCGGTGGCGGCGCGATCCTCCGGCACCGCATGGGTCAAGAAATGGATGGCGGCGAGATGGGTGGCGCCGAAGCTCATGGCGTGCAGGGTCTGGAGCAGCGCCGTCGCCCAGAGCGGCGGGTCGAAGGCGAAAAACCCCCAGCGGACGGCCGCGGCGAGACCGGCGAGCGTCATGAGCCGCGCCGCGCCGGCCCGCGCGATGACCCGGCCCGACACGGCGAAGAGAGCGATCTCGGCGACGACGCCGACGGACCATAGCGCACCGATGGTTCCGCCGGAGAGGCCTTGCGCCCGCCAATGCAGCGAGCCGAACGTATAGAGGAGCGAGTGGCTTCCCTGGATCAGGCTTGCCGCGAGTACAAACAGCAGGAAGAGCGGCGCGTGGGTGAGCGCGAACGCATCCCGAAGCTTGAGGCGCCGCAACGCCGCAGGCGCGGCCGGCCCCCTGCCCTCGATGTCCCGCGGCACGAGATACGACCCGAGCACCATCATCGCCGTCGCGCCCAGGAGAAGCGGCAGCACCGCGCCCGCGCCTGCCATCTGAATGACGACACCGCCGCCGAGGCTCGCGACGATGAAGCTGAGCGACCCCCACAGCCGCACCCGGCCATAGTCGAGGCCGCTTCTGCGGATGCCGCTCACCGCCACGGTCTCGATCAGCGGCATGACCGTCGTCCAGTTCATGGCGAGCAGAACCGCGGCGAGGAGCATCTGCCAAAACCCGTCCGACAGCCAAAGCAGGACGAACGAGCCGAGCGATCCCCAGGTGAGCGCGATGAGGATGGTGCGGCGCCCGCCGATGCGGTCGGCGAGAAAGCTGATCGCCGGCGTGAAGACGATGCGCACGTAAAGCGGCGTCGCCAGCAGGAGCGCGATCTGGTCGGCATCGAGGTGCCGCCATTTCAGCCAGACCGGCAGATACGGCATGTAGAAGCCGACCACCAGGAATAGCGCGGCGTAGAGGAGGCCGAGCCGCCAGGCGAGGCGCGGCCGCGCGGCGGGCGCTGAGGCGATGTTTGCCATAGAAGTTAACGAATCTCTTGCCCTGGGCTGCTACGTTCGGCGCTTACTCCGAATCAGATAGCCTCGCCAGCACCATGCCGGAACGCGCCCCAGACGGCACCGATCCATTGCAGCGAAAACGCATGCCGCTCAACCAAGGGCTGGCAGAGGATTATGCTGCCCTCGAGGCGACGCTGCGCGATACGCCGCTCGGCCGCTGGTTTCTCGCCGAGTACCTGCGGCGGAACCGGACTCCCGAGACGCAATTGCTGCTCGATGCCATCGCCAGGCTGGAAGCGGCCGTGCTCAAGCCGCGGCGCCAGACGGGCGTCGCGACCGTGCTCGCCGAGCTCGTGGAGATGAGCGAGGCGATCGCCCGCACGCGGCGCGAGATCGCCCAGCTTCGTCCGCCGAAGCAGTTCGACAAACAGCTCAGCGATGCGACGGAAGAGCTCGACCAGATCGTCGAGGCGACCGAGAAGGCCACCTCGGACATCCTGTCGGCTGCGGAGGACATCCAGGAGGTCGCCTGGACGCTGCGGGAGAAGGGAATCGCGGTGGAAGACTGCGACAGGCTCGATCACCGCGCGATCGACATCTACACCGCCTGCTCCTTCCAGGACATCACCGGGCAGCGGACCGGCAAGGTGGTGCGCGCGCTCAATCACATCGAGCAGCGCATCAACGCCATGATCGAGATCTGGGGCGTGGAGGACATCGCCCACAGGGTCGGCGCGCTCACGACGGAGATGGAGCGGGCGGCGCTCGAGGAGAGCCCGCTGCTCGGCGGGCCGCCGAAGCCTGGCGAAGGCCTACGGCAGGGCGACGTGGACGAGATGCTTGGGCGGGAGAAGGCCCCCGCCCGGCGCCATCATGCGGGCCCCGAGGCGCCTCACGGGGAGCGGTTCGAGCGGCCGGAGCCTCTGACGCTCGACAAGCTCCCCGCGGTCAAGCGCCAAGCTCTGTTCGGATAAGATTTTCAGGCTTCCAGGTCAGTCACTTAACGGGAGAGGTGCGACAAGTTGGCATCCCTCCTCTTGAAAAGGCGCGGGCCGCTAACCATTTCCGGGTGGACGCAATGTCCCCCAAAGCGTCCCCCAAACTGACGCATGAGAATGAGACGGCCCGGTTTCCCCCCAACCGGGCCGTTTTCTTTGGCGTCTGCCGCCGGCCCCGCCAGCGCGGCAGGAGCCTCCGCCGCTCGGGCAGGCCGAGATTATGGGCCGCCAGCACGTTGTCGAGAAACTCTCTCGCCGAATTTTCCCAGCTATAGCTCAGCGCATGGGCGCGCGCGGCCTCGCGGTCGAGCGTCAGCGCCTTCAAGGCAGCCGCTTGCAGGTCGGCATCGACCACGCCCGCCTCGGGGTCGGTGAGCACGTCCTTCGGCCCGTGGACCGGGTAAGCGGCCACGGGAACGCCGCAGGCCAGCGCCTCGAGAAGCACGAGGCCGAACGTGTCGGTGAGGCTCGGGAACACGAACACGTCGGCCGACGCATAGGCCTCGGCAAGCTCCTCCCCCTCTTTCGGTCCGGTGAACAGCACGTCGGGATAGAGCCGCTTGAGCTCGGCCATTTGCGGGCCGCTGCCGACCACGACCTTGCGGCCGGGCAGATCGAGATCGAGAAACGCCTTGATGTTCTTCTCGACGGCGACGCGGCCGACATAGAGGAACACGGGCTGCTCGCCGAACAGGCGCACATTGCGCGGCCGGAAGAGATCCACGTCGACGCCGCGCGTCCACCGCATCATGCGCTCGAAGCCGCGCGCCTTGAGATCCGCCTCCACCGACGGCGCGGCGACGAAGATCGCGGCGGCGGCGTTATGGAAGCGCCGTTGAAAGCTGTAGCCCCAGGATTTAGGGACCGGCAGGCGGGCCGAGACGTATTCGGGAAAGCGCGTGTGGTAGCTCGTGGTGAAGGGTCGCTTCATCTTGCGGCAGTAGCGCCTCGTCATGAGCCCGATCGGTCCCTCCGTCGCGATATGGATGAAGTCCGGGCGCACCTCATCGATATAGCGCGCGATCGCGCGCGGGCCGACGAGGGCCAATCTGATCTCGGGGTATGTGGGGCAAGGCAGCGAGCGGAAGCGCGAGGGAACGAGAAAGCTGACCTCGGCGCCGAGCTTCGGCAGCTCCTGCGCAAGCCGCTCATAGGTGCGGACAACCCCATTCACCTGGGGGTACCAGGCATCGGTCGCGACGAGGATGCGCATCAAGCGGCAGCCTCAAGCTCCTCGGCAGGGGACTCTGGCGCACTTACGCCCTGATGCGGGTTCCAGCGAATGATCTCGAAAATTCCTTCCTCGGTCTCGGCGACGGCCGTGCAGCTTTCGACCCAGTCGCCGGTGTTGATGTAGATGACGTCGCCGACCTGACGCATGGCGGCGTGATGGATGTGGCCGCAGATCACGCCTTGCGCCCCGTGGCGGCGCGCTTCCTGCGACAATGCCAGCTCGAATTCGCCGATATAGTTCACCGCGCGCTTCACCTTGTGCTTCAGATAGGCCGAGAGCGACCAATAGGGCATGCCGAACCAGCGGCGGACCACGTTGAGATGCATGTTGAACCAGAGCGCCATCGTGTAGCTCCAGTCCCCTAAGAAGGCGAGCCACTTGGCGTAGCGGACGACCACGTCGAACTCGTCGCCGTGCATGACGAGATAGCGCCGGCCGTCGGCGCCCGTATGGATGGTCTGGCGCTCGATCATGACGCCGCCGAACTGCGAGCCGCAGTACTCGCGCATGGCCTCGTCGTGGTTGCCCGGGATGTAGACGAGGTCGGTGCCTTTGCGCACCTTGCGCAGGAGCTTTTGCAGGACATCGTTGTGGGGTTGCGGCCAGTAGACGCCGCGGCGGATGCGCCAGAAGTCGACGATGTCGCCGACCAGGTAAATACGGGGGGCTTCGTGGAAGCGCAGGAAGTCTAGGAAGGCTTCGGCCTGGCAAGCCTTGGTGCCCAGATGGATGTCGGAAATAAAGAGCGCGCGAAACCGCCGTGTCTCGGCGTTATTCTGTGCGTCGTCTTCAATCTGAGTGTTCAGCACGATATGGCGCGACGTAAACTGATTTTGTATCAGGCTTGTGACATTGGCGGTCGCGGTTGGTTAACGGCTACCGCGCGGGGCGCTGCCCGTTCATCTCTCAGTGGATCGCCGCGCCACCAGAAGCCAGCGTTGGAAACGGAGCGCTCGGGACATGCGCATCGCAGTATTGGGAGGCGGGTTTCAGGGTTGTTGTACGGCACTGGAACTCGCTCGCCGCGGTGGGTCGGTAACGCTGTACGATCGTCATCCAAGCCTATTGGCCGGAGCGGTCGCAGCGAGCGAGGGTAAGATACATCTAGGTTACGTGTATGCTTCGGACCGCAGCCTTGCTACCGCGCGAACCATGCTGCGCGGTGCGCTTTCCTTCATGCCGCTGGTAAAGTCTTATCTCGGTGAAGATGCGCCAATGGCTCCCTCAGAGCCGTTCATCTACGCGGTCCATCGCGACAGCCAGGTTAATACCGAGGACTTTTGTGCACACCTCGGTGCCGTGCATGAGCAGGTGCTGCAACACCCCGGACACGACAGCTATTTCGGTGTCGATCTTCGTTGCCCTCCCCGACGGATGACCCAGCCGGAGCTCGAGAGTCGGTTTGACCCTGAGCTGGTGAGGTCGGCCTTCCATACAGGGGAAATAGCCCTCGATATTCCCGCCCTGGCTCGGTTGATGAGACCACTTGTTATGCATGACCCTCGGATCGATGTGCGTACCGGCCATGCGATCACGGCTGTGGCGGACGATGGTAACCGCATGGGCGTGCGCAGCTTCGGCGTGGATTCCCGTGACGAATATTCCGACACCTTCGACGTCGTCGTGAATACGCTCTGGGATGGGCGATTGGCCATCGACGCCACCCGCAATATCCATCCTGGGCGGACGTGGATTCATCGCTTCAAGCACGGTGTTCGCTTTAGCTCGGCCGCCAGGGGCTGCTTGCCGCGTGTCACTCTTGTTCTCGGCCCATTCGGTGATTTGGTCGACTATGGAGAGGGTCAGTTCTACCTCTCCTGGTACCCCACGTGCATGACGGCCAGTTCGAAGTCGCTAATCCCGCCGGGCTGGCAGGCCGAACCGGCCGATCCGGTGCGTTCCGAGATCATCACGGACTCCTTTGCCGCCATGGCGGAAATCATCCCCGGATTGCACGGAGCGCGACCGGAGCACGTTGCGGTAAGAGCGGGCGTCATCGTTGCGTGGGGATCTTCTGACATCGACGATCAGACGAGCGAATTACATCGCCGTCATGAAATCGGTGTGCATTCGTATGACAGATATCACTCTATCGATGCTGGCAAGCTGACCATGGTGCCATACTTTGCCGAGATTTGCGCGGACCGCATCCT